>DATJPZ010000049.1:0-155060 GCA_035506175.1 Thermoanaerobaculia bacterium | reverse complement strand
GAGCCGACCCCCTTCTACCGCCACGGCGAGCACGTGATCTGGGGAGCGACGGCGCGGATGCTCAAGGAGCTGCTCGACGCGCTGCGCTGACCGGACGGGTCAGGGACGGTAGATCTTCTCCCCGGCCTCGACGCGGATCGGCAGGCGGTTCTGCGGCGGCGGCAGCGGGCAGGTCGAAAAAGGCGTGAAGACGCAGGGCGGGTTGTACGCCTTGTTGAAGTCGAGGACCGTGCGCCCGCCCTCCGGCGGCGGGACGTAGACGAACCGGCCCCCGGCGTAGGTGTCCGACCCGTTCGTCCGGTCCCCGAAGACGATCCAGTAGTCGCTCTCGCCGCGCTCGAGGATCGGATCGAGGCGAAGCTCCCGCCCGTCCACCGTGAACAGGACGGCGCCGGGCGAGACCTCGGTCTCGAACGTCCCGAGAATGCCCGCGACGTCGAATCGAAGCGGCGGGTCGTGGGGCACGAAGCGCGCGTCGAATCGCCATCGAAGATCCACCGGGAAAGCCGGAATCCCGGCCAGGGAGCGGCGGGCCGGGTTTCCGGCGTCCCGGACCCGGACGGCGAGGCGACCGCCGCGCTCGACGAGGTGGAATCGCACCGGGCCGAGCGCGACGACCGTGGGCTCGCCCGCGGCGTCGGAGACGAGCGGGTTCGGTCCCTGGAGCGGTGTCCCGCCGACCGCGAGGCCGGGATCGGCGGGAAGTCGCGGCTCGAAGACGGCGGCACGGCCGTCGACGAGGATCACGCCGAGGCGCTCGGGCGCACGCCCTGCCGGGAGCGTCACGGCGCAGTCCGGGTCCGAGCCCACGGCGTTGTCGCCGGGCGAAAGCCAGAAGAGCCCGGTCAGCGAGAGCCAGCCGTCCTCGGCGGTCAGACGGGCGAGGCGCCGCCCCCTCCAGGCCGCGATCTCGGCGGCGTGCTCGGCGGCGGTCGGGACCACCCGGTTTAGGAGGCGGCGCGGGCCAGCGCGGCGAGCTCGTTGGCGCGCGCCAGGTTGGCGCGGGCGGCTTCGAAGGCGAGGTCGATGGCGAGGGCTTTCTCGAACGCCTCGACGGCCTGAGCGTACGCCCCGCGGTCGACGCGCACGACGCCGAGGTTGTTCCACAGGACCGGCGACTTGGCGATGTTGCCGAGCGAGCGCGACAGAGCGGCTTCGGCTTCGGCGAGTTTGCCCTGAGCCCGCAGCGTCGCGCCGAGACCGGCGGCGGCTTCTTCGTCGAGCGGGTCGAGCTCGAGGGCGGTCGTGTAGGCCGTCGCGGCCTCGTCGAGCTTCTTCTCCGCGGCGCGGGTCTGGCCGAGCGCGATCCAGACCGCCGTGTCGTTCGGAGTGACGCGGGCGGTCTCGGCGAGCTCGCGTTCCGCTTCCTTCCACTGCGATTTCTTGCGGAAGGCGCGGCCGAGGTTTTCGTGGTACAGCGCGGAGGCCGGGTCGAGCCGCACGGCTTCCATGAGCTCCTCGATCGCGCGGTCGAGTTCGTCGGCGCGGTAGAGGAACACGCCGAAATCGTTGCGCGCCTCGGCCGACGCCGGGTCGATCTCGATCGCGCGTCCGAACGCGATGCGCGCGGCGCTCTTGTCGCCGAGCTCGCTCATCGAACGGCCGAGGCCGCGCGCGGCGGCGACGCTCTTCGGGTTCAGGTCGAGAGCGCGCCGAAAGTGGCTCGCGGCCGTGTTCCACTTCTTCTGGCGCTCGGCGACGACGCCGAGGCCGTACTCCGCCTTGCCGTTGGCGGATTCGAGCACGATGGCCGCCGTGAACTCGCGTTCGGCATCGGCGTTCTGCCCGACCGCGAGCGCCGCGTCGCCGAGGATGCGGTGCGCGTCGGCGTTCTTGGGGTCGGCTTCGGAGGCCTGGCGGGCGAACGAGGACGCGGCGCGGAAGTCGCCGGAGGCGAGCGCGTGGTCGGCGGATTCGAGCAGCGGCCCGGCGGCGGCCGGTACCGGGGCGGGGCCGGCGGCGGGCGCCGCGGCGCCCTCGGGCAACGCACCTCCGATCGGCACGGAGCTGACCGCGGCCTTCTCGAGCTCGCTCGCGCGGCGACGGGCCGCGTCCGCGTCGGCCGTCTTGCCGAGGCGCTCGTCGGCGTCGGCGACCAGGCGATAGACCTCGGGATCCGTGGTGTTGCCCGCCCGCTTCAGGTCAAAGAGCGCGTCCTCGGACTTTCCGTCGGCGAGCTTGGCCCGGGCGGAGCGCTTGAGCTCTTCCATGTCGATGGCGGGAACGTTCGAGCCGGCGACCTCGGCGCGGACGGCCGCCGCGAGGTTGGCGAAGTCGGGGCTGTAGAAGTCGGCGATCACCTGGAGGTCGGGGCGCGCCGCGAGCGCGGCCTTGAGCTCTTCGCGGGCGCTCCTGGAGTTGCCGGCGATGTAGTAGGCCCACGCGCTCTGCAGGTGGAGGTCGCCCTTCTTGTCCGGCGAAACGCCCGCGATCTCGGCGGCCTTCGCGTACTTCTCGCCGGCGTCCCGGAAGCGGCCGGCGTCGAACGCCTTCTTGGCGTCGGCCTCGAGGCGGGCCGCGTCCTGGGCGAGAGCGAACGGCGCGAGGGCGAGGACGAAGAGCGCGGCGGCCATTCGACGCATCAGTTGGCTCCCGGCGACGCGGGGGAGGGTGGCGGCGCGGTCCACGTTTTCGGCGCGCCTTCCGTGACCGTGATCCGTTCGGTCGCGGGGTTCATGCCTTCGCGGGAGAGCGTGACGGTGTACGTCCCGGCGGCGAGCGGGAGATGCGCGGAGCCCGGGAGGGTCCCGCGGAACTTCCCGTCGACGAGGACGTTCGCGCCGGCCCACTGCGGCGCCTCGATCACCAGCATCGACACGGGGAACTGGTAGTGAATGCGGTCCTCCGACTTCGGGCCTACCGTGAACTTGCGCTCGTGAACGGGGAACCCCTTGGCCTCGTACCGGACCGTGTGCTCGCCCTCGTCGAGCATGAGGCTCCGGGCGGGGACCGACGGTCCCACGACCTTGCCGTCCACCGAGAGCGTCGCCACGGGCACGGAGGAGAACTGTATCCGGTATTTCTTCGCCGGCGCGGGCTTCTCGGCCGGCGGCGCGGGTGCGGGAGGAGCGGCCGCGGCCGGCGCGGCGGCGGGAGCGGCCGGTGGCGCGGCCGTCGGCATCGGGGCCGACGCGGCTTTCGCCGCCTCGCCCTCGCCGAGCTTCGGCTCGGGGAATTCGAGCGCGGCGGTCGGGACCGGAGGGTGCGCCGTGGCGGCCGGCGCCGGCGCGGGCTTGGCGGCGGCGGCCGGCTCGCGGTTCAAGAGCCGGTAGATCTCGGCGCCGGCCACGCCCAGGATCAGCAGGGCGGCGAGGATCGTCAGCCGCGTCTTGCGCACGGTTCCGGTCGTCTCGGTGGTCAGGCGCGGTCCCGTGGTGGTCGCCTCCGGAGCAACCTCCTCGGCGGCCGGGTCGCGGAAGTTCACGAGCTCGAGCGGCGGCCGTGCGCCGCCCGAGATCGCGCCGCTCGTCGGCGTCGCGTCCGGAGCCGGGACCCGCGCCAGGGCTCCCGAGGGCGGGGTGATGTTCAGCGGCGCCACGCCGCTCGAGGGGGTCGCCAGCGTGGGATCCTCGTCGGCGTCGAGCCGCGCGGCGCGCACCGTGTCGGGCAGGACCTGCGTCACCGGGTAGCGGCCGGACAGGCCGCCGAGCTCGCGGCCGACGTTCTGGAGATCCCGCCGGAACTCGTCCATGGTCGCGTAGCGCTCGGCGGGATTCTTCGCGAGGGCGCGGTTGACGATCGCGACGAGGGCCGGCGGGACCTCGGGAGCGAGGCTCTCGATCTTCTCGGGGCTCTCGTTCAGGATCTTGTAGAGGATCGTCGACAGGTGCTCGCCCCGGAAGGGTTTGCGGTACGTGAGCAGCTCGTAGGACAGAACGCCCATCGCGAAGACGTCGGTGCGGCGGTCGATGGCCTCGCCGCGGATCTGCTCGGGGGCGAGGTAGGCCGAGGTCCCGAGGGTGATGCCGGTCTGCGTGAGGTTGGACTCGGTCTGGAGCGACTTGGCGATCCCGAAGTCCATGACCTTGACCGTGCCGTCGTCGAGGACACGGACGTTGGCCGGCTTGACGTCGCGGTGGATGATGCTGGCGTTGTGCGCGTAGCCGAGCCCTTCGGCGATGGCCACCAGGATCTCGACTTTCCGGGCGAGCGGCAGCGCCTCCCCGCGCTTAATCTTCTTGTCGAGGTCCTCGCCGGTCAGGAACTCCTGGACGATGTACGGGATTCCGTTTTCGACGCCGAAGTCGTAGATCGTCGTGATGTTGCGGTGATGGAGGTTGCCGGCAAGCTCCGCCTCGCGGAAGAAGCGGTGCTTGATCTCCTCGTCGTTGACGGAGCACGTCTTGATGGCGACGGTCCGCTTGATGAAGGGATCCCGGCCCCGGTAGACGGCGCCGAAACCGCCCACACCGATCTGCTCCGAGACCTCGTACTTCCCGATCTTCTCGAGCATTCTCCCGCCGATCCGGTAAGTGTAAACGAACAGGAACGGCGGCGAAACCGTTGGCGGCGAATGGCTTGGCCTCGGTAGACTGTTCCCGATGCGGCGTCGACTCCTGATCCTCGGGCTCGCGGCGGCGATCGCCGCTGCGCCCGCCTGCCGCAAGCTCGAGGAGGGGCAGCGGGACGCGGTGCAGGCCCTGCGCGCCCGCGTGCGCCCGGCCTTCCGTCCGCCGGCCGACGGGCTCCTCACGGACGCTCAGATCGACCTTTTTCTCCGCGTCCGCAGAGCGGCCGGACGCCGCCCGCCCTCCGAGGCCGCCGCCGAGCTCGGCGCCGACCCGGCGGAGTTCGCGTGGGTGCGCGCGCGCATCACCGAAGCCCTGCTCGCGCTCGACGCCCGCCAGACCGGGGACGCCGCGTTCGAGGCCTACGGCCCCGCCCTCGCTCGGCTGCGGGAGACGCGGCGCTCGACGCGCGACGCGAAGGCGGCGGCCCGGCTCGACGCGGAGATCGCCACCCTCGAGAAGGAGCGCGCGGCGATCCGCAGGAGCGATCCGGCGTCCGCCGCCGTCCGCAACGCCGCTCGCCTCGGGCCGCGCCGGGCCGAGCTCGAGCGCGCCGGGCCGTGAGCGCTCTCGACGGGTACCTGGGCCGCGAGATCGAAGCCGGCTCCTTTCCCGGCGCCTCGGCTCTCGTCGGCACGGAGAGCGAGGTGCTCGCCGAGGCCGTCGGCGGGCACGCGGCGACGGATCCGGGGCGCGACGCCGCGACCGACGCGACGCTCTGGGACCTCGCGAGCCTGACCAAGCCGCTCGGCACGGCCGCGCTCTTTCTGGCGGCCGGGCGGGCGGTCTCGCTCGACGCGTCGCCGGGGCTCTATCTTCCCGAGTGGAAGAAGACGCGCTTCGACGGGATCACGCTCGAGCGGCTGCTGACGCACACGTCCGGACTCGCCGCCTGGTACCCGCTCTACGCACGCGGCGAGGGCGCGAAGGCCTATCGCGCGACGATCGCGGCGCTCGAGCCGGAGGCGGCTCCCGGCGCGCGGGTGATCTACAGCGACCTGAACTTTCTCGTTCTCGGCGACATCCTCGAGCAGGTCCTCGGCGCGCCGCTCGACGCGGCCTTCCGCGACCTGGTGGCGCGCCCGGCGGGCTCGGCCGCGCGGTTTCTCCCGGAGAGCGCGGCCGCGTGCGCCGCGACCGAACGGGGCGACCGCTTCGAGCGCGCGATGACCGAAGCGCGCGGCCTGACCTACGCGCGCTTCCGCACGGGCGTCGTGCGCGGCGAGGTGCACGACGGCAACGCGCTGCGCCGTGGAGGCGTGGCCGGCCACGCGGGGCTGTTCGCCACCGCGCGGGACGTCTGGGCCCTGGCGCGCGCGTGGCTCGATCCGGGGCTCGCCGGGGCGAGGGGCGACCGCACCCCGGGGCTCGCCGAGGCGCGCGGCCTCGGCTGGCAGGGGCGCCGCGGCGCGGGATCGGCGATCGCGGCGATGTCGCCGCGGTCCTTCGGCCATACCGGGTTCACGGGCGGTTCCGTGTGGGTCGATCCCGACGCCGGTCTCGTCAGCGTGCTGTTGACGAACCGGATCCACCCCGAGGTGCGCGAGATCCCGTTCAACGAAGTCCGGCAGCGCTTCCACGCCGCGGTCTACGCCGCGTTTGCGTGAGGTAGACTGCACGGTCCTATGGCGGAAAACGGTTCGGAGATCGTCATTCTCGACGGGGCGCGGACGCCGATGGCCGAGTACAACGGCTCCTTCGCCGACGTCTCGGCGATCGACCTCGGGGTGCATGCGGCGCGCGAGGCGCTGCGGCGCTCGGGCACCGAGCCCGGCGAGGTCGACCACGTGATCTTCGGCAACGCCCTGCAGACTTCCGGCGACGCGATCTACGGCGCCCGCCACGTGGGCCTGAAGGCGGACGTGCCCAAGGAGGTCCCGGCGCTCACGGTCAACCGGCTCTGCGGCTCGGGATTCGAGTCGATCGTGCAGGGCGCGCACCGGATCCTGCTCGGCGAGGCCAGGACGGTCCTCGCGGGCGGCATGGAGAACATGACGCAGGCGCCGCACGTGATCCGCGGCGCCCGCAAAGGGCTCCGGCTCGGCCAGGGCCAGCTCGAGGATTCCCTGATGGTGGCGCTGCTCGACTCCTACTGCGGCTTGTACATGGCGCAGACGTCCGACCGCGTGGCGGGCAAGTACGGCGTGTCGCGCGCCGAGCAGGACGCCTACGCGCTCTCGTCGCAGCAGCGCGCAGCCGCGGCGTGGAGCGAGTGCCGGTTGTCCGAGGAGGTCGTGCCGGTGGAGGTCCGCGCGGGCAAGAAGACGGTCCGCGTCGAACGGGACGACCACCTGCGCCCCGACTCGACCCTCGAGGGGCTGGCGGCCCTGCCGCCGTCGTTCGGCAAAGACGGCTCGGTCACGGCGGGCAACGCCTCGGGGATCGTGGACGGCGCCGCGGCGGTCGTCGTGACGTCGGCGGCGAACGCGAAGGCGAAGAACCGCAAGCCCCTCGGGCGCCTCGTGTCCTGGGCCGTCGTCGGCGTCGCCCCGGAGCTGATGGGCCTCGGCCCGGCCCCGGCGGCGCGCGCGGCGCTCGCGAAGGCCGGTCTCTCGATTTCGGACGTCGCGCTCTGGGAGATCAACGAGGCGTTCGCGGGCCAGATCCTCGGCGTCGTCCGGGAGCTCGGCCTCGATCAGGCGAAGCTGAACGTCAACGGCGGCGCGATCGCACTCGGTCATCCGCTGGCGGCCACGGGCACGCGGTGCACGCTGACCCTCCTCAAGGAGATGCGCCGCCGCGGCGCTCGCTACGGCGTGGCCGGCGCCTGCATCGGGGGCGGGCAGGGGATCGCGCTGGTGGTGGAGTCGGCCGCCTGAATGCGGGCGCGGATCGGGCGTGAACTGGACCGAGAGGATTCTCGAGTTCCCCGTGCGCGCGGCCGCCGTGGACGACTTCCTCCGCGAGCTGCGGGCGCACGGCCAGGGCGACCTGAACGGGGTCCTGACGACGTTGAACGAGGGCGGGCTCTGCCGCGAGGCGGTCGAATTCTGGACGGAGAGCGGCTGGATCGTCGTCGCGCCGAACGCGCCGACCTTGGCGCTCGCCGGGCCGGCCTTCGGTCCGGGAATCGGGTTGAGGCAATTCTGCGGGGAAGCCGCTCGCGACGACGATTTCGTGAACGAGGAGGAGTCGCAAGACGATGAGCATTCGTAGAGTGGGCGTGCTCGGGGCCGGACTGATGGGCTCGGGCATCGCCGAGGTGTGCGCCAAGGCGGGCTACGACACGGTCGTCCGGGAGGTTTCCGAGGAGCTGGTCAAGAAGGGAATGGGCCGGATCGAGAGCTCCCTCGGCAAGGCCGTCGAAAAGGGCAAGCTTCCGGCCCCCGACCGGGACGCGGCGTGGAAGCGGCTGTCGTCGACGACGCGGCTCGAGGATATGGCCGGGTGCGACGTCGTCATCGAGGCGATCGTCGAGAACCTCGCCGTGAAGAAAGAGACGTACGCGGCGCTCGACCGGATCTGCCAGCCCGCGGCGATCTTCTGCTCGAACACGTCGTCGCTGACGATCACGGAGATGTCGGCGGCCACGCAGCGGCCCGACCGTTTCGCCGGCCTGCACTTCTTCAACCCGGTTCCCGTGATGAAGCTCGTGGAGGTCGTGCGCACGATCGCGACCTCCGACGCGACGGCCGAGACCGTCTTCGCGTTCGCCAGGTCGCTCGGCAAGGAGCCGGTCCGGACGCACGACAACTCGGGATTCATCGTCAACCGCCTGCTCGTGCCGTACCTGCTCGACGCCGTGCGGGCGCTCGAGGAAGGCGTCGGATCGCGCGAGGACATCGACAAGGGCATGGAGCTCGGCTGCGGGCATCCGATGGGGCCGTTGAAGCTGCTCGATTTCGTCGGGCTCGACACGACGTACGCGATCGCCGAGATCATGTACGACGAGTACCGCGAGAAGCGTTTCGCGCCGCCGCCGCTGTTGAAGCGCCTGGTGCTCGCGGGCCGGTACGGCAAGAAGTCGGGCCGGGGCTTCTACGAATACGGAGGGTAGGGCCATGTGGGAGTTCGTCCGCGTCGAAGATCGCGACGGCGGGATCCGGGTCCTGACCGTCTCGCGTCCGGAGAAGCTCAACGCGTTGAACGGCGCCGTGCTCGACGATCTCGCCGCGGCGGTCGGTCAGGCGGAGGCCGACGGGGGCCTGCGCTGCCTCGTCGTCACCGGCGCGGGCGAGAAGGCCTTCATCGCCGGCGCGGACATCGCCGAGCTCTCGACGCTCTCGCCGATCCAGGGGCGCGAGCACGCCCGCCGCGGGCAGGCGGTCCTCGACCGGATCGCCGCTCTGCCCGTGCCGACGATTGCCGCGGTCAATGGCTTCGCCTACGGCGGCGGCCTCGAGCTCGCGATGGCGTGCACCCTGCGCGTGGCGTCGGAGAATGCGAAGATGGGTCTGCCGGAGACCTCGCTCGGCATTCTGCCCGGCTACGGCGGCACGCAGCGGCTGGCGCGGATCGTCGGCCCGGCCCGGGCGCTCGAGCTCGTCCTGACCTCGGAGAAGGGACTGACCGCCGCCGAAGCCGAGCGCCTCGGGCTCGTCAACAAGGTCGTGCCCGCGGGGCAGGCGCTCGACGGTGCCCTGGCGATGGCGCGAAAGATCACGGCCAACGGCCCCGTCGCGTGCCGCTACGCGATGGAGGCGGTCCGCCGGGGCATGGAGATGACCCTGTCCGAGGGGCAGCTCCTCGAGGCGACCCTCTTCGGCCTGTGCGCCGCCACGGCCGACATGAAGGAAGGCATGGCCGCCTTCCTCGAAAAGCGGCCGGCCCGGTTCACCGGACGCTAGGGCGCCGATGGGCACGGATCTCGTCAGCGCCTGCATCTTCTGCGCCGGGTGGCTGCTCGGCATGGACCTGACGCCGCGCGACGGCCTGTCCGGGCAGATGGGCTTCTCCTACGCGACCATGGCCCGCCGCCTCGACGTCCTTCCCGGGATCCGCGTCGACTCCTCGGACGTCACGCCGAAATTCGTTCTCGTCGGAATGGGAAACGCCTGGCCCGCGCCGGACGGCCTGGGCGCGGGAACGCCCGCCTCCGAGTGGCGCGCCCGCATCGCCTTCGGCACCTCGCACGATCAGCAGGAGCGCAAGGCGCTCGACGACCCGCCGCTCGAGCGGATCCTCACGTCGGGCACCGGCCGTTACGAGAACTTCGCGCTCCTCGGACGCGTCCAGCTCGACGAGCGCGACTCGGTCGAGTTCGCGGTCGATCGGCGCGCGGAGAGCGCCACGGACCTCATCACCATCGGGCCGGATAACGGCAACGTCTCGTCGTCGCGATCGCTGTCGGCCTCGCGCGCCGACTTCGCGCTCGGCTGGCGCCACCGCTGGCCCGGGTTCGAGGCCGAGATCGGGCTCCACGGCGCGGAGCCCAATGGCTACAACTCCTCCCTGGGCTCCTTCCAGCAGGGTAAGGGAACGCTCTGGGGCGGCGAGGCGGAGGCGCGCTGGAGGCACGCCGGCTGGACCCTCCTCCTGCACGGCGAGGGCATGTGGGGCAACCTCGACGTCCATCGCGAGAGCGAGCCCGAGTTCGTCGAGCGCGACACGTCGGAGCCCGCGTCCCTGGCGGCGATCCGCGTCGGCGGCGGCTACTCGTGGACGCGCACGGACATCTTCCTCACGACGACGTTCGAGCGGCAGAAGCTGCCGTTCGTCGCGATCGCGGTGACCGGGACGGAGCAGGCCGCCTTCGACCGCGGCTACGACCCGAACTCCGTCAACGACGAGGTCTACTTCGACCTGGCGGTCCGCTACGCGGTCACGCCCGCGATCCGCATCCGGCTCGACGTGGCGCTCGCGTGGGGCGCGGAGACGGTGTCGCTCGACGATCCGACCGGGGCCCTGCCGCCTCTCGACCTCGACGTGCACCGGCGGGGGATCTTCGGCGGCGGGCTCTCCACGTCGATCGGAACCCCGGAGGCCGCGTTCTTTCTCGGCGCGGATTTCGCGATCGGGGCGCCGCCGCCTCCTCCTCCGGCGCCGGTCCGCTAGCGCGCGGTTGATCTCCCGGAGTCTGCGGTTTACACTGACCGAGGAAGAACGTCGCCTTGCAGAACCCCCCGGACTCCGACCTGATCTACGACTGGAACCGCGTGGGCGGAGCCGTCTTCCCGTCGCGCGGCCGGGTCGAGATCGACGACGAAACCCTCCGGGACGGGCTCCAGTCGCCGTCGGTCAAGAGCCCGTCGATCGAGCAGAAGGTCAGGATTCTCCACCTGATGGAGGCTCTCGGCATCGACTCGGCCGACATCGGTCTGCCGGGCGCGGGACCCCATGTCGTCGAGACCGTGACGCGCCTGGCGCAGGAGATCGTCCGCGGCAGGATGAGGATCCGGCCCAACTGCGCCGCGCGGACCCTCGCGGCCGACATCCAGCCGATCATCGAGATTTCTCAGAAAGTCGGCATTCCCATCGAGGTGTCGTGCTTCATCGGGTCTTCCCCGATCCGGCAGTACGCCGAGGACTGGGACTTCGACCGGATGCTCCGGCTCTCCGAGGAGGCGGTCTCGCTCGCGGTGCGCGAGGGGCTGCCGGTCATGTACGTCACCGAGGACACGACGCGCGCGCATCCCGACCACATCCGGCGGATGTACACGACCGCGATCCGCGCCGGCGCCGGCCGCGTGTGCGTGTGCGACACCGTCGGCCATGCCACGCCCGACGGCGTGCGGAACCTCGTCCGTTACGTCGCGCGCCTGGCGGCCGACCTCGACCCGAACGTCAAGGTCGACTGGCACGGTCACCAGGACCGTGGCCTCGGCGTCACCAACGCGCTCTGGGCCCTCGAGGCCGGCGCCCACCGTGTTCACGCCTGCGCCCTCGGGATCGGCGAGCGCGTCGGCAACACGCCGATGGACCAGCTCCTCGTCAACCTCCAGCTGCTCGGCTGGATCGACCGCGACCTGACGAGCCTGCACGACTATTGCGCGGCCGTCTCCGAAGCCACGGGCGTGCCGATCCCCGACAACTATCCGATCGTGGGGCGCGATGCCTTTCGGACGGGCACCGGCGTGCACGCGGCCGCCATCATCAAGGCCCGGAAGAAGGGCGACGAGTGGCTGGCCGACCGCGTGTACTCCGGCGTGCCCGCGGGCATGATCGGCCGGCGCCAGGTCATCGAAGTCGGGCCGATGTGCGGCCTCTCCAACGTCCAGTGCTGGCTCGAGGAGAGGGGCATCGAGCCGCGCCCCGAGCTCGTCGAGGCCGTTTTCCGCCGCGCGAAGGAGAGCGACCGGGTGTTGCACGACGACGAGATCCTCGAGGTCGTGCACCGCTTTGCGCCGGCCGCCGCCGGCCGCGCCTAGGGCCGCGGCCTCGCCGGGGCGCGCGCGCCCGTCCTCCCGGTTCCTCGACCGGGAGCTCCCGACGTATCTCGACCACCTCGCGGTCGAGCGCGGGCTCGCCGCCGCGAGCGTCACGGCGTACCGGACGGACCTCGAGGCCTTCGGCGCCTGGCTCGAGCGGTCCGGCCTCGAGGCGGCGCGGGCCACGCGCGCGGACCTCGGCCGCTATCTCTCGAGCCTGCGCGCCCGCGGCCTGACCGCGCGCTCGGCGTCGCGGGCGCTGTCGGCGGTGCGCGGGTTCTACGGTTTCGCGGGCGGGCACCTCGGCTTCTCGGCCGACCCGACGTCGGACATGCTCAACCCCAAGACGGGACTCTCCCTGCCGAAGAGCCTGACGGAGAACGAGGTCGAATCGTTGCTCGACAGCCCCGACACGAAGACGCCTCTCGGCCTGCGCGACCGCGCGATGCTCGAGCTCCTCTACGCCTCGGGGCTGCGCGTCTCCGAGATCGTCGGCCTCGCCTCGGACGCCGTGGACCTCGAGGCCGGGATCCTGAAAGTGCGCGGCAAGGGCGGCCGCGAGCGGCTCGTGCCGTTCGGCGCGTCGGCGTCGCGCTGGCTCACGCGGTATCTCGAGGCGGCGCGCCCCGCGCTCGACCGGAAGCGCTCGCCCCACCTCTTCCTGTCGGCCCGCGGCGCGGCCATGACGCGGCAGCGGTTCTGGCAGCTCGTCGAGGGCTACGGCCGCGCCGCCGGCCTGCGCCGGAAGCTGACGCCGCACAGCTTGCGGCACTCGTTCGCGACGCACCTGCTCGAGCACGGGGCGGATCTGCGAGCGCTCCAGATGATGCTCGGCCACGCCGACATCGCGACGACCCAGATCTACACGCTGGTGTCGCGGTCTCGGCTCCAGAAGGTCTACGACCGGTTCCACCCCCGCGCGCGGGCCCCCCGTGGCAAAATACGGGGGTGAAAAGGCCCGAAAACCGCGCCGCCCGGAATGCGGGAGCCTCGAACCGGGTTGGCCGTCGCGCATGAGCCGAACGACGCGCTGGTGGCCGGCGGCGGCGGCCGTCCTGCTCGTGGCCGGGGCCGTGCCCGCCTCGGCGGAGCTGATCGTCTTCGAGGACGGCCGCGTCGTCAAAGCGAGCGGCTACCGCCTGCTCGAGGAAGACCTCGAGATCTCGCTCCCCGGAGGCGGGAGCTACCGCGTGGATCTCGCCCGGGTCGAGCGCATCGTGGACGACGAAGTCGTGGTGGATTCGGTGATCGTCGAGGGCGGCGACCTGCCGCCGGGCGCGGCGTACGACCTGTCTTTCCGGGCCGGCCGCAAACCCCTCTTCGGCTCGGCGTACGACGCGCTCATCGAGAACGAGGCGCGCCGCTACAACGTCGACGCGTCGTTCGTCTCGGCCCTGATCCGCGCCGAGTCCAACTACCAGCCGCGCGCGGTGTCGCGCAAGGGCGCGCGCGGGCTGATGCAGCTCATGCCGGCGACGGCGCGCCGACTCTCGGTCGCGCGGCCCTTCGACCCGGTGGCGAACGTGCGAGGCGGCGTCCGCTACCTCCGGGAGCTCCTCGACCGTTTCGGCGACCGGCCCGATCTCGTCCTGGCGGCGTACAACGCCGGCGAAGGGGCGGTCGAGGCCTACGGCGGCGTCCCGCCGTACCGGGAGACCCTGGCCTACGTGAACCGGATCCTCGGCTGGTGGAAGCCGGCCGAGCTGTCGGCCGCCCGGTAGCGCGCGGCCGGCGGTCAGTCCGTCCGGGCGATCGAGGTTACGTGGATCGTGTCGCCCTCGAGGCGCCCGACGATCCGCACCTTCCAGCCGGCGTAAGGTCGCGGGGCGTCCTGGTCGTCCAACTGGAGGAACTTCGCCCGGCCCGCCTCGACGAACCCGAAGGTGGCGCCCCGGGCGACGCAGCGATAGGTGCACTCGCGGGAGTCGGAGCCCATGTCGCCCCGGGCGATCATGGGGGCGTGGTCGGGGCCGCACTCGGTGTCGGTGACGAAGCCGACGAATTCGGTCTCGTCGGCCGGGGAAAGGTCCGCGCCGTCCCCGAAGAGGAGGGTCGCCAGCAGGAGGAGGGCGGGCGTCATCCCCCGTTGGATGCCGCCGATCCGCCGGGGTTGCGGACTCGATAGGATTCGGCCGTGACGCTTCCGGCGCTGCTCGCCTTGTTCCTGGCGGTGTCGGTCTCCGCCCAGGATGCCGCGCCTCCGGCCCCTGCAGCTCCGGACTTCGAGGCGGCCTCTCGCGAGGCCGTCGAGCTCCTGCAGGGCTACCTGCGGGTCGACACGACCAACCCTCCCGGCCACGAGCGGCTCGCGGCGGATTTCTTCAAGGAGATCTTCGACCGGGAGGGAATCGAGAACCGTGTTTACGACATGGGGAACGGCCGCGCGAACATCCTGGCGCGGCTCCCGGGCCAGGGCCTTTCGAGGCCGATCCTGCTGCTCAATCACCTCGACGTCGTTCCCGCCGATCCGGAGCGCTGGAGCGTTCCGCCCTTCTCCGGCGACATCCGCGACGGGTACGTGTGGGGCCGCGGGGCGACCGACATGAAGGGGACCGCCGTCTGTCAGCTGATGACGCTGCTGCTTCTGAAGCGCTCGGGCGCCGTCCTCGACCGCGACGTCCTCTTCCTCGGCACCGCGGACGAAGAGGACGGCAAGGAGAACGGCGTCGCCGAAATGGTCGAGAAGCACCGCGACGACCTGCGCGACGCCGAGTACTGCCTGACCGAGGGCAACACCATCGCGGTCGAAGACGGCCGCATGGTCTCGTGGGACGTGGACGTCACGGAGAAGGCGCCGCTGTGGCTGCGCATCACCGCAACGGGAAAGGCCGGCCATGCCTCGATACCGGAGCCGAACGGGGCGGTGGCGCGGCTGATCCGCGCGCTGTCGAAGATTCTGGCGTACGAGCCCCCGGCCCGCCTGATTCCCGCGGTGAACGCCTATTTCCGCGCGCTGTCAAAGACCGCCAAGGGAGATCTCCGGCGGGCGCTCGCCGATCCGGGTGCCGCGCTGAACGACCCGGCGCTGCGCAAGGTCCTGCTCGACGACCCCGGCCGCGACGCCGACCTGCGCACGACGATCTCGATCACGGGCCTGTCCGGCAGCGAAAAGATCAACGTGATCCCCGGGGAGGCGACGGCGTCGCTCGACTGCCGCCTGCTGCCGGGCGAGGATCCGCAGAAGTTTCTCGCGACGCTCCGGGCGGTGGCGGGAGACGACGGGCTCGCCTGGGACGTGCTCGTCTCGGAAACCGCGACCGAGTCGCCGATCGACACGGCCCTTTTTCACGCGATCGAGCGCGCGCGAGACCGGTTCGCGCCGGGCGTCCCGGTGCTGACGCCGCCGCTGACGTCGTCGACGGACGCCTCGCGCCTTCGCCAGATGGGTGTCGTCGTCTACGGGTTCGAGCCCTTCGCGCTGTCGGAGGACGACGACCGGAGCCACGGCGACGACGAGCGGGTCTCGCTCGACAACGTGCGCTTCGGGCTCGAGGTGACCTACGCGATCGTGTCGGACGTCGCCGGCGCGCGGGTACCGGCCGAGGTCGAAGCGTCCGCGGCCGGTGGGCGGCGGCGCTTCAGGGCAAAGTAGAAGGGCAGCCCGAGCAGCAGGATGCCGATGCCCGCCAGGGTCTCCTTCGGCTGCTCCTTGACCGTGTTGACGGCGAGCACGATCGAGCTCGCGACGAACACGAACGGAACGACGGGGTAGCCCCAGCATCGGTAGGGCCGGGGCAGGTCCGGCCGCCGGCGGCGGAAGACGAAGAGCGCGATCCCGGCGGCCGCGTAGGCCACGATGACGAAGAACGTGGCATAGGTGTAGAGCTGGTCGTAGCGTCCGGAGAGACAGAGCAGGGACATCCAGATCGCCTGGACGACGATCGCGAAAGAGGGTGTGCGGAACCGCGGGTGCACGCGGGCGAACGGCTTCGGAAAGAGGCCGTCCTTGGCGAGCGCGTAGACGACGCGGGGCGCCGGGACGAGGCCGGCCGAGACGCAGCCGACGGCGGCCGCGGTGATGGCGAGCGACACGAGCAGCGCCGCTCCCGCGCCGAAGAGGCGGGTGGCCGCGACGGCGCCGGGCTGCGCGACGACCGCCATCTCGGCCGCGGGGATCGCCTTGAGGAAGGCGGCGTTGACGCCGACGTAGAGAAAGGTCACGAGGCCGGTCCCGAGGATGAGGGCGAGGGGCAGATTGCGGCGCGGGTTGGAGACTTCGCCGGCGACGGCGGCGATCTCGTTCCAGCCGTAGAACGTCCAGAAGACGCCGATCAGCGCCGTGCCGAAGCCGACCAGGGCGATCGGCGGAACGGACGAAGCCGGAGCGGCGGCGGCCGCGGGCGACGGGGCGAAGACGCCGCCGATCGCGATGCCGGCGAGGACCACGACGATCACCACCGTGAAGAGGCCCTGGATGCGGGCCCCTTCGCGAACCCCGACGTAGTGGGTCGCCGACAGGACGAGGGTGAGCGCGACGGCCACGAGCTGGCCCGCCGAGATCGCGACGGGTCCGAGGGTCGCGACGACGTGGTCGTTGCCGAGCGCGGGGAAGAAGACCGCGAGGTACGTCGAGAACCCGACGGCGACGGCGGCGTCGGAGCCGATGATGATGATCCAGAACGCGACCCACGCGTAGAGAAAGGCCGGGAGATCGCCGAACGCGTCGCGGATGTAGACGTAGACGCCCCCCGCGTGGGGCAGCATCGCGCCGAGCTCCGCGAACACGAGCCCGCCCGCGACGGCGAGGAGCCCGCCGACGATCCACGCGCCCAGGATCCAGGGTCCGGACGGGAGCGCTTTCGCGATCGACGTCGGCGTCAGGAAGATGCCGCCGCCGATGACGAGGCCGAGGACGAGAAGCGACGTGTCCCAGAGGTTCAGGCCGCGCGCGAGCTCCGTCTCGCCCGAAGGGTCGGCCGGGCTCAAGCGGCCGCCGGGAGGCGCAGGATCTGCCGGGCTTCGGCGACCGAGGCGGGCTCGCGGCCGACCTCGCGGGCGATGCGGACGACGCGCTCGACGAAGCGGGCGTTCGAGTCGGCGAGCTCGCCCTTGCGGTAGAAGATGTTGTCCTCGAAGCCGACGCGGACGTGGCCGCCCATCGCGATCGCGAGGGTCGCCATCGCCGTCTGTCTTCGCCCGATGCCGGCGACGGTCCACGTGCAGCCGGCCGGGATCGAGCGCGAAAAGTGCAGCAGGTTCTCGGCGGTCGCTGCCGCGGCGCCGGGGACGCCGAGGACGAAGTCGAAATGCGCCGGCGGCTGGAGCAGGCCCCTGGCAAAAAGGACGTCGGCGGTCGCGAGCATGCCGTCGTCGAAGATCTCGAGTTCGGGCGTGATGCCGTGTTTCTTGAGGCGCTCGAGGATCGTCCGGATCGTGGGCAGGGAGTTCTCGAAGATCTCCTCGCCGAAATTGCAGGTTCCCAGGGTCAGCGTCGCCATGTCGGGCCGGAGCGCGAGCGCCGCGATGCGCTCCTCGACGCCCATGCCGACGGCCCCGCCCGTCGAGAACTGCTGGATGATGGGACAGCGCGCCCGGATCGCCGCCGCGTAGGCGCGGAAGGTCTCGAGGTCCTGCGTCGGCGTGCCGTCCGGCTTTCGGCCGTGGACGTGGCCGATCGTCGCGCCGGCGTCGAAGGCGCGGCGGTACTCCTCGCCGACCTCGTCGGGCAGGAGAGGCAGGTGCGGCTGCTGGCTCCGCATGACCTCCGCGCCGACTCCGGCCACGGTGACGAGGAGCGCGTCGCTCAGACGCGGCCCCGCTGCTTTTCGAGCGGCACGACGCAGGTTCCGGTGGCGCGGGCCACGACCTCCGGCGGATCGAGGATCCGCGCCGCCGATCCCCCGGCGGGAGCGATGACCTTCCGGGCCTCGAACCGGATCTCCCGCGACGTCTTCCCGACCCGGACGATCTCGGCCTCGACCTCGAGGTAGTCGCCGCCGTGGACGGGCGCCAGGAAGTCGACGGACGAATACGCGCGGAAGAGCCCTTCGTCGCCGTCGCGGCGCACGAGGAGCTCGGTCGCCGCGTCGCCGAAGAGCTTCAGGACGAACGCGCCGTCGACGAGGCCGCCGCCGTAGTGCGCCTGCTCGGCGCCGACGCGCAGGCGCAGCAGCACGCGGTCGGTCACGGGCGCCACTGGCCGGCCTCGCGGCGCCGCGTCAGCTCCTCGAGGAGGAAGCCGGCGACGCGCGAAGCGGTGGTCCCCGGACCGAAGCCGGCGTCGTAGCCGAGCTCCTTCGCCAGCGCGTGGTCGACCCGGGCGCCGCCGGCGATCAGGACGACGCGGTCGCGCAAGCCCTCGGCCTCCAGCATGTCGACGAGGTCGGTCAGGTGCCGGACGTGAATCTCGTTCTGCGTCACCGTGGCCGAGACGAGCACGGCGTCGGCCTTCGCTTCGCGCACGAGCCGCACGACTTCGGCGACGGGAACCTGCGCGCCGAGATTTCGGGCGTCGAGGGCGTGGTAGCGCTCGAGGCCGTAGTCGCCGGCGAAGCCCTTCATGTTGAAGATCGCGTCGAGACCGACGGTGTGCGCGTCGGATTCGAGCGCGCACCCGAGGACGACGAGGCGCCGGCCGAACCGCTTCGCGAGCTCGGCGTCGATCTGTTCCCGGCCGAGCGCCGCGGCCGGGGCCTCTTCGGCCACGATCCCCGCGAGGTCCACGTCGTGGGTCGCGCGACCGTAGACGACGAAATAGGTGAAGGCCGGCGCGATCGCCTCGGCGAGGGTCACGTACGGTTCGCGCAGACCCATCTTCGCGACGAACCGCTTGGCCGCCTCGGTCGCGGCCGCGGTCTTCGCGACCGGGAGCGTGAAGGAAACCTGCACGGCGCCGTCGCCCTTCTTGTCGCCGTAGGGCCGCACGGGCCGCGCGGCGCTCACGCGGTGGCTCCGGCGGGCGCGGCGCTCCAGGCTTCGAGGAAGGGGTTCGCGTAGTCCGGATCGCGCGCCACGACGCCCTCGAACCCGCGGCCCCTGTCGCGCGGGCGCCGCGTGTCGGCGAACACCCCGTCGGCGAGGGCCGCGAAGAGGCCCCCTTCGGCGACGCGGGCGAGGATCCCCTCGGCTCCCGAGAGGACCTCGTGCGCGCGGCGCACGATGCGGCCGTCCGGGCGGAACGCGATCTCCTCGGCGAGATGGCGGGCGTTGCGCCGGATGGTGTCGGCCTGCGTGATCGCGAGCCAGCGGTCGTGCAGGAAGGGCGTGTGCAGTGCCTCGGTCAGCATGCCGAGCAGGTGAATGCTCTGGCCCGTCGCCACGGACGTCAGGACGAACAGGGCGTTCTGCTGGTACCCGCGGAACACGTTGCCCGTCATGTGCTTGGTCGGCGGCATGTACTTCAGCGGCGCGTCCGGGAAGATCTCCCGTGCGGCCTCGGCCTGGGCGATCTCGTAGAGGAGCCCATCCTCGAGCTCGGGGTCGATCTCGAAGGCGTGGCCGAGGCCGATCTGCCAGTTCTCGAGCCCGGCGTCGCGCGCCAGCCGCTCGTTGATGAACTGGGAGGCGAGGACCGCCGGAGCCTGCTCGACCGCGTCGGCGGTGGTCAGGTAGTTGTCTTCGCCCGTGTTGATGACGACGCCCGCGACGGCGTTGATGCGGCGCGAGAAGTTCTGGTCGATCAGCGTGCGCATCGGGTTGATGTCGCGGAAGATGATCCCGTAGAGCGCGTCGTTGAGCATCATGTCGAGACGCTCGAGCGCGCCCATCGCCGCGATCTCGGGCATGCACAGGCCCGAGCAGTAGTTGACGAGCCGGACGTACCGGCCGATCTGCGGCTCGAGCGCGTCGAGGGAGGCGCGCATCAGCCGGAAATTTTCCTGCGTGGCGAACGTCCCGCCGAAACCGGCGGTCGTCGCGCCCCAGGGCACGTGGTCGAGGAGCGACTGGGCCGTCGAGCGGATGACGGCGATGCACTGGGCGCCGGCGCGGGCGGCGGCTTCCGCCTGCACGACGTCCTCGTGGATGTTGCCGGTCGCGACGATCGCGTAGAGCAGCGGGAGCGGGTCGGGCGGATGCGCCGCGAGGCGCCGTTCGCGCTCGGCCCGGTTCGCGCGGATTCGCGTCAGGGTTGTCTCGACCAGAGGCGTCACGGCCTCCCGCCAGCGCGGGTGCTCGACCAGCGCCGCGGCGCGGGACGGGTCCGACAGCAGGCCGGCCGCTTCGCCCACGCCGCGGGCGCCGCGGGCGAGGGCGCTGCCCATCCACACGGCCGCGCCCCGGGCGAGCTTCCCGGCGGCCTGGAGCGACGCGACGACGCGGTTGGGGACTGGGACTTCGTCCGCGTCCACCCCGTCGACGCCGAGGAGGCGCAGGACCGTCCGTTCCGTCGCCACGGTCGTGAACCGCTCGGTCTCGCGGCGCACGCCGTCCGAGACCTGGCGGGCAAGGGCGCGGCAGCGGGCGACCTGCTCGGGAGAGAGGCCGAGTTTCGGGGCCATGAGCCGGAAAAGTATAGCGTCAGGTTCGCGTTGACTGCCGGTCAGCGACGACGTCGAACACCGCCGTGCGGGGGAGGACGTCGGCGACGGCCGCGAGGAATCGGTCGGCCGAGACCGGCGGCCGCGCCGGCGCGGTCGGGTTCGACGTCGCGGCGAGCAGCCGGGCGGGATGGCGGACGGCCAGCGCCGCGCCGGCTTCCCGCAGACGGCGTCTGTCCTCGGCGTCCAGGAAGATCGAGGCGAAGTCCTCGACGACGAGCGTCTCGCCGCGTCGCGGCGGGGCGTCGCGCAGGGTCGCGCCGGTGAGCGCCCCCGGGACCTCGCGCACCGAGGCGTGGGACGGAGCGGCGGCGAGGGTCAGCAGCTCGCCGGCGGACCGCACCGCCGCCGCCGCGGCGTCGAGCGAGGCTCCGGCCGCGAGCCCGGCGCAGAGGACGATGCCGTCGGCCACGCGCGCGCAGGCGAAGGCGCGCCGCCCGATCGCGCCGTCGAGGAGCACGATCGCGGCGCCGGCCCGTTCCAGGGCGGCCGCGGCTTCGGCCGTCTGGGACGCCGTGGAGGGCCCGATCATCTCGATCTCGCCCGGGGCTTCGGCGCGCCGCACCTCGATCCGGCCGAAGCGCGTCGTGAAGGGGAGGGCCGCGACCGACGACGAGGGGAACGAGGCCGCCTCGAAGGTCGACGACGCCGACGCGAGCAGCTGCCCGGGCCAGACCGCGAAGCGCGGCTTCGGCTCCCCGGTGATCGCGTCGAAGCTCTCGCCGTCCCGGCCGGCCGACGTGACGCCGGCGCGCTGCCCGAGGGCGTGGAGCTCGGCGAGAACCGCGACGAGGGCCGTCGTCTTCCCGACGTTCTTCGCGAGGCCCAGGAAGGCCACGCGGCGCGCCGCCGAGCGAAGGATCGTCTCGGCGAGGGCCCGGGCCGCCGCCGTCACCGCGACGGTCCCGCGAGCGCGGCGAACGCCTTCGAGAGCGCGGGGTGGCGCCGCAGCAGCGCGAGCGCGGTTTCCGCGTGGCCGGGCACGTAGCCGTTGCCGATGCGGAGCGCGGTGGGCTTGGCGAGGCCCTCGGCGCCCAGGGCGGCGGCGGAAAACGACGTCGCCATCCCGAAGAAGAGCACGGCGCCGTCGTCCCGGGCGCACAGGACGCTCGCCGCCTCGGTGCCGGAGGCGTTGGCGACGTTGACGACGAGGTCGGCCAGCTTTCCGGCCGTCGCCCCTTCGACCGCCGACAGCATCGCGACGGGATCGCGGGCGTCGATCGAGAAGACGGCGTCGGCGAAGCCGAGCGACCGGGCGCGCTCGGCGGCTTCGCGCGACGGCTCGACGGCGAAGACTTTCCCCTTCCCGCCGACCGTCTCGCGGGCCGCGGCCAGGCACAGGAGCCCCGCCTTCCCGGTGCCGACGACGACGACCGTGGCCCCGGGCTTCGCGTCGCGGAGCACCGTGGCGGGCGCGCCGGCCACGTCGAACGCGGCGAGCGCCACGCCCTCGGGAAAGTCCGCCGGGAGGGCGGCCCAGAGCGTGCGCTCGAAGAGAATCGCGGTGCCGACCGCCTCGACGCGCTCGGTCTGGACGTGGATGGCGCCGATCTCCTCGAGGTGAAGCGGCGTGAGGGTGAGCGACACGAGGGAAGCGATGCGGTCGCCCTTCATCAGCACGCGGGCCGCCGGGTGGCGCGGCCCGACCTCCGCGACCTCGCCGAGGAGCATGCCGCCCGAGCCCGTCACGGGGTTCTGCATCTTGCCGCGGTCCCGCACGATCCGGCCGATCTGGTCGCGGACGCTCTCGCCCGTGGCCGACTCGGTCTCCCGGAGCTGCCGGAACGACGCCGAGTCGATCGAGAGCGCGCGGACCGAAACCGCGATCTCGTTCTCGCGGGCGCGCGGCGTCGCGTCGAGTCGTCGCGCGAGCTGCGGGAGGCAGCCGGGCGGATCGAGCGACCGGTGGAGGCCGAAGGGATGCGGGTTCATCCTCGGTGCGCCGTCAGGGCAGGAGGGCCACGATGCGGAGCGGCCCGCCCGAGCCGCCGGCGATCTTCATCGGCAGGGCGACGATCCAGGCCCCCGTCTCGGGGAGCGCGTCGAGGTGAGCGACGTTCTCGAAGCCCGGCACGCCGGCGCCGCTGGCGATCTGGTGGACGATGAAGTCTTTCGAGGCGCCGTAGTCGATCGACGCGGTGTCGACGCCGAGCGCGCCGACTTGGCGCTCCCGGACGAGGTACCCGGCCGCCTCCTGGCCATAGGAGGGGAAGTGCAGCTTCGTCGCGTCGCCCGGCGTGTCGTCGCCGAGATAGGCCTTCTTGTCCGGCCAGCGCGCGCTCCAGCCGGTCTCGAGGAGAACGATGGTCCCCGGCGCGATCGTGCCGTGGCGCCGTTCCCAGTCGCGCACGTCCTCGAGCGTCAGGCGGTAGTCGGGATCGGCGGCGGCCTTCTTCCGGATGTCGAGCACCGCCGCCGCCGCGACGAGCTGGCGGACCGGGATCCGGTCCGCGGTGAGGCCGTCCTTCGCAAAATGGATCGGGGCGTCGAGATGGGTGCCGCCGTGCTCGGGCGTGCAGAGGGCGTTGGAGGAATAGAACCATCCGCCCGGCGTCGGGCCGTACGCGAGAGACTTCAGCTCGAAGGCCGACGGCGAGGTCGGCCAGTAGATGGTCTGCGCGTCGAAGGGGTGCGTCAGGTCGACCACGGTCGCCGTGGCGAGGTCGGGCGCCTTCGCGCCCGGAGGCGGCGCGGCGGCCGCCGAGGCGAGGAGGGCGGCGGTCAGACCCAGGGCGGACAGAAGCGGGGAGCGCATGGCCACCTCCCTCGTGTCATTCCTCCGGGGCGCCGCCCGCGCGCGCCAGCTGCTCGGGCTTGACGCCTTCGGCTTTGAACTTTCGCGCCGAGGCGAGCATCTTCGCGATCGTTTCGTCGAAATCGGGCGGCGCGCCCTTGTGGAACCGGATCGGGTTGATGCGGGCGATGACGAACGGACGCAGGTAGGGGCTCTCGAACCCCCGCTCCTTCAGCGCCGCCATCGCCGCGGCGACCGCCTGGTCGAGCTCGAGGATCGCCGCCGCGCGTTCCTCGCGGACCGCGAGCGCCTTGACGAGGGGCTTCGCCAGGAACTCGTCGAGGCGTTTCAGAAGCGCATGGTACGCCCCGCCGGCGAAACGGCCGTTCTTCTCGTAGCAGACCCCGAGCGTCAGGAAGGCAGCCTCTTCGAACTCGAGGGCGTAGTCCTTCTCGGTCTGGTCGCCGCGGGGCGCGAGGTCGCGCGCCATGCGGATCACCTCGAGCGCCTTTTCACGGAGGTTGTGGGCCTTTTCGGTGTTGAGCGCCAGGATCTTGTACGCCACCTCGGGCTCGGTCAGCACGAGAGCCATGATCGAGCGCGCGCCGAGCGCCCGCATCGAGGCGAGGCGATGATTGCCGTTGGGCGTCCAGTAGCGCCCTTCGGGCGTGCGCACCGCGATGATCGGGTCCAGAAACCGGTCGAGCGCTTCGAGGACCGCGGTCAGCCGTTTGACGTGGGTCTCCGACAGGTCGCGCTGGAAGGGCGTCGGATCGACGGTCTCGATCGGCAGCGCGGCGAGGATCTGCCAGTGGCCGCCGAGCGGGTCGCGGTAGACGGCGAGCGCCTCCCCGCCGTCCTCGCGGATCGCGTCGGCGAGAGCCGCGGCGGCCGCCGGAGGCTTCTCCCCGCGAACCTCGGCGCCGGTCAGGCCGCGCGACCGGGGCTCGGCCTTCTTTTTTCTTTTGGGGGGCATCGCGTGAGCGCGATAGTTTCACGGATCATGGCGAGCGTCGAGCCGCGGCGGGACCCCTGGCCCATCCGTTTCGCGGACGTGCTCGCGGCCGAGCGTCGGATCCGGCCGCACGTCGCGCCGACGCCGCTGCGCCGCTATGCGCCGCTCGACGAGGCGGTCGGGCGGGGCATCGCGGTCTGGGTCAAGCACGAGAACCACGCGCCGACCAACTCGTTCAAGGTCCGAAACGCGCTCTCGGCCATGACCCTGCTGTCGGCAGAGGAGCGGCGCCGGGGCGTCGTCGCGGCCACGCGCGGCAACCACGGCCTCGGCGTGGCCCTGGCCGGCGCGCATCTCGGGGTCCGCGTCGCCATCTGCGTCCCGGTCGGCAACAACCCGGAGAAGAACGCGGGGATCCTGGGATACGGCGCGGAGCTCGTCGAAGAGGGCGCCGACTACGACGCCTCGGTGGTCGTCGCCGAGAGGCTCGTCCGGGAGCGCGGCTTGACCTTCGTCCACTCGACCAACGACCGCGGCGTGATCGCGGGGGCGGCGACGCTGACGCTCGAGATGCTCCGCGAGCAGCCCGAGCTCGACGCCATCGTCTATGCGATCGGCGGCGGCTCGCAGGCGGTCGGCGGCATGACGGTCGCACGGACGTGGAAGCCGTCGCTCGAGATCTACGGGGTCCAGGCGGCCGGGGCGAGCGCCGCGCACGATTCCTGGCACGAGGGCCATCCGCGAACGACGGCCTCGGCGGCCACGATCGCGGACGGCCTGGCCACGCGGAGCACCTACCCGGCGACGTTCGAGGCGCTGCGCGAAGGTCTCCGGGACTTCGTCAAGGTCTCCGACGGCGAGATCGCCGAGGCGATGCGCGTCCTCCTGCGCACGACGCACAACCTCGCGGAGGGGGCGGGGGCCGCCGGGCTCGCCGGCCTCTTTTCCCTCGCCGAGCGTCTGGCGGGGCGCCGCGTCGGCGTCGTGCTTTCCGGGGGAAACGTCGACCGGGCGACGCTGGCGCGCGTGATCCACGGCCAGATTTGACGTCAACCTTATGCTGGAGGGGTCGTCCAAATCAGAGGAGGCGAAACCATGCGTCGTCGATTTCTGGCGGCGGTCGCGCTGGCGGGGGCCCTCGGGTCCGCCGTCGCGGAGGCCCTTCCGGTCTACGTGAAGGTGTCTCCGCCCGCGCCGAAGGTGGAAGTCAAGGTGGTGGCCCCGGGTCCGGGCTACGTCTGGACCGGCGGGTACTACAAGTGGCACGGCGGGGCCTACGTCTGGGTGCCCGGCCGGTGGATGATGCCGCCGCGCCCCGGCGCGGTCTGGATTCCGGGCCACTGGAAGAGCACGCCGAGCGGCTGGTACTGGCGGCCGGGCCACTGGAAGTAGGGCGCGGCGACAGGGCGCCGCGAGAAGGAGCCGGCGCCTACCAGGCGAGCAGACCGTCCTTCACCTGCCGGGCGAGGAACTTCTCCACGAGTTCCGGCGTCGTCTTGCCGTAATACCACCAGCCCGCCGAGAGCGCTTCGGCGCAGACCGCGCGCGAGATGTCGGCCGCGTTGGTCCTGCCGTCGACGCGATTCATGACGGCCGCTTCCATCAGCGGCGAGAGTTTCCCGTCGTCGTCGGGCGAACGGGCGGGGGCGTCCTTCTTGACGCGACCGGATCGGCGCGCTTCTTCGTCCTTCTCCTTCGCGTCGCGCTCGGCGCGCGCCTGCGCCGCGCGTTTGACGTCCGTTTCGTGCTCGAGCGCCATCCATTCGGAAAGCGTCGAAGCGGCGCGGCGCGGCGTGCGCGCCGCGAGGCGGGAGAGGACCGGATCCTCTGCCGCGGGAGCCGTCAGGCCTTCCGCCAGCGGCGCGGCGGCCGCTCGGAGGGATGCCAGCGCCCGAGACCGGGCGGCGTCCGTCGCGCCGAGCGCGCGGGTCGACTCGACCGCCGCGGTCTCCTTGGCGAGGCCGACGCTGGCGAGCTCGCTCGCGGCGCGGCGGCGATCCGCCTCCGACCCGCTTCCCTCGCGGATCCAGTTTTGCGCCGTCGCGCGGTCGCGCGCGAGGCGCTCGGCGCCGCGCGCGGCGACGTAGTCCGCGAGCCACCCCGCCTCCGCTTCGCCGGCGCTGGCGAGCCACCAAGCCGTGGCCGCGACGACGAAGGCGTTGCGCTTCAACTGCGTCGGGTCGATCTGCCACAGGTCGTCGTCGGAAGAATGGATGTACTCGTCCGGCCAGTTGGTGAGCGTCGTTCCCGGAACGCCGACCCACGAGTCGTTGAAGACCATGTGGTCCGTCGAGTCGAAGTAGGGAACGGCCTTCGCGTGATACGGCTCGCGGGTGCCCCGCACGGAGAAAAGAGGCTTCGAGAAGGCGACCCCCGGCGGGATCGACCCGGAGGCCCACGCCGCGAGGTACGCGTTGTTGCCGCGCACGACCATGTCGAGCACGCTTTCCTGGACGTCCGACAGGTAGGACGGGCGCCACCAGGGCGTCCGCGCCATGAATTCGGTGCGCGAGCCGTCCGACTGCTTCGCGCCGACCATGTCCTGGTTCAGGTTGGCGAGAACTTTTCTTTCTTCGCCCGGATGGTCGGCGAAGTAGCGGTACTCCGAGTAGATCTCGTCGCACCACCAGAAGCGGATGCCCCGCCGCGGACGGGCGATCTTCCCCTCGGCGATCAGCTTCGTCAGCGCGCGCCCGATCTCGAGCATGCTGGCGACACCGGACTGGTTGTCGTTGGCGGAGATGTTCTCCTGGAGGTGGCTCGTCAGGACGACCTCCGGAAGCGCGGGGTCGGTTCCGGGGATGCGGGCCTCGAGCATGGCCGTCCTCTTCTCCGGGAGGGTCGCCGATTCGACGACGATCCGGGCGCGGAGCGCCTCGGATTTCGTCGCGTCGCCGGCACCCCAGCGCCGCGAGCTTTCGCCGGCGAGGCGGTCCGCGAGCGCCTTGCCCTGCCGCGCCGAGATCAGGAACGCGAAGGTCGTCTTCTCGCCGTGCGGGCCGTCGTCCTCGGGAACGCCGGCCCAGGCGATCTGGTCGGGGTGCTCGGCGAGGGCGTTCAGGCGCGAAGCGTTCCAGGAGAGGATCCCGGCCGCGCCGCGCTTCCAGACGGCCTGTTCCATCACGGCGCCGATGTTCCCGAACGCGAGGACGATCTTGCCGTGCACGTCCTTGCCGGCGTAGTCGGAGGCCTTCTCGCCGGAGCCGACGTCCACGAGCTCGGCGGTGACGTCGGCCGGCCTCGAGTAGTCCGCGATCGAAGTCTTCGCGTCGGCGAAGGACCCGAGGAAGGTCTCCCTGGGCGAGGCGGCGCTGCCTTCGAGGAGCCAGGCCTCCGCGCGCTTCGGGGTCCACGACGGCGTGAGACCCACCTGGTCGATGCGCCGCACGTCCGCGAGCCCCGCGGCGCGGGCGCGCTCTTCGACGAGCGCGGTCACGGCGAAGAAGCCTTCCGAGCCGGACGGTTTGTGCCACTGGGTGGCGAGGCGTTCGTACTCGAACGCGCGATCGCCCGAGATCTCGTTGGCCAGCGCGCGGTCGACGGTCTCGGGAACGAAAGGGGAGGACTGGGCGAGGGCCAGGCAGGCCAGCATCCCGCCGACGACGGCGCAGAAGACGTTTCGCATTTTCACTCCGATGGTTCGGCGGCCGACTCTATCGCAGCCGCGGCGGCGGGGCGCTCGTCGAGCGTCAGGATCAGAAGGGTCCGGTCGTCGTCGGCGCCCCGGTCACCCGAATGGGCGGCGACGGCTGCCAGGATGGCGTCCCGCAGCGCGGCGGCGCCCTCGGCGGCGTGGACGCGCAGGACGTTCTCGAAGCGTTCGAAGCCGAACGGCTCGTCGGCCGCGTCCACGGCCTCGATCAGCCCGTCGGAGTAGAAGACGACGAGGTCCCCGGACGCGAACGTCTCCTGCCGGGACGGAAACGTCCGCGCGGGAAAGAGGCCGAGCGGGAAGGAGGGGAGCGGCAGCGCCTCGACCGCGGCGCCCGAGACGCGATACGGAGCGAGCTGACCGGCGTTGGTCAGGGTGCCCGTCCGGGTGCGAGGATCGTAGGCGAGCACGGCGAGCGTCATGTACCGGCGCGGGTCGGTGGAGCGGTGGATCAGCTCGTTCAACCGGCCGAAGAGCTCGCCTCCCGAGTGCCCGGCCTCCACGAGCGACGACAGCGCCGCCTTGGCCATCGCGACGAGCAGCCCCGTCGGAAGGCCGTGGCCGGAGACGTCGCCGAGAGCAAACGCGAGGCGCCCGTCGGGCATGGGCAGGTGGTCGTAGTAGTCGCCGCCGATCGCGGCGACCGGGGCGAAGTGGGCGAGCACCGAGACGCCCTCGAGCCGCGCCTCCGGAGGCGGGAGGAGCTTCTGCTGGATCGTGCTGGCGATCGCGATCTCGCTCTCCAGCCGCTCCTTCTCGGCGGTCTCCACGAGGAGGCCCTCGATCGAGGCGGCCATCGCGTCGAAGGAGCGGGCGAGGTCGCCGATCTGGTCGCGCGACGCGGAGTTGACGCGGACGGAGAAGTCGCCGCGGGCCACGGCCCGGGTCGCCCGCGTCAGGCGGTTCACGTTGCGGGCGATCGACCCCACCAGCCCGAAGGCGACCGCGAGGGCGACGACGTAAACGGCGAGCACGATGCCGCTCAGGACGAGGAAGGCCACGCGGAAGACGCCGGCGATCTCGTCGACGCCCTGTGCGAACAGCTGGCGCGCGACCGTGCGCGGCGAGGTGACGGCCATGAGCACGGCGACGTTCCGGCCGGAGCGGGCCTTTTCGGCGACGGCGTTCAGCGCCGTCTCGAGATAGAAGCCATGGACCCAGTCCCCCAGGACCCCGCCCTGCGGCGGCGGCGCGCCCGTCGGACGGTGCCGGCCGGAGTCGGAGGACGAGCGAACGTTCTTGCCGGCGACGGTGACGCCCGGCTCGCGCGGCTCCGTGTCGACGGAGAAGTTGGTGCCTTCGCTCCGCGACGTGCCCACGTCCACGCTCGTCTCGTAGCCGGTCGCGTCGGCGAGCTGGCCGAGCCAGGGGGAATCCGGGTCGCTCAGGTCGAGCAGGGCGATACGCCCGCGCGCCTTGCGGACGGCGAGCCAGACGCTCTCGCCCTCGACGAGAAACCCCGGGCGGGAGAGGCCGCCGGCCCATGCCGCCTCGGATCCCACGGGAAGCCAGGCGAGCTTCGACCCCGTGATGCGGCCGTCGTCACCGACCGCGATCTCCGGCAGACGCGCGTCCGAGCGCGCGGCCGCTTCGCCGACGGCGGTGATCTCGCGGCGCAGGCGCGTCGCGATGAACTGGTTGGCGACGACGTAGGCGGCGAGGCCGAGCAGCGCCGCGAGCAGCGGGATCGGCACGATGCCGATCAGGAAGTACGAGAACGCCAGCCGCAGGGTGAGCCGCCGGACGATCAACCGGAAGAGCGCCATCCCGGACCGCCAGAGCAGGATGCAGGCGGCCTGGGCGGCCACGAGAATCAGGACGACGTGCCAGCAGCCGCTGGCCGGCACGGCGCGCTCGACGACGACGTTGGCGGCGATCGCGGCCGCGAGAACGACGAACCAGACGCGCGTCGATTTTCGCACCGGCACGGTGCGCCATTCTAGCGGCGGGGGGCACTCCGGCAGATCGGCTACAATGGGTCGGGACGTGAAGTTCCTCCGGCAAGCGGCCCTTCTGCTTCCCTCCGCCTTCCTCCTGAACGTGCTCGTCTTCCTGCTCACGCACGGGCGCGACGACCCGGGCTTCGGCGTCTACCCGTTCTTCCAGGCGTGGACGGGCGACGCGCCGGCGGCGCCCGAAAGCCGCTTCTTCGAGCAGGGGCTCGTGTTCTTCCTGCCGGCGTACGCCCTCGCGCTGCTCTTCATCCTCAGCGTGACGCTGGCCGAGCGGGCCCTCTTCGGGTCGAAGAAGCGGCGCGACGCGTCGCGGTACGGCCGGGCGTTCGGCGCCGCCTATCCGCCGGTGTTTCTGGCGGCGAGCGCCGTCCTTCTGTGGGTGGGGGAGCGCGAGGCGCTCAAACAGGCGCCCGGATCCCTCGTGGCGCCGCTGCTCGCGGCCCTGGCGCCGTTCGCGGCGTCGGTCGTCGCGGTCGGCCCGGCGGCGGGTCTGGCCGCGCCTCTGGCCCTTCTCTGGAAAGCGAGCCTGGCATGAGCGCCTCCCGGTCCATCGTCATCCTCGACTTCGGCGGGCAGTACACCCAGTTGATCGCGCGGCGGGTGCGCGACGCCCGGGTCTTCTCGGTCGTCCTGCCGCCGAACGCCCCGGAAGACGAGATCCGGCGGTGGAATCCCGCCGGGATCATTCTTTCGGGTGGGCCGCAGAGCGTCTACGAGGCCGATTCGCCCAGGCCCTCCGGAGACCTGACGGCCTTCGGCGTGCCGGTTCTCGGTCTCTGCTACGGGATGCAGTGGCTCGCGCAGGCGGCGGGCGGCAAGGTGGCCAACGAGGGCCGCGAGTACGGCCGCGCGGTCGCCACGCTGGCGACCGACTCGCCGCTCTTCGCGGGCCTCGACCCCGAGCAGACGGTCTGGATGAACCACGGCGACTCGGTCGTCTCCCCGCCACCCGGGTTCCGGGGCATCGCGGCCACGGCGACGACCCCGATGGCGGGCTTCGAGAACCGGGAGCGGGGGGTGTGGGCGATCCAGTTCCACCCCGAAGTGCGCCACACGGTCCATGGGACGGAGATCCTCGAGAACTTCCTCTTCCGCATCTGCCGCGTGACCCCCGACTGGACGATGGAAGGGTTCCGCCACGAGAAGGTCGCGGCGATCCGGAAACAGGCGCCGTCGGGGGCCGTGATCTGCGCCCTCTCGGGGGGCGTCGACTCGTCGGTGACGGCGATCCTGCTGCGCGAGGCCCTGGGCGACCGCGTCCACCCGATCCTCGTCGACCATGGGCTGATGCGGCTGCACGAGAAGGATCAGGTCGTCGAGGCCTTCCGCCACCTCGGGATCGCGGTGCACGCCGTGGACGCGTCGGACCTGTTCCTGTCGAGGCTCGCGGGCGTGACGGATCCCGAGCAGAAGCGCAAGATCATCGGCCAGACCTTCATCGACGTCTTCGAACAGGAGGCGCGCGCGATCCCGGACGCGCGGTACCTCGCCCAGGGCACGCTCTATCCGGACGTCATCGAGTCCGTGTCGATCAAGGGCCCCTCGGCGGTCATCAAGACCCACCACAACGTCGGCGGGCTGCCCGAGCGTCTCGGGTTCGAGCTCATCGAACCGGTGCGCGAGCTGTTCAAGGACGAGGTCCGACTCCTCGGCGCCGAGCTCGGCCTGCCCCGGGAGTTTCTCGCGCGCCATCCCTTCCCGGGGCCGGGGCTCGCGGTGCGGATTCCGGGAGAGGTGACGCGGGAGCGCGTCGCGGTCCTCCAGAAAGCGGATGCGATCGTGCTCGAAGAGATCCGGCGCGCGGGTCTCTACGACGCGATCTCCCAGGCGTTCGCGGTGCTGCTCCCCGTCAAGACCGTCGGGGTCATGGGCGACGGGCGGACCCACGAGAACGTGATTGCGGTCCGCGCGGTGCAGACGACCGACTTCATGACCGCCGACTGGTTCCGCATGCCGCACGACGTGCTCGACGCGATCGCGAGCCGGGTCGTCGGGAGCGTGCGCGGGGTCAACCGGGTCGTCTACGACGTGACGTCGAAGCCTCCCGCGACCATCGAGTGGGAGTGACTCGCGGCGAAGCCTTGCCTCAGAGGGGGTCCCTCGCCGCGCCGACAGAGTCCGGCTCGCCCTCCGAAACGACGAAGGCCCGCTTTCGCGGGCCTTCGGGGAATCCTCGGTAAGGGCGCTTACTTGGCCGGAGCCGCGCCCGCGTCGCCGGACATGCCGAGGGCCGACAGGGCCGCCGTGGCCTTGTCCTTGGCCGCCGTCGCCTTGGCGATCGCGTCGCTCCAGTTGCTCGCCTTGAAGGCGTTCTGGGCCTCGTCCCACGCCGACGTCGCGCCCGCGAGCGCGTCCTTGGCGGAGGCGAGCTGGCTGGCGTCGATTCCCTTCGGGAGCTTCTTCGACTGCGAGAGGATGTCGACGCGGCTCTTCACCGCCTCGACCATCTTCGGCACGCTGCCCGAGAGGTCGTTCCACGACTTGGTCAGCTCGTCCTTCTTCGCCTTGGCCTTGGCCATGACGTCGTTGGCTTTCTGCTGGATCGAGCCGGCCGTCGCGAGGGCGGCCTTGTAGTCCCCCTTGGCCATCTGATCCTTGGCCGCGGCGAGATCGTCCGAGAGCGACTTGAAATCGTCGGGAACGAGCTTCTCGGCCTCGGCCCGCGCGCCGTTGACCGCCTCCTCGGCGAGTTTCATGGCGGCCTCGGCCGGCGCCTTGCCGCTGTTGCACGCGAGCGCCGCGGCGCAGACGACGGCGAGGGCGAACTTCCAGGAATTCTTCCGCATCACTTCATCCTCCTCATTTTCCGAATGGTCGTGGGGCTACGGAATCCGCAGCTTCTGGCCGACGCGAATCATGTTGGGATCCTTCAGGACGTCCTTGTTGGCCTCGAAGATCTTCGTGTAGAGACGGGCTTCGCCGTAATACTGCTGCGCTATTTTCGACAGGGTCTCGCCGCTCTTGACCTCGTGCCACTGCGTGAAGTCCGGACCGCCGCTCGGCTTGTCGTCCGCCATGGGGCACCTCCTCGAGAAAGGCCGTCGGAAGAGAAAGCGAAACCGTAGGACGGGCTCCGCGGCTTGTCAAGCGGCGCCGCCGTCGAGGAAGCGGGAAATCGACGCCAATCCCGCGTCGAGGGCGTCGGTCGGCCCGCCGAAAGCGATGCGAAAGTGCTCCGGGGCCCCGAAGAAACGCCCCGGCGCGACGGCTGTGCCTGTGGCCGCGAAGAGCCGCTCGGGAAACGCCTCGGCGGCGGCACCGTCGCGAAAGCGGGGAAACGCCAGCGTGGATCGGGAGGGGACGCAGGCGAGCTCCCCGCGCCCGGCGAGCCATGTCCGGACACGTTCGGCGTTGGAGGCGATCAACGTCCGGGCGCGGGCGGCGAGCGCGTCGAGATGGCGAAACGCCACGACCGAGAGGCGGTCCGAGGGGATCGGCGCCCACACGTCGACGACGTCGCGCACGCGCCGCATCCGGCGCACGAGTTCGGGAGAGGCGAGCGCCCAGCCGCAGCGGAGCGACGCCAGGCCGTAGGCCTTCGTGAGGCTGCTCGTGGACACGAACGCTTCGCCGAGGGTCGCCGCCGGCGGCGGGCGATCGACGAGCACCGTGTCGCGGTACACCTCGTCGACCAGCACCGTGACGCCGCGTGCGGCGGCGAGCGCGCCCAGGGCGGCGAGGTCGTCCGCGGACGCGAGCGTTCCCGTCGGGTTGTGCGGGTTGGACACGAGGATCATCCGCGTGCGCGCCGTGAGGGCCCCGGCCACTTCCCCGGGATCCCACGCCCAGCCTCGCTCGAAGCGGCGCGAAAACGTCCGGACCCCGGCGCCGAGCAGTCGGGCGGCCGCCGGGAGCGGGTCGTAGGAGGGGCTCTCGACGAGGACCTCGTCGCCGGGCTCGAGCAGGGCGGCGCAGGCGAAGAAGTTCGCGCCCGAGCACCCGGTTGCCGTCGCGACGCGGTCAGGCGCGACGCCGTGCCGCGCCGCGATCGCGGCGACCAGCGGCGCGTAGCCGTCCGGGCTCTCGCCGGAAAGGTCGAGCGCCTCCCGCGCCCCGGGAAGGTCGTCGAGCGTGCAGGCGGCCAGGTTGCTCCCGGCGAGGTCGATGGCCGGCTTCGGCCGGCTCTTGGCCCATTCCATGTAGGGCGCCCGGACGCGGCTCACGGCGTGGTTCCTCCGGCGGCGCGTGCGCGTCCCGAGAAGGCGACGTAAAGAGGCAGCCCGGCGAGGAGAAGCAGGGCGCCGACTCCGGAGCGGAGCGGATTGGAGCGCACCACGCCGGCGAGCACCAGCACGCACGCCGCGAGGAACAGGAGGGGCAGCACCGGGTAGCCCGGCGAGAGGTACGCGCCGGGCGGGCGCTTCTCGGGAGGCACGCGGCGGCGCAGCAACAGGACGCTCGCGACCGTCAGCCCGAAGAAGATCCAGTCGGCGAAGACCACCGAGTCGACGAGGCCGCCGTAGGTTCCGGTCCAGAGGAGCACGATGGCCCAGAGCGCCTGCAGGAGGATTGCGCGGTGCGGCGTTCCGAAACGCGGGTGGAGACGCGCGAGACCGGGGAAGAAAACGCCGTCGCGGGCCATCGCATAGGAGATCCGCGTCGGCCCGAGCAGCGTGAGGTTCATGAACCCGAAGGCGGAGATCGCGATCGCCGCCGCGAGCCATCGGTCCACGCGGCCGCCGAACAGACGCCGCGCGGCGTCGGCCGCGGGTGTGGCGGTCGCAGCCAGCCCGTCGCGGCCGAGGGTCGCGAGGTAGACGGCGTTGACCAGCAGATAGACGGCCAGCACGACGAGCGTGCCGGCAAAGAGCGCCCGCGGCAGCGTGCGCCGGGGCTCCCGGATCTCTTCGGCGAGGGTGTTCGCGCTCTGCCAGCCTCCGTAGGAGAAGAGAATCGGCACGAGCGCAGCCCCGAAGGCGAGCACCGTGGCGCTCGGGAGGGGCGTCGCGGCCACGGGCGGGGGCGCCGACGCGCCGCGAAAGAGGAACAGGCCGCCCAGGATCAGCGCCGCGAGCGCGCCGATCTTCAGGAGCACGAGGACGTTCAGCAGCCGGCTTCCCGGTTTGACGCCCGCGTAGTTGACCAGCGCGACGACGGCGACGGCGCCGCTGGCGAGCGGGCGCGGGTCCCCCGAGGCGCCGGCGAGCCGGAGCCCGTACTGGGCGAACGTGACGCCGACGGCGGCGAGGCCGCCTCCCTGGATCATCACGAGCGAGGCCCAGCCGAAGAGGAACGCCACGGCCGGGTGGTAGGCCTCCCGAAGGTAGGCGTACTCGCCGCCGGCGGTCGGGTAGAGGGCGGCGAGCTCCGCGAACGCGAACGCGCCCGCGAGGGCGACCAGGCCGCCGAACGACCAGGCCGCGAGAATCCACGCCCCGCTCGGGAGCCGCTCGGCCACGAGGTACGGGTTGATGAAGATTCCGGCGCCGATGATCCCCCCGACCACGACCATCGTCGCGTCGAAGGCCCCGAGCTCGCGGCGCAGGCCCATCGACGGCCGCGTCAGTGGGCCAGGACGCGGATCGTGATCAGGCGCGAGCCCAGGAACTTGCCGTTCTCGTCGAAATCGAAGCCGAGCCGCATCGCGGCGATCCGAGCGCAGGCGTGGCAGCCGTCCTGCAGGAAGTATTCGACGGCGAATTCCTGGCCGCCGTCGCGCCGTACGCCCGCCTGGATGCCGGGGCTGTCCCCGCGGGCTCCCGGAAAGATCGCGAGCTTCGGGTAGCGCTTCAGAAGCGCGGCATACCCCCGGTTGGCGTCGAGCGCCGGCTGGTCGACGTTCTTCGGGTCGTCGACGTCGATCATCGCCGGGTCGCCGTTGACCAGGAAGCACACGTCGTTCGCGTTGGCCCGGAAGGGATACGTCGCGCAGGCGACGTCGACTTTCCCTTCGTTGTGGAAGAGACGCAGGTATCCCCGATTTCCGGTCCGCTCCGCAAACGCGAGCGCCGCCGGCGACGCCCCCGCCTTCTTCATCGCCGCGGCGAAGCAGGCGCCGAGTGCGTCGCCCGATTTTCCGGCGCACGCGCCGTGAAAGGACTCCAGGAAACCCTCGGGCGGCGACCAGAGCGCGTCTTCGCCGACCGGCGCGGGCGTGCGGGGCGCGAGAGAAGTCGTCAGGGCGAAGAGGACCGCGGCCAAGAGTGAGCTCATGACGGCGCGGTTCTATCACCTTTGCCGCGGCCGACGTAGAATCGGGCTTCGATGCCCGGCGACTTCGTTCACCTCCATCTCCACAGCCAGTACTCCCTGCTCGACGGCGCGAACAAGCTGCCCGAGCTCTGCAAGCGCGTCGCGGAGCTCGGCATGCCGGCCGTCGCGGTCACCGACCACGGGAACATGTTCGGCGCCTTCCACTTCTTCCACGAGGCGCTGCAGCAGGGCGTGCGGCCCATCATCGGCGTCGAGGCCTACATCGCGCCTTCCGACCGCCGCAACCGGGAGGCGCAGGCCGCGAGCGAGTCGGGGGAGGGCTACGCGTATCACCTGACGCTGCTCGCCGCGACGCAGAAGGGGTACCAGAACCTGGTCCGGCTGGTGTCCGAGGCCTACCTGACGGGCTTCTACCACCGGCCGCGCATGGACAAGGAGCTCCTGCGGGAGCACGCCGAGGGCCTGATCGGTCTGTCCGGGTGCCTGAAGGGGGAGGTCGCCGGGGCGCTCTCGCGGGGCAACTACGCGGCGGCGAAGGCCGCGTTTCTCGAGTATCAGGAGATCTTCGGCAAGGGCAACTTCTACGTCGAGATCATGGACCACGGGCTGCCGCAGCAGACCGCGATCGTGCCGGACCTCCTCCGGCTCTCGACGGAGACCGGGGCTCCCGCGGTGGCGACGAACGACAGCCACTATCTCCGGCGGGACGACGCCTTTCCGCACGAGGTCCTGCTCTGCATCGGCATGGGCAAGACGCTCGAGGACGAGCGCCGGATGCGCTTCTACAACGACGAGTTCTACGTCAAGAACCCCGACGAGATGAAAGCGCGCTTTCGGTCGTGGAGCGCCGAGGCCGTCTCGAACACCGTTGCGGTCGCGGAGCGGTGCGCCGTCTCGTTCGACACCGAGGGGCTCCACCTGCCGACGTTCACGGCCCCGGGCGGACGGCCGCCCGTCGAACACTTCCGCGACCTCGCCGCCGAGGGGCTCGAGCGCCGGCTGACGGAGCTTTCCGCCGACGACGCCGCCGCGATTCCCGCCGAGAAGTACCGCGACCGCCTCGCGTACGAGATGGGCGTGATCGAGCGGATGGGGTTCCCGTCCTATTTCCTGATCGTCTCGGACTTCATCCGCCACGCCCGCGAGCAGGGCATCGCCGTCGGGCCGGGCCGCGGCAGCGCCGCGGGCTCGATCGTGTCGTGGGCCCTGCGGATCACCGAGATCGACCCGCTCAAGTACGACCTTCTCTTCGAACGGTTCCTGAACCCCGAGCGCATCTCGATGCCCGACATCGACATCGACTTCTGCCAGGCGCGCCGCGGCGAGGTCATCGACTACGTGACGCGCAAGTACGGTCGCGAGAACGTCGCCCAGATCGTGACGTTCTCGCAGCTGAAGCCGAAGCTGGCGGTCCGCGACGTCGCCCGGGTCCTCTCGCTGCCGGTCGCGATCGGCGACCGCATCGCCAAGCTCGTCCCCGACGGCCCGGACGTCACGTTCGAGCGCGCCTTCCGCGACTCGCCCGGCCTCAAGGAAGCGATGGCCGCGGACGAGTCGGTCGGCAAGGTCGTCCGGATCGCCGAGCGCCTCGAGGGGCTCTCGCGGCACGCCGGGATCCACGCCGCCGGCGTCGTGATCGCGCCGCGGCCGATCATCGAATACCTGCCGCTCTACCGGACGAACAAGGACGAAATCACCACGCAGTTCGACATGACGGCCGTCGAGAAGATGGGCCTTCTGAAGATCGACTTCCTCGGCCTGATCACGCTCGACATCCTCGAGGCGACGGTGGCGGCCGTGAAGGAGCGCCTCGGCGTCGAGGTCGACATCGACCACGTGCCCCTCGACGACGAGCCGACCTACGAGCTCTTCCGCTCGGGCCGGACGGCGTGCGTCTTCCAGTTCGACTCGGGCGGCATGCGGGACCTGCTTCGGCGCGCCAAGCCGCGCGTGTTCCCGGACCTCGCCGCGCTCAATGCGCTCTACCGCCCCGGCGCGCTCGACGCCGGGACCGTCGAAGACTACGTGCGCCGTCGGGCCGGCGGGCGGGTGACGTATCCGCTGCCGGAGCTCGAGCCGATCCTCGCGGAGACGCTCGGGATCCTCGTCTACCAGGAGCAGGTCATGCGCATCGCGCAGCACGTGGCGGGCTATTCGCTCGCCGAGGCCGACCTGCTGCGGAAGGCGATCGGGAAGAAGAAGCGCGAGATCATGGTCGCCGAGGGCGAGAAGTTCATCCGACGCGCCGTCGAGCACGGGACGCCGAAGAAGAAGGCGCAGGAGCTCTGGACGCTGATCGAGCCCTTCGCGCGGTACGGGTTCAACAAGTCCCACGCCGTGGCCTACGCGCTCGTCGCCTACAAGACCGCGTATCTGAAAGCCCACTACCCGGTCGACTTCATGGCCGCGAACCTCTCTTCCGAGATCGGTTCGACCGACGGCATCGTCAAGGTGCTCGGGGACTGCCAGGAGAGCGGAATTCCGGTGCTGCCGCCCGACATCAACGAGTCGGCCACGAGCTTCGCGGCCGTCGGCACGTCGATCCGCTTCGGTCTGGCGGCGATCAAGGGCGTCGGCGAGGCGGCCGCGCGGGCGATGATCGACGAGCGGCGCCAGCGGCCCTACGCTTCCTTCACCGACTTCGCCCGCCGCCTCGACTCGCGCCTCGTCAACAAGCGCGCGCTCGACGCCCTGATCGCCGCCGGCGCCTTCGACTCTCTCGGGCGAAACCGTGCCACGCTGGCCGGGGCGAGCGAGCGCGTGCTGGCTCAGGCGGCGCGCCTTCGCGAAGAAGCGGAGCTCGGGCAGACGAGCCTCTTCACGAAGGCGTCGGGCGAAGAGGGGCCGCCGGCGGACGAGTTCCCCGATCTGCCGGAAGGTCCGCTCGACGAGAAGCTCAAGGGAGAAAAGGACACGCTCGGGTTCTACGTGACGGGTCACCCGCTGACGCGGTTCGCGGCGGAGATCGAGCGTTTCGCCGACGTGCGGGTCGCCGACCTCGGCTCGCGCGTCGAGCAGTCGGTGCGCATCGCGGGCGTGCTCGCGGCGTTCAAGAAACAGAAGATCAAGAAGGGCATGAACGAAGGCAAGACGATGCTCAAGGCCGTTCTCGAGGACACGAGCGGGAGCGTTCCCATCGCGGTCTTCGCGAGCCTGTACGAAAAGGTGCAGGGCTGGGTCCGGGAGGACCTGCCGGTGCTCGCGGTGGCGACCGTCCGCGAGTCCGGCGGGTCGATCGAGCTGACGATCCAGGAGCTCTCGCCGCTCGAGGGAATCCGGGAGCGGCGCGCCCGCGAGCTCGCGATCCGCGTCAACCTCGCCTTCGCCGACGAAAACGTGCTGACGCGCCTGCAGGAGAGGCTGCGGTCGCATCCGGGGACGACGCCGGTGTCGATCCGGCTGATCCGCCCTGGCGAATTCGAGGCGACGCTGAAGGCCGCCGACTCGATGCGGATCGCGCCGTCCGCGCGCCTGACGAGCGAGATCCAGGCGCTCGCCGGCGAGGGGTCGGTCGAGTACGTCTTCTAGCCGCGCCGGGCGCCGACGCCGGCTCCGCGCGCCTTCGACCGCGAGCCTGACGCGGGACGAGCGTCGACGGCTCGACGCGGCGCGAACCCTGGCCCGCGAGCGGGGCGAGCGCGTGTTTCTCGCCGGCGGCGCCGTGCGGGATCTCCTCCTCGGGCGGCCGGTGCTCGACCTCGACCTCGCCCTCGAGGGTGACGGCCCGGCGTTCGCGGCGGCGCTCGGACGGCGTCTCGGGGCGGCCGTGCGCTTCCACGCGCGCTTCGGCACCGCCACGCTGGAGGTGCCCGGCGCGCGCGTCGACGTGGCGGCGACGCGCCGGGAGCGCTACGCCGCGGCCGGAGCCCTTCCGTCGGTCGAGACCGGAGCCTCGATCGACGAAGACCTCGCGCGGCGCGACTTCACGATCCACGCGATGGCCCTCGAGGCGGGGAGTCGCGCGCGCCTGGTCGATCCGCTCGGAGGCCGCGACGACCTGCGCCGCGGCCTCATCCGGGTCCTCCACCCGCGGTCGTTCCTCGACGATCCCACCCGGATTCTGCGGGCGGTCCGCTACTGCGCGCGCCTCGGCTTCCGTCTCGCCCGCCCGACTCGAAAGCTTCTCGCCGCCGCGGTGGCGGACGGCGCGCTCGAGCGGATCTCCGCGGATCGGCTGCGCCGCGAGCTGCGGCTGATCCTGGAGGAGCCGGAACGAGCCCGGGCCGTGGCGCTCCTGCGCCGCCTGGGGATCGACGCGGCGATCCACCCGGCGCTCGCGCGTCCCGGGGCGGCCGCCCGCTTGCGCGGGGCAGGACCCGGCGGCGACTGGCTCTGCTACCTTTCGGCGTGGATGGAAGGCGCGGGCAATGCCGGGCGCGACGGCGTGGCGTCCAAGCTCGGCCTGTCGCGAGCGGACCGCCGCGCCCTGGGCAGCGCCCGGGGCGTCTCGACCGCGGACCCCGCGTTGAGAGGCGCCGACCTGATCGCGGCCGGAGTCCCCGCGGGTCCGGCGATCGGGCGAGCGCTCGCGCTGACCCGGGAGGCCCTGGAAGCGGGGCGCCTGAGGCCGACGGATGCGCTCGATTTCGCGGTGCGAGCCGCGCGCGGGCCGGTCGAATGATCGCGGCGCTCGTCTTTCTGGCGCTGCTCCCCACGCCGACGCGCACGCCGACGCCCGCGCCTTCGGGACCGACGTTCTGCGCGGAGTGGATCCGCCAGTCCTCCGAGGGGTTCGACCGCCTCACCCTGTTTCGCGACGGCGTGCTGGTCTGGAAGACGCATCGCGGCGAGAAGGACGTCGTCAAGCGCGAGCGCCTCGACGACGGCGCGCGCCGTTTCTATTGCGACGAGTTCTTCGTCCAGAAGGACTTTTGGAATCTGCCCTCGGACCTGCGCACGGGACTCACGGGCGAGCTGGCGGCCGAGTCGGCGGTGACGCTCGCGCGGGCGGACGGAAGCCGCAAGGCGATCCGGTTCGACGATTTGTCGGCGGGCGACGCCGCCTCGTCGTCGCTGCGTTCGGCGCTCCAGGGCCTGCGCGAGATCTTCCTCTCGCCGCTGGCTCCGGTCTCGCGGTTCTCGGTGGAGGTCCTGCCGGCCGGCACCCTCCTGCGGCGCTTCGACGGGCGGCTCTTCCGCGTCGCGATCCTCGAGAAAGCCACGGGCTACGTCGAGGTCGAAGGGGTCGAGGAGCCGTACTCGCAGTGGATCAAGATCGAGGAGCTGCGCTACCAGTTCGCGCCGCCCGAGCCGCCGCGGTGAAGCCCGCCGTTCGCGTCGTCGCGGGGCGCTGGAAAGGCCGGAGGCTGGAGGGCGGGCCGGCCGCGCGCCCGACGTCGAGTCGTGCCCGGCAGGCGCTGTTCAGCATTCTCGGCGAGCGCATTGCCGGAGCTCGTGTGCTCGACCTGTACGCGGGCACCGGAGCCGTCGGCTTCGAGGCGGTGTCCCGCGGCGCGGCGTTCGCGGCGCTCGTCGACGCGGCAGGGGAGCCCCTGCGGCGAACGGCGGCCCGACTGGGGGCGGCGCCCGAGCAGATCGAGATCCTCGACGCGCCCGCCGACGCGGCGCTCGACCTGCTGGCGCGGCGCGGCGAGCGCTTCGATCTCGTCTTTGCCGATCCCCCCTACGGCGAGGATCCCGACCTGCGCCGGGCCTCCGCGCTGCTCGCCGGAGGCGGAACTCTGGTGCTGCAGCGCGATGCGGGCGCCGGCCCCGGCGAAGCCCCGGGTCTGACGCTTCTCGAGCGCCGTGCCTATGGTCGTAACGTGTTCTTTTTCTTCGGGATGCGTTGACGCTCAGGCCTGGAAGTGCTAGTCTCCGCGGTTCTGATTCGGGTTCCCAACACGCGCTAAAGGAGTCGATTTCATGCTCCAGACCGGCCGGCACTTCTTTACCTCGGAGTCGGTGACCGAAGGGCATCCGGACAAGATCGCCGACCAGATCTCGGACGCCGTCCTCGACGCGGTGCTGCGCGACGACGCGACGGGGCGGGTGGCCTGCGAGACGCTCGTGACGACGGGCCTCGCGTTCATCGCGGGCGAGATCTCGACGAAGACGTACGTCGACCTGCCTTCGATCGTCCGTCAGACGATCAAGGAGATCGGCTACACGCGGGCCAAGTTCGGGTTCGACTACGAGACCTGCGCGGTCGTCTCGTCGATCGACCCGCAGTCGGCCGACATCGCCCAGGGCGTCGACACCGGCGGCGCGGGCGATCAGGGCATGATGTTCGGTTACGCGGTGCGCGAGACCGAGGAGCTGATGCCGCTCCCGCTGACGCTGGCGCACAAGCTGGTGCAGCGCCTTTCCGAGGCGCGCCGGAAAGGCGAGCTCGACTTCCTGCGCCCCGACGGGAAGTCCCAGGTCACCGTCGAATACGACGGCTCCCGGCCGATCCGCGTCGAGACCGTCGTCGTTTCGACGCAGCACGCCGAGGCGATCAAGCACGCCGCCTTGAAGGAGGCGATCATCGAGGAGGTCGTCAAGCCGGTCATCCCGGCTTCGCTGCTGACGTCGGAAACCAACTACCACGTCAACCCGACCGGCCGCTTCGTCATCGGCGGCCCCCAGGGCGACACCGGGCTGACGGGCCGCAAGATCATCGTCGATACCTACGGCGGCAGCGCCCCGCACGGCGGCGGCGCCTTCTCGGGCAAGGACCCGACGAAGGTGGACCGTTCGGCCGCGTACATGGCCCGGTACATCGCCAAGAACGTCGTCGCCGCGGGGATCGCCGAGCGGGCGCTGATCCAGCTCGCCTACGCCATCGGCGTGGCGGACCCGGTGTCGGTGCACGTCGAGACGTACGGGACGGGCAAGCTCCCGGAGAGCCGGATCGTGGCCCTGATCCGCGAGCACTTCAAGCTGACGCCCAAGGGCATCATCGAGACGTTGAACCTGCGCCGGCCGATCTACAAGGCCACGGCCGCGTTCGGGCACTTCGGGCGCCGGCTGCCGGAGTTCACGTGGGAACAGACGGACCGGGCGGAGGCCCTGTCGAAGGCTGCGGGTCTCGAGGCAGCGGCCGCGGTGGGGAGGTGAGCATGGCGACCGAGACGACGGCGGCGCGCCAGGACGTCCGGGACCTCGGCCTCGCGCCGCGGGGCAAGGCCCGCATCGAGTGGGCGGACGCGAGCATGCCGGTGCTCCGCCTGATCCGCGACCGTTTCGAAAAGGAAAAGCCCCTCCAGGGCGTGCGCCTGTCCGCGTGCCTCCACGTCACCAGCGAGACCGCGAACCTCGCCCGGGCTCTGAAAGCGGGCGGGGCGGACCTCGTCCTGTGCGCGTCGAACCCGCTGTCGACGCAGGACGACGTCGCCGCATCGCTCGTCGCCGACTACGGCGTGGCCGTCTACGCGATCAAGGGAGAGGACCACGCCACCTACTACGACCACATCCGTGCCGCGCTCGCGCATGCGCCGCACATGACGATGGACGACGGCGCGGATCTCGTGTCGTCGCTCCTCTTCCTGGCCCTCGGACGCGACGCCGAGGTGGACCCCGTCGTGCGGACGTGGGCCAGAGGGCTCTCTCCGGCCGACCGCCAGAAGCTGTTCGACGGCATTCTCGGCGGGACCGAGGAGACGACCACCGGCGTCATCCGCCTGAAGGCGATGGAAAAGGCCGGCGTCCTGAAGTTCCCGGTCGTCGCCGTCAACGAGGCCAAGACCAAGCACTTCTTCGACAACCGCTACGGAACGGGACAGTCGACGCTCGACGGCGTCATCCGCGCGACGAATTTGCTCGTCGCGGGCCTGAACGTGGTCGTGGCCGGCTACGGCTGGTGCGGGCGCGGCGTGGCCAGCCGCGCGCGCGGGCTGGGAGCCCAGGTGATCGTGACGGAGCTCGACCCGACCAAGGCGATCGAGGCGGCCCTCGACGGGTTCCGCGTCATGACGATGGCGGAGGCCGCTCCGGTGGGCGACATCTTCATCACGGTCACCGGCAACAAGGGGGTGCTCCGCGACGAGCACTTCCGCGTCATGAAAGACGGCGCGGTGGTCTGCAACTCGGGGCACTTCAACGTCGAGATCGACATTCCGGCTCTCGAGAAACTCTCGGCGTCGCGACGGCCGATCCGCGACTCGGTCGAGGAATTCCGCCTGAAGGACGGGCGGCGCGTCCACCTGCTCGCCGACGGCCGGCTGATCAACCTCGCCGCCGCCGAGGGCCACCCCGCGTCGGTCATGGACATGTCGTTCGCGAACCAGGCGCTCGCCGCCGAGTTCATGGTCAGGAATCACGACAAGCTCGAGAAGAAGGTCTACGCCGTCCCGGAGGACATCGACCGGGAGATCGCGCGGCTGAAGCTCGCCTCGATGGGCATCGCGATCGACGTGCCGACGCCCGAGCAGGTCAAGTACATGGGCTCGTGGGAAGAGGGAACCTAGAGCCGGACAGGGCGCGATCCCCGGGAAGGGCGGCCCGGCGAGGCCGCCCTTTTCGCTTCTAGGAGCGCATGCGGAGCAGGAAGTACGTGCCCGCGAGGCCGAAGAGGACGTTCGGGGACCAGGCCGCCAGCAGCGGCGGCAGCGCGCCGGCCTCGCCGAGCTTGGTCGAGAAGGCGCCGGCGACCAGGGCGAGGATGCCGAGGCCGAGGCCGACGCCGATGCCGGCGAGGGTGCCGCGCTTGCCGACGCGAAAGGCGAACGGCACCGCGAGCAGCGCCATGACGGGGAGCAGGGCCGGCTGGGCGACCTTCGTCTGCAGAGCGGTCTCGAGGCCCGCGGTGGCGTAGCCTCCGGATCGCAGCCGCCGCGTGAGCCGATCGAGCTCGCGGAAGCGCATTTCCTCGGGCCGCCGGCGGACCTGGGCCAGAGCCCGCGGCGGATCGCCCGGGATCGCGGCCTCCGTGAAGGCGTGGTAGGGCTCGGAGGCCCTGGAGGCGAAGTCGCGCGTCCAGCCGTTGCGGAGATCCCAGGCGGCACCGGTCCAGCGGCCTTCGCGGGCGGCGGTCCGGCCGACGAGCTCGAAGGCCGGGTTGAAGCGGAAGACCGAGACGCCGAACAGCTCGGTGCTCGCCGGGTTGGCCTCCTCGCGGTGCCATATCTCGCCGCGATCCGAGAGATACCAGTTGCGCTCGCCGTGGCCGTGGACGCCGGTATCGGGCGGCAGCCCGTAGATCTCGTTCTTGTAGCGCGCCTCGCGCTGCTCGGCGAAGGGGAGGACGTACTCGCCAACCGCGAAGCAGAGCAGGGCGAGGACTGCGGCCGCGACGAAAAGGGGCAGGCCGAGACGCAGGGCCGAGACGCCGCAGGCCTTGAAGGCCGTGTCCTCGTTGTTCTTCGAGAGCACCCCGAGGCCCGCCAGCGTCGCCAGGAGGACCGCGAAGGGTGCGATCTGGAGCGTGATCGTGACGAGGAAGTAGCGGTAGTAGCCGAAGACGGCCGCCGCGCGCGGGTGATGGCGCGCCACCTCGTCGAGCTTGTCGGCGTAGTCGACGACGACGGAAATGAGGATCGCGGAGGCCAGGACGAGGCCGAGCGCGGAAAGGAACCGGGCGAGGACGTAGCGGTCGACTCCCGAGAGGAGACGCGAGGCGGGAGCCGGCGCGCGCCAGACGGCCCGCGTTCTGCGGCCGGGCGGCTCGGCGGCCGCGGCCTCGGCGAGCGGACGGGGGAGAACTCGGCCGCGCCGTTCGGCGGGAACGAGAGCGGCCACCAGCCCGATGACAGCGAGGGCGAGGTTGGGCAGCCACATCGCGAGCCACGGCGGCAGCCGGCCCTCGACGGACCACGTCTCACCGCTCGAGAGCAGGACGTAGTACCCGACGAGAATCAGCAGCGAGATCGCAAAGCCGCTGCCGCGGCCGCCCCGGCGGAGCGAGCGGGCGAGCGGGACCCCGACGAGGGCGAAGGCGAAGCAGGCAAACGGGATCGCGATCTTCTTGTTGATCTCGGTCAGAGCGAGGCGGCGCCCGGGGTCGCCGGGGGGAGCCGATCGAGCCGTCGCGATCAGCTCGGCTAGCGTCCGGGCGCGGATGCCCTTCTGCGTCGTGACCGTCGCGCCGGCCGGGTTCATCGATTCCCCGGCCAGGAGGAGACGCTGGGAGTCGTTGCGCGTCATGCGGTAGCGGGAGGGGTCTTCGGGGTCGATCTCGTGGACCGTCGAGGACGTCAGGTCGAGCCACAGCTGGTCGCCCTCGAGGGCCAGGCTTCCGCGCCGGGCGACGATGACCCGGTTGGGCGGCTCCCCCTCGTCGCCGAGCTTCAGGAATACGCCCTGGAAGCCCTTCCCGTCCGGGTCGATCCGGTCGAAGAAAAAGAGGATACCCGGGCGCGGCTCCCGGAAGGTGCGGGGGCTGACGACGTTGACGATCGACGTCGCGGCCACCCGGGCCATGGACCGCTCGAGGGCCGCGTTGGTGGCGGGCAGCACGACGTTGTAGATCCCGAAGACGAGCAGCGACAGGAGCGCGGCGGCAGACAGCGCGGGCTTCAGCAACGCCGACGGGCCGAGGCCGCACGCCTGGAGCGCGACGACCTCGGAATCCGCCGAGAGCCGGCCGACGCCGATCAGGACGCCGAGAAGAAACGCCATCGGGAGGGTCAGGACGACGATCCACGGCAGCGACAGCGCGACCAGGCGCGCGACCTCCCAGACCGCGGCGCTCCGGCGGACGGCGAAGTCGGCGAGAAAGAGGATCGTCCGGATCAGGAGGACGAAGGTGTAGGCGGCAAAGCCGAGGAGAAAAGGCGGCCAGATCTCCCGGATGACGGACCGCGAGACCAGGCGCATCAGGAGCGATAGTGCAGACGGGAGGCCGTGAAGTAAAGCCGGCGGGGCTCCAGGCAACGGCGTGTGACCGGGGCGTCAGATCACGTATTTAACATAATATATCTTATCGGACACTACGGACGGGGCTTGTGCTCCACGATGGAGCCGAACTCCGCGAAACCGAGGCGCCGATAAAGGCCGACTCCTTCTGCCGCGGCCTGGAGAACGACGCGGCCTCCGGACGGCGCGAGCGAATCGGCGAGGGCGCCGGCGAGTATCGAGGTTCCGATTCCCTGCCTTCGCAGCTCCCGGAGCGTCGAGAGGCCGTAGACGCCCGCTACGCCGGCCGCCAGCACGATCTCGACTCCGGCTACCGGGGCTCCCGAGCGCTCCGCGACATAGAACCGGAGGGGCGACCCGGTCTCGAGAAGGGCCGGGGCCGAGCTTCGGTAGAGGCCTTCGAGAATCCTGTCCGGAGGCGCCCAGTTGGCTGCACTGATCGCCGCATAGCTCGCCATTTGATCGGGCGTCCGGACGCGGCGAATGCGGACGCCCTCGGCGATCGGAGGGAGTTCCCCGACGACCACGTCGGCGAACATCGCGAGGCAAGACTCCGAAGGCGGGAGCCCTTCCGCCTCCAGCCTGACGCCGAGGTTGGCGGGCAGGTCTCCCGGGGCGACCCACCACGAGAACGCTCGCGACCCGAACTGCGCGCGAACGCGGCGCACGGCCACGCCGACCCCGCCTTCGCCGAGCTTTGCGGCGCAGACGATGTTGAAGGTGTCGATCTCGAGGCCCGAGTCGCTGACGACGAGATCGGACGTCACCGCGACGTCTGCTCCCGGATGGGAGCTCACCGTCCGGGTCGCGTGCTCGACGAAGTTCGCGGTCGCGGCCGAAGCCAGCGCGGTGAAGTTCACGAGTCGGCCCGAGGCGGGGTCGGCTACTTGTGCTTCAACGGGAGTTCGCCGGACTCGAGCTGACGCAGGACCTGCTTGAGCGCCTCGATCAGCTCTTCCCGCTGGACCCGGGACTTCTGGAACGAGACGTCGATCCGATAGGGGCCGTCTTTCGGACGGAACACGAAGTGGAACGGCCTGGGCTTCGTCTTGCCATCGGCGCTCCCCTTCTTCTGCTCGCGAAGGTCGTCGCGTGTCGATCCGCTCGCGACCTGCGCGATCGCCTCTTCCATTTTCTCTTCGTCGCCGAGGCGCGCGATCTCGAGGAGCACGGACCGCGCGTCGATGTCGGCGCGCCGACATTTCTCGCGCAGCCGTTCCGGGATCTGAAGAAGCGACATCGACTCCGTGATCGAGACGCGCGACTTCCCGATCGTCTTTGCGATCTGCTGCTGCGTGTAGCCGTGAGTGTCGGCGAGGGACGCGTAGCCCATCGCCTCCTCGAACGGGTGGAGGTCCCGGCGATGGAGGTTTTCGATGAGGGCGATCTCCATGACCTCGTTTTCGGGGACGTCGAGCTCGATGCAGGGAACCTCCGCGAGTCCGGCTTCCATGGCGGCGCGAAACCGGCGCTCCCCCGCGATGATCCGGAACCGGCCCTCGGCGATCGGCTGGACGAGCAGCGGCTCGAGGACGCCCTTGGATTCGATCGACATCCGGAGCTCCGACAGATCGCCGACGCTTCGGCGCGGCTGGCCGGGGTTCGTCTCGATCTCGTCGATCGGAATGTTCCGGCCGATCGCGGCACCGAAGCGCTCGGACAGCGAGTCGACGAAATGAGCGTCGTGCTTCATGTGCGATTCCACGGGAAGGCCGCGGCGCTTAGACACGGGAAAGCACCTCCTCGGACAGGGAGTAGTACTCGGCGGCGCCGCTCGAGCGCGGCGCGAACGTGAAGATCGATTCCTGGTGGGCGGGGCTCTCTTCGAGACGGACGCTCTTGGAGATCGTGGTCTTGAAGATCTTCTTGCCGAAGACTCCCGCGATCTGCTTGTAGACGTCCTTGCCGAGCACCGTCCGCTTGTCGTGAAGCGTGATGACGACCCCGAGGATCTGAAGGTTCGGATTCGGGCGGGCCTTGATCTTGTCGATCGTCTCGAGGAGATCGTCCGTTCCTTCGAGCGCGAAGTACGAGGACTGGATCGGGATCAGGATGTGGGTCGAGGCCACCATGGCGTTGACCGTGATCATGCCGAGGGTCGGGGGCGTATCGATCAGGATCGCGTCGTAGGAGCGGCGCACCGGGTCGAGCTTGTCGCGGAGCCGGAAGTGACCATCGATCTCCCCGAGCAGCTTGGACTCGAGCTTCGCGAGCGAGATCCGCGCCGGTGCGATGTCCAGGTTCTTCATTCCCGAGGGGCGTATGACGTCGCGGAGTTTCGTCTCGGGCTCGACCAGCACCTCGAACATCGACTTCTGGATCGACTTCCGGTCGAGATACGACATCGTGCTGTTGCCCTGTGGGTCGAGGTCCACGAGCAGGGTTTTCATGCCCTTCTGGGCCATGGCCGCGGCGAGATTGATCGCGGTCGTGGTCTTTCCGACGCCGCCCTTTTGATTGGTGATGGAGATGATCACGGGGGCGAGTGTACAACGCAGGTCTTTTCGGAGACCCGTGGGATTTCCCGGACGGGATCCCTACATGCGGTATTTCCCGAGCTCGTCCGTGCTCGCCTCTTCGAGCCACTTGCGGAGCCGGTCCGGGTCCTGTTCCGAGCCCTCGGCGTGGAGGGTCCGGCTCTTCTCGAGCACCTCTTCCTCGACGAAGATCTCCGCCTGGGAGCGCAGGGCCAGGGCGATCGCGTCGCTCGGGCGGCTGTCGATCGAGAGGGTCGAGTCCTTCCGCGCCAGGTGGATGCGCGCAAAGAAGGTGTTTTCCCGGAGGTCGTTGATGACGACCTTTTCCACCCGGGCGTCGAGCTCGGCGAGGACGTTCTTCAGGAGATCGTGCGTCATGGGACGGGGCGTGGCCACCTTCTCCATCTCGAGGGCGATGGCGTTGGCCTCGAAGAGGCCCACCCAGATCGGAAGGAAGTGGCCCTTCTCGGTGTCGCGCAGGATCACGACCGGCATGTTGGAAACGGGGTCCATGAGGAGGCCTTTGATTTCCATCTTGATCATGTCGCGCTCCCCGGGTACCCGTGGGTCCCTATCCGGCCATCCTCCCGATCAGCGAATTCGGCAAGCCGCGCGTAATGCGGACGGCGGCGTAGTCCCCGGCCCTGAGCTTTCCGCCCCCGTCCTCGACGTGCACGATCCGGTTGCACGGCGTGCGGCCGCGGCTCTGCCCCTCCCGGTCCTCTCCCTCGACCAGGATCTCGAATTCTCGTCCGACCAGGGCTCCGTTGGTCTCCTGCTGCAGGACGGCCTGCAGGTCGAGGAGGCGCGCGAGCCTGCCGGCCGAAACCTCGTCCGGCACCTCGGCCTGGCTTCCCCACCGCGCCGCCGCGGTGCCCGGACGGCGGGAGTAGCGGAATCCGAAGACGTTCGAGAACCGCACGGTCCGGACGAGCTCGAGGGTCGCCTCGAAGTCGTCCTCGGACTCGCCCGGAAAGCCGACGATGAAGTCCGTCGAGATCGCGATCTCCGGGATGTGCTTCCGGATCCGGCCGATCGTCTCCACGTACTCGGCCGCGGTATAGCGGCGCTTCATGCGGTTCAGGATCCGGTCGGACCCGGATTGCGCCGGGAGGTGAAAGTACGGGGCGAGCTTTCCGCCCTCGGCGAGGGCCGCCACGAGGTCGTCGTCCACCAGCGCCGGGTGGGAGGTCAGAAACCGGACGCGAGAAAGCCCCGGCACGGCGGCGGCCAGGCGGAGCAGCGACCCGAGGCCCGATCCGGTCTCGGGGTCCCGGTACGCGTTGACCGTCTGTCCGAGCAGAGTGACTTCCGTGTAGCCGGCGCGCGCCAGGTGATCGAGCTCCGCCAGGATCTCGGTCGAGCGGCGGCAGCGCTCACGCCCTCGGGTGAACGGCACGATGCAGAACGTGCAGTACTGATCGCAGCCTTCGATGACGGTGACGTATGCCTGAAAGGCCGAGTCGCGCGCGATCTGCCGGAACTGGTAGACCGGGTCCTCCTCGGGAAGCTCGAGCTCGAGGGCCTGCCGGCGGTCGCGGCGCGCCCGGGCGACGAGGTCTCCGATCGACTCGACCTGTCCTGTCCCGGCGACGAAGTCCACCCACGGCGCCCGTTCCAGGATTTCCTCGCCGGACACCTGGGCCACGCACCCCGTGACGCCGATGACCAGATCGGGATTCTCCTGCTTGCGCCGGGCGAGGGTGCCGAGCGCGCTGAAAACTTTCGCCTCGGCTTTCTCCCGCACCGAGCAGGTGTTGAGGAGAATCACGCCCGCCTCTTCCCCCTCGCCGGCTCGACGGAGCCCCTGGGACTCGAGCTGGCCAGCCATGCGCTGGCCGTCGAGAACGTTCATCTGGCAGCCCCACGTCTCGACGCGGTAAGAAGGCAGGGCGCGTCCCCGATCCTCCCCGATCATTCGCGAATCCAGCCCGGGAGCGCCCCGGCCTTGCGCGCCTTCTCCGGCAGATCGGCGAGGTCCTTCTCGGCCTCGGCCAGCTCCTGCTTCGCCGTCTCGAGGTCGCTCCGCGAGCGGTCCCAGGCCGGCTTGATCACGCGGTCGCGATACTGGCCGTCGTCCCAGGCGTAGAAATCGTTCTCGAGCTTCTTCGTCGCGGCTTCGAGCTCGCCGACGCGCGTCTTGTCGTCGGCCACGCGCTTGCGCGCCTTCGCGGCGATTTCCTTCCACTCGGCTTCGCCGCCGGAGGGAGGGGCGGCCGGCGCCGCGGCAGGACTCGCCGCCGCGGCCGGCGGGGCGGAAGGCTGGGTGGGACCGGGCCGGGCCGGAGTCGGCTGCGCTTTGCCGGTCGTCACCCTCCCCTTCTGAGGGTTCTTCACCAGAGACTTGTTGTCGATCGTGAGGGAACTCTTCTCGGGAGGCGTTCCCGCTTTCGACCCATGAGCGGCGCTGACGACGTCCGACATGCCCTGGCCGTGAATGGACGGATCGATCTCCGGTGTCGGAGGGGGCGTGGCCCTCGGACGCCCGAAACCACCTGAGAGGCGTGGAGCTGGTGTCGCCGTCCTGGGTGGATTCTGGGCCGCTAAGATCCCGGCGCAGGCGAAACCGACCGCGGCGCACCGGAGGCGCCGGGTCAGTCCGCGCGGCCGACGGCGGCCGTTCATGGATCCCTGGTACCCGCCCGACCGTAGGCGTCCTCGAGGCGGACCACGTCGTCGAGCTCGGGCGAAGAGACCTCCAGGATCCTGCAGGGCCGATCGGCGCGCATCCGGTGCCTGACGAGAGGGCGAATGCGGTAGGCCTCGCCGGCCTTCAGCCTTCGCGTCTGCATGGTCCCACCCTCGTCCACCTCCAGGTCGAGCTCGCCCTCCAGGACATAGATCGTCTCGTCCTTCTTTTCATGGTACTGCAACGACAGCGCGTGCCCGGCCTCGAGACGGAGGATCTTGCCCGCGTAGCGGTCGTTCTCCGCGAAAACGAGCTCGCTGCCCCAGGGCTTCGGTACCGTCCTCATGCCGTGCCTCCGAAAATGCGCTCCACGTCGGCGGCTTCGGCGGCCTCGAGGGCCCGCTGGGCGAGGCCTCGGGCGCGAGCCGCGTCGAGCGTCGAGAGATGTTCCTTCAGGTCGGGAATCGCCACGGGCGTGACCGAGAGATCGGTGATGCCGAGCCCGACGAGAGCCGCCGCGCCGGTGTGGTCGGCCGCGAGCTCGCCGCACACGGCGACCGGCCGGCCGGCCGCATGCCCGGCCCGCACGACGAACTGGATCAGGCGCAGGACCGCCGGATGGAGCGGCCGATAGAGAGACGAGACGTCGCGATTGGCGCGGTCGACGGCCAGCGCATACTGGGCGAGGTCGTTGGTCCCGATCGAGAAAAAATCGGCTTCCCGCGCGAGCCGGTCCGCCAGGAGCGCCGCCGAGGGCACTTCGATCATCACGCCGAGCTCCGGAGGCTCGGCCAGGCCGGTGCGGGCGGCAACCGCCGCGAGCAGCGCGCGGGCGGCCTGGAGCTCCGAGAGCGACGTCACCATCGGCAGGAGGATCCGCAGCTCGCCCGAGCGGGCGGCGAGGCAGAGCGCGGTCAGCTGCTCTTCGAAGAGCTCCGGGTGGGCGAGGCAATAGCGGATGCCGCGCAGCCCGAGCGCCGGATTTTCCCCGGGAGCCGGACCAATGCCTTTCTCCCCGCCGAGGTCGTAAGTGCGCACGACGACCGGGTGCGGTGCCGCGGCCCTGAGCAGCGTCTCGTAGGCCGCGCGCTGCTCCTCGACGCCCGGCGAGCGCGGCAAGGCCCGCAGGTACAGAAACTCGGAGCGGAAGAGTCCCACGCCCTCGGCCGGATAACGCTCGAGGGCGGCGGTCTCCTCGGGGAGCTCGAGATTCGCGCGGACGGCGATCGCCACGCCGTCGGCGGTCACCGCCGGCCGGGTCGCACGGCCGCGCAGGCGCCGGAAGCGCTCGCGCTCCTCGCGCTCCCGGACGAGCCCGCGCCGCAGCCGCTGGCGGGTCGGCGCGATGTCCACGAGCCCGCGGTCACCGTCCACGATGATCGGGCGATCGGGCGACACCGCTTCGCAAAGGTCGGGAATCCCGACGACGGCCGGGAGCCCGAACGAGCGCGCGATGATCGACGCGTGCGAGGTCGGGCCGCCCCGCTCGAGCGCCAGGGCGCGCACGCGGCGCGGATCCAGCCGGGCCGCGTCGACCGGCGAGAGCTCGTCGGCCACGAGGATCGACCCGCGCGGAAGCTCGCCGGGGCCCGGCCGGCTTCCACCGGAGAGCTGGGCCCCGATCTCGCGAGCGACGTCCGCGATGTCGGCCTCCCGCTCGCGCATGGCGGCCGAATCGGCAGCGGCCAGCCGTTCGCCGAGCTCGCGCGTGACCTCGGCGAGCGCCCACTCGGCGTTGACGCGGTCGCGCCGGATGCGCTCGGCAATCCCGCCGAGGTAGGTCTCGTCGCCGGCGATGAGGCTGTGCGCCTCCAGGATCGCGGCGAGCTCGGTGCCCATGTCGCCCTTGGCTTCCCGCGAGTGGCGCGACAGTTCCTCGGCGGCCCGCGCCGCGGCCCGGCGCAGGCGGCGCTCCTCCCGCTCGAACTCTTCGGGCGGGACCGCCCGCCGAAAAGCCGGAAGACGGCCGAATCGAAGGATGACGGCCCGGCCGACGGCGACGCCCGGAGAGACGGAGAGACCCTGGAGCATGGTGGCCGCGAGACCCGGCTACTCTTCCTCGTCGAAGCTGCGGGCGATCAGGTCCTCGACGGCGGCGAAGGCATCGTTCTCGTCTTCGCCCGAGACGGCCAGCGTGATGCGAGTTCCCTGCGAAGCCGCGAGCAGGAGGATGCCGAGAATGCTCTTGCCGTCGACCTCCTCGCCGTTCTTGCGGATCTTGACCTCGGACCGGAAGCGGCTGGCCGTCTGGACGAACTTGGCCGCCGCCCGCGCGTGCAGGCCGAGGCGGTTGCGGATCGCGAGCTGGCGTTCGATCACGGCAGGCGCTTCTCCCCCGCGCCCGCCGGTGTCGGCTCGGCTTCCTCGGCGAGGAGGTCCGAGGCGACGTAGATCGAGCGCTGACCCCGGTCCTTGGCGACGTGGGCGACCTCGGTGACCGGCCGGCCGCTCGACTGCAGCGACGCGCATTTCAGGACCATCGGCAGGTTGACGCCGGTGACGATCTCGACGCGGTCCTTCCGGAGAAACGGCAGCGTCAGGTTCGTGGGCGTTCCCCCGAACATGTCGGTCAGGATCACGGCGCCGTCGCCCTCGTCGGCCTGCTCGAGCCCGCGCCGGATCTTCTCCCGCGCGTCTTCACCGGTTTCGCTCCACTCGAGGGCGACCGCGACGATCCGCTCGAGGCCGGGCTGGATCGTCAGGGCGGCGGCGCGCAGCTCTTCCGCGAGCCTGCCGTGGGTCACGAGCAGTATCCCAATCATCGGAGGCCGGCATTATCTCATTCGCGCGTGGCGTCCCGGTGGGACACGCGCACGGGGTAACCCCGCTCGTGGAGGCGTGCGGCGAGCTGCTCGGCGATGTAGACCGAGCGGTGCTTCCCGCCCGTGCACCCGATGCCGATCGACAGGTAGCTCTTGTGTTCGCGGTCGAACTGCGGCAGCAGGTAGTCGAGGAAGCCCTCGAGGCGCTCGAGGAAGGCATGCGTCTCCGGGTCCTTCTCGATGTAGGCCGCGACGGCGGGATCCATGCCCGTCTTTCCCTTCAGCTCCGGCACGAAGTGCGGGTTGGCCAGGAACCGGACGTCGAAGAGCAGGTCCACGTCGTGCGGAATCCCGAACTTGTAGCCGAAGGAGGTCGCCGACACGACCATGCCGGTCGACTCGGGGTCGCCGACGAACGTCTTCTGCATGAAGGAGCGCAGCTCGTGAACGGTCATCGCCGACGTGTCCACGACGACGTCGGCGACGGCGCGCACCTCCTCGAGCATCGCACGCTCGCGCCGAAGGGCCTCGAGGAGCGGCACCTTGCCGGCGAGCGGGTGAGGTCGGCGGGTCTCCGAGAAACGGCGGATCAGGGATTCCTCGGAGGCGTCGAGAAAGAGGAGCCGGGTTCCCGGCACGCGGCGGCGCAGGCGGCCCAGGATCTCGGGGAACCGCGCCGCGAAGTCGAGGTTGCGGACGTCGAGGATGATCCCGACGCGTTTCTTCGTGGACACCTGGTCGAGCAGCGGTTCGACGAGCTCGAGCGGCAGGTTGTCCACGCAGAAGTACCCCATGTCCTCGAGGCACTTGTTCACGTAGCTCTTGCCGGAACCGGAGAGCCCGGTGACGACGACGAGGCTCTCGGGCACGGGCGCCGGAGCGGACGGCCGCGGCGCCGAGCTCAGCGCCATGCCGCATCCTCCGGAGCGTTCCGCGCGATCTCCTCGTCGACCCGGCGGGCGAACTCCTTGGCCGCGTCGTAGCCCTGGCTCTTCAGGAGTTCGTTCCGGGCGGCGATCTCGATCAGGAGCGCGAGGTTCCGGCCGGACGCCACCGGGAGGCGCAGGAGCGGCCGCTCTCGCTCGAGGATGGCGTAGGTTTCGCCGTCCAACCCGAGGCGGTCGTACTTCTTCGAGGGATCCCACCGCTGCAGCTCGATGACGAGCTCGATCGACTTCGAGGTGCGAACCGCCGAGACCCCGAACAGGTGCTTGATGTTGATGATGCCGATGCCGCGCAGCTCCATGTGGTACCGGATCATCTCGGCCGCTCGGCCGACGAGGGCACCGTTTGGATAGCGGCGGATCTCGACGGCGTCGTCGGCGACGAGGCGGTGCCCGCGGTGCACGAGGTCGAGCGCGCATTCGCTCTTGCCGATGCCCGACTCGCCGAGCAGCAGCACGCCCATGCCGTAGACGTCGACGAGGACGCCGTGCAGCGTCGTCGCCGGCGCGAGCTCGTCCTCGAGGACGCGGGTGATCGACTGGATGACCACGGACGTCGTGCGATCCGAGACGAGCAGCGGGATCTCGCGGCGCCGGCACTCCCGGATGATGTCGTCCGGCGGGGCCTGGCCCTTCGTGATGACGAAGGCGGCGACCGCCAGGGCGCAGATCGCTTCGATCCGCTCGCGCCGGACCTCCGGGGGCTGGGTGTCGAGGTAATTGAGCTCGCTTTCGCCGAGGATCTGGATTCGGCCCGGCTTGATGTACGGGATGAACCCCGCGAGCGCGAGGCCGGGCCGCTGGATGCGGCCCCAGGAGATCGACCTGCCGAAGCCGGTCTCGCCGGCGAGCACCCGCATCTCGAGGTCCTCGAGGGCGGGCGTCCGGAGGATCTCGGCGGTCAGGGCCGGCGTCGGCCGCTGCGCTCCCGAAGCCGTCACGGCGCGACCGCCAGCGCGCCCTGGGCGTTCCTCAGGAGGCCGGCCATCTCGTCGGCGGAGCGAGCCGCCCGGAGGCCGTCGACGACGCCGGGTGTGCGCAGGAGGCGCGAGACGCGCGCCAGGGCCTGGAGGTGCGCCGCCGGCGCGTCTGCGGGAGACGCCACGAGAAAGACGAGGTCGATCGGGACGCCGTCGGCGGCGCCGAAGTCGACCGGAACCGCCGTCGACGCCACCGCCACGACGACGCCCGCCAGGTGCCGCAGTTTGCAGTGCGGAATGGCGACGCCGCCTCCGAGGCCCGTGCAGCCGAGGCGCTCGCGGTCGATCAGGCGCGCCGTGAGCTCCCCGGGATCCGCGACGGCTCCGTCGGCCGCCAGCCGCGCCGCGAGCTCCTCGAGCAGCTCCTCGCGGGAACCGCCGGGCAAGCCGTGGTAGACGCGGCGCCGGTCGAGGAGATTCTCCACCCCCCGCGCCGCGCCGGCCGTTCCGGGATCGGGACTCAGCATTCGGGCACGATCAGTCCGAGGTCGCCGTCGCGCCGGCGGTAGAGCACCGACACGCGTTCGTTCGAGGCGTCGCGAAACACGAGCACTTCCTGACCGGAGGATTCCATGGCCAGGGCCGCTTCGTCCACTCCCATGGGCTTGACCGCGGACGTGCGCCCGCGCACCACGCGGGCGCCGCGCCCCGGGCGGGCCGGGGCGGCCTTCGCCCGGGGAGCCGCCACCGCCGCCGGGAATCGTCCATCGCGGTGCTTGCGGTCCCGCCGCTTCTCGGTGTCGCGCATCGCCTGGGCGTCGATCTTTTCGAAGGCCAGCGCGAGCGCTGCCCGCGGGTCGGCCGTCTCTTCCTGCGCCTTCCACCGCCGGCGCCCGTGCGCCGCGATCACCTCGGCGCCGAACCGGTGCTTCTCGTGCGACAGGACGACCCGGACCTCGGCGGGTCCGCCGAGATGCCGTTCGAGACGCTGCACGCGCTCTTCGGCGAGGGACCTGAGAGAGGGAGTCACCGAGACGTTGCGACCCGTGCATTCCACGGCCATGAGCACCTCCTGGGTTGGCTAGAAACTCTGCTTGCGCTGCGAGGACGAAGGGATGCGCAGCTCCTCCCGGTACTTGGCGACCGTGCGGCGGGCGATCTGGATGCCCTCGGCGCGGAGCTTCTGCGTGATGCGCGCATCGGAGTGGGGCCGGCGCGCGTCCTCCTCGTCGACGATCCGGGAGATCTTGTTCTTGATCGACAACGACGAGACGTCGTCGCCCTGCGACGAGTCGATGCCGCTGTGAAAGAAGTATTTCATCGGGAAGAGGCCGCGCGGCGTGTGCATGTACTTGTTGGAGACGACGCGGGAGACGGTGGACTCGTGCATGCCGATGTCGTTGGCGACGTCGCGCAGGACGAGCGGGCGCAGATGCTCGATGCCGTGGTCGAGGAAGCTCCGCTGGTGGCGCACGATCGAGTCGGCGACCTTGTAGATCGTCCGCTGGCGCTGGTCGAGGCTCTTGATGAGCCAGATGGCCGAGCGCATCTTGTCCTTGAGATACGTTGCCGCCTCCGCGCCGATCGCGCCGTTGCCGCCGCGCAGGAGACGCCGGTACGCCGCCGAGATGCGCAGCTTGGGCAGGCCGTCCTCGGAGAGCTGGATCACGTAGTCGTCGCCGATCTTGCGCACGAAGACGTCGGGCTCGACGTAGATCGTCCGGTCGGAGGAGTGCTTGCGCCCGGGCTTCGGCTCGAGGTTCTTGATGATCTCGAAGGCGGCCTGGATCTCCGACATCCCGACGCCGAGCGTCTTCGCGAGCGGCACGAACTGCCGGTTCAGGAACGCCGGCCAGTGTTCGCGGATGATGCATTCGATCAGCGCGTTTTCCACCCCGAGCGCGGACAGCTGCAGCAGCAGGCAGTCGGGAAGGTCGAACGCGCCGACGCCCGGCGGGTCGAAGGAGCGCACGAGCGCGAGCGCGGCCTCGACGTCGCTGTCGTTCTCGTAGTGCGCCTGGCGGATCTCGTCGCGCGACACGCGCAGGTAGCCGTCCTCGTCGATGTTCCCGATCAGGTAGGCCGCGATCTCGCGGGCGGCGGGGCTCGCGTCGGACATCGAGAGTTGCCAGTTCAGGTGCTCGGGAAGGCCGTCCGGCCGCGTCAGGACGTTCTCGAGCGAGAACTCCTCGGGCTGCTCCTGGTACTGGCGGGGGTTGTAGGCCGAGTCCAGGTAGTCCTCGAAGTAGGAGTTGAAGTCGATCTCTTCGAAGGAATCCCGCTCCTTTTCGGCGGCGGGCGCGCTCTCCGCGGCCGGCGGGGTCTCCTCGTCGCGCGGCGTCTCGGCCCGCTCGGCCTCGGCGGCCTCCTCCTGCTCTTCGAGGATGGGGTTCTCGACCATCTCCTGGTTCAGGACTTCCTGGAGCTCGAGGCGCGACATCTGGAGCAGCTTGATGGCCTGCTGCAGCGACGGCGTCATGACCAGCCGCTGCGAGAGCCGGAGGTTCAGCTTCTGTTCCAGCGCCATGGCGACGGCCCTAGTCGAGCCGGAATCCCTCCCCGAGGTAGATCTTTTTCACGACGGTGTCGTTCGAGAGTGCAAGAGGCGTGCCCGCTCGAAGAATTTCTCCCCCGCTGATTATATAAGCCCGGTCCACGATGCTCAAAGTCTCGCGGACGTTGTGGTCCGTGATGAGCACGCCGATGCCGGAGGACGCGAGCCGGCGCACGATTTTCTGAATATCCAGAACGGCGATCGGGTCGATTCCCGCAAACGGTTCGTCGAGCAGGAGAAAGTAGGGCGACAGAACGAGACTGCGCGCGATCTCGACCCGCCGGCGTTCGCCGCCGGACAGCGAATAGGCGCGATCCTTCGCGAGCTCGGTCAGGCCGAACTCGGCAAGCAGCGCGCGGCAGCGCTCGGCTCGCTCTTCCGGACCGAGCGCCAGCGTCTCCAGGATCGCGAGGAGGTTCTCCTCGACGGTCATCTTGCGAAAGACCGACGGCTCCTGGGGCAGGTACGAGACGCCCGCGCGCGCCCGGCGGTACATCGGCAGGTCGGTGACGTCCTGCGCGCCGAGCCTGACCCGGCCGCGGTCCGGGCGCACGAGCCCGACGACCATCGAGAAGATCGTCGTCTTGCCGGCTCCGTTCGGGCCGAGGAGCCCCACGATCTCGCCCGCGGCGATCCCGAGCGACACGTCCCGCACGACCGTGCGCCCGCCGTAGACCTTGACGAGGCCTTCGGCCGCTAGGACCGGCCGTTCCGGTTCGGATCCCGGCGCCGTCTCGCTCAATTCTTCTCGGTTCGGTGAATGGTCTCGGTCTTGCCGCCTTCCGGCGCGGTGATCTCGACCCTACCCCCCTGGTCGAAGATCGTCAAGACGGCCCCGGCGACCTGGCTGCCGCCGGCGCTGACGACGCGGGCCGGCGAGCCCCACAGCACGGTCTTGCCCTGGTTCGGATAGTCGACCGCCTTCTCCGCTTTCGCGGTCCGACCCGCCGCGCGATCGGCGAGGTCGACGTCGCCGGAGATTTCCATGCAGTCGACGCCCCGGTCCTTGCCGAGCCAGGCCGTCGACTCGCCGCCCGTCGCCTTCCAGTCGGCGCCGCGCGAGACGGAGACGCCGCCGTCGAACCGGCCGGTGCGGTCCGTCTCGCGATAGAGCAGCCGCCTGGACGTCACGACCGACGCGGCCTTCTCGGCCGGCCTCGTCTTACGGTCGGGGGCGAGCACCGCCCGCACGTTCTGCACCGCCGTCACCGTCTTCTGCGCGTCGGAGAGCGTGATGTCGTCGCCGAAGAGCGAGGAGTCGTCCTGCCAGAGCGACGCCGAACCCGAGAGCGTCACGAGCTGCGCGGCGTCGTCGAGCACGATGCGGTCGGCCTTGCCGAAGCTCGGCCTTTTCGGGTCGCCGACGAAAGTGACGGCGCGCGGCTTCTGCGGATCGCTGCCGAGGACGGCCCGGGCGTGACCCTGGCCGCGGACCTGCTGGCGCGGGTGATCGAGCTCGATGCGGTCGGCCGACAGCTTGGAGGCGCCGCTCTCCACGCGCGCCGCGTGCGCGCCATCGCCGGTCAGCAGCCAGAGACCGTTCTGATCGAGCTCGACCGCGCGCGCGGCGTCGCCCTTGCGGCCTTCCGTCTCGACGCGGACCGAACCGTCGAGCACCAGGTTCTGGGCGTCGCCTTCCTTCGTGAAGCCCGCGCTCGCCTCGTCGGACTGGGCCCGGCTGTCGTTGCCTTCGACGCGCACTCCGCCCGTCGCGTGCGCGGCGGCGAGCCGGCCCTCCTCGAAGGTGAGGTCGATCCGGGGCGCCGTCAGCCGGCGCCCCGGCTCCCACAACAGCGCCGGGGACCCCGAGAAGGCCAGGGTCTTTGCCTTTCCGGCGGCATCGAAGGTCAGGAGGCTCTCCTCTCCGGAGTACTGGCGCTCGAGCGGCGCGGCCGAAGAGCGCCCGGTCGGATTCGTGGCCAGGATGCCGTGGACGTTCCCCGTGCCCCGCATCCACTCGGTGGTTCCGCCGGGCGTGCTCGTCTTGACGACGACGTGGTCGGCGGCGTATCGGTCCCCGGCTTTCGACGCGCCGTCGACCGTCTCGAGCTCGAGGACTCCCTGCTCGCGTCGGAAGATCCCCGAGCGCGCGGTCATCTTCGAGAGCCCGGCCGAATCCGACCCCGACCCCGCGCCCTGGATCGGGCCCGCCAGGTGCAGCGCCCGCTCGTTCAAGTCGTACCGGGCCGACGGCGCGTTCAGGTCGATCGAGCCGCGCGCGAAGTGGATCGGCTTCGGAAGCTCGAGCGCTCGGGCGCTCGGGCGGAAGATGCCTTCGCTCGTCTCGGCCATCGCGCCCTGCTCGTCGGACCAGTGGACGTTGCCGGTGAGCCGCGCCTCGCGGCTGTGCTCGTCGTATGTGCCCTTGTCGGCGTGGACCGTCACCGGCGCTCCGTCGTCGGGATAGACGGTGAGCGTGACCTTCTCGCCGGCGTAGAGGTCGGGCGCCAGGCCGGCCGCGGCGCCGTAGCCGACCGTGCGGTCGGCCTTGATGCGCAGGATCGGCTTGCCCCCCGACTCCTCGGTGAAGTCGAAGCCGTCGAGCATCGTGGTCGCCTGTCCGTGGAGGCCCGGGACCGGGCCCGGAGCGGACGTGGCTTCCCTCCCGCCGCGCGAGGGCCTCCGACCGGACCGGAACGACAGCACGAGGACCGCCGCGAATGCGAGCGCGACGGCGAGAACGACGAGCTCCGAGCGGCGGATTCTCATCGTCGGCCGCCCGAGGCCGGGCGGGCCTCGAGGATCTCGACCTGGAGGCCGTAGCCGCGCCGGTCTTCCGCGATGCGATAGTGCGCGTCGAACCGCCGACCCGGGGCCGCGAGGTCCCCGAAGCCGGCAGGCGGCTGCCAGGCGATCGCCCGCAGGCCGCCGCGCCGGCCCCGGAGCCGACCGCGGAGTCCCGAGGCGCCGACGGGCTGGAACGGGCCCTCGGCCTCCACGTCGTGAGCCAGGAAAACGGGTCGCGGATTCCCGGCGCCGTGCGGCTCGAGAACGGAGAGCTCCGCGGCGATCTCCGGCGTGACGTCCTCGATCGGGAGGACGGCCTCCGCCCGCGCGCGGCGCACGAGTGCTTCCGCAGGGATCCGCTCGCGGAACAGGGCGAGCGCGCCGTCCCGGAACTTTTCGAACCCGTCGGCGGGCAGCGTGGCGCCGACCGCCTGATCGTGACCGCCGAAGTCGGTGAAGTGGTCCTCGAGCTCTTTCACGATGTCGTGCAGCGAGACGCCCGGGATCGACCGGCCCGAGCCGCTCGCGCGCCCCCCGTCCATGCCGAAGAGCAGGACCGGACGGTGGTATTCCCGGGCGAGCCGGGACGCGGCGATGCCCAGGACGCCGCGATGCCAGCCGGGATCGGCTTCGACGAGGACGGCGTGCTCCGGCTCCGGGCCGATTCGCTCGCGGGCCTCGGCCACCACGCGGCGTTCCAGGGCCTGGCGCTCGGCGTTCCGAAGCGAGAGTTCGCGAGCGACGGCGGCGGCCCGGCCGGCGTCGCGCTCCTCGAAGAGCGAGAGCGCCAGCATCGCCGTGTCGAGCCGGCCTGCCGCGTTCAGCCGTGGCGCCACGCGAAACGCGACCTCCTCCGAGGTCGGCGCGGCGCCAGGCGGCAGACCGGCTTCCGCGAGCAGGGCCTTCAGGCCCGGAGCCCGCGCCGTGCCGAGCGCGGCGAGACCGAGCGCGGCGATCACGCGGTTCTCCCCTTCGAGCGGGACGAGGTCGGCGATCGTTCCGAGGCACGCGGCGCGCAGCAGCGACTCGCGCGCGACCGACCGGCCCGCCCTCCGGCCGACGGCCTCGGCGATCTTCATCGCGATCGCCGTCGCGGCGAGCTCCTTGTAGGGATAAGCGCAGCCCGGCTGGCGCGGGTTGACGACGATGGCGCCGGCCGGAAGCACCTCCGGCACGAGATGGTGGTCCGTCACGACCACGTCGACGCCCGCCGCGCGCGCGCACGCCACCCCCTCGACGGCGCCGATGCCGCAGTCGACGGTGACGATCGCGGCGGGACGCAGCTCCTCGAGAACCTTCCGGACGGTGGCGGGTTTCAGGCCGTAGCCGTCCCGAAGGCGGTGCGGGATGAAGGCGGCGGCGTCGCCACCGATCCGGGCAAACGCGGCGCGGAGCTGCGCCACGGCGGTCACGCCGTCGACGTCGTAGTCGCCGAACACGACGATGCGTCCGCCGCGCGCGACGGTGGCGGCAAGCAGGTCGGCCGCCTCGTCGGCGCCGCCGAGGAGCGAGGGATCGTGGAGCGCCGATTCGTCCGGCACGAGGAAGTGTCGGGCCTCCTCCACGGTCTCTATCCCGCGGCCGAGGAGCAGCCCCGCGAGCGTCGGCGAAACGCCGATGTTCGCGGCGAGCCGGGCAGCCCTGGAAGGGTCGGGGGCGTCGAGGAGCCACTCGGAGGCCATCGAAGCGATTCTGAGCGGCGAGTCGGACAGACGGCGTCCGGCCCCGGTGTCCGGCGTGGGCGCGGGCGGCGCCGCGCTCACGAAGCGCCGACGGTCTCGAAGCGCCCGAGCGCCCGGAACCGGCGATACCGCCGCTCGCGCCGCTCCTCGGGCGTCAGGTCGGCGACCTCCGACAGGTGCCGCTCCACGGCCTCCCCCACCGCCGCGGCGGATCCCGCGGGGTCCGCGTGCGCGCCGCCCGGGGGCTCGGGAACGATCTCGTCGATCACGTCGAGGTCGCGCAGGTCGGCGGCCGTCAGCTTCATGGCGTCGGCCGCGTCCTTCTTGCGCGCCGCGTCCTTCCAGAGGATCGACGCGCACCCCTCGGGCGAGATGACCGAGTACGTCGAGTGTTCCAGCATGAGAACCCGGTCGCCGATGCCGAGCGCGAGCGCGCCGCCCGAACCGCCCTCGCCGGTGACCGTGACGATGATCGGGACGTGGAACCGAGCCATCGCGCGCAGGTTCACGGCGATCGCTTCGGCCTGGCCGCGCTCCTCGGCGTCGATCCCGGGATAGGCGCCGGCGGTGTCGATGAAGGACAGCACCGGCCGGCCGAACTTTTCGGCGAGCTCCATGACGCGAAGGGCCTTGCGGAAGCCCTCGGGGCGCGGCATGCCGAAGTTGCGGCGGATTTTTTCCTTGGTGTCGCGGCCCTTCTGGTGGCCGACAACCGCCACCGCCCGGTCGCGGAACCGCGCGAAGCCGGCGATGATGGCCGGGTCGTCGGCGAACTTCCGGTCCCCGTGGAGCTCGACGAAGTCCGTGGTGAGCGCCTCGACGTAATCGAGGGGGTACGGCCGGCCCGGGTGCCGCGCGACCAGGGTCTTCTGCCAGGGCGTGAGGCTAGCGTAGATCTCCCGCGAGACGCGGTCGAGTTTTTCCCGGAGCTTCTCGATCTCGCGCCGGTGCGCCGCGTCGTCGGGCAGCGCCGAGAGCTCCTCGATCCGCCGGCGGAGCCGAAGGATGGGTTCTTCGAAGTTTCCGTCGTCCGTGTTCACCGGGTCGATTGTACCGGGTCGGCGGGGCCCTGACTCAGAGCAGATCCTGCGGGTCGACGTCGACGGCGATCTGCACGCCGGCCGGAGGCCGCTCCGGAACGGCCGCGGCGAGCGCCGCGAGCAGCGCGCGCCGATCCGCGGCCCGCAGGAGGATCTGGAAGCGCCAGCGGGCCTGCAGCCTTTCGAGGGGCGCCGGGGCCGGACCCGACAGGCGCGCGCCGCCGGCGGCCGACAGCGCCGTGCCGAGCTCCGCCGCCGTCCGCTCGGCCTTCGCGCGATCCGGGGCCGAGACCACCAGCGACGCGAGCTCCGAGAACGGCGGGTAGAAGAACGACCGCCGGAACTCGAGCTCCTGCTCCGCGAACCCGGCGACGTCGTGCGCGGCGGCGCGGCGGATCGCCGGGTGCGCCGGGTGGAACGTCTGGACGTGGACCGTGCCGGGCGCGTCGCCGCGGCCGGCGCGGCCCGCCACCTGGGCAAGGAGCTGAAAGGTCTTCTCGGCCGAGCGGAAGTCCGGGAAGTGCAGCAGCGTATCGGCCGACAGGACGCCCACGGCGGTCACTCCGGCGAAGTCGTGCCCCTTCGCCACCATCTGCGTGCCGATCAGACAGGAAAGCCGGCCGCGCTGCATCGCTTCGACCACCGCGGCCGCGCCGCCCGGGCGCCGCGCCGTGTCGCGGTCGAGGATCGCGTGCGCGACGCCGGGAAAGAGCTCGGCGAAGCGCTCCGCGACCCGTTCGGTTCCCGCGCCGATCGCCTCGAGCACGCCGCCGGCGCACTCCGGGCATCGGGCGGGGCGCGGGGCGCGCTCGCCGCAGTAGTGGCAGAGGAGCGTTCGCCCGCGGTCGTGCACGGTGCGCGCGACGCTGCACTGGCGGCAGCGGAAGTCGTGCCCGCAGTCACGGCACAGAAGAAACGGCGCAAAGCCCCGGCGCGGCTGAAGCAGGATCGCCTGCTCCTTGCGGGCGAACACCTCGCGCATCCGGTCGACGAGCGCCGCGGAAAAGAGCGGCACGCCCTTCTCGTCGGGCCGGGCCGTCTCGCGGCGCAGGTCGACGACGGAAACGGCGGGCAGCGGGCGCGACGCGATGCGCTCCGGCAGGAGGAGATGGGCGATTTTTCCGCGGCGCGCGGCGTGCCACGCCTCCATCGACGGCGTCGCGGAGCCGAACACGAGCGCGGCACCCGCCTGGCTCGCCCGGAGGGCGGCGGCCTCCCGCGCGTCGTAACGAGGCGACTCCCGCTGCTTGTACGACGCGTCGTGCTCTTCGTCCACGACGAAGAGCCCCGGGTCGGCGACGGGAGCGAAGGCCGCCGAGCGCGGCCCGATCACCGCCCGCGCGGCGCCCTGCCGGACCCGATCCCAGGCGTCGGCGCGCTCGCGCTCCGACAGCGCGGAGTGAAGCACGGCGGCGTCGGCGGGAAACTGCCGCCCGAGCTCGCGCGCGAAGACCGGGGTCAGCGCGATTTCGGGCACGAGCCAGATCGCGCCGCGCCCCGCGGCGAGGGCCGCGCGAATCGCCTGGAGGTAGACCTCGGTCTTGCCGCTGCCGGTCACGCCTTCGAGGAGCGCCGGGAAATACCGGCGGCCGCGGATCGCTTCGGTGATCGCGGCGATCGCCGCCGACTGCGCTTCGGTCGGGGCGAACCGCGAGAGCTCCGGTGCCGCCGCGGGGAGCGAGCGCCGCTCCTGCTCGAACGACCGCAGGACGCCGCGAGCGACGAGGGAACGCAGCACGGCCGCGCCGCCTCCCGCCGCCGCGCGAATCTCGGCGCCCGAGGCCGGGCGCCCGAGCGCCGCGAGCCAGCCGACGATCTCGCGGCCCCGCCGGCTGCGTCCGAGCGCGCCCTCCGCCTCCGCCCCGCGCAGCGGGCCGAGGTCATAGGCGAGCTCCGTCCGGGGAACGCGCAGCCGCGCTCCGGCGGGTCGGATCCACCCCTTGTCCTCGAGCCCGCGGAGGGTCGCCCGCCGTTGCGCGCCGTCGCCGGGAAGCTCGCGGACGCGGAGCGAGTCGCCCGACGAGAGCCGGTCGAGAATGGCGCGCTCGGCGGGCGCCGCGGAGGATCCGGCGAGGGCTCCCTTTTCCGTGATGCGGTAGCGCACGGCGCCCGACGCCGGCAGGCGCGCGGGCAGGACGCTCTTCAGAACTTCGCCGGTCGCCGCGAAAAAACGCTCGGCCACGCGTTGCGCCGTCGTGAGGAGCTCCGGTGGGCACACCGGCTCGGCGTCGAGGACGTCGAGGACCTCGCGGAGGCCGCCGGGCGCCGCCGCCACGGGCTCTCCCGCGCCCGGCACGACGACCCCGGTGAGCACCCGCTCGCCGAACGGCACGCGCACGCGCGAGCCCGGCTCGGGCACCGGAAAGGTCCCGGGCACGGCGTACGTGAAGCTCCGGCGCAAGGGCACCGGAAGCGCGACCGAGATCGTGCGGCGCGCGGCGCTCAGATCTGGGAGGGCGCCGGCGATGCGGGCTCCTCGGCGCCGTCGTCGCGCACGTAGACGTGGCGCTGCTTGGCGGGGTCCCAGCGGTAACGGCGGGCCGCGTCCTCCGAAACGTCGGGCGTCACGACGATCGCGTCCCGGTCCACCGAGAGGTCGCCGTCGGCCAGCGAGATGTCCCGCTCGAGGAACACGCCGGGCGCGTAGCTGCCGTCCGGCTTTCCGGCGAAGACGACGACCGAGAACCACGGCGTGTCGCGGTCGGAATCGCGCCGGACGAACGCCAGCACGAAATCGAGGATGCCGTCGTCGTTGTCGTCGCCCCGAACGAAATAGGGGTGATAGACGCCGTAGAGGCCGACGACGCCGTCGTCTTCGGAACCGCGATGGTCCTCGTCCGCCGCCACGCGCAGGTCCGGGTGCTGCCGCAGAAACGCGTCGACCGCCGAACGCTCCGCGGGGCGCAGCTCGTAGCCCGCGTCTCCGGCACGCGCCGGCGCCACCGGCGTCGCGGCGGGGCCCGGAACCGGCGTCGCCGCCTCGCGGGCATGGGCCTCGGACCGGCGGGCGCAGGCCGTCCCGGCGAGCAGGGCGACCGTGAGGCCGCTCGCGAAGACGCGACAGAGGGCGCGCGAACGCATCGGACCGCCGATTCTACGGCAGCGCCGGCGGCCTGTGAGAAGATGACGCCGCTTCAATTTCCAGAGGAGGATGCGATGTTGAGTTGGCCTCAAGACTTTACGACCAACTTTCAGTTTCTGCTGCGCTGGATTCACTTCCTGGCGGGCATCACGTGGATCGGCATGCTCTATTTCTTCAACCTCGTCAACGTCCAGTTCCAGAAGGAGCTCGACGGCGCGACCAAGGGGAAAGTCGTGCCGAACCTCATGCCGAAGGCGCTGTTCTGGTTCCGCTGGGGCGCGGTGTTCACCTGGTTCTCGGGGTTCATCTACTACACGCTGATCGTCGGCACGGAAGCCCCCCGGCATCTGACCCTCGCCATCTTCCTGGTCGGCTGGTCGATCGCGTTCACGGCCATCGCCGGCCTCTTCCGGGCTTCGGTCGCCGGTGGCGCCCTCAAAGACGGGCGCGTGCTTTCCCTGGCGATCGCGATCGTCGTGATCTTCATCGGCTACGCGACCGCCATGATGGCCCAGAAGGGCGGGTCGTCCAGCCGGTCGATCTCGATCATGATCGGCGGCGGCATCGGCTCGATCATGTTCCTGAACGTCTGGATGATCATCTGGCCGCTCCAGAAGAAGATCATCGCGGCGGTGAAAGCCACGGCGGAGACGGGCGCTCCCGCGCCGGCCGAGCAGGCCGCCTGGGCGCGCCGGGCCTTCCTCGCCTCGCGCGCCAACTCCTGGCTCTCGGTGCCGATGCTGTTCTTCATGGGCGCGGCGAGCCACTTCCCCATCTTCTCGACCCTGACCAAGCCGTAAGCGTCGCGGGGGGCGGCCTTCGGGCCGCCCGTCTCATTTCGTGGCGAGAAAGTCGCGGACGAGCTTCATGTCCTCCCAGACGTCCTTCTTGCGCTCGGGGGAACGAAGGAGAAACGCCGGGTGGAACGTCGGCATCACGCGGACGCCGCGCGCGGCCCGCCACCGCCCCCGCAGGCGCCCGATCGACTCGTCGGTCTCGAGGATCGCCTGCGCCGCGAACGTCCCCAGCGTGACGATCACCCGGGGGGCGATCAGGCGGATCTGCTCGTCGAGGAACGGCCGGCACGCCGCGACCTCGTCCGGCTCGGGATTGCGGTTGTTGGGCGGGCGACACTTCAGGACGTTCGCGATGAAGACGTCCTCGCGCTTGCGGCCGATGGCCTCGATGATCTTCGTCAGGAGCTGACCCGCCCGGCCGACGAAGGCGAGCCCCTGCTCGTCCTCGTCCCGTCCCGGCGCTTCCCCGACGAACATCAGCTCCGCGCTCGGATTGCCCTGCCCGAAGACGATGTTCGTCCGGGTCCCGGACAGCTTGCATCGGGGACAGCCCTCGAGGGACTTCTGCAGTGCCGCGAGGTCGGGCGTCGAACCGGGCACCACGCTGGCGGGGCCCTTCGCGGCGGCGCGTTCGAGAAAGAGGTCCTGGACGCCGATGTCCCGGAAGAATTCGAGCTGGTCGCGCGTCCCGTCGTTCCCCGTCACGCGCCGGAGTCTACCGCCGGCGCGCGAGGGGCGTCAGGGCTTCGTGTGGGAAGGCTGCGCAGCCGGTGCGGCTTGCCGGACCGCGCGGAAGGCGTCCCAGATCTTTTCGGCCACCTCGCGCTTGGATCGCCTCGTGATGGTCTCGGAGGCGCCGTCGCGCCGCACGATGAGGACCTCGTTGTCCTCCGCGTCGAACCCGATCCCGAGGCGGCCCACGTCGTTGACGACGACGAGGTCCGCGCCCTTGGCCTCGAGCTTGCGGCGGCCGTTCGCCTCGAGATCGGCCGTCTCGGCCGCGAAGCCGACGACGGTTTGCCCGCGCCGCAGCGGCGCGAGGCTCGCGAGCAGGTCGCGACCCGGCCGAAGCTCCAGGGATCGCGCGCCGTCGGACCGGTGGAGGCGCTCCGCGCTCGCCTGCGGGATGAAATCGCTGACCGCCGCCGCCATCACGAGACCGTCGCACTCGGGAAACTCGCGCACGAGGATCGCGTGCAGGTCGTCGGCCGTCTCGAACTCGAGGACGCGCAGGCCGTCGGGCCGGGCCAGGGCCCCGGGCCCTGCCGCCAGCGTCACGCGCGCGCCGCGGTCGCGGGCCGCTTCGGCGAGCGCGAGCCCCATGCGGCCGCTCGAGCGATTGGAGACGTACCGAACCGGGTCGATCGGCTCGCGCGTCGGACCCGCGGTGACGAGAAGGCGCAGGCCGGCGAGGTCGTTCCGGCGCCCGGTCGCGAGGCGCCACGCCTCCGCGGCGATCTCGGCCGGTTCGGCCATGCGGCCGACGCCTTCCCGGCCGGAGGCGAGCGGTCCCGAGCCCGGACCCACGATCGCCGCGCCGCGTCCGCGCACGCGGGCCAGGTTCTCCCGGACGGCCGGGTTGTCCCACATGGCCGATTCCATGGCGGGGGCGAGCAGGAGCGGGCCGCGATACGCGAGCAGCGCGGTCGAGAGGAAATCGTCCGCCAGGCCGTGCGCGATCTTGGCGAGCGTGTGGGCGGTCAGCGGCGCGACGACCGCGAGGTCCGCCCACGCCGCGACCTCGACGTGCTCGACGGAGGGAGCGTTGCCCGAACCCCAGACCTCGGTGAAGACCTCGTGCTTCGAGAGCGCCGCGAAGGTCAGGGGCGCGACGAATTCGCGCGCGCCCCGGGTCAGGGCGACGCGGACCTCCGCACCGAGTCCCGTCAGCTCGCGGACGAGCTCGACCGCCTTGTAGGCCGCGATTCCTCCGGAGACGCCGAGAAGGACCCGCGGGGGCCTGTTCATGGGAAACGGCGCGGGCAGATCAGCGCGGGGTTTCTTCGCCGACCAGCTCTTCCTGCTCCGCCGGCTCCTCACCGGGAGCCTCGAGCACGCCGCCCTCGGCGCCGTAGCCCCACCGCACCTGATCCTCCGCGAATTCCGCCGCCGCGAGGCGGGTCGGCTTCAGCGGCCGGTCGGTCTCGAGCTTCGGCCGGGCTCCGCGCATGAGCTGCTCCGCGCGGCGGGCGATCAGAAGCACGAGCCGGAACTTGCTGTCCACACCTTCAGGAATCGACTGAATCATCTGCAACCTCTTTCAGCGGAAGTCCTTGCGCAGCCTCTCGAGGACCCGAGCCTGCCGCGCCGGCGTCAATCGCGAAGCGCGAACCACGGATTCTAACTCAAGACTCGCCCTTTCGAGCGCGTCGTTGACGATAACGTACTGAAACGACTCGGCTTGGGCGATTTCCTTGGCGGCGTTGATGAGGCGCTTCCGGATGGCATCCTCGCCGTCGAGACCTCGCTCCCGCAGCCGCTTCTCGAGGATCTCGGCCGAGGATGGCACGATGAAGATCGAGATCGCTTCCGGGTGCGCCGTGCGGATGTCGCGCGCTCCCTGGACGTCGATGTCGAGCACGACGTCCTCCCCCGCGGCCAGACGCGGCAGGACCTCGGCCTTCGCGGTGCCGTAGAAGTTCCCGTGGACTTCGTTGTGCTCGAGGAACTCGGCGTTTCGCGCCATCGCCTCGAACTCCTTGACGGAGACGAAGTGGTACTCGCGCCCGTCCTGCTCGCCCTCGCGCCGGGCCCGCGTCGTGTGGGAGACGGAGAAGCGGAGCGGTTCGCCCCCCGGAGGGTTGGAGAGCAGGCGCCGGATCAGGGTCGTCTTTCCGCCGCCCGACGGCGAGGAGACGATGAAGAGGAAGCCCCGCGGCGTCGCGCTCATTCGATGTTCTGGACCTGTTCGCGGACCTTCTCGGTCTCGGCCTTCATCTCGAGGATCTCCCGCGTCGAGGCGAGGTCGCGGCTCTTGGACCCGAGCGTGTTCAACTCGCGCAGGATTTCCTGAGCGAGGAAATCGAGCGACTTGCCGACGGAGCCGTCGCCGCCCGCCACGATTCCCTCGAACTGCTCGAGATGGCCCTGCAGGCGCTGCAGTTCCTCGGCGACGTCCGAGCGGTCGGCGGCGAGCGCCGCCTCCTGTTCGAGGCGGCCCGGCTCGAGCGAGACGTCGGGGAACAGGGCGCGGACGCGCTCCCGGAGCGCTTCGGCGTGCCGGTGCGCGATCTCCTCGCGCCGGGCCGCCAGCGCCGACGCGCGGCGGCGCAGCGCCTGGAGCCGCGGGGCGAGATCGGCGGCGATGGCCGCCCCTTCGGCGGCGCGCATGGCCACGAGGGCCTTCGCGGCGCCTTCGGCCAGCGATTCGACCGCCGAGACTTCCTCGTCGGTGAACGACTCCGACGCCGCCTCGACCACGATTGCCTGCGGGATCGTCATCAGGTCCCGCACCGAGAGCTTTCCCTCGATCGGGTACCGCTTCGACAGGTCGTCGAGCCGCGTCACGAGCGCGTCGAGCAGGGCCTCGTCGACGGCGATGGCGGTCGCGGAGGGTCGATGGCGCTTCAACCGCAGGGTCACTTCGACCTTGCCGCGGTGAAGTCGTCTCGAGAAGGCGCGGCGAAGCACCGGCTCCAGGGCGGCCTCGCTTTCGCGGGTCTTGATCGTCAGGTCGAGGAAGCGGCTGTTGACGCTCCGCGCCGACACCTCGGCCGAGCGATCCGGGCCGGCCGGGCCGCTCGCCCGGCCGAAACCGGTCATGCTGTGAACGCTCACGAGGCGGCGGGAGGCGCGGGGGTCGCCGCGTCCTCGGAGAACTGCTGCATGTCGTGGAGCCTGCGATACAGCCCCCGGCGAGTCAAGAGCTCGCTGTGGCTGCCCTCCTCGACGATCCGGCCGCCTTCGAGGACCGCGATGCGATCTGCTCGCCGGACCGTCGAGAGACGGTGGGCGATGACGAGCGTCGTGCGGCCCTTCATCAGGTTGGCGAGCGCGCGGGCGACGAGCGCCTCCGATTCGGCGTCGAGCTGCGAGGTCGCCTCGTCGAGGATCAGGATCGGCGCGTCCTTGTAGATGGCCCGCGCGATGGCCAGCCGCTGACGCTGTCCGCCCGACAACCGCGAGCCGCCCTCCCCCACGGGCGCGCCGTAGCCCCCCTCGAGCCTCTCGATGAACTCGTCGGCGCAGGCGGCGCGCGCCGCGGCGCGGACACGCTCTTCGGACGGGTTCTTCTCGCCGTAGGCGATGTTCTCGCGGACGCTCGTGTCGAAGAGGATCGTCTCCTGGGTCACCAGGCCGATCTGGCGCCGGAGCGACTTGAGCGTCGCATCGCGCACGTCCACCCCGTCGAGGGTGACCCGGCCGGCCGTCGGGTCGTAGAGACGCGGCAGCAGGTTGACGAGGGTGGTCTTCCCGGCCCCCGAGGCGCCGACGAGAGCGACCGTCTCGCCCCGGGCGATCGCCAGGTCGACGCCCTCGAGCACCGGCTCGGCCCCGTAGGCGAAGGCGACGCCCTCGTACCGCAGCAGCCGATCGAAGGGCGCGAGGTCTGCCGCCCCCGGCTTTTCGACGATGTCGTTCTGGCCGTCGATCACGTCGAAGAGCCTCTCCGCGGCGGCGAGGGCGACCTGCAGCACGATGTTCGTCTTCGTGACGTCCTTGAGCGGCTTGTAGAGCATCATGATCGCCGCGAGGAACGAGAGCAGCCCGCCGACCGTCATCTGCCCGCCCCGGATCTGGCCGGCGGCGTAGACGAAGACGAGCGCCAGGCCGACGCCGGCGAGGATCTCCATCAGCGGCGAGTTGATCGCCTGGAGGCGCATGGTCTGGCGGCTCGCGGCGAAGTAGCGCCGATTGGCGGCGTCGAAGCGCTCGGCTTCGAAGTCCTCCATCGCGTACGTCTTGATCAGGCGGTGACCTCGAAGGGTCTCGCCGAGGAGCGCCCCCATCTCGCCGATGCGCTCCCGCGCGGAGAAGCCCGAGCTGCGGAGGGTGCGGAAATTCGCCACGATCGGGATCACGAGGAGGGGCGCGACCACGAGCACCGCCGCGGCCAGGCGGAAGTTCAGCGAGAAGACGTACACGAGGACGAGGACCATCGTCAGCATGCCCTGAACGAAATCGGCGAGCCGGGAGCCGAAGGCCGACTGGATCTGCTCGGCGTCGGCGAGAAGCCGGCTCATCAGCTCGCCCGACGAGGTCTCGGCCGAGAAGCGCGTCGACTGGTCGAGGAGAGCCCGATAGGCGTCGCGGCGAAGGTCCCGGACCATCGCGAGCCCGATCGAGTTCAGGGCAAACTCCGAGAGATACGCGAAGACGTTCTTGACGAGCAGCGACGCGACGAGCAGCAGCGGCACCGCCCATCGCGTGTCGAGGCCGGCGGAGAGGGCGGCGTCGCGAACGGCGGCGTACCCCGCTTCGAGAACCCCGAGCAGCGGCGCGAGACGGCCCGAGGCGGACGGTCCGAGGCCCGTCAGCGCCGCCGAGGCGCCGGCGCCGAGCGCTTCGTCGATGACCTTCTTCAGCAGAAACAGCAGTGAGACCGTGGCGGCGGACACCAGGACCATCGCCGACAGCGCGAGGACAGCCCTCAGCGCGTACCGGCGGAAGTAGCCGAGGAGGCGCGGCAGCGTCGTCATCGGGCTGCGGCTCCGGTCGCGAACGCTCCGGGCAGGCCGCGCCCCGGCAGCGCCGACAGGACGAGCTCGGCCGCGCGATCGCTCGCGCCCGGGGGTCCGAGCTGGCGGGCGACGCGCGCGAGCCCGCGGCGCATCGCCTCCACCCGCTCGGGAGAGCCGAGAAGCTCCGCGCCGGCGCGCTCGAGCGTCTCGGCGGTCAGCGCGTCCTGGAGCAGCTCCGGCACGACCTGCTCGCCGGCCACGATGTTGACGAGCGCGATCAGGCGCAGGCGCACGAGGGCGCGCGCGATCGCGTGGCTCACGGCCGACGTCCGGTAGACCACGACCATCGGCGTCCCGCACAGCGCGGCGTCGAGGGTGGCCGTTCCGGACGCCACGAAGGCGAGATCCGCGGTCGCGAGCAGCGGGTGCAGCCCCTCGGCGACGACGCCGATGCCGCGTTCGGCGGCTCCCCCGAAGAGCGCGGCGTCCAGACCCGGCGCCCGGACCGCCAGGACCTCGAGGTCGAGCCGCCGCGCCAGGCGCTCCGCCGCCTCGGCCAGGATCGGCCAGTGCCGCTTCACCTCCGAGGGGCGGCTTCCGGGCAGGAGCACCAGCCGCCGGCGCCGCTTCGGCGGCAGGGGCGACGGCGCCGCGAGGTCTTCCGCGACGTCCTCCACGAGCGGGTGCCCCGCGCACACGGCGTCGGCGCCGAGGCGCCGGTAGATCTCGGTCTCGAACGGGAAGAGCGTGATGATGCGACGGGCTCGCGAAGCGATCGTGCGGGCCCTCCACCGCCGCCAGGCCCAGACCTGCGGGCTGACGTAGTAGATCAGGGGGACGCCGGCGCGGCGCAGGCGCCGGGCGAGCAGGTTGTGGAAGTCCGGAAAGTCGATCAGCACGGCTCCCTCGGGGCGCCGCGCCCTGGCCGCGGCGACGAGCGCGCCGAGGGCGCGCCGGATCCCGGGAAGCTTCTCGACGACCTCCGTGATGCCGACGACCGAGAGCGTCTCCGGGCGCGCCACCGCCTCGAGCCCGGCGTCGACCAGGCGCTCGCCGCCCATCCCGAAGGCCTGCAGGTCGGGGCGCCGGGCGCGGAGGGCGCGCAGGAGGCGGGCTCCGTGCTGGTCTCCCGACGCCTCGCCCGCCGAGATGAGGAGCTTCATCGGCCGGGCGTGAACCGTGAACCGTGAATCGGGAACCGAGCCCCGGGAGCAACGCTTCGTCGGTTCACGATTTCCGGTTTACGGTTTTCGTCTCAGGACGGAATCGGGTACATCAACCAGGCGACCGCCAGGCCGCCGAGCACGAGCGAAGCCACGAGGAGGCCGAAGAGCTTCCATCGCTCACGCCGCTCCTGCCGCCACAGGAGCGCGAAGAAGCCCGACACGAGAAGGGCGTACAGGGTCATGATCAGGAAATGGTCGGTCGGGATCAGCGCGATCATCGTTTCTTTCCAGACGCCAGGTCGTGGGCGTCGAGGACGAGGAGCAGGTTCATGAGCCCGGCCGTCAGGAGGTAGGCGCATCCGTACTCGTAGGTGGGCGCGAGGATGGCGCCCGCCGGCGCGTCGCTCAGGGCGCGCGCCGCGAAGTTGAGGAGGCCGGCCCCGTAGACGGCAAACGTCGCGAGGATCGTCAGCGGCTGCCCTTCTTCGATCGTGTAGAGCCGTCCCTGGAACGACAGCCCGATCAGGAACGTCGCGGCGACGATGCCGCAGAAGGCGAACGCCGTCCGGCGCCGCCCGAGGTAGAAGTGCCCGAGGCCCGGCACGAGCCAGGCCAGAATCATCGCCACGGCCGTCGACCGGCGTGGCGTTTCCGTGTCGCTCATCCGCCTCCCGATAGCAACGCCGCCAGGCGCCGCCGCGTCACCGCGAGCTCTTCCGGAACGACCCGGACTCCCGCGGCGACCGTCATGAAGTTGGTGTCGCCCGCCCAGCGCGGCACGGCGTGCACGTGGTAGTGCCCCGCGATGCCGGCGCCGGCCGCGCTTCCGAAGTTGACGCCGACGTTGAGCCCGTCGGTCCGATACTCTTTGACGAGAACCGCCTGGACGCGGGCCACCGCGGCGATCAGCTCGGACAGCGTCGCCGGGCTCGAGTCCGAAAACCACGCTTCGTGGGAAAGCGGCGCCACCATCACGTGGCCGTTCGTATACGGATAACGGTTCAGCAGACCGAAGACCCGCTCCCCGCGGAACACGACGAGCGATCCCTCGTCGTCGCGCGACGCGGCCGCCTCGCAGAAAATGCACCCGGTCGGTTTGTCGGACACGAGATACTCGTAGCGCCAGGGAGCAAAGAGAACGTCCGGCATTACCGGTTGATCAGTTCTTTGAGCTCCTTGCCCGGCTTGAAATACGGGATCTTCTTGGCGGGAACCGCGACTTTGACGCCCGTCTTCGGGTTACGGCCCATGCGCGCGCCGCGCTCCCGGAGGCGGAAGGAGCCGAAGCCGCGGAGCTCGATCTTCTGGCCTTCCTTGAGCGAGCGGACGATGGCCTCGAACACGGTGTCGACGATGGCCTCCGCCTGCTTCTTCGTCACGTCGGTGGCCACGGCCACCCGCTCGATCAGTTCGGCCTTCGTCATCGCCCGCGTCTCCTCGCGACCCGGCTCGGATTCCATGGACACGGCACTCCGTTAGGTTTCTTTGGGCGCCTCGTCGGTCTTCTTGCGGGCGCGCTTTTTCTTGGGCGCGGCTTCCTCGCCTTCGCCCGGAGGGGCCGCGGCCGGAGCCGCTTCGGCCACGGGAGCCGCCGGCGTTTCCGCCGCCGCCTCTTCTTCGACGTTCAGGCCCGACAGGCCCACCTTCATCTCCGCGTCTTCGATCCGGAGGATGCGGGCGCGAACGGCGTCGCCCTCCTTGTAGTGCTCCTGGGGCTTGGCGCCGCGCGCGAGCGGGGTTTCCGAGACGTGCATCAGGCCCTCGACGAGCCCCTCGATCTGGACGAACACGCCGAAATCGGCCACCCGCGTGACGATGCCGGAGACCACGTCGCCCGCCTGATGCTTGTCCTTGAACGTCTGCCAGTCGTTGGGCTGAAACTCCTTGATCGACAGCGAAATCCGCCGATTGTCCTGGTCGACCGAGGTGATCACCGCCTCGACGTCGTCGCCCTTCTTGAGTACCTCGGAGGGGTGCTTGACGCGGCGCGTCCAGGACATGTCCGAGACGTGCACGAGCCCGTCGATGCCTTCCTCGATCTCGACGAACGCTCCGAAGTCCGTCAGGTTGCGGACCTTGCCGGACACGCGCGTGCCGACCGGATACTTCTCCGCCACGCTCTCCCACGGATCCGGGAGCGTGTCCTTGAGCGACAGCGAGATGCGCCGCGCCTCCGGATTGACGTCGGACACGATCGCCTCGACGGTGTCCCCCGGGGACACGACCTTCGCGGGGTTCTTGATCTTCTTCGACCACGACATCTCGGAGACGTGGACGAGGCCCTCGACGCCGCCCTCGAGCTCGACGAACGCGCCGTAGTCGGTGACGTTCGTGACCCGGCCCGTGACGCGCGATCCGGCCGGATACTTCTCCGGCACGTGGGTCCACGGGTCTTCGGTGAGCTGCTTGGTTCCGAGAGACACGCGCTCGGTCTCCCGATCGAACTTCAGAACGACCACTTCGATCTCGTCGCCCACCTTGACCAGGTCGGACGGGTGGTTGACGCGTCCCCACGACATGTCGGTGACGTGGAGGAGGCCGTCGAGGCCGCCGAGGTCCACGAAGGCGCCGTAGTCGGTCAGGTTCTTCACGACGCCGCGCAGGACGCGCCCCTCTTCGAGGAGCTGCAGCGTTTCCTTCTTGCGGGCTTCCTGCTCGACTTCGACGACGGCCTTGCGCGAGAGGACGATGTTGCCGCGCTTCTTGTCGACCGAGATGACCTTGAAATCGAGGTCCTTGCCGCGCAAGGCCTCGAGGTTCTTGACCGGTTTGACGTCGACGAGGGACCCCGGCAGGAATGCCTTGACGCCGATGTCCACCGCCAGGCCGCCCTTGATGCGGTCGATGACCCGTCCGCGGACGGTCGAGCCCGAGCGATAGGCCTTCTCGACCTCGTCCCAGACCTTCATCTTCTCGGCCTTGTCCTTCGAGAGGACGACGTAGCCGTTCTGGTCCTCGGTACGCTCGAGAAGGACGTCGACGGGGTCGCCGGCCTTGATCGTGACCTGGCCGGAGAAGTCGGTGAACTCGGAGAGCGGAATCATGCCCTCCGACTTGTAGCCGATGTCGACGATCACTTCGGACGGCGTGATCGACAGAACCCGCCCCCGGATGATCTGACCCTCCTGCAAGTTCTTGAACGAGCTCTCGTACTGGGCCAGGAGGTGTTGATACTCCTGCGGCGTCAGTTCCTGTTCGGTTTCCATCGGCTCGGTTTCCCGACCTCCCTCTCTGCGATTTTCACCCGCCATCGGATAAGGGATCCCCTCTCATAAGTCGCTGAGACGCAAAGCAATATCCTATGTTGCCGCGTCGGCCTGAGTCAAATGGCCTCGCGAACCCGGCCCTCGATCTCGTCCACGACGGCTTCCAGGGGCCTCCCGGTCGAGTCGACCAGCACGTACCGGCTGTCGTAGGTCAGGGGGGAATCGGCCCGGGACCCGTCGTCCCGGTCGCGCTTTTCCATGTCCCGGAGCACGTCTTCGTAGGGCTGGGGGGTCCCCCGGGCTTCGAGCTCGCGCGTCCGCCGTTGTGCCCGGACGGAGGGATCTGCCGTCAGGAAGAACTTGTAGGGGGTGTCGGGGAACACACGCGTCCCGATGTCCCGGCCCTCCATCACCCCGCCCCGCTCCTTCCCGAGCCGCTGCTGGACGGCGACGAGCGAGCGCCGGACCGCCGGGATGGCTGACACCGCGGAGGCGTAGAGGGAGATCTCCGGTTCCCGGATCGCCTCGGAGACGTCGCGGCCGTCGAGCAGCACGCGGTTGCCCCCGGGCGAAGGCACGAGCTCGATCGAGGCGCCGGACACGAGCGCGGCGACGGCGTCCGGGTCGGCGATCGGCAGGGCGATGCCCCTCTCGCGGGCCGCGAGGCCGACGGCCCGGTACATCGCGCCCGTGTCGATGTACGGGACCCCGAGCCGCGCCGCGAGCGCCCGCGCGGCCGACGACTTGCCGGCGCCCGACGGGCCGTCGATGGCCACGATCAGCGGGGGGCTCACTGCGGTTTTCCGAGCCGCTTCAGGGCGGCGACTTCGGCGGCGCTCAGGAGCCGGCTCGCCCCGGGCGACAGGGTCTCGTCGCGCACCGGCCCGATCGCGACGCGGCGGAGCTTGGACACCGGGTGGCCGACCGCCGCGAACATCCGGCGGAGTTGCCGGCTTCGGCCCTCGCGGAGCGTGACCCGAAGCCACGTGTTGCCTTCCTGCCCCTCGCGGCGCGGCGTGCCCGACACGCGGTCGATGTCGCAGGGCCGCGTCCGCTCGCCGTCGAGAAAAACGCCGCGCCGCAGCTTTTCGAGCTGCGCGGGCGTCGGCTCGCCGGAGACCTTCACGAGGTACTCCTTGGGGCAACCCGTCGACGGATGCGTCACGAGCCGCGCGAGGTCGCCGTCGTCCGTCAGGAGGAGCAGGCCCTCCGTCTGCACGTCGAGGCGGCCGACCGGCTTCACCGTCCGGCGCAGGCGCCCGGGCAGGAGCTGCAGCACCGTGTCGCGGCCCTCGGGATCGCTCACCGTCGTGACGTAGCCTTTCGGCTTGTTCAGGAGAAGGTACGTCCGCGGTCCCGAGGCGGCGCGGACGCGGCGGTCGTCGACCTTGATCGAGTCGGCGACCGGGTCGGCGCGGTCGCCGAGGCTCGCGAGCTTGCCGTTGACGCGCACCCGCCCTTGCCGGATCCACTCCTCGGCTTCGCGGCGGGAGGCGAGGCCGCTCGACGCGATGATTTTCTGGATGCGGACGAGCGCCAGGTCAGACCTCCGCGTCGGGTTCGGGCCCCGGCGCGTCCGCGTCGTCGAGCGCGTCCTCGCCCGTCTCGACCTCGACGTGGATGGAGGGCGCCGCGGCCGTCGGCGCCGCAATCTCCCGCGCCTCCAGCGTCGACGCGAGGTCCGCATCGAGATCCTCGGGGCGCGGCAGCTCGTCGAGCTCGTTCAACCCGAAGCGCATCAGGAAGTCGGGCGTCGTGCGGTAGAAAAACGGGGAACCCACCACGGCCTTCTTCCCGGCCGTCGTGATCAGCTTCTTCTCGAACAGCGTCTTCAGCACGCTCGAGGAGTTGACGCCGCGGATCTCCTGGATTTCGGGCAGCGTGATCGGCTGGCGGTAGGCGATGATGGCGAGCGTCTCGAGGGCGGCGAGGGACAGGCGGCTCCGCTCGGTGACTTCGTGGAACCGCCGCAGGAGCCCGTCGAACTCCGGGCGCGTCACGAAGCGCCAGCCGCCGGCGACCTTCTCGAGGCGGATGCCGCGGTCTTCCCCGTCGGTGCGAGTTCCCAGCATCGAGAGCGCCTCCGAGACGGCCGCCGGCGTCGCGTCGAGCAGCTCCCCGAGGTCCTTTTCGCGGACCGGCCGCGGCGACGAGAAGAGCACCGCCTCGACCGCGCCGAGGATCCGGGCGCCCGAGGTCTCGCGCGGGGGGCGCTCTTCCTTCTCGGCCACCGCGACGGCGCCGGTTCCGGGTTCGGTCTCGCTCATGCGGGCATCACTCGGCGTAATTATCGCGTATCTGCTGGGCCGTGAACGGGACTTCGGTGCGCGACGCGTGAATCTCGGCGAACGCGCGGACCTGGAACGCCCGCACGACGCCCAGACGGATCAGCTCGAGACAGGCGAGGAAGGTGGTGACGGCCTCCGCGCGGTAGCGCATCTGGCCGAGAAACTCGAGGAGCGGCATGGTCCGCGCCGCGTCGAGGCGCTCGAGGAGCTCGATCATCTTCTCGGCGACCGAAAAGCGCAGATGGTGGATGGCCAGGGCCGGCGGATGGGCGAGGCGGTAGCGCTCGGTGACCCCGCGGAAGGCCTCGATGATGTCGAAGAGCGAGACCTCGAGCGTCTCCTCGGAGCCGTCCGCCTTCGGCACCTCGGTCTCGGGCCGGGGCCAGAGCCCCCCGCGCAGGGTGTCGATGGCGTGGAGCGTCTCGGCCGAGCGCTTGAACTTCTCGTACTCGAGCAGGCGCTGGGCGAGGTCCGCCCGGGGGTCGATCGCCTCTTCGCCCGGCACCCTCGGCAGGAGCATCTTCGACTTGATGTAGATCAGTTCCGCGGCGAGCGCCACGTACTCCGAGGCGACGTCGAGGTCGAGCTCGCGCATCGTGTCGAGGTACGACGTGTACTGCTCCGTGATCTCCGCGATCGGGATGTCCGTGATGGAGACCTCGTTGACCCGGATCAGGTGGAGCAGGAGGTCGAGCGGGCCGTTGAAGGCCGGGATGGCGACGGGCGGGAGCGCCCCCCGGGTCGGGGTCTCGTCCGGCATCACGGCTCCGGAGAGAGGCGCACGGCGGCGCGCACGCGCTCCATCGTCTCTTCGGCCGAGGCCCGCGCGCGGGTGTCCCCGGCATGGAGCACGTCGCGCACGACGTCGGTCGGGGAAGCGACCAGGGCCGCGCGCTTCTGACGGAACGGCTCGAGCGCGGCGTTCAGGTTCCCGATCAGGTGCTTCTTGCAGTCGACGCAGCCGCGGGCGGCCGTGCGGCACTCCCGGTCGACCGTCGCGACCTCGTCCTTCGGCGAAAAGAGCTCGTGGAACGGGAAGAGGTTGCAGTGGTCGGGGTTTCCCGGGTCCTGGCGCCGCGCGCGCGCCGGGTCCGTCACCATGGCCATCACCTTGTCGCGGACGGACTCGGCGGCCTCGGTGATGCCGATCGTGTTGCCGTACGACTTCGACATCTTGCGGCCGTCGATCCCGTTGACCTTGGGCGTCGGGGTGAACAACGCCCTCGGCTCCGGAAACACCTCGCCGTAAAGGCCGTTGAAGCGGCGCACGATCTCGCGGCAGATCTCGAGATGGCTCGCCTGGTCCTCCCCCACCGGCACGAGGGTTGCCCGGTAGAGGGCGATGTCGGCCGTCTGAAGGACCGGGTACCCGAGAAATCCGTGCGTGCCGAGGTCCCGGCTGCGGAGCTGTTCGATCTGGTCCTTGTAGGTCGGCACGCGCTCGAGCCAGCCGAGCGGCGTGATCATGGAGAAGTAGAGCGCGAGCTCGGCATGCTGCGGCACGCGCGACTGGAGAAAGATCGTCGAGCGCTCCGGATCGAGCCCGACGGCGAGCCAGTCGAGCACGGCTTCCCGCGTGTTCCCGGCGAGCGCGGCGGTGTCGGCGTAGTCGGTCGTCAGGGCGTGGAGATCCGCGACGAAGAAATAACAGCGGTACTTCCCCGAGTCCTGCAGGCCGACCCAGTTCCTGACGGCGCCGAAGTAGTTGCCGAGGTGGACGCGGCCGGTCGGGCGCAGTCCCGAGAGGACGGTCTCGACGCTCACGCTCAGGCTCCGAAGATCAGACGCAGCACGACGCCCTGGATCGGCCGGAACAGATTGCCGAGAACCGGCGTCGCGATCAGCAGGATCAGGATCAGGAAGCCGAACGGGCGGATGACCGCGAAGACGCGGGCGACCGGGGCGCCGCCGAGGGACAGCAGGACGCCGCTGCCGTCGAGCGGCGGGATGGGCAGGAGGTTGAAGACGCCGAGCATCACGTTGACCAGCACGAAGAAGAAGAGGACGTACGTGATCGGCGCGAGCGCCCCGGAGGCGAAGCGGTTGCCCTGGAGGGCTTCGAGGAGGTCCCCCATCGCGGAGGGGTCCAGCCGGCGGATCAGGGCAAAACCGAGGATGCCGAGCGCCGCCAGGAGGAAGTTCGAGGCGGGCCCGGCGGCCGACACGACGAGGTTCGCCAGCCGGGGGTCGCGCGTGTTGCGCAGGTCGACCGGCGTCGGCTTGGCGGCGCCGAAGATGAGCCCCGAGAAGAGATAGAGCATCAGCGGGACGAGGATGCTTCCGACCGGGTCGATGTGGCGCAGCGGGTTGAGGCTGATCCGGCCGAGGTCCCGTGCCGTGGTGTCCCCGAACTTGAGCGCGGCGTAGGCGTGGGCCGACTCGTGAAAGGAGATGGCGAAGAGGACGACGGCGAGTTGGATCGCGAAATCGACGACCTTGTGTTCCAAACAGGCGGCACTATACAGGGGGTTCCGAGGCGTCAAAAAGCCGTAGATTGTGCCTCGTGACGCCGAAACCTTCCCCCCGGGCCGCCGTCTCTCCAGATGGCCGGGCCGATAACCGATGAACGCGGGAAGCGACGACGCGGGTCTCCTCGAGCGGATCCGCCGTGGGGACACCGACGGCGCGGCGGAGCTCTTCGAACGCTATGCGCCGGCCCTCCTGCGATTCACCGACCGGATGCTGTCGGACAGGGCGTCGGCCGAGGAAGTGACCCAGGAGGTGTTTCTCAAGGTGATTTCGAGAGCGCACCAGTACGACGGACGCGCCGGCGTGGCGTCGTGGCTCTTCGCCATCGCGGCCAACGCGTGCCGCGACCGGCGGCGCCGCGAGCGCCGGGCCGCGGTGGTGCCCCTCGAGTCGGTCGCCGAGCCGCGCGCCCGGACCGAGGGCGTCGAGTCCGTCATCGCCTCCCGCGAGCGGCGCGCCGCCGTGCGCCAGGCGCTGTCGGAGCTCTCCGAAGAACAGCGCGAGGCCCTCGTGCTCGCCCGCTACCACGGCATGCCGTACGCCGAGATCGCGAAGACGCTCGGCATCTCGGTCGGCGCCGTCAAGACCCGCATCTTCCGGGCCGTCGAAACCCTGAAGGCCCGTTTTTCCGAGGGAGAGAGCTCATGGACTGCCGCGACCTGACGACGCTTGGGATCGAACGCCTGACCGGCGAGGCCTCCGAGGCCTCGCGCCGCGAGCTCGACGCTCACGTGGACGCCTGCGAAAGCTGCCGCCGCGACCTCGAAAGGCTCGAAGAGCTCTGGACGACGCTCGGCCGCGATCCCGAGCCCGAGGTGACGCCCGAGTTCCGGCGCCGCACGCTCGGGCTCCTCGAAGAGGAGATGATTCGAGGCCGCGTCAAAGCCTTCCGGCCGACGCCGACGTTCCGGCGCCCGCTCCTCCAGGCGGCGGCGCTCGTCGCCGCCGCGGGCGTCGGCTATCTCCTCGCGCGAGGTCTTCCGGGCCGCGACTCCGCCTCGCCCGCGGCCTCTCCTTCCTGGCCCGTGGCCGCCGTCACGCCGACGGCCCCCGGCGCGGCGGGAGTTCCGGGGCTTGCCGGCAACCCGCGCCTCGCCAACGTCTCCTATCGCCCGGCGGACAAGGACGGCCGCGTCGCGATCGGGTTCGACGTCACGACGCGCCGCGAAGTCGAAGGCAAGCCGAACGACCCGGAGGTCGCGAAGCTCCTCGCCTATCTCGTGGCACACAACTCCGAGAGCGCCGGGGAGAAGTCGCGCGCGATCGAGGTCGTCTCCGAACACTACGGGACGAACGCGGCGCCGGCCTCGCCCGAGATCGTCGCCGCGCTGACCTCGACGCTCAGGGCCGACGGCAACCCCGGGGTTCGCAAGAAGGCCGCCGACACGCTCGCGTCGTTCCAGTCGACGCCCGAAATCCGCGCGGCGTTCCTCCAGGCGCTCAAGTCGGACAAGAACCCCGCCGTGAGGCTCGCGGCCATCGACGCGCTGGCGGCCGCCGCGCGCCAGTCGCCGGATGCGAGCACGATCGAATCGCTCAAAGAGAAAGCGGTCGACCCGCAGGAAAACGGCTTCGTCCGCGCGAAGGCGGCGTCGGCGCTGAAGGCGATGTCCTTCTGACGATGCCCTCGACGAGGATGGCGTAACTCCGATGACTTCCGCACGTCTCTCTCTGACGATGAAGGACACGACATTGCGCGAACGCGTCGACGTCCCCGAGGCGCGGCCAGCCGCCGCGGATCGGTTGGCGCTGTGGCTCGTGCTCGGGCTGGGGCTCCTGCTGATGCTCGTCTCGGCGGCGAGAGCCGAGCAAGCGCCCGCGACGCGCGTCGACCGGTTCAATGGCACCCTCGCCGCGGGTCAGACGATCCACGTCGAGAACATCACCGGCGACGTGATCGCCGCCCCCGGCGCACAGTTCTCCGCCGTGGTGACGGTGAGCGTGACGGCGGCGACGCCGCAGAGAGCCGCCGACATCCTCAGGAAGATCCAGATCCGCTCTTCGCACGACGACGACGGCTGGAGTCTCGAGACGATGATCCCGGGGGCGCATTCGGGGCGCCGCGGCGACAGCGACGGCGGTTCTCCCTGCGGACAGTGCCGGATCACCGCCCGCTACGAGCTCGTCGTCCCGCCGGGCGTCACCGCCGAGCTGCAGACCGTCAACGGCGACGTGCGCGTCCACGACCTCGACGGCGATCTCGATCTCCAGTCGGTGAACGGCTCGATCGAGGCGCGAGGCGCGCGCCACGGAATCTCCCTGCAGACGGTGAACGGCCACATCGAGGCCGTGGCGCAGACCCTTCCGGCAGACTCGGAAGTCTCGCTCCAGTCGGTCAACGGCAACGTGACGCTGACGCTGCCGAAGGATGCCCGGTTCGAGTTCGCCGCGTCCACGATGAACGGCACGATCGCCTCGACGTTCCCTCTGCCCGCGCAGCCGCCGGCCAAGGTCTGGTGGGTCACCAAAGGGGCGGGCAAAGCCGAAGGCAAGGGCAAGTCGAAGAGCAAGGACGGGTCCGCCGACATCGTGGTCGAAGACGAAGACGGCAACCGTCAGGAGATCGACCTCGAGGAGCTCAACCACCAGCTGGCGGAATCCATGCGGCAGGTCGAGATCCAGGTCGAGCGCGGCATGCGCGACGCCGAGAAGAACATGCGCGAAGTCGAACGCCAGCTTCGGGACATCGAGATTCCGAACCCGCAGCGCGAATACTCGGGTTCGATCGGCAAGGGCGGGCCCGACGTTCACATGGAGACGCTGAACGGGCGGATCCTGCTGCTGGCGGCCGGCACGAAAGAAGCGGACGCCAGGCCCCTCGTCAGCGAACGGCGCTCCGTCGTCGTGACGGTTCCGCCGGTGCACGTTCACGTGCCGCCCGTGGCCGTGGCGCCCGCTCCCGCGGCGCCGCCCGTACCTCCGCCGCCGCCGGCGTCTCGAGCCCCGCGCGCGGCGCCCCCCGCCCCCCTGGGCGAGGGCGACATCGTGCGCGGGGACGTGGGCGGCGACTTCCTCTCGACCTCGGGAGGCGACTACCACATCGGCAAGGTCAGCGGCCGCGTCAAGATCCTGAGCCAGTCAGGCGAGATCCGCGTGGGAGGCGCCGGCGGTGGCGCGGAGCTGAAGACCTACGGCGGGGACATCGTGGTGGGCCCCGTGACGGGCGACCTCAAGGCCTCGACCCTCGCCGGCGACATCGTCGTCGAGTCGGTCTCGGGCTCGGCGCTGGCCGACACCAACGGCGGCGACATCCGGATCGACCGCGTCGGCGGCAACCTCGACGTGCGCACCTCCGGCGGCGACATCCGCGTCCAGCGCGTCGGCGGCGGCGTCCGCGCGGCGTCGGCCGGCGGCGAGATCCGCATCGGCCTCTCGGCCTGCGACGCCCGGGGCGGCGGCGTCACGATCCGCAACGACGGGGGCGACGTCACGCTCGCTCTGCCCGCCGACTGCAAGGCCGAGGTCGAGCTCGTCGTCACGGGCGCCGACGAGGACGAGACGGCCGTTCGGTCCGACTTCCCCGAGAGCACGCTGTCCAGGCGCAACGGCGTGCAGCGCTCGACGCTGACCCTCAACGGCGGCGGAGAGAAGATCCTCGTTCGGACCACGTCCGGAACGATCCGCCTGCGCCGGGGCTCGCTCTAGCCTCTAGCGGATCCGCAGGATCGCCCGGGGTTCCAGCGCCACCTCTTCGCCCGTCCCGGAACGCGGGTCGTGGAGCCCGGTGGAGAGGTATTCGCGAATTCCCGGGCGGAAGGTTTTCCAATCTCCGCCGAAGGCGGCGACGGTCGCCGACACGTCGGCAACGTTATCGCGCCCGAGGCTCTTGAGCTGGTCGCGCGTCAGGGGCGGGTCGTCGAACAGCCCGTACCGCGCGAGCCGTTCGAAGGCGGCCGCGAGAAGCCGGCCGTACCAGAGGGGAAAATGCACGAGGGGCTTTCCCGGCTTCCCGACCGCGGCGGCGATCTCGCGGTAGATCGCGTCGAGGGTGAACACCTCGGGGCCCCCCACCTCGAACGTGTGCCGGACCGTCTCGGGTCTGGCGAGCGCGTCCGCGAAGACCCGGGCGACGTCCCTGACGGAGACCGGCTGGAACCTCGTCCGGCCGTCGCCGATGACCGGAATGAACCCCGGGTTGTGCCGGACGATCGGGGCCAGCAGCGACACGAACCCGTCTCCCGGCCCGAAGACGATCGAGGGGCGGAAGATGGTCCAGTCGAGCTTCGAGGCCCGAACCGCCCGCTCCCCCGCCGCCTTGGTGCGGCCGTACTCGGAGGGGGAGTCTTCGGCGCTTCCCATCGCGCTCATGTGGAGGTAGCGGCGCACGCCGGCCGCCTCGGCCGCGGCGACGGCGTTCTCGGTGGCCTCGCGGTGCATCCGGTCGAACGTCTGGGCGCCCTTCTCGTTGATGATCCCGACCAGGTGCACGACCGCGTCGCGCCCGTGCGCCGCCGCCTCGAGCGAGGCGCGGTCGAGCACGTCGCCTTCGGCGGTCTCGACCTCGCGGTTGTAGCGGTTCCGCGTCCGGCGCGGGTCGCGCGCCAGCACGGCGACCGCGTGTCCGGCACGCAACAGGCGGTTGACGAGGTGGGTTCCGACGAAACCGGTGCCGCCGGTGACGAGAACCTTCATTGCTCCTCCGATCCACGGGCTTCTATCACGCCGACCCCGCGGCGTCGACGCGCATTCTACGGATACCCGAACAGGTCGCTCCGCACCGCCTGTCCCGCCTCGCGAAGGGCCGCCACCCGCCGCCGCGCCTCCCCGAGGGCCGCGAGGTCCCGAACGGGATCCGCCACGCGCATTGCCGGCAGGCCGGACTGGCGGCTGCCGAGCAGGTCGCCCGGACCTCGCGCCTCGAGGTCGCGCTCGGCGATCGCGAAGCCGTCCGACGTCTGCTCGAGGACGGCGAGGCGCTGGCGGGCCTCCGGCGTCGCCCCGGGCCCCGCGATCAGCGCGCACCAGGATGCGCGCGTGCTCCGGCCGACGCGGCCGCGGAGCTGGTGGAGCTGGGCGAGCCCGAACACCTCGGCGTTTTCGACGACCATGAGCGTCGCCTCGGGCACGTCCACCCCGACCTCGACGACCGTCGTCGACACGAGGACCGGGGCGCGGCCGCTGGCGAAGTCCCGCAGCACGGTGGTGCGGTCGGGCGCCGGCATCCGGCCGTGGAGAACCTCGACGCGGACGCCGGGGAGGGCCTCCGCGAGCCGCCGCGCCGTCGCGCGCGTGGCCGCCACCTCGCGTTCCCCCTCCTCGATTGCCGGGACGACGACGTAAACCCGCTCGCCGGCCGCGACCCGCTCGGCGGCGAACGCGTAGACCTTCGCCCGCCCTTCCTCGTCGCGCACCCGCGTGACGATCTCGCCGCGCCCGGGGGGCTTTTCGTCGAGGACGGAGACGTCGAGCTCGCCGTAGATCGCCCACGCGAGGGACCGGGGAATCGGCGTCGCGGTCATGACGAGGACGTGGGGCGCGTCGCCCTTCCGGAACAGGCGCGCGCGGTGCGCCACGCCGAAGCGGTGCTGCTCGTCCACGACCACGAGGCCGAGCCGCCGGAAGGTCACCGGCGCCTCCGCGAGCGCGTGCGTGCCGACGAGGACGTCGATTCGTCCCGAGGCGAGCTCCTCGAGCAGGCGGCGGCGCGCGGCGCCGCGCACGCGCCCGGTCAGGAGTGCCAGGCGCACGCCGGCCCCGGTCAGCCACGACGCGAGGCTCTCGGCGTGCTGCTCGGCGAGGATCTCGGTGGGCGCCATGAGCGCCCCCTGGACGCGGTTGCCCGCGGCCAGCATCAGGGCGAGTCCCGCCACGACCGTCTTGCCCGACCCGACGTCGCCCTGGAGGAGCCGGGCCATGGCGCGTCCCGAGGCGAGGTCGGCCGCGATCTCGCGCACGGCGCGCCGCTGGGCGCCCGTGAGCGAAAACGGCAGGGCCTCGCGCGTGCGCTGGCGCAACGCGTCGCTGGCTTCGAGCCGGATCCCGCGGCGCGCATGGAGGCGCGCCCGCTTCTCCTCGATGCCGGAGGCCAGGACGAGGAGCTCCTCCTGCGCCAGCAGCCGCCGGGCGGCCCCCGCCGCCTCTTCCGAGGACGGGAAGTGCGCCTCCTCGAGCGCCGAGCGGATTGCGGGAGCGGCGGCCGCCGCGCTGGCGAAGCCCGGGCTCAGGCGGTCGAGCGTTCTCCGCACGAGGCTGCGCCAGAGCCGTGTACCGACGTCGGCCGCCCGATGGTAGACGCCGACGACGCGCCCCGAGTGGACGGGGTCCGCCTCCTCGCCCGCCGCGATGAACTCGGTCTCGGGGTTCTCGATCCGCATCTCGCCCCTGGACGACGCCGTCGGAGCGCCGTAGAGCGCGGCCCGCGCGCCGTCGAGCGCCTTCGCGAAGGATGGATACCGGTTGTGCCAGACGACGCGGACCGCCCCGGTGCCGTCGTCGGCGAGCGCCTCGACGCGCAGCAGCCCGCGGCGCATCCGCACCGACCGCACGCCCCGGAAGGTCACGAGGACCGTCGCCGGACGGTCCCATTCGAGGCTGGCGATCGTCGCGAAGCGCCGGCGGTCCTCGTACCGGAACGGCAACGCGAGCAGGAAGTCGCCGATCGTCCGGAATCCCTCGGCCGCGAGCTTCTCGGCGCGCGCGGGGCCCACGCCGGGAATCCTCGAGACCGGGTCGCGCAGACTCAGGAGGGCCGGAGGGGACGCGGGCTCGGCGATGAACTAGCTCTCGGGGGCGTGGAAGGTCATCGAGACCAGGCCGAACTTCAGGACGTCGCCGTTCTGCACGGCAATCGGGACGCCGGTCGTCAGCCGGTTGCCGTTGACGTAGGTTCCGTTCATCACGCCGATCTCTTCCATGACGTAGTACGTGTCGCTCATCTGGTAGAGCTTGGCGTGGCGGCGCGAGGTCGAGCGCTGCGGGTCGAGCGGCGTCAGGTCCACGTCGGGGGTGATTCCCGTGACGGGGTCGCTCCGGCCGACGAGGGTGTCGCCCTCCCGGTTCAGGTAGAACTCGGCCGACGGGTCGTCGCACACGAGCCGGCACGCGTTGCGCTCTGGCTCGACGCGGCGCGGGGCGGGCTTCTCTTCTTCGGGGACCCGGCGGCCGACGGCGTCTTCGAGCATGGCCGTGACTTCGCGCAGGCGCCGCGAGAGCTTCCGCATCATCCGGACGGCGATCTCGGTGTTGCTCTTCAACATCGCGTCGAACGTCGCGCCATTGATGCGCACGAGCTCGACGTCGGTCTTCGCGCGCGCGGAGGCCGACCGGGGGACGTCCTCGAGGACGCTCATCTCGCCGAAGAAGTCGCCCTTCTCGAGGGTCGACAGGACGCGGGTCTCGCCGCCGATCGCCTTGAGCAGCTCCACCGTGCCCGACTGAATGATGTACATGTCGGTGCCGATGTCGCCTTCCGAAAAGAGGATCTCCCCCATCAGGTGACTGACGAGAAACTTCTCGTAGGGATTCCTGCCGCCGCCCCCCGGCCCCGATTTGAAGACGGCCTTCACGCCGGGCACGGCGCCCCCGCGGCCCCGGTCGCCACGCCAAAGTCGAGCCGGCCGGAGCCCGCGTCGACCCGGACCGGCGCGCCGAGCGGAATCGTCCGGGGACGGGGCAGGTGGCCCGCCGGAAACCCGGAGACCACCGGGAACGGCGCTCCCGCGAAGTAGTCGCGGAGCCAGGCGCCGACGATCTCAGGAGACTCGCCGCCGCGCGGGCCGGGCGAAATCGAGCCGATGAGCATGGCGTGCAGTCCATCGAATGTACCTGACCGCTCCAGTTGGGTCAACATTCGGTCGAGCCGGTAGGTGTCCTCGCCCACGTCTTCCCAGAACAGGACGGCACCCCGGCCGTCGATCGCGTCCGGGGTGCCGCAGAGTGAGGCGAGGATCGAGAGGCAGCCGCCGACGAGAGGCCCCTCCCCCGCGCCGGGCGCGAGCACGTGGGCGGGCGGTATCCGATAGGGCGGCGGCGGGTTCCCGGCGAGCACGGTCTCCCAGTCGAGTTCCTCGCCGTTGGCCATCTCGACCGCGACCATCGGCCCGTAGTAGGTGACAAGGCCGCAGCGCCGGGCGAGAAACGCGAAGAGCGCCGTCAGGTCAGACCCGCCGAGGTGGATGCGGGGCCGCGACGCGGCCTCGGCCGGATCGAGCCGCGACAGCACCCGCGAGGCGCCGTAGCCGCCGCGCGCGAAGAATATGGCATCAATCGAGGGATCGCGCAGGAGAGACCGGTAGCCCTCGGCGCGCTCCTCGTCGGTGCCGGCGAGGAAGCCGCGCCGGAGGCCGACGTTGGGCGCGAGCACGACGCGGTAGCCGCGCCTCTCGAGGTGTGCGACGCCGGACTGGAGACGGCCCTCGTCGACCGGCCCCGAGATCGCCGCCACGCCGACGGTCGCGCCCCGCTTCAACGGCGGGGGACAAGTCAGGCTGCTCATGGTCTCTCCACCGCCGTCCTCGAGCGCAACCCCAGTCCCGGAAACCCGGAAACCCCGAAACCGATCCAGAAAAGCCCCGAGCGGACCGGTAAGCCGAATCCCGTGTCCCGGCCGGTTGTGCCGGCCGGGGTCGCGATCATTCCTCTGGGCCCGAGGTCGCCCTCGGGCTCGAGCAGCCGACCCGGAGACAGCTCACTTTTGGTGAGGCGGGACGGGCGCCCGCTGCCTCCCTATTTGGCCTTGCTCCGCATGGGGTTTACCGTGCCCCCGCCGTTGCCGGCGGAGCGGTGCGCTCTTACCGCACCGTTTCACCCTTGCCGTCCTTTCGGAAGGCGGTCTGTTCTCTGTGGCACTTTCCTTCGCGTCGCCGCGACCGGGCGTTACCCGGCATGCTGCCCGTGTGGAGTTCGGACTTTCCTCTCCGGCTCCTCGTTGAAAGGAGACCGGAGCGATCGCGTGGCCCGCTCGGGGCCGCCCCCATTCTACACGGGGTGAAGGCGGCGGGGGCCGGGGTCGAGGCCGGGCTCACGACGGTGCGCCCCGACCCCCGTCTCCGGGATTTGGATGATCTGCCGCTGCATCAAGCGTCCCGATTGCTCTCGTCCGCGAAGTACCGCAGCCACTCCTCGACGTCGACCGCGCCAGGCCCGGCAACCGGCGCCTCCCCGGCGCCGAAGCGCTCGAAAAACCTCTCCGGCGCGACCACTTTGCCGCCGGCCGATCGCACGCGCGCCGAGAGCTCCCGGTCGGCGGTGACCACGATCGCTTCCGCCGGTGTCGGGGCCTGCTCCACGGCGCGCACGATCGCGTCGTCGGCGCTGCCGCCGGCGGCGCGCACCGAGAGGGGGCCGAGCGAGGCCGGTCGCTCGCCGGGGCCGCCGTCGAAGAAGATCGTGGCCCGGGCGCGCGTCCGCCGCAGCCGGTCTGCGATCTCGCCGACGAGCGCCTGGCGGTCGGCCGGCGACGGGCGCGCCGTCTTGCGAACCAGGCCGATCAGGTTGTTGCCGTCGAGGAAATACGGCACGTCACGACTGCCGCAGAAGACGCCTCGGATGCTTGAGACGGAAGAAGAGGACGCCCAGGGCGTGGCCGACTCGGCGGCGGTCGAGCACGAGGAGGAAGACGAGGGCGAATATCAGGATCCACGTAAACGACGGCACGAAGAAAACGAGAGCGCCCAGAGCGAGCGCGAGCGCGTCCTCGGCCAGGGACAGGGCGAGCTGCGCCATGCCGCGCGTGGCGGCGGTGGAGGTGAGCCGCGTCGTCGACTTCACGAGGTGCGCGGCGAGGGTCGCGGCGGCGCCCGCGAGCGCGAGACCGACGCGCTCGGCAGGCGTCGTCTCGGGTACGGCCGCCAGCGTGAGCAGGGCGCCGACGACGGGCCGCAGGAGGGTCTGCAGCAGGTTCCACAGGTGGTCCACGACCGGAATCTTGTCGGCGACGAACTCCGTCAGGAACAGCACGAGCGCGGCGGTCACGGCGAAGTGGCTCGACAGGATCGCCGCCGTGGGACCGGGGAACTCCTGAGGCAGAAGCAGAAAGAGGCCGTTGAAGAGCAGGAGGATCGCCCAGGCGTTCAGTCCCGCGGCGGCGGACAGGCCGAGGCCCGTCAGAAGAGGGGTCAACCGCGGTGCCGGAAGAGCCGGGAGAGAAGGCCGGTGGGCTGCGGGGCCGACGCCGCTTCCCCGGTCGGCGTCGCCTCGCCGGCCGGCAACGGGGCTCCGGGCTCGGCCGGAACCGCCGGCATCGGTGAAGCCGCCTGCGCGGCGAGCGTCCGCTGCAGGAGCTCTTCGCTCTCCGGCGACGGATCGAGCGACACCGCGCGGCGCGCGAAGGGCTCGGCTTCGTGGGGGCGCTTGTGTTCGAGGAGTGCGCGCGCCGCCTCGAGCGAATAGGCGACGCGGCGGCTGTCGAGACGAGCGGCTTCCTTGAGGTTCGCGAGCCCCTGGTCGGTCCAGTTCGGATTCTTCAACTCGACCTGGGCGAGCACGTACCGGTACTCGGGGTTGTCCGGGACGAACCGGATCGCCTCGCGCAGCATTTCGACGGCCGGGTGGTAGTCCTTGTCCTCGATCAGCTGCCGTGCCCGGCGGAAGTTCTGGGTGGCGAGCTTCTTGCGCATCTCCGGGTCGGCCTCGGCCGTCAGGACGGGCGCGGGCGCCGCGTCGAGGCTCTGGTCGTAGAGCGCTCGCTTGTCTGGATCGGAGAGCGTCTCGTAGGCCTTCTTCATCCGCTCGAATACCGCCGTCAGCTCCTTCTCGAAGCGCGCGAGGTCCTCGCGGTGCCGCAGATCCGGATGGAAGAGCCGGCTGCGCTCGAAATAAGCCTCGGCGACCTTTTCGGGCGGCGCGTCGCGCACGATGCCGAGCAGCTCGTAGTGCGTCAGCCAGTCGATCCGGCGATAGGTGTTCTTGACGAGCTCGGCGTGGCCGGGCGACCGGTCCGCCGGCGCCGCCGAGACTTCGACGTTCAACCCGTGGAAGCCGCCCCGGCCGCTGGCGGGACGCTGGGCGCCGTCCTGTTTCCATTCGACGATGCCGCAGGAGACGAGTGCATAGAGGATCTTCGCCATCGCCGCGCGGGAGGTGCCCGCGATCTTCAAGAGCGAGTCGACGTCGAGGATCCCGTCGATCCGCGACAGGAGATACGCCTCCTGCGGGGCCAGCGGCAGGTACTGGTAGCGCGACATCGGATCGGTGGCGAGCATGGGCACGCGGTGCCCGTCGCCCAGCCGCTCGCGGAACGCCTCGCTCTCCGGCAGCCGGCGAATGCCCTCGACGATGATCGCCGCCGTCGAGAGCGTCAGGGCGACGTCCGGGTCGAGGACGCCGCCGGAGGCCTGGTAGCGGTACTCGCCCGAGTCCCACGCGAAGGTCGAGAAGACGATCTCCTCGACGAGCCGGCGCATCTCGGCGTCGAGCACGGTGCGGGAGACCAGGCCGCGCTCGACGAGGATCTTGCCGAGCCGCGCGCGCCCCTGCTTGGCCACCGTGTCGAGAGCCCAGTTCAGGTCGGTGTCGGTGATCCAGCCGCGGCGCTTCAGGAACGCGCCGATGCGCTGGCCTTCGCGGGACGAGGTCGCGGTGCGGAGCTCCCCCTTCTCGAAGAAGAGATGGCGGGTCTCGTCACCGTGGACGAGGGAGAGCGTTCCCTTCAGGCTCTCGAGAAAGATGCGGCGGAGCACCTGCGGCAGCGGCGTCTCCGACAGAGAGCCGCGAAATCCGGCCGAAGCCGCTGGTGTGCTCATGGGCGCGTCAAGGTCGGTGGGCCGAGTTCCTCAGGGTAGCAGAAAGCCGCCGCCCCGTCAGCGCACCCCGGTGACGGCCGGCCGGTTCTTCGGTGTCGAGAAGAATCGCGGCGTGCCGGACAGGCCCCGCCGCGCGGCTTCGATGGTCGGGTAGTGGCCCCACAGAACGCGGAAGCAGGTCCTGTCCTGATGCGGCGTCGCGAGAAGCCACATGCTGCCCGGCGGACGGTCGTGCTGGAAGGCGTCGGTGAGGGACTGGACCTCGCAGGCGAGCTCGAGCTGGATGGCGTAGTGCGTCTTCCGGTCCGCCGCGAGCTTCTGGGCGTCGCGCGCGGCCCGCTCGAGCCAGTGCTGGCGCGACGACGACGCCTCGCGCGGCGATCCGGCCGCGGAGGGTGGCGCCGCGGGCCCCTTCGCGACGGCCGGCCTGGGGGTGGGTTTGCCGCGCGGCGGTGGCGCCGTGGGCACCGGTGTCGGTGCCGTCGTCGGGAGCGCCGCCGGCAGGGCCGCCGGTGCTTCGGCCGCGGGCAGGGGCGCAACCGTGGCGGCCGCCGTGGGCTCGGGTGCGGCGACCGCGGGAGTTTCTGCGGCGGGCGACGGCACGGCGGCGCCGCTCTCGGTCGGCGGCGGGGACGGGCCGCGGCTCCGGAGCCACAACGTCACGACGAGCGCGAGGCCGAGGGCGGCGAGCACCCACACGAGGGGCGAGAGTCCACGCGGCTTCGGCCTTTCGAGCTCGCCCACGCCGGTCGCGGAGTCGAGCGGGCGGCCGAAGGCATCCGCCGAGCCGCCGATCTCGATCTCGCGCGGGCGGCCCCCGCCGGCGGCGTCGTCTGACCGGAGCGCGGCCAACTCGAGATCCGCGGGGATCGCCCGTGCACCCGGGGCCGCCTCGTCCAGCGCCGACCCCAGGTCGCGTCGCCATCCCGCGTCGTCGCCGAGCTCGCTCGGTCCTTCGTCCACGGACGACGCCCGAAGCTCCTCCTCGACGGCGTGGATCTCGACCTCCTCGATGTCCGAGGCGGATTCATCGTCGGTCTCCGGCTCTTCCTCGCCGGCCTCCAGGGCGTCGTCGGAGGGTTCGTCCCCGTCCTCGGCCTCCCCTTCGTCCCCTGATTTCCATTCTTCCTCGTCCCCGGCCGCCGCCTCCGCGACGGCTTGCGCCGGCGCCTCGTGGGGCGCGGCGAGCTCACCGTCCGTCGCGTCGGCCGCCCGCGTCGCCCGCCCGCCGGCGCCGAACTCCGGGTGCACGAGCCCGAGCGTCACGAGAGCCGCGAGAAGCTTCTCGACCGCGAAGGCTTCGGCGGGCGCCTCGCTGGCGATCTGCTCGGCGGTCGACGTGCCGTCGATCAGCCGGACGACCGACTCCGCGTCGGCCGTCAGGCCAAACGTCGCAAACTCGGCGTCGAAGCTGGGGGCGCGCGCGAGGGGAACGTCGGCGCCGCCGAGGTGCTTCAGGACGAGGCTCCGGTCCCGGGACCGCAGGAACAGCTCGAGCACGAGTCGCGGAATGGGCAGACGCGGCTCGGTCGTCTCGCGCCCGTCCTCGTTGGTCCGCAGGAACCAGTATTCGCCCTCGAGCCACGTCAGCAGGTCCGAGAGGATTTCGACGGCGCGGATCTTCTCGCCCCAGCGCCACTCGCGGCGCGTCAGGACGCCGGCCTGCAGAGCGAGGAGCGCCCGGTCGGCTCCCTCCGGCGCGGCCAGGCGCTCGAGGGTCCGCGCGTCGAGCTTGCCCGCCCGCACGAGGATTGCCGCCGTCTCGAAGCGCGGGTCCGACGAGGACGTCGCGACGATCTCTCCCGCCACGACCTCGAACCCCGCCGTGGCGCCCGCGCGCGAGAACTGGAGCGAGCCGCTGGCGCCTTCGCGCCACAGGGCGACGAGGGCCCCGAGGAGGTCGACTCCCCGGATATCGCCCTCGTGGTCGAACGCCGCCCTCATGCGCCGGCCGAGCCTCCCGGCGAGTCGAGAAACGCCGTCACGGCCCGCGCGGTCGTCGGCCCGACGGCGGCCGCGATCTCGGTCGGGTCGGCGCCGCGCAACCCGTTGACCGAGCCGAAGCGCCGAAGCAAGAGGCGGGCCTTCACCGGCCCGATGCCCGGAATCTCGGTCAGGCCGGTCTGGCGCATGCGCTTGTCTCGCCGGGCCCGGTGTCGCGAGATCGCGAACCGATGCGCTTCGTCGCGCACGCGCTGGACGAGCTGCAGCGCCGGATCCTTCCGCGACAACCGCACGGGGTCCGGGCGCCCCGGCATCCAGATCTCCTCCTCGCGCTTGGCGAGCCCCACCGCCGGCAGGTCGAGTCCGAGGCGATCGAGCGCCGTCAGCGCGGCCTGCAGCTGCCCGCGCCCTCCGTCCACGAGGACGAGGTCGGGCATCGCGCTCTCTTCCGCCTTCAGGCGGCGGTACCGGCGGTCCACGACCTCGGCCATGCTCCGGAAGTCGTCGGGCTCGAGCAGCCCCTGGGACGCGACGTTGAAGAGCCGGTAGTCGGCCTTCTTCGGCTTCCCCTCCTCGAAGACCACGAGCGAGCCGACGCTGTCGGTGCCCTGGGTGTGGGAAATGTCGAAGGCCTCGATGCGGCGCGGCGGCACGCCGAGACCGATCGCGCGCGCCAGGCGCTCGACGGCGACGGCCTCGTCGCCCCCGGCGCCGCGGAAGCGCACCCGGTGGCGCTCGCGCGCATTCGCCTCGGCCATCTTCACGCGTTCGACGGCGGGGCCCCGGCGGGGCGTCCGGACGGCGACCCTCACGCCGCGGCGCTCGGCGATGTAGCCCTCGACGAGGGCCGCGCCCGGAATCCCGATGGGCAGGTGAATCTCGGCGGGCAGGAACGGATTGGCGTCGTAGAACTGGGGCAGGAACGCCTCGAGAAACGCCGCCGGATCGAGCTCCTGGGCCTTCTCGAAAAAGAAGTCCCGGCGGTCCTGCAGCACGCCGGCGCGCACGACGAGCACGCACACCGCCACGTCCTGTCCGGATTCGAAGAAACCGAAGACGTCGACGTTCTCGCCCTTCAGGGACTGGACGACCTGATGCTCGGAGACGTCGCGCACGGTCCGGAGGGCGTCGCGGTAAGCGGCCGCCATCTCGAAGTTCTCGGTCTGCGAGGCGGAGCGCATCTTCTCGGTCAGGCTCGCCTCGAGCTCCCGGTTGCGGCCCTCGAGAAACAGGACGACGTCGGCGACCGCCGCGTCGTAGGCCGCTTTCGTCGTCAGCCCGGAGACGCAGGGCCCGAGACACGCGTGCAGGTCGTAGTAGAGGCAGGGCCTCGGCAGGTTGCCGTCGATCTCGATCGTGCAGGTCCGGATCTGGAAATGCCGCGTGATCATTCGCATGATCCGGCGGGCGAGACCTCCCCAGAAGGGCCCGTAGTACGAGTGGCCGTCCTCCTCGACCCGCCGGGTGACCAGCGCCCGCGGCCAGGCCTCCCCCGTCGTGACCTTGATGTAGGGGTAGGTCTTGTCGTCGCGGAGGCAGACGTTGTACCGGGGACGGTGCTTCTTGATGAGGGTGTTCTCGAGGAGGAGGGCCTCGAGCTCCGTCCGGGTCGAGATGGTCTCGACCTCGCGGTGGAGCCGGCGCAGGGCCTCCTCCTTCGCGCCGCCGTAGGCGGGGTTGAAGTAGGACCCCACGCGCTTGCGCAGCGACAGGGCTTTCCCGACATAGAGGATCCTGCCCCTGTCGCCGCGGAAGAGATAGACACCCGGGGAATCCGGCAGATTCTCCGGTCCGCGGCGAGCCTCGACCACGACGTCAGTGTACCCGATTCGCGGCGGCGGAACGCCGCGCCGGAGCCCGGGCCGACTCCGTCGGGCCGGGGCCGAAGGAGAGATTCGCGGCGGGGGAACGCCGCGCCGGAGCCCGGCGGTATGATCGCCTCATGCCGATGTACGAGTGCCCGTACTGCTACACCCCGGTCGAGCCCGGCACTCCGGTCTGCCCGAAATGCAACCGCGAGCTCGAGCGGTGGCAGACGGGCTTCTACACGCGGCAGCGTCCGCTGCCGACCAAGTCGCGCACCGCGGTGTGGGCAGCGGCGATCGCGGCCCTGCTTCTCGTCCTCGCCGGTCTCGCCCGCGCGTGCCACTGGATATGAAGCGCGCGCTCCTCGCCGGCCTCGTCTTCGCCTCGGTCGCGGCGCCCGCGACGGCGCAGCTCGTGCCGCTCGCGCGGTGCCACGCCGCCTACCCCTGCAACGTCCCGTACGGCCTGCGCCCGGCGGATGCCGTCGCCAACCTGCCCGACGCGCAGCTCGGAAACGCCCTCGTCAGCGTCGGGGTCGACAACGCCTTCAAGCCGAGGCTCATCGCGTCGCCGGTTTCGGGCGACCCGGTCGAGGGCGCGGCCCGGCTCTACCTCCGGAAAAACCCGCTCGGGCTCCGGACTCCGACCCCGAAACCCGCCGCGACGCCGGCCGGCGCGAGGCCCGCGGGCGCGAGTCCGGACGCGCAGAAACCCGGTTAGCCCCGGAAGATCTCGAGCTCGCGCAGCGCCCGAAGCTCGTCCCGGAGCGCGGCGGCCCGCTCGAAGTCGAGCTCCTTGGCGGCGGCCCGCATCTGCTTCTCGAGCTCCGCGGTGCGCCGGCGGAGCGACTCGGGATCGGGCAGGTCCGCTCGCGGAATCGACGGGGCCTCGTAATAGTCGAGGTTCGACATCCGGACGAGCGGCGAGTTGACCTGCTTGACGATCGAGGCCGGCACCACGCCGTGCTCCCGGTTGTACGCCTCCTGCAGGGCCCGCCGCCGCGCCGTCTCCTCCATCGCCCGGCGCATGGAATCGGTCACGGCGTCGGCGTAGAAGAGGACGCGGCCCTTCAGATTCCGTGCGGCGCGCCCGGCCGTCTGGATGAGCGAGGTTTCGCTGCGGAGGAACCCCTCCTTGTCGGCGTCGAGGATCGCGACGACGGCGACCTCGGGAAGGTCCAATCCCTCGCGGAGCAGGTTGATCCCGATGAGGCAGTCGAAGACCCCCCGGCGGAAGTCCGTCAGGATCGCGACCCGCTCCATGACCTCGATGTCGGAGTGGAGGTAGCGGCATCGGACGCCGACTTCCGTGAAGTAGTTGGTCAGCTCTTCGGCCATGCGTTTGGTCAGCGTCGTCACGAGCACGCGCTCGCCGTCCGCGGCGGCCTGTCGCACGACCGCCAGCAGGTCGTCCACCTGGCCCTTGACCGGCCGCACCTCGATCGCCGGGTCGACGAGACCCGTGGGCCGGATGACCTGCTCGACGATCTCGCCCCCGCTGCGTTCGAGCTCTTCCGGCCCCGGCGTGGCGCTGACCGCGATGACCTGATGGATGCGGGTGCGGAATTCGTCGTACGTCAGGGGCCGGTTGTCGAGGGCCGAGGGCAGGCGGAACCCGTACTCGACGAGCACCTCCTTGCGGGACCGGTCGCCGAAGTACATGCCGCGCACCTGCGGCAGCGTGACGTGCGACTCGTCCACGACCAGGAGAAAGTCCTTCGGGAAATAGTCGAGGAGCGTCGGCGGCGGCTCGCCCGCGGCGCGGCCCGAGAGGTGCCGCGAGTAGTTCTCGATGCCGTTGCAATAGCCGAGCTCCTTGATCATCTCGAGGTCGAACATCGTGCGCTGGTGAAGGCGCTGCGCTTCGAGCAGCTTGCCGTCCTCTGTCAGCCGGGCCAGTCTCTCGTCGAGCTCGACCCGTATCGTGCCGATCGCCCGCTCGAGCGTCTCGCGCGGCGTCGCGTAGAAAGTCCGGGGATAGAGCGCGAGCCGGTCCACTTTCTGGAGGGGCGTGCCGCGCAGCGGGTCGGTCCTGGTGATCTTCTCGATCTCGTCGCCGAAGAACTCGACCCGGACCGCGGTGTCCTCGTAGGCCGGCTGGATCTCCAGGACGTCGCCCCGCACGCGGAAACTTCCGCGGGCGAGGTCCATGTGGGTGCGCTCGTATTGCATCGCGACCAGCTTGGCGAGAAGGGCCGGCATCCCCTGCGTGTCGCCGACCTCGAGGTACGCCAGCATGTCGTAGTAGGAGTCGGGGGCGCCGAGGCCGTAGATGCAGGACACCGACGCCACGACGATGACGTCGCGCCTCTCGAAGAGGGCCTTCGAGGCCGCCAGGCGCAGCTTGTCGATCTCCTCGTTCCGGGAGGTCTCTTTCTCGATGTAGGTGTCCGTCTGCGGGACGTAAGCCTCCGGCTGGTAGTAGTCGTAGTACGAGACGAAATACTCGACGGAGTTCTGCGGAAAGAACGCGCGGAACTCCTGGTAGAGCTGGGCGGCGAGCGTCTTGTTGTGCGACAGGACGAGGGTCGGCCGGTTGACGGCCTCGATGACTTTCGCGATCGTGAACGTCTTCCCCGAGCCCGTCACGCCGAGCAGCACCTGGTCGCGGCGCCCCTCCTCGAGGCCGCGGACGAGCTTCTCGATCGCCTGGACCTGGTCGCCCTGCGGCGTGAATTCGGTCGTGAGCTGGAAGCGCCCGGTCGCCTTCGCCTGGGCCTCGAGGTAGCTCGGGGGCTTGCCGGAGGAGCGGGGACTCCCGGGTTCGGAAACGCGCGCCATGGATGAACCGCCGCTTATAGCATAAGCGCGGCGAATGCCTCACAATCGGAGCGTGAAAGGCTTCGCCCGTGCGGCCGCGCTCGTGCTCCCCCTGGCGCTGATCGCGTTTCTCGGTTCCGTGGTCGGGTCCTTCGCCACGAATTTCATCCGCGTGCCGCGGGTCTCGGAGCTCGCGACGTACCGGCCGGACATCGTCACCCAGATCTTCGCCCGCGACGGCTCGACGATCGCGCGGTACGCGATCGAGCGGCGGACCCTGATCACCCGCGCGGACATCCCCGCCGTCCTGACGCACGCCCTGGTGGCCACCGAAGACAAGAACTTCTTCCGACACGGCGGCGTGGACGTTCGGCGCACGTTCTCCGCGCTCGTCGCCAACATGCGCCAGGGCGGCTACGCGCAGGGCGGCTCGACGCTGACCCAGCAGCTCGCCCGCGCGATCTTCCTGTCGCCCCGCAAGACGCTCTCGCGCAAGGTCAACGAGGCACTCGTCTCCTTCGAAATCGAGCGGCGCTACTCGAAGGACCAGATCCTCACGATGTACGCCAACGAGATCTACCTCGGCCACGGCAACTACGGCTTCGAGGCCGCCAGCCGCTACTACTTCGGCAAGAGCGTCAAGGACGTCTCGCTCGCCGAAGCCGCGCTCCTCTCCGGCATCGTTCAGCGCCCCGAGGACCAGTCGCCGTTCCGGAATCCGACGCTCGCCCGCGCGCGGCGCGCGACCGCGCTGCGCCGGATGCGCGCCGAGGGCTACATCACGGACGCGGAGCAGCGGGCGGCCGAGCAGGAGCCGCTGCCGAAGGCCCCCTCGCTGCCGGAGTCGCTCGTCGGTCCGTATTTCTCGGAAGAGATCCGGCAGTACCTGGAGAAGACGTACGGCGAGAAGGACCTCTACCGCCGCGGGCTGCGCGTCGAATCGACGTTGGATCCGGACCTCCAGGCCTGGTCCGAGGAGGCTCTCGGCTGGGGGCTCCGGCAGATCTCCCGCCGGCACGGATTCCACAGGCCGCGCAACCTCTTCGAGAGCGGCTACAAATCGCTCGACGTCTACGTCGACCCGGCATGGGAGAACGCGAAGCTCGAAGACGGTGCCGCCCTCCCCGCCGTCGTGACGAAGACCGGCTCGGCCGGCGCCGACGTGCGCGTCGGGAAGCGCGTCTTCGTTCTCCCCAACGCCACCGTCGCCTGGACCGGGGCGAGCTCGGCCGCGAAAATCCTCCGACCCGGCGATCTCGTCACGGTCACGCTCGAGAAGGCGAAGGACGGCGGTCTCGTTGCCGCGCTCGACCAGGAGCCCCGCGAGCAGGGCGCCGTGCTCATCCTCGAGAACTCGAGCGGCGCGATCCGCGCGATGGTCGGCGGCTCGGACTGGGGACAGTCGAAGTTCAACCGCTCGACGCAGGCCCTCCGGCAGGCCGGATCCGCGTTCAAGCCGTTCGTCTACCTGACGGCGCTCGAGCAGGGCTACACCGGGGCAGACACGGTCTTCGACGGTCCGCTCACGATCCTGATCGACCCGCACCAGCCGCCCTACCGGCCGAGCAACTACGACGGAAAGTTCCACGGCATCGTGACCTTCCGCAAGGCGCTCGAGCACTCGTACAACATCCCCGCGATCCGGGTGGCCGAGATGGTCGGGCTGCCCCGTGTCATCGAGACGGCGCACCGGCTCGGCGTGCGCCAGACTCTCGAGCCGTATCCCTCGCTCGCTCTCGGCGCCTTCGAGGTGACGCTGACCGAGCTCGCCGGCGCGTACATGGTTTTCGCAAACCAGGGCCTCGCGTTTTCTCCCTACCTCATCGAGCGCGTGACGGACGCCAACGGCGACGTCCTCGAGCAGAGCCACCCCGACCCGCGCGAGGTCGCGAGCCCGCAGGCTTCCTTTCAGCTGCTGCAGATTCTGCGCGGCGTGACCCAGCGCGGCACGGCCGCGCCCGCCGTCGCCCGCGCCGGTCTGAAGCTCAACATCGCCGGCAAGACGGGGACGACCAACGACTGGACCGACGCCTGGTTCATCGGCATGACGCCCCGCTACACGATCGGCGTCTGGGTCGGCAACGACCAGAAGACGCTCTCGATCGGCAAGGGAGCCGAGGGGGCCCGCGTCGCCCTGCCGATATGGATCCGGATTCTCGAGAAGATGCGGGATCACGGCCGCATCGACCCGCAGGAGGACTTCGAGGCGCCGCCCAACGTCGTCCTGATGCCGGTCGACTACGACACGGGCCTCAAGGCGACGGCGGACACGCCCCTGCCCGTTCTCGAGGCGTTCGTCGCGGGTTCTCAGCCGACCGAGGAATGGACGGCGCGCTCGCAGGAGATCGCGAAACTTCCCTGGTCGCTGCAGCAGCCCTTCTACACACCGAAGAAGGGCGAGCTCCCGGAGGAAGGCCCCCTGCCTCCGAACGAGCAGGCGGAACACTGAGGATTCCCGGGAGACGACCCGGCGGGACGGTCCCCGCCCTCTCCGGTGGGACCGCGCCGCGGTCCGCTAAGAAAGACTCTGGGGGTGAACGTCCACGGTGAGCGTCGCGACGACGTCGCGGTGGAGGCGCACGTGGACGGTGTGGGGGCCGACGCGGCGGATCGGCTCGGCGAGCTCGATGCGGCGGCGGTCGACCTCGACGTTCTTCGCGGCCAGGGCGTCGGCGATCTCCGAAGCCGTGACCGACCCGTAGAGGTGCCCTTCCTCGCCGGCCTTCTTCGTGATCGTGACCGTGAGACCTTCGACCCGCGCCGCGGCTTCCGCGGCCACGGCCTTCTCGCGGAGCATTTTCTCGTCGTACTTGCGCTTCTCTTCCGAGAGGCGGCGCACGTTGGCGTCGGTCGCCTCGTACGCCACGCCCTGCGGGAAGAGGTAGTTGCGAGCGTAGCCCGGCTTGACGGTCACGGTGTCACCGCGGTGCCCGAGCCCGCGGATGTCGTCGGCCAGAATGACTTTCATGACTTCTCGATGACTCCCTCGCCGCGTCGGCGAAAATCCATGTACCAGTCGAACAGGCCCAGGAGGGCGACCCCGAGGTTGATCGGAAAGTACGACGCCAGCGTGTACAGGCCGATCCTCAGGATGCGGACCCGGAACCACCTCCGGAAGAAGTGGCAGATGATAGAGAGGCCGGCGACGAAATACAAGGCCACGAGGGGCAGCAGCAAGTTGCCCGCAAGCCGCCGCCCCTCCCCCGAAAGCAGGCCGAAGGCCGCGCCGGCGGCCACGAAAACGCCGGCCCCGGCGGCCGGGACGCGCAACGCCTCGAACCGGGAGGCCTCGGCCGTCCCCGCCGGCCTCGCCGCCGCCGCCCCGGCATAGAACGCGACGGCGCCGCCGAGGACCCAGAGGGCTCCGAAGATTCCCCAGAGGCAAGCCATCGCGAAGTCGCGAGCCGCCTCGAGCGTCTGCCGCATCCGGGACACCGCGTCCGCATCGGCACCCGAGTGCGCGTACGACTCGACGGCGGCCGGGATGATGCGGTCGAAGCTCGCGCCGACCTCGGCGGACAGCGTCGCCCCGGGACCGCTGGCCGACACGGCGAAGCACGCGGCCAGCAACAGGCACCCCGCGAGGCACAGACCCGCGTAGCACCGTGAGGGGTCGGCCCCGGCTCGGACGAAGCCGACCGACGCCGCCGGAAGCGCGGTCACCGCGAGCGTCAGCAGGGCGATCGCGATCCCCCCGCCGAGGCTCCCGCCCGCCCACCCGAGGCCGAGCGACGCGGCGGCGGCGAGCCCGCACGCGGTCAGCGCCGCGGCGAGTCCCTGCCGGTGCGCCAACCGAACCACGGGGACCGCGGCCACGGGCACGCCGAGGACGCCGACGATCGGGACGAGGAAGGCTGCCGACAGCGCCGCCGACGCTGCGAGCGCCGCGAGCGGCACCTCCCAGCGCCCGGCCGACGGCGATGCCGGCTCGATCCCCGGCTCCGGAGCCGTCATCGCCTCGGACCGGTCCCCCGGGTGCCGGTCAGTCCGTCGCGTACGGAAGCAGCGCGATCGAGCGGGCGCGCTTGATCGCCGTCTGGAGCTTGCGCTGGTGCAGCGCGCAGGTTCCCGAGATCCGGCGCGGAAGGATCTTGCCGCGCTCCGGGATGAAGCCCTGGAGCAGTTTGATGTCCTTCCAGTCGATGTACTCGATCTTTTCCGCGCAGAACTTGCAGACCTTCCGCCGCCGGACGAAGAACTTCTTGCGCGGTCCGCCCTTGCCGTCGCGGCCCGCGCCGCCGCGGCCGCCCGAGCGGCCGCCTCCGCCTCCCATCCTCATGATTCGCTCCTCTCGGCCGCAGACCCGCTTTCGGCCGGCGGCGTCGCCGGCGCCGGACGCGGGGGCCGCTTGGCGGCCTTCTTGCGCAGGCGCTCGGCCATCTTGGCGCTCCGCTTCAGCTCCTCGTCCACCCGCACGGCGAGGTGGCGGAGCACCTGGTCCGAGAGCCCCATCCGGCGCTCGGCCTCGGCAACCGCCGCCGGGGCGGCGTCGACCTGCCAGTAGAAATAGTGGGCGTCGCGCTTGCGGTGGATTGGGAAGGCGAGCCGGCGCTTGCCCCACGGCTCTTCCTTCACGACGGTCGCCCCGCCGTCCGTCAGCACTTTCTTGTATTCGGCCGCGACTTTCGCCGCGTCCTCGTCGTTCAGGTCGGGCGTGACCAGGACGACGATGTCATAAAGCCTCATGACTCCTCCTCGTGGATGTCAATCCGGGTCGTGATCGCCCGGAGAGGGGGAAACGTTCGCTCGCCGCATCGCGGCGTCGATTCCTTGCGTGACCCACAGCCGCACCGCCTCGGCGGCTCTCCCGACACTGTCGGCGAAGGCTTCGCGTTCGGCCTTCGCCACCGGCTCCAGCACGTAGTCGGCCAGGTCGCGGTCGCGCGAGTAGCGCTCGCCGCGGATCCCGACGCGCAGCCTCGGAAACTCCGTCGTCCCGAGATGCGCGATGATCGACTTCAGGCCCTTCTGCCCTCCCGCCGAGCCGCGCGCCCGCAGGCGCAGCGCCCCGACCGGGAGATCGATGTCGTCGACGACGACGCAGAGCTCCGTGGGTTCGACGCTGTATTTCTGGCAAAGAGCCGAAACGGCCTCGCCGGAGGCGTTCATGTACGTCTGCGGAAGGGCGAGCAGCACCGGTTCCCCGCCGACCCTTCCCCGGCCCACCCTCGACGAACACTCGCGCGAGCGGATCCGGATTCCTTCCTCCGCCGCCAGCGCCTCGACCACGCGGAACCCGGCGTTGTGACGGGTCTCCGCGTAATCGTCCCCGGGGTTGCCCAGGCCGACGATGACGCGCAGAGGCTACTTCTCCTTTTCCTTCTCCTTCTTCTCGCCCTTCTCCTCGGCGCCCTCTTCCTCGGAGACGGCCTTGCCCTTCTTGAGCACTTCGGGCTCTGCGGGCTCGGCGGCGCCCTCCGCGGCGGCGACCGGCTCCTCTTCGCGCGTCGGATGCGCGACGTGGACGACGACCTTCTCCGGGTTGTCGACGATGCGCACGCCCTCCGGGGCCGTGACCTGGGAGACGCGGATGGCGTCGCCGATCCCGAGGTCGGCCACGTCCACGCCCAGGTGCGCCGGGATGTTCCCGGGCAGACACTCGATCTCGACCTCGCGGGTGACGACGTCCAGGATGCCGCCGTCCGTCTTGACGCCGCGCGCGACGCCGAGGACCTCGATCGGCACCTTGACCGTGATCTTGACGTCCATCAGGACGCGGACGAAGTCGATGTGGAGCGGCCTGCGCGACACCGGATCCCGCTGCATCTCCCGGATCATCGCGTGCCGGCTCTGGTCCGAGCCGGAGAGCTTCAACAGGAAGATCGCGTTTTCCCCGGCGCCCTCGCGGAACACGTCCGACAGGGCCTTGCGGTCCACCGAGATGGGCACGTTGGGCTTGCCGGCGCCGTACACCACGGCCGGAATGCGGCCGGCGGCCCGCTCGCGGCGGGCCTCGTTCTTGCCGATGGTCGAGCGCTTCTCGACCGAAAGTTCGATGGTCTTCATTCCTTGCACCTCTTCTCGGAGCCCGGTCCTCGCTGCTCGGCCCCGGCTCCGACGCGTCGTTCCCTCGCCGCGTCACCCGCGCGGCACCCCCGCGCAAAGAGGCGGATTCTACACAAAAAGCGAGGAAACGGAAGCCCCGTCGTGGATGCGCTGGATGGCCTCCCCCAGGAGGGGGGCCACGGACAGGGCCCGGATCCGCGGGCAGCGGGCCATGGCGGCCTCGACCGGGATCGTGTTGCTGACCAGGAGGCTCTGGAGCCCCGAGGCCTCGATGCGCTCGAGGGCGGGGCCGGAAAAGACCCCGTGCACGGCCGCGGCGTAGGTCCGGCGCGCCCCCTGCCGGCGCAGTGCCTCCTCGGCCTGGACGAGCGTGCCGGCGGTGTCGATGATGTCGTCGAGGATCAGCGCGTCCTTACCCTCGACCTCGCCGACGACGTTGAGGATCTCGGTCTCGTTCTTGCCCGTGCGCCGTTTGTCGATGACGGCGAGCGCCACGTCCAGCCGCTTGGCGATCGCGCGTGCCCGGGTCAGGCCGCCGACGTCCGGCGAGACGATCACGAGGTCCTCGAAGTCCATCTTGCGGATCGCGTCGAGGATGACCGGCGCGGCGAAGAGATGGTCGACCGGAATGTTGAAGAAGCCCTGGATCTGGGCGGCGTGCAGGTCCATCGTCAGAATGCGGTCCGCGCCCGCCGCCGTCAGCAGGTCCGCCATGAGCTTGGCCGCGATCGGCACGCGCGGCTTGTCCTTCTTGTCCTGGCGCGCGTAGCCGAAGTAGGGCATCACCGCCGTGATCCGCGACGCCGACGAGCGCCGGAAGGCGTCGAGGAGGATCAGCAGCTCCATGACGTGGTCGTTGACCGGCGAGCAGGTCGGCTGCACGACGAAGACGTCGGCGCCGCGGACGTTCTCGTCGATCTGGCAGTAGTCCTCGCCGTCGGAGAAGTTGTAGAGCGTCAGCTCGCCGAGCGGAATCTGCAGGTATGCGCAGATCTCCCGCGCGAGGGCCGGGTGCGCCCGGCCGGAGAAGATTTTGAGGTCTCCGTAGTTGAAGGCGTGCGACGTCAAGCGAGCGGGATTCTACGCGGGAATCTGCCGCGCGTCGACCTCGCGCCGAACAGAAAAACGGCCCCGAGGGCTCGGGGCCGTTCGCGGCGCGCCGGGCCGCCGGTTCAGGGGCAGGACGTCTTGAACGCGTCCGTCGCTTGAATCGGCGCGAAGGGCGTCCCCAGCGGGTTGACCTGCACGAAGGTGGCGCCGGTCTGCGTGTCGACGACCTCCCAGTTGACCTGAACGTTGGTGAGGCCGGCGGCGAACACCCAGTAGGCGTTGTTGAGCGAGCAGCCGTTGAGGACCTTGACGACCATCTCGATGTTGGCCTCGTCGAAAAACCAGAAGTAGCCCGAGTCATCGGTGAGCTTGACGGCCGTTCCGGCGCCGTTCTCTCCCGTCGGCTTCGTCCAGTTGGCGTTGACCTGGAACCGTCCGTTGTCGAGGCAGAGGAACCCCGCCCCGGTCTGACAGGCGCCCGAGCCCTTGGCGACGTGAACGACCTGCGACGCCGTGCTGCCGCCCGTCACGAGCAGGGTCACCGTGTAGTCGCCGACGGCCGTGTAGACGTGGGTCGGGTTCTGGAGCGTCGACGTATTGTCCGCGCCCGATGCCGTGTCGCCGAAGGTCCAGGTCCAGGAAGTGGGCGAGCCCGTCGACACGTCGGTAAACTGAACGAGCTGGTTCGGGCTGACGTCGTGCGGCGAGTACGTGAAATTCGCGACCGGGGCCTGGACACCGCCGAAGGCGAGGGTCGAGAGGACGAGGAAACCTCCCAGGGCCAGAAGCGTGGGAAGAGAACCGGGTCGACGCATCAGAACCTCCTGTGTCCGTCTTTCCTGGAGGGCAACGAGCTTCGGAGGAATTGGTAGCACACTTCGGGCCGGATCGTGGCTGGGGCGCTAGGATTCGAACCTAGAAATGCCGGCTCCAAAGGCCGGTGCCTTACCAGTTTGGCGACGCCCCATCGGCGTCGATTTTACTCCCCGGCTTCCTCGTGACCGGGCGAGACGGCCGAGGGCGCGGCTGATCCGGTCTCCGGCGGCGCGGGGGGCGGGAGCGCGGGAGCCGTCGCCTTCACGCGCTCGTATTCGCCGAGGACGTGTTTCTCGAGGAGCTCGCGCGTCTCGCGATTCAACGGGTGCGCCACGTCCTTGAACTCCCCGTTTTTCTTGCGCTTGGACGGCATCGAGATGAAGAGACCGTTGGGGCCCTGGATGATCTTCAGGTCCGACACGAGAAAACAGCCGTCGATGACGATGGAGACGTACGCCTTGAGCTTCTCCTCCTGGACCGGAAAAACCTTGACCTGGGTGATGTTCACGGGGGACCTCCGTTGGGATCGATGCGTCGTTGGTGGGCGTCGCGGGTGAGGGTCGAGCAGGCGTAAACGCGGGCCTCGGGATGGCGCCGGAGCAGTGCGTCCCGGGCGCCCGGCTCCGCGCGGAGCACGATGGTGGAACCCGAGCCGCTGATCGCGCAATCGGCGCTGACGCGGGCGGCGGATGCGAGGTAGGCCTCCATCCTGGGCTCCACTTCTAGCACGGCCGGCGTCAGGTCGTTGGGCCCGAGAAAGCGATCCGTGCCCCGGATCTCGACGTCGAGCCGCTCGGGCAGCGTGCCGCGGCCGGCGTAGGCGCGGTAGACGGCCGCCGTCGAAACCGAGAACGGGGGCACCAGGAGCAGGAGCGACGCCGGCGGCCCGTCCGGGACGGTCTCGACGATCTCGCCGCGGCCGCGAACCTGCGCCTCGCCGCCGGTCAGGAAGAAAGGCACGTCGCTGCCGAGCGCCCCGGCGAGCTCCGGCAAGACGCCGCGCGCGGCCGCTTCGACTCCCCAGAGCCGCGCGAAGAGACGCAACGCGACGGCCGCGTCCGCGCTGCCGCCGCCCAGTCCGCCGCCCGCCGGCGTGCGCTTCTCGAGCCGGACGCGTCCGCGGGGCGGCAGGCCCAGGCGGTCGGCGAGAAGGCGCGCGGCCCGGGCGACGAGGTTCTCCGGGCCGGACGGAACCGCCGGGTCGTCGCACGAGAGCTCGAAAGTCTCCGACGGCTCGACCGTGATCCGGTCCGCGAGGTCGATCGAGACCATGCGCGAGAACACCTCGTGAAAGCCGTCGGACCGCAGGCGCCCCACCCGGAGCTCGCGATTCACCTTGGCCGGCGCCTCGGCCGTCCACCTCATCGGGCCGTCTCCCCCGTCCCCGCGGGCTCGACGGCGAGGAGCTTCAGGCCGAGCCGTCGTTTCGTCGACTCCTCCCGCACCGTCAGCCGGGACGGCCACGGGCTCGCTTCGCCCGTGTAGTCCACGACGAGGTGGCCGCCCTTGCCCGTGACGTCGAGCGAGACCGGGTTCGCGGTCGCGAGGTCGAGGACGACGCGCACGCGCGCGCCTTCTGCCGCGAGCCCGAATTGACACTGTCCCGCGTCGAACCCCTCGATGGCCGGCGACGACGGCGCGTCCCACGCGCCGGTGAGCACGGCGCGCAGCGCCTGCGGGTCGACGATCAGCGCCGACCGATCCTCCCCGGTGATCGTCCCGTCGCGATACTCGGCGATCCGCGACCCGAAGGGGCCCGTGAGCGACGCGGTGACCACGGCTTTGCCGTCATAGGTCACGGCGAGCGTTCCCGGCACCGCCGGGGTCGCGCCCGAGGAGACGCGCGCGTCGTAGAGCAGACGCGAAGCCGGCAGCGACGTCGCCCGCGCGAGCGAGGCGTCCCACGCCGCGAGCGCGTCGTGCGCCTGCTCCGCGTTCCCGGGCTCGAAACGACGCGACGGACGGTTCGTCGCGCACGCGGCGAGGGCGATCAGGGAGGAAAGGGCGGCGGCGCGACGGAGAGGTCTGGCCGTCAACGCTGGGATACGGGCGCCCGCGCGTGCTGAAGCTTCTGGCGCACGCGATCGGGCTCCTCGTGCTTGAGCTCGAGAGCCTTCTCCCAGTGACGGATCGCGCCTTCGACGTTGCCCTGCCGCGCCTCGAGGTCGCCGATGTGCTCCTCGATCGTCGGATCCGCGGGCTCGCGCCGGTACGCCTCGCGGAGGTTTTTCTCCGCGCTCTGGATCTGGCCGAGCCGGAAGTAGGCCCAGCCGAGCGAGTCCAGATAGGCGGCGTTGCGCGGCTCGCGCGCGACGGCTTTTTCGAGCATCTCCCGCGCCCGTTCGAGCTGCACGCCCTGGTCCGCCCACATGTAGCCGAGGTAGTTCAGCGTCGCGGCGTCGTTCGGGCGAAGCTCGAGCAGCTGCAGAAAAACCTTCTCGGCCTGCGCGCCGTCGCCCGCCCGCTCGAGGCTCGACCCCAGGCGAAACAGAGCGTCGGTCGACTCGGGGAACTTCGCCGCCGCCTCGCGCGAGATCCGGACGGCGGCGTCGTACTTCTTCAGCCGCGCGTACGCGTCGGCGGCCGCCGTCATCTTCTCGAGCTGGCCGGACGCGCCGAGGGCGTCGAGCGCGGCCGCCGCGGCGGCCGTCTCGCCGAGCCGGAAACGGAACTCCGCCGTTTCTGCCTCCCACTCCGGATCCGACGGCCTGGCCGCGGCGAAAGCCTTCGCGCTGTCCATGCCCGCCGCGAAATCCTCCCCGTCGCGATCGGCGGCGAGCAGGATGCGGGCGGCCCGGTCGTGGACCTGACCGTTCGACAGCGCGAGCGGCGTCAGGATGCGCCGCGCCCCGGCGTAGTCGCGCTGGAGGTAGGCGATGAAGCCGAGCTCGACGCTGGCGGACTGGGCCACTTCGGCCCCCTTCGCGCCGTCGGCGCCGGTCCGCTTGATCAGGTCCTCGTACATCGCTCGAGCCTCGTCGAACCGCCGCTCGCGGACGAGCTCCGCGGCGAGCGCCCGGCGCGTCGTCGGGTCGTCCGGATCCGCTTCCAGGAGCGCGCGGAGGATCTTCTCGCCTTCGGCGGGGTTGTCCCGCTCGAAGAGAACCGTCGCCAGGAGGCGTTGCCCGGCCCGGTTCTCCGGGCGCTTCGCGACGAGCTGCCGCGCCTTCTGCTCGGACTCCGGGAAGCGTCCCGCGCGCGCCAGGTCGAGAACGATCCGCTCGGCCACGGCGGGATTTTCCGGGTCGCGCGTCGCCAGCGTTTCGAGCACGGCGAGCGCGTCGTCGAGCTTGTCCTCGTCCTCGTACAGGTCGATCAGGGCCGCCGCGATCTCGCGGTCTCCCGGGTCGGCCTCCCAGAGCGCGCGGTAGATCTCCTCGGCCTCGCGATACTGACCGCTCTTGGCCTTGGCCTCCGCGGTGAGGCGTTCGATCGCCGGCTGCCCGGAAAGCTCCGGCAGCTCGTCGAGGATCGCCGCGGCTTCGGCCGCGCGGTCGCCGGCGAGCAGGGCCCGCGCCAGGGCGACGGACGTGCCCGTGTCGTTCGGCGCCAGTCGATGGGCCGCGGCGAGCTCGTCGATGGCCGCGGGTAGTCGCGACGGGTCTTTGTCCGCCGCGGCGAGTTCGAGGGTCCCGAGCAGCCGCCGCGCCTCGGCCAGGTTGGGGTCCAGCCGCACCGCGTCCCGGGCCTGGCGCGTCGCCTCCTCGGCGACATTCAGGTCCCGCAGGAGCTGGGCGTACTCGAGGTGCACGATCGGATCGTTCGGAAGGACGGTCAGGACCTTCCGATAGAGCGCCAGAGCCTCCTGATAGCGGCCGTCGACGACGGCGAGGCGTGCCGCCAGAAAAGCCTTCCGGCTCTCCATGATCGGGTCGCTCGTGGAGGTTCCCGAGGGGCCGGCGAGCGGCAGGACGGCGAGCAGTGCCGCGCAGATCAGCGTCACCACGGCAATTTAGCACGTTCGTTCGCGGGTCGCGGGCCGCCGCACGTGTCGCGCCGGTAAGCGTCGCGGCGAAGCCGTTGAAAGCGAAGCACTCCCGCCGATCGGCGGCTCGTTTCCGCGCCGGGTACGCGATAATCGAAACGTTCATGCCGCGACTCGGAGTGCTTCTGGTCCGGGCCGGTGCCGTCAGCGAAGAGAACGTGCACCGCGCCCTCGCCGTTCAGGGTTTCACGGGCGGACGCGTGGGGACGCTTCTGCTCGAGCGCGGCTCCGTGTCCGAAGACGACGTCGGCAGAGCGCTGGCGGAACAGCACGGCTGCGACTACATCCCCTGGAAAATTCTCGGCGGCGTCCCGAGCTCGGTCGTCGCGTCGCTCCCGGCGAAGTTCGCCATCCGCCACTCCGCGGTCCCGGTCGAGGTCGGCGAGGGGTTCGTCCGGGTCGCGTTGCGCGACCCCTCGAACCTTCGAATCCTCGACGAGCTCTTCTTCGTCACCGGCAAGAAGATCGTTCCCGCGGTCGCCCCGGAGGTGCGCATCTACCAGGCCCTCGAAAAGTGTTACGGAGAGCGGCGCAGTCCTCGTTTCGCGATCCTCGCTGAAAAGTTGTCCCGGCCGGTGGCCCCGGCGGTCGTGCGGAAGCCCTTGCCGCCACCCCCCGACTTCTCGGCCCCGGTCGGGCCGCCGATGCCGGGAGAACCTCCCCCCGCCGCTTCCCGCGAGACGGGCGAGAGCCCATCCGCCCCGGCCTGGGTCGTGCCCGACCTGCCTCCGGTCGGTTGGGGCGGGCTCCCGCCGCCGCCGGCCGAAGGGGCGACGGACGAGCACCTGGAGTCGATTCCGTGGGAGGAGATGCCCGGGGCGGAGCCCCACGCCTCACCCGTGCCGGCCTCGCCGGAGCCGCCGCGTCCCGTTCCCGCCCCGAGCGCGCCGGGTCAGTGGCGCCGCAGCAGCGCCCCGGCCCGCGAGGCGTCGGCGCCCCCCTCCGGAATGCCCACCCCGACAGACTTCGGCGAAATGCTGGCCGCGCGGGATCGCGACGGCGTCTTCGACGCAGCCCTGCGGGCGCTCCGGCGGCGTTTTGCCCGCAGCGCCGTCTTTGCCTCCCGGCCCGACTCGGTCGCGGGCTGGAGCGGGGCCGGAGAACGCGTCGACATCCGGGCGATTCGGGAACTCGAAATCCCCTGGTCGGAACCCTCCGTCTTCCTCAACATCAAGATGGGACAGGCCTTTTACCTGGGGCCCCTGCCGCCTTTGCCACGCCACGACGCTCTGGCCGCTGCGCTCGGCGGATGGCCGGCCGAATGCGTCGTCCAACCCGTGCGCATGCGCGAAAAAACCGTAGCCTTTTTGTATGCCGAATGCGCCGGGGCCCAGGGCGCAAGCCCGGCCGACCTGACCTACCTGCGGGAGCTGGCCGGGGCGGCGGCCGCGGCCCTCGCGGCGTCCATCCGATTGAAGAAAAAGCAGGTTATATAATTCTCCCAATCCCGGAGGGAGCATGATCAAAGCGGACATCGTGGACCGGGTGGTCGACCTCGCCCAGATCCCGCGCGCCAAGGCCGCGACGGCCGTGGAGACGGTGATCGAAGCGATGCGCTCGGCGCTCGGCGCCGGGGATCGAATCGAGTTGAGGGGCTTCGGCGTTTTCCAGGTCAAGCGCCGCAAGCGCGGCATCGGCCGCAACCCCAAGACCGGCGTCGAGGTCTCCATCCCCCCGGGCAACACGATCCGCTTCAAACCGGGAAAGGACCTGCGCGACCTTCCGTAGGGGATTTCGAAAAAAAGTAGAATCCCGACATGCCGCGCATCGGCGAGCTCCTCGTGGCCGACGGCGTCGTGTCCGAAACGGCGGTCCAGAGCGCCCTCGGATTCCAGCGACACACGGGCGAGCCGTTCCGCCTCGGCACCATCCTGCTCGACCGCGATCTGCTCGGCGAAGAGAATCTTCTGCGCGCGCTCTCCGCGATCCATCGCTGCGACTACGTCTCGTGGTCGGACATCCTCAAGGCGCCGCCGCAGGTCGTCCGTCTCCTGCCCGAGCGCGCGGCCGTGCGGCTCGCGGCCGTGCCCTACGCGCTCGAGGGTCGCGGCGTGCGCGTCGCGTTCAAGAATCCGTCGAACCTCGCCGCCGTCGACGAGATCTCCGCGGTGACGAGCCGCCCCGTCATCCCCGCCGTGATCTCCGAGGTGCGACTGCTCCAGGCGTTTCACCTCTTCTACGGACGCCCGATCCCGATCGAGTTCCGCGGCGTCCTCCATAAGCTCGAGCGCAACGAAGAGCGGCGCCTCTACCGGGCCCGGGCGACGCAGCCGGCGTCGCTGCAGGGGCGCTTCGTCAATTTCCGCGGGCGGCCGATTCCGATTTCCCCGGGCGCCGGCGCCGCCGGGCCGCCCGTTTCGGTCAGCTACGCCGCGCCGTTCCTTTCGGCCGAGCACGCGTCGAGCGAGATCGCCGATGCCCCCGATCTGCTGCCGGATTTCGAACCGCCGCACCCGCTGACGCCGGACGAGCTCGCCGACCGGATGTGGAAGCCGGCGGAATCCGAGGATGCCGCGGTCAGCGAGATGTGGGCGCCGCGGGCGGAGGCGGCCGAGGCGGCCGCGCCCGATCCGCGCGGACCCGGTCGGGATCGTCTCGCGGAGTCGACGCTCGAGACCGTGTGCGGACGCCTCCCGCGGGCGATGCTCCTGACGTCGGCTCAGGACGGCATCCGCGGCTGGACGGCGCGCGGTTCCGGGTTGACGCGAGACCAGGTGTCGGGCATTCGTTTGCCCTGGGGCGAGCCGTCCATTTTCGCCTTCGTGAAGCTCTCGGGCTCGCCGCATCGCGGCGCGCTCTCGCGGATCCTGATGCCGCCGAAGCTCGCGGCGCTGCTCGGCGACAAGGCCGCCGCCTCGTGCGCGGTCTATCCGGTGCGGATCAAGGACCGCCTCGTCGCGTTCCTCTACGCCGACCGCCTCGGCGCGCCCGTCTCCGACGACGACTACCGCGCCCTCGAGATCGCGGCGAGCGCGCTCGGCAGCTCGCTCGCCCGGCTCCTCCTCGAGCTGCGGCGCGCCGTTCCGTCCTAAGTGGACGGTCCGGCTCCCGATCCGCTGGCTCCGGCTCCCCCGCCGGTCCGGCGCACGCTGCCCCGCGAGCACCCCCTCTTTCACCTGGCTCTTCTGGCCCTGACCTTCGTCACCGCGACGCTCGCCGGCGGGCTCGCCTTCACGACGACGGGCGGGTTTCTCGCGAAGGGACGATTCTCCGACGGTTTCGCCTTCTCGGTTCCGCTGCTGACGATCCTCGGCGTCCACGAGCTCGGCCACTACCTCATGTGCCGCCGCTACGGCATCGCCGCCACCCTGCCGTACTTCATCCCGTCGCCGTTCCTCATCCCGCCCTTTCTCGTGCCGGCCGGGACGTTCGGGGCGGTGATCCAGATCAAGGAGCCCATCCGCACCAAGAAGCAGCTCGTGGACGTCGGCGCGGCCGGCCCGCTCGCCGGGTTCTTCACGGCGCTCCCGTTTCTTCTCTACGGCGTCGCGCATCCGCGCCCCTCGTCGGAGCCGTTGACCGCCGACACGACGCTCTTCGACTATCCGATGATCGTGCGCTGGGCGCAGCACTGGATGCACGTCGGGCCGTACACGAGCGCGACGGTCCACGAGCACCCGACGTTCATGGCCGCGTGGTTCGGGCTTCTGGTCACGTGCCTGAACCTCCTTCCGATCGGGCAGCTCGACGGCGGCCACGTCCTGCGCGCCGCCGCGGGCAAGCTTCAGCCGCGCATTTCCCTGGTGATCCTGGGCCTCTGCCTCGTCGCCGGCGTCACCAGCTCGCTCGTCTGGATCGTCCTGCCGCTGCTCATGACGTTCGTCATGGGACTCTCGCATCCGCCCGTCGACGACGACGACGAACCGCTCGACTTCGGGCGCAAGCTCGTCGCGCTCCTCTGTGTCGGCGTGTTTCTGGTTTGCTTCAGCCTGACGCCGATTCGGAATCCGGATTTGCCCGAGACGCCTCGATCAGGAACGTCGCAGGCCCTTCGTTGACGAGCTCGACGTCCATGGACGCGCCGAAGCGGCCGGTCTCGACGCGCACGCCCGCGCCGCGAAGGGCGGCCACGAACCGCTCGTAGAGGGGCTGGGCCTCCGGCCCGCGCAGGGCCTTCTCGAACCCCGGGCGCCGGCCGCGCGAGAGATCCGCCGCGAGCGTGAACTGCGAGACGGCGAGCACGGCGCCGCCGACGTCGGCGAGCGCGAGGTTCATCTTCCCGGCGGCGTCGTCGAAAACGCGGAGGCCGGCGACTTTCCGGGCGATCTCGTCGGCCGCCGCGGGCGTGTCGCCGACCTCGGCGCCGACCAGCACGAGGAATCCCCGCTCGATCGCACCGACGGTCTCCCCGCCGACGCGGACCGACGCGCGCCGGACGCGCTGCAGGACGGCTTTCAAGCGGCGCGTCTCCGCGCCGCCAGGCGCTTCAACTCGCCCGGTTCCGGGGAACCGAGCAGGTGCGCCGCGACCCAGTACACGGCCGTCGCCGCCCCGATGACCCCGAAGAGAAGGCCCGCGCCCCGCCAGCCCCGGTACGCCGCCTCCGGGACGACCCGGCCGGCCGCCCAGAGCAGCGCCCCCATGGCGGCCGAGGCGCCGACGATCCGCGCGAGCGAGGACGCGAGCGCCCGGCCGCGCAGGCGCCCCTCCCGGCGCCTCAGGACGAGGACCAGGACCGACACGTTGACCGCCGCGGCTGCCGAGCTCGCGGCGCCGATCCCGGGCAGCCCCAGCGGCTTCGTCAGGAGCGCGCACAGCGTCACGAAGACCGCCGCGTCCGCGAGCGCGGCCGCGACCGGGAGCGCCGTCGACTTGAGCGCGTAGAACGCGGGAACCACGACACGCACCGACGCGAAGAAAAAGAGCCCGAGGGAGAGCGTCGCCAGAGCCCCGGCCGTCGCGCGCGTATCGGCCGCCCCGAAGCGGCCGCCCTCGAAGAGGACCCGCACGATCGGCACCTGCAGCGCCACGAGGCCGACGCTCGCCGGGACGGTCACGAACGCGATCAGCCGCAGCGCGAACGCGAGATGGTCCTTGAACGGACCGCGGTCCGCCGCGAGCGCCTGCTTCGAGAGCGTCGGCAAGATCGCCGTCGCGACCGAAACCGCGAAGCCGCCGAGGACGAGCTCCTTGAGCCGGTTCGCGTAATAGAGGTGGGACACGCTCGAGTCGCCGAGGCTCGACGCGAAGCGCGTCGCGACGACGGTGTTGACGCTGTTGATGCCGTAGGCGAGCAGCCGCGGGGACATCAACAGGAGGACCGAGCGCACCGCCGGGTCGCTCCAGCCGAGGGCCGGGCGGCCCACCGCCTTGAGCCGCCGCAGCTGCGGAATCTGGACGACGATCTGGAGAAGACCGCCGACGAGCACGCCGCCTGCCAGCGCGTACGTCGGCTCGGCGAGGCGGGGCGCGACGAGCCAGGCGGCGAGAATGAGGGACAGGTTCAGCAGGATCGGAGCGGCGGCCGCGGCCGCGAATCGGTGGTGGGCGTTCAGCAGCGCCTGACACAGCGCCGCGAGCGAGACGAGCAGGATGTACGGAAAGATCCAGCGGTTCAGCAGGACCGTCAGCGCGAACTTCGCCGGGTCGGCCTCGAACGGGGCCGCCAGGAGGCGCACGAGCCACGGGGACGCCAGGATGCCGAGCGCGGTAATCCCCGTCAGGAGAAGCGTGAAGGTCCCGACGACGCGGCCGACGAACGCCCGGGCCTCCGCCTCGGCACGCTGGTGAGACACCTCGGCGTAAACGGGGATCACCGCCGACGACATCGCGCCTTCGCCGATGATCTCGCGCAGCATGTTGGGGATACGGAACGCGACGAAGAAGGCGTCCGTGCGCATGCCGGCGCCGAGCGTGAACGCGATGACCTTCTCGCGCAGGTACCCGGTGACGCGAGACAGGAGCGTCAGGGGCGTGATCGTGGATGCAGACCGGACCAGGCGCCCCCGGACCTCGTCGCTGTCGGTCGCCGGCATGTGTTGCAGGAGAGTTTAACCGGCTCCGCCCGGACATCACTTGTCCCCGCCAAAGTGGAATATGGTGTCAGCACCTGAAAGGAGGGCGAATACATGGCCAGCGTCAACAAAGTGATCTTGATCGGAAACCTCGGCAAGGACCCGGAGATTCGGACGACGCCCCAGGGCACCACGCTCGCGCGCTTCTCGCTCGCGACCACGACCGCCTGGAAGGACGCCTCGGGCGCCAAACAGGAGCGGACGGAGTGGCACGACATCGTGGCGTGGGAGAAGCTCGCGCAGATCTGCGGCGAGTACCTGCAGAAAGGCAAGCAGGTCTACGTCGAGGGCAGCCTCCAGACCCGGAGCTGGGAAGACCAGAACGGGCAGAAGCGGTACAAGACCGAGATCAAGGCGTCCAACGTCGTGATGCTCGGTCGCCGCGAGGATGGCATGGGCCGGTCGTCGGGCCCGGCACGCGAAGTCGCCGAAGCTCCCGAGCCGGCCACGGCCGGGGCCACGAGCTACGACGACGACGTGCCGTTCTAGACCGCCGGGTTCGACCGCGGCGCCGCGCCTCTAGGCGAGAGCGGCGAGCTCCGTTCGAACCTGGGCGAGCGTCGTTTCGACAGTACCGGCCGCGCGGCGGAGTGCGGCGAGGTGACGGGCGTAGCCCTCGAGCCTCCCCGCGGCCTCCGCGCGCCGGGGTCCCGGCACCCTGGCCTCGATGGCCTCCAAGCAAGCCGGATACGCCTCGATCCGCCGGCAGACGAGGAGCAGATCGCAGCCCGCGTCGCTCGCGCGAACGCAGAGCTCCGGAAGCTCGCCGAACCCGGAGAGGGCCCCCATCTCGAGGTCGTCCGAGAGGGCGGCGCCCTCGAACCCGAGGCCTCCCCGGAGAAGCTCCGACGCGACAGCCCGCGACAGCGAAGCGGGGACACCGTCCGGGAACGCGGCATGGGACACCATGACCGCCCGCGCGCGGCTCATCAGGGCGCGGAACGGCTCGAGGTCGAGCGCCTCTTCGCGCGCGTCGCGCGCCAGCGTCGGGAGCCTCGCGTGGGTGTCGAGCGCGGCCCGCCCGAGGCCCGGGAAGTGCTTGAGACAACCGCCCACTCCCGCTTCGTGCAGCCCCTCCAGAAATGCCCCGGCGCCGCGGACGATTTCCTCCGGATCCGCCGACGCGCAGCGCTCCCCCAGCACCCGTGACCCCGCGCCGTCGACGGCGCGGTCGACCACCGGGGCGAGATCGACGTCGAACCCCAGCCGCGCGAGCATCCGGCCCGCCGCGGCGCCCGCGCGGCGCGCCGTACCCGCGCCGGTCACGCGGCGCAGCGACGGCGCCGGCGCGACGAGGTCGCGGAGCCGGTCGACCGGGCCGCCTTCCTGGTCGAGCAGCACGTGCTCGACGCCCTGACGGCGCACCTCCCCGACGAGACGCTCCAGGCCTTCGAGGGACTCGAGGTTCCGGCGGAAGAGGATCACGCCCCACGGGGGCGCGGCCCTCAGGATCGCGCTTTCCTCCGCGTCGAGCCGCGGTCCGCCGAGGCCCACGACGAAGAGCCGGGAGCTCACTTTCCCTTCAGCCGCTCCTGCAGCGCCGCCAGGAGCGACAGCGCGGCGATCGGCGTGAGCTGGTTGACGTCCACCGCCCGGAGTTTCTCCAGGGCGAGCTCCTCGTCCGCCGAGAACAGGAGGAACTGCCCCGTCCCGGCGCTCTGTCCCTGCGTGCGCGCGAGCACCGGAGCGCCCTGCACGTCGAGCTCCTGCTTCTCGAGGTTGGCGAGCACCTCGCGCGCCCGCCCCGTCACCGCCGCGGGCAGTCCCGCGAGCTCGGCGACGTGGATCCCGTAGCTGCGGTCGGCGGCGCCCGGCACCACCTTGCGGAGGAACACGACGCGGCCGCCCGCTTCCTTGACCGCCATTGTCGTGTTGACGACGGCCGGCCGCACGAGCGCGATCTCGGTCAGCTCGTGGTAGTGCGTCGCGAACAGCACGAACCCGGCCTGCGCGGGCGTGTCGTGCAGGTGCTCGAGGAGGGCCCACGCGATCGAAAGCCCGTCGAAGGTCGACGTGCCGCGGCCGACCTCGTCGAGGATGACGAGGCTCTTCGCGGTCGCCTCCCGGAGGATCGCCGCCGACTCCAGCATCTCCACCATGAAGGTCGACTCCCCGCGCGACAGGTGATCCGACGCGCCCACGCGCGTGAAGATCCGGTCGACGACCGAAAGCTCCGCGGCTTCGGCCGGGACGAAAGAGCCGCACTGCGCGAGCAGCACGATCGTCGCGACCTGGCGCAGGTACGTCGACTTGCCGCCCATGTTCGGGCCCGTCACGAGCTGGATGCGCCGGTCCCCGGCCAGGTCGGTGTCGTTCGGGACGAAGACTTCGTCGCGGCGCAGCCGCTCGACGAGCGGGTGCCGGCCGCCCACGATCCTGAGCCGCGGCGCCTCCGAGAGCGTCGGACGGACCCAGGCGCCCGAGCGCGCCGTTTCCGCGAGCGCGAGCGCGACGTCGAGGTCCGCCATGGCGCGGGCCGTCTTTGCCACGCGGTCGCCCGCGAGCGCGAGCCCCGCGAGGAGCTCGCGATAAATCCTTCCCTCGATCTCGGCGATGCGATCCTCGGCCCCCAGGATTCTTTCCTCGAGGTCCTTCAGGGCCGGTGTCACGAACCGCTCGGCGTTGGCGAGGGACTGGCGCCGGATCCAATCCGACGGAACTTTCTCCCGATGCGCGTTGCCGACCTCGAGCGAGTACCCGAAGACCCGGTTGAACCGGACCTTCACCGACGAAATGCCGGACCGCCGGCGCTCCTCGGCCTCGATCGCGAGGAGCGCGCCCTGCGCGTCGCGGCGCAGCGCCCGGAGCTGGTCGAGCTCGGCGTCGGCGCCCTCGCGCACGAAGGAACCGGCGGAGGCGAGAACGGGCGGGTCGTCCGCGAGCGTCGTTTCGATCCGCTCGACGCAGTCGGCCGTCCCGGGCACCGAGTCGGCGAGGGCACGCAGCCGCGCGGCCCGGAGCGGCAAGGCCGCGGCGAGCACGTCCGAAACGGCCTTCAGGCCCGCGCCGAGCGCGGCCACCTCGCGCGGGCCGGCCGTGCCGACGGACACGCGCGCGAACCGCCGCTCGAGATCGCCGACCGCCGCGAGGGCGGCGCCCAGGGCGTCCGCCGGCGCCGGATGCGCGGCGAGCTCGCCGACGGCGTCCCACCGGGCCTCGAGCTCGACCGGGTCGAGGGACGGGTGCGCCAGCGTCTCGCGCAGCGCCCGCGCGCCGAGGGGCGTCCGCGTGCGGTCGAGGAGCGCGAGGAGACTCCGATCCTTCGCGCCTTCGCTCGACTCGAACAGCTCGAGGGTGGCGACCGCGGCGGCGTCGAGCCCCATCCGCGCGTCGAAGGCGAGGGGCGCCGGCGGCACGACGTGCTCGAGCCCTCCGGGCCGCATCTGGTGCGCGTAGGCGAGCGCCGCGTCGGCGGCCCGCCGGGCCGGCGGCGCGAAGGAGTCGGGCGCGGCAGGCCGATCGCGGGCGGCTTCCCACCAGGCGGCCGGGCGCCGGGTGAGCGTCGCCTCCCACTCCCCCGCCTCGGCGTCGTCCGGCAGGAGAATCTCGCGAGGGCGGAAGAGCGCGAACGCGTCGCCGAGACGAGAGGGGCGGAGGGTGCCCGCGTGGAAGCGGCCGGTCGACAGGTCGAGAAACGCGACGCCCCAGTCGCCCTCCGCCGGCGAGATCGCCGCGAGGTACGACGGCGCGCCGGGGACGAGCGACTCGGGATCCAGCACCGTCCCGGGCGTGACGATCCGCGTGATGTCGCGTTTGACCAGGCCCTTCGCGGCCCTGGCGTCCTCGAGCTGGTCGCAGATCGCCACCTTGCGCCCGGCCGCGACCAGCCTGGCGACGTGGTGGTCGACGCTCTGGTGCGGCACGCCGCACATCGGCGCTTCGATGTCCGAGTCGCGGTGGCGGCGCGTGAGCGCGATCCCGAGCAGGGGTGCCGCGTCCCGCGCGTCGTCGAAGAACATCTCGTAGAAGTCGCCCATGCGGTAGAGCAGAATCGCGTCCGGGACGCGGTTCTTCATCTCGAAGTACTGGCGGAGCATGGGGGTCGTGCGCGGGGTCGGAGCGCTCACGGGGTGCTAGCATAGCCCCAAGGCCGCGGCGGCCGCCGCGCCCCGAGAAACGATGATCGTCCTCGCCCTCGACGCCGCCAGCCCGAGCCCCTCCGTCGCGCTGCTGTCGCGCGACGGGATTCACGAAGAACGCCTGCCGCTCGATCGCCGCGCATCGGAGGCGCTGCTTCCGGCGATCCGCCGCGTCCTCGCCGGGGCCGGCGTCGCGCTCGACGAGACCGCGCGGATCGCCGTCTGCGCGGGGCCCGGATCCTTCACCGGGCTGCGCGTGGGCCTCGCCACCGCCTGGGGCCTGGCGCGGGCGACCGGCGCCGCGCTCGAAACCGTGTCGACGCTCGAAGCGCTCGCGGAGGCCGCGCGTTCTCTGGCCGGCGGACGCGCCGTCGCCGTGCTCGACGCGGGGCGCGGCGACCTGGTGCTCGAGCGTTTCGACCTGACGGGGTCTCGCGCGCGTTCGCTCGGCCCTCCGGTGCTCGTCGCCGCGAACGAAGCCCGCGCACGCGCGGGAGCCGACCCCCTCTTCGCGCTGCCCGAGGCCCTCGTCGAACCCGCCGCGTCAACGCTCCCCGGGACCCCGGCGGCCGCCCTGGCCGCCGCGGTGCGGCGCGCGTCGGGGACGGTGTCGGCCGGGACCGCCGCTCCGGTCGGCATCTACGCGCGGCCGAGCGCGGCCGAGGAGAAGCATGGCGCTGCGTGAGCCGAGCCCGCGGCCGTACCGCCTCCGGCCGCCGAGCCCCTTCGACCTCGACGAGATCGCCCGGATCGAATCCGAATCCTTCCCGGTGCCGTGGAAGCGCGATTTCTTCGCGAGCGAGCTCGTGGAGCCCCACCGCTACCTGCGCGTCCTCGCGAGCGAGGACGGTGCCGCGCCCCGCATCGGCGGCTATCTGTTCGCGGTCTCCCTCTACGAGGAGTTTCACATCAACAAGATCGCGACCGACGCGCGCCTGCGCCGCCAGGGCTGGGGCCGCGTCCTCCTCGAGGACGCCCTCGGCCGCGCGCGTTTCATCGGCGCCACGGCCATCACCCTCGAGGTGCGCATCTCCAACGCCGCGGCGCGCACGTTTTACGGCTCGTACGGCTTCACGGAGGCGTACCGCCGGCGCGCGTACTACCAGGACGGCGAGGACGCGCTCGTCCTCGTGCGGCCCCTCGACGGGGAGGGCCGGTGAACGCGGAAAGCCCCCTCCCGGCGGGCCTTTCGCGCCCCGTTGAAACCCCCCGAACCCGGGGCTAGACTAGGACTCGTGACCCGCCTCGCCCTCTTTTCTCGAGAACAAGATAAGGAGGATTGACCCGATGATGGAGCACGGGAACAGCGAGATTGCCGCGTCCGACCCGGAGTTTCTCCGCCTGCGCGAAGAGCACCGGCATCACGAACAGCGCCTCCACGAGCTGGCCGGGAAGCCTCGCCTTTCCGAGGACGAGGAGATGGAAGAAAAGCGCCTGAAGAAGGAAAAGCTCCTTCTCAAGGACCGGATGGAAGCGATCGCCCGCCATCACCGAGAGGAGCTCCCAAGCTGAGGGTTCCGATCGCCCGCGAAGGCTGGGCCTTCATCGTTCCGCCGCTCGCCGCCGGGGGCGTGGCCGGCCTCACCGGCCACCCGCTGGCGGCAGCCGTTTTGGGCGCCGCCACGCTTTTTCTCGTGCAGTTCTTCCGGGATCCGGAGCGGCGGCCCGAGGGCGGCGACGACACCCTGATCTCGCCCGCGGACGGCACCGTCCTCTCCGTCGCCGAGGCCCCCGAGGCCCCGCCGGGAGCTCGGCGGCGCCTGTCGGTCTTCATGTCGGTTTTCAACTGCCACGTCAACCGCGCTCCCGCCTCCGGCCGTCTGGCCGACTACGCGTACGTCCGCGGGCAGAAGGGGGCGGCCTTCTCCGACAAGGCGTCGGCGGAAAACGAGCAGAACCGCATCACGCTCGTCACCCCCTCGGGCAGCGTGACCTTCAAGCAGATCGCGGGTGCCCTCGCGCGCCGGATCATCTTCTATCCGCGGGTCGGCGACACGCTGGTCCGCGGGCAGCGCATCGGCCTGATCCGCTTCGGCTCCCGCGTGGACCTCTTCGTGCCGGACGGCGCCGAAGTCCTCGTCGGCCCGGGCGACAAGCTCAAGGCCGGGCAGACGGCGATCGCGCGCTGGCCCCGGGGCGCCTGACGTGGCGCGCCTCTCCCGGGAGCGCCTGTCGCGCGGCCTCTTCATCCTCCCGACCCTCTTCACGGTCGGCAACCTCTTCTGCGGGTACCTCTCCCTCTGGTGCTCGATCCGCGGCACCTTCGAGGTCGCCGCCGTCCTCATCATCGCCGCCGGCGTGCTCGACGGGCTCGACGGCCGCATCGCGCGGATGACCCACTCGACTTCCGAATTCGGCGAGGAGTACGACTCGCTGGCCGACCTCGTGTCCTTCGGCGTCGCTCCCGCCGTGCTCGCCTATTCATGGGGGCTGGCCGACTTCGACCGTCTCGGCTGGATGGCGTCGTTTCTCTTCGTCGTGTGCGGCTCCATGCGGCTCGCCCGCTTCAACATTCAGACCCATATCGTCGACAAGCGCTACTTCGTCGGCCTGCCGATCCCGGCCGCGGCCGGCGCGGTCGCGACGATCGTCCTCGCGACACCCGAGCGGCTCGTGTCCCGCATGTGGATGGGAGGCCTGCTCGCGCTGACGTTCCTGTTGTCGTTCCTGATGATCTCGACGATCCGCTACCGCTCCTTCAAGGACCTCGACCTGAAGCGCCGCCGGCCCGCCTGGATCCTGCCGGCGATCGCGCTCTTCTTCGCCATCGTCGCCTACCGGCCGGAAATGGCGCTGGCGACCCTCGCGCTCGTCTTCGTCGTGTCGGGGCCGGTCGGCAAGATCGCCGGCCTCTTCCGCCGGAAGGACCCGGTCAGCCCCGCTTCCGCGTAGGCGGCCTCTTCGCCTCCGGCCGTGGCTTCGGCGTCGGCGCGGGCGGCTCGACCCAGTCCTCCGTCACCTCGGGTCCCGCCGCCGCCATGGCATGGACGCGGTACCGGCAGCACGCCGCGGGGAGGTTGCCGCGAACGACGACGCGCGCGGGCGTCACGATCTCGAAGGGCGCGATCAGCGTCTCGTAGAAGCGCACGACGGTGGCGCGTCCGGGGGTCACCGCCTTGCCCGCGCGGTCGAACACCTCGTAGCGGTCGAAGCCGCCGACCTGGACGTCCGCGGGATGGGCGGGGGCGACGTCGACCTCGACCCAGTTATCGACGCGCGAGGCGACCGAGGCATGCGCGGAACGGTTGGCGAGGTCGACGGCGACGGCGTTGCGGCCCGCCGGCCTGACCGAGGTCTCGAGCCGCGGCGCGAGCGCCCGCCCGAGCAGAACGTCTTCCATCGCCTCGAGGTCGAAGAGCCGGTCGGCTTCGGTGGCGCCGCCGAAGACGAGGGCGCGGCCGAGGGCGAAGCGTTTGCCGGCCAGGTTCGATCCGAGCTGGAACAGCATCTCCGAGACGGCGGGCAGCCGGAAGTTGACCCTGTCGCCGCTCTCGAAGGCCAGCCCCTCCAGTCGAACCGGGGCGCGAGCCGTGAGGGTGAAGGCCCAGACGCTCCCGTCGTTGACCGAGAGGTCGTTCTCGAATTGGAAGCGGGCGTTTCCGGAAAGGGGCTCGGCCAGGCGCTCCGGCACGTCGCCCCGCGGCTCGCCGCCGGGCCCGGTGAAAACCCCGACAGCTCGCGTGTCGTAGGCGGCCCACCAGGGCCGGCGCAGGGCATCGGTGGCGATCGGGTCGACGCGCGGCCCGACGCCGAAGACGACGGCGACGAGCGCGTCGGCGGCCGCGTAGAGCGGCGTCTCCTTTTTGCGGTCGTCCTCGGACGCGGGCAGCGCCTTGAGCGACACCGAAACGAAAACACCCGCCGGCAGCCCCTTCCGGAGCGCGCCGACGAGCTCCGCGTAGCGCGCGGCCGCCTTCGGTCCGAAGGGAAAGTCGAGGTGGACGCCGATCACGCGTCCGAACGCCCCGTCCCTAATCGCCGCGGCGAGCGCCGCGGCCCCCGCGGCCCCGAGCGGAGCGGCGGAGGGCCCTTCGCCGCTGGCGAGCGCGGCCGCCAGAGCCGCGCTCGGCGCCACGACGAGGACGACCGGAACGTGGGTCAGCGGCTTCGGCGGCGGCGCCACAGCCTCGAAGGCGCCGGGCCCGGGTTGAGCCCCCAGAGTGCCCGCCGCCAGAAAGACCGCGGCGGCCCCGATCTTTTCGGCCTGAGCGTCGAGCGCGGCGTCGGCCGCGGCTGCCGGGTCCGAGAGCCACAGCACGTCGCCCTTCGGAGGCTTCGGCGCCACCGCGGCCGCCGCGCTTGCCGGAGCCCGTCGGCAGGCGGAGGCGACCGCGAGGAACACCGCCGCCGCCCGTCGAACCCTCATGCCCGGACCGCCGGCAGGTCGAACTCGACGCGCAAGCCCGACGGCTCGCGATTGCGCGCGGTGATCGCCCCGCCGTGCTCCTCGACGATCTTCTTCGCGATCGCGAGGCCGAGCCCCGTCCCCCCGCTCTTGGCGGAGAAGTACGGATCGAACAGCCGCGGAAGGATGTCCCCCGTCACCCCGGGACCATCGTCGTCCACCGTGACCCGGATCCGTCCGTCCGCCGGTGCTGCCTCGAGACGAATCGCGCCGCCCTGCGCGAGCGCCTCGACGGAATTGCCGAGAAGGTTCGCGAGCAGCCGCGCGAGCAGCCGCGCGTCCCCCAGGGCCGCGAGGCCCGGGGGCGCCGAAACCACGAAACGCACTCCGGGCGCCGCCGCGTAGGCCGCGGCCGCCTCCTCGAGGAGTCCCCGGACGTCCAGGGGCCGCATTTCGGGCCGCGGCAGGCGGGCGTAGTCGGAGAACTCGGCCGCCGAGTGCCGGAGGGATTCCGTTTGACGCAGCACGTTCTGCACGCACTCCTCGAGAACGCGGTCGAAGCCGGGCGAGCCCCGCTTCCAGACCTCGCGCAGATGTTCGACCGACAGCCGGATCGGAGTCAACGGGTTCTTGATCTCGTGGGCGATGATGCGCGCCATCTCCGCCCAGGCCGCCAGGCGGTTCGAGCGCACGACGTCCGAAACGTCCTCGATGACCGCCATGCGGGCGCCGGCGCCGCCGAGCGGCAACGGCACCGTCACGACGCGCCACCGCTCGCCCGCCCTCGGCTCGAGCTCGTCCGAGGTGGTCGCCGGCGCGTCGCGGCGGCCGAGCGCCGCGCGCACCGGGCGCATCGCCTCCCCGGGGAACACGTCTTCCAGGTCCTCCCCGTCGGCCCGGCCGCCGCCGAGCCTCGCCGCCGCGGGGTTGGCGAGCAGGACCCGGCCCTCGTCGTCGTAGGCGACGACGCCGGCGGTCAACTGGGAGAGCAGCGTCGCCAGCCTCTCCTTCTCGCGCGAGAGCGCTTCCGTCTGCTGCTTGAGGCTTCGCGACATGTAGAGGAAGGCGCGCACGAGCTCCTTCAACTCCTCGTCGGGCGGCTCGACCAGCTGCGGCGAGAAGTCGCCGCGGGCCACCGCGCGCGTGCCTTCGACGAGATCCGCCACCGGGCGCGCCACGCGCACCGCGAGCCGTCCGGCGACCGCCGCGGACACGAGAAAGACGAGCAGGCTGAACGCCGAGACCGCCGCGGTCAGCTGGGCGGCCTCGGCCTCGGCCACGCGCTGCTGGGGCAGCAACAGGAGCGAGAGCAGGCCGGGACTGCGCACGCCCGGGACCCCCGGGACCGAAGAGAGCTCGGTCGTGATCTCCTCGAAGCGGCTGCCGGCGATCAGGCGCGCGTCCGTCCGCTCCCGGGCCGCGCCGAGGCCGATCGCGGCGTACGTCGCGCCCGGAACGCGCTGCGGGAGGAGCTCGGCCGCGTAGAGGTCCCGCCGCGACGTCGCGACGAGCCGCGCTTCCGGCGAGTACACCGACAGGTCGTAACCGACGGCGTTGGCGAGCCAGGACAGGAGCGTGTCGTCCACGAGGTTCAACCGGCCGAGCGCCGCCTCGGCCGTCGGCAGGTAGTCGTCGAGGACGCGGCGTGCCGTCTCGAGGGCCGTGCGCCCGTGGTCGAGCGTGTCCTGCCGCGAACGCGTCGCGATCGAGGACCGCAGGAAGACGGTCACGGCCGCCAGAGGAACCATGACCGAGAGGAGAAAGAGCGCGAGGAGCCGGCCGCGGAAGCTCCGGAACGCCGCGGGAACGAGCTGCGCCAGGGGCCGTCGTCGCATGAGGTGACGCCAGGCGGCGACGACGGCGCCGAGGGCGTAGAGAACGGCCGCCGCCGGCAGGAGCTGCGTCGAAGCCAGAAGCCGTTCCAGGAATCCCGGACCCGGGATCGCCACCAGCTGGAATCCATCCTTGAGCGGGCGCAGCTCCCCGTGGAGCTCCTCGCCCCGGTACGCGGTGCGGATCGGCAGCGGCGCGGCCGCCGCGCGCGTCCGCTCGAACGTCGCCTCCGGCAGCTCCGGTCCTTCCTCGCGCCGGGCGCCGTCGGGGCCGTAGAGCGCGAGGACCGGCCGCGCCTCGGCGCTGCCGGTGTCGCCGCCGACCAGGCGCAGGTACACCGCCAGGCGCGCGGGCAGCGGATCCCACGAGGGCCAGTCGGCCACGGCGACGACCGCGTGGCCCCAGGCCGAGCCGCCGTCGAGAATCGCCGCGCGCCGCCGAACGACCGCGACCCGGTGCCGGTCGATGAGCACCGCTCCCTCGGGAGCGGGGCCGGCCAGATCGACCTCCGGAATCAGGGAGAAACGGCTGCGCAGGACTCCCGAGCCGTCGTACACCTCGTAGGCGATCAGCGTCGCTGCCGTACCCTCTTCCTCCCCTTCCCGCCAGAGCCGGTAGGCGAGGTCCGACAAATCGACCTCGGGCCAGGGCGCCGGCAGGTCGCGGGCGAGGTCGAAGCGTTCCACGCGCTCGACCGAGCGCCGCACGGCGACGACCGCGGCGGCCGAGATCCTCGAGGCATCCGGCAGACGAATCGCGGCCGCCGTCCGATAGGCCGCCACGATGCGGTCGTGAGCGCGGCAGGGAGCCGCCACGAAGACGACGAGCAGCGTCGCGGCCGCCGTCAGCCGAAAGGGCCCGAGCGCGCCGCGCGGACCCTCTCCGGCGATCGAGCGCCGCCAGAGCTCGTACGCGATCACGGCGCCGGCGGCAACGGCGACCGGGAACAGCGGCCAGTCGCCGACGAAGCCGAGGGCGAGGAGAAGGCCCGCGGCCGACACGAAGACGGCCAGCCCGGTCACGCCGCGCCGCGCCCGATCGCCGGCCGACGCGCCGATCGCGAGGGCGGCGCCGAAGAGCGCGGTCAGAGCCGCGAGCTCGACGAACGCGGGGCTCCGGGCGGCGAGCCCCGGGACGAGGTCCGGCACGTCGGCCTGGCGCGCAACGACGATCGAGACCGCGAGGAGTGCGTAGCCGATCGCCACCGGCGCGGAGAGCTTCCGATCGCGACGCGCGAGCGCCGTCAGACCGGTCGGCAGGAGCAGCGGCCCGAGCGCGAGCGCCCACACCGCCCACGACGCGAAGACGTGGACTCCGGGCGAGACCGCGGCGAGGGCCGCGAAAAAGAGCACGACGAGCCCCGCGCCCACGGAGAGCGATCCGGCAGCGAGCAAAGGCAGGGCGGCTGCCGCCGCGACGGCGACGCCCGCAGTCTTCGAGCGCCGGGGCGCTTCGCCCTCGACCCGGCGGGCCCCGACGAGGGGCCGCGTTCCCGCGGCGAGTACCAGCGGCAGCTCGCCCCGCGGAGCGACGGGCTCCCAGACCTCGCTCGCTCCACCAAGACCCAGGGCGCGGGCGAAGCCCGGGGCCTCGACGGGCACGGAGCGCGCGGCGCAGATGATCCCCGGGAACGCGTCGGTGCCCGCCGGACGCCAGTAGTCGAGCTCCACGCGCGTCGCCGACCAGCGAACGCCGAGCGGACCGTCGGCCGGCGCCGGCGGCATGCGCGTCGGCGCTTCTCCCCACCAGGCGAGCAGATTCCCGGTCGGGTCCGCCAGGGCGATCCAGCTCCCCGGCGCCGCGTCCCCCATCACGTCGCGCGCCGCCGAGAAGAGGACCTGCCGGCGAAGCGCGATGCCGCCGCCTTCGAGCGACCGGCGCACTTCCTCGTCGGCCGCGAAGGCCTGAGCGCGCCGCGTCAGGTCGGCGGCGACCTCGGCGAGCCGGCGCGAAAGCTCGGGCGGCGGCGCGCTCGGCGGGCGGGCCGGCGCGAAGTCGATCCAGCCGTCAACCCGGAGGAGAGACGCCAGCGCGAGCAGGAACGCGACGAAGAGAACCGACCGGCGTTGCAACGTCAGGCCATGCGCCGGTTGGCGGCGGCTACTCCAGGAACGGCAGGTCCACTCCCCGCTCCCGCGCCGCACGGATCGCCTCCGGGTAGCCGGCGTCGGCGTGCCGCATGACTCCGGTTCCCGGGTCGGTCGTCAGCACGCGGCGCAGCCGGCGCGCCGCGCCCTCCGTGCCGTCGGCAACGACGACCATCCCCGCGTGGATCGAGTACCCGATGCCGACGCCGCCGCCGTGGTGCACCGACACCCAGGTCGCGCCCGCCGCCGTGTTCAGGAGCGCGTTCAGGATCGGCCAGTCGGCGATCGCGTCCGAGCCGTCGCGCATCCCCTCGGTCTCGCGGTTGGGCGACGCGACGGAGCCCGCGTCGAGGTGGTCGCGGCCGATGACGATCGGCGCCCGCACCTTTCCGCTCCGGACGAGCTCGTTGAAGAGGAGCCCGGCGCGGTGCCGCTCTCCGTAGCCGAGCCAGCAGATGCGCGCGGGCAGCCCCTGGAAGGCGATGCGCTCTTCCGCGAGGGCGATCCACCGGTGCAGCGCGGCATCCTGAGGGAAGAGCTCGAGGAGCGCCCGGTCGGTCGCGCGGATGTCTTCGGGGTCGCCCGAGAGGGCCGCCCACCGGAACGGCCCCTTCCCCTCGCAGAAGAGGGGCCGGATGTAGAGCGGCACGAAGCCGCCGATCCGAAATGCGTCCTCGACCCCGGCCTTCCGGGCCTGACCGCGCAGGTTGTTGCCGTAGTCGAAGACGACGGCGCCGCGGCGCGAAAGCTCGAGCAGCGCGCGAACGTGGTCGGCCATCGTGGCGTAGGACCGGGCGACGTAAGCGGCCGGATCCTCGCGCCGAAGGCGCCGCAGGTCGGCGAGGCTCGAGCCGCGGGGCACGTAGCCGTGGAGCTCGTCGTGCGCCGAGGTCTGGTCGGTCACGAGATCCGGCAGCACGTCCCGAGCGATCAGACGCTCGAGCAGGTCGACGGCGTTGCACGCGACCCCGATCGAAACGCCCCGGCGAGCGGCCTTCGCCGCGAGCGCCCGGTCGATCGCGCGATCGACGTCGGTCTCGCTCTCGTCGAGATAGCGCGTGCGGAGGCGCTTCTCGATGCGCTCCGGGTCCACTTCGGCGACGAGGGCCACGGCCCCGTTCATCGTCGCGGCGAGAGGCTGCGCGCCGCCCATGCCGCCGAGGCCCGCGGTCACCACCAGGCGCCCGGAGAGGTCGCCGCCGTAGTGGCGTCGTCCGGCTTCCGCGAACGTCTCGAACGTGCCCTGCACGATCCCCTGGCTCCCGATGTAGATCCAGGAGCCGGCGGTCATCTGGCCGTACATCGTCAGGCCGAGACCTTCGAGGCGCCGGAACTCGTCTCCCGTCGCCCAGGCCGGGACCAGCATCGAGTTGGAGATCAGGACGCGCGGCGCCTCCTCGTGGGTCTCGAACACGCCGACGGCCTTCCCGGACTGGACCAGCATCGTCTGATTCGCCTCGAGGCGTTTCAACGTCGCGACGATCCGGTCGAAGCACTCCCAGTTGCGCGCCGCGCGCCCGGTGCCCCCGTAGACGATCAGCTCCTCGGGCCGCTCCGCGTTGTCCGGGTCGAGGTTGTTCTCGAGCATCCGGAGCGCGGCCTCCTGCGCCCAGCCGCGGCAGCGAAGCTCGCCCCCTCGGGCGGCGCGTATGGTGCGCGACGGCGAAGCCACGGTCGAAGCCACGGGGCGATTATAGGACGCGGGCTCGTCCGGCGCCGGGCGTCAGGCGAGCCTCGCGATGGCCCGGCTCATCGCGTCGCCGCCGAGGAACCGGCGCGCCGCCTCGATGTCGCGATGCATCTCCCGGTCCCGGTTCCAGGGGCGAACCGCCCGGCGGAACGCGCGCCGGACCGCCTCGAGCGGCACCGACGAGGTCAGCGGCCGCAGGAACTCCATGGCCTGAAACGCCGCGATCGCCTCGATCGCCAGGACGCGTTCGAGGTTCGCCACGATCGCCGCGAGCTTGCGCGCCGCGATCGGCGACATCGACACGTGGTCCTCCTTCGCCGCCGAGGTCGGGATCGAATCCGCCGACGCGGGATGTGCCAGGACCTTGCACTCCGAGACGAGCGCGGCCGCGGTGACCTGCGCCATCATGAGGCCCGAGTGGAGGCCGCCCTCCCGGACCAGGAAGGCCGGCAGCTCCGACAGCGCCGGGTTCACGAGCTTCTCGATCCGGCGCTCCGAGATCGACGCGAGGTCCGTGGCCGCGATGGCCGCGTAATCGAGGACGAGGCCGACGGGCGCCCCGTGGAAGTTGCCGCCCGACAGAATGTCGCCGCGGCGGCCGGCGAAGACCAGCGGGTTGTCCGTCGCGCTGTTCATCTCGAGCTCGAGGACGCCGCGCGCGTGGTCGAAGGCGTCGCGGGCGGCCCCGTGCACCTGAGGCATGCAGCGCAGCGCGTAATTGTCCTGAACGCGGCCGCAGCCCCGGTGCGACTCGCGGATCGCGCTGCCGCGCAGGAGGGAGCGCAGGTTCCGGGCGCTGGCCGCGGCGCCCGGATGGGGTCGGGCCGCGACGATCCGAGGGTCGAACGCCGTGTCCGAGCCCCGCGACGCGTCGAGCGAGGCGGCGCCGAGCACGTCGGCCACGCGGGAGAGCTCGAGCGCCCGCGCGAGCGCGAGGCCGCCGACCGCGACCGACATCTGCACGCCGTTGATCAGCGCGAGTCCTTCCTTCGCCGCCAGCGCGACGGGCCGGATGCCGGCGCGCCGCAGCGCCTGCGCGGCGGACGTTTCCCGTGTGCCGACGCGCACCCGGCCTTCGCCGAGGAGCCCGAGCGCCAGGTGCGAGAGCGGCGCGAGGTCCCCCGAGGCGCCGACCGAGCCCTGCGCCGGCACGACGGGCAGGATGTCGGCGGCGAGCATGGCGAGCAGGGTCTCGACCGTCGTCACGCGGATGCCGGAGTTGCCCCGCGCCAGCGCGTTCGCCCGCAGCAGCATCATCGCGCGAACCGCCGGCTCGCCGAGCGGGTCGCCGACACCCGCCGCATGGCTCCGGACGAGGTTCTTCTGCAGGGTCTCGAGCTCGCCCCGCGGGATGGCGACGTCGGCGAACTTTCCAAAGCCGGTCGTCACGCCGTACACTTTCGCGCCGCCGCGCACCGCCTGGTCCACCACGCGCCGGGAGGCGGCCATCGCGCGCCTCGCGGCGGGCGAGAGGCTCGCACGGGCCTCGCGCCGGGATACCGCGACGAGATCCGCCAGCGTGAGGTCCGACCCGCTCAGGCGCAGCCGCTTCATGCGCCCGGCATTCTAAGCCCCGCCCCGCAGGCCGCGCCGGCGGCCGTGTGCTAGGCTGCGCTGTTTTTCGGCAGCCGGAGGGGCGACGGTGAAGGTTCTCGCGGTCCTGGGCGGACAGTGGGGCGACGAGGGCAAGGGCAAGGTCGTGGACCTGCTCGCCGATCGTTTCGACGTCGTCGCCCGCTATCACGGCGGCCACAACGCCGGGCACACGGTCAAATTCGGGACGCAGCACTTCGCTCTGCACCTGCTGCCCGCGGGAATCATCCGCGGGCGGGCCTCGGTCATCGGTCCCGGCGTCGTCGTCGACCTGCAGGCCCTTCTCGCCGAGATCGAGCAGGTGCGGGCGGCCGGGGTCGCCATCGGGGACAACCTGAGGCTCTCGGACCGCGCGCCCGTGATCCTCCCCTACCACCGACTGCTCGACGCCGCGCGCGAGCGCGTGGCGGGCAGCGCGAAGCTCGGGACGACGCTTCGGGGCATCGGTCCCGCTTACGAAGCTCTGGCCGCGCGCCGGGCCGTCCGCGTCGCCGAGCTCTACCGCCCCGACGTCCTCGCCGTCCGCGTGGCGGCCGCCCACGCGGAAACCGGAGCGCTCCTGACCGCCCTCGGCGAACGCGACGTGCCGGCCCCGGAGACGGTCGTCGCGGCCCTGCGCTCCGTCGCCGCGCGGATCGAGCCCCACGTGGCCGACACGGGCCGGTATCTCCGCGATCGTCTCGCGGCCGGCGACACGCTGCTCGCCGAGGGCGCGCACGGCGCCATGCTGGACCTGTCGGCGGGCACCTACCCGTTCGTCACGTCCTCGGCCTGCACCTCGGCCGCGGTCGCTTCGGGGCTGGCCATCGCGCCGCGCGCCCTCGACGCGAGCGTTCTGGTCGTGAAGGCTTACACCACGCGCGTCGGCTCGGGTCCGTTTCCGACGGAGCTGCACGACGCGACCGGCGAGTTCCTGCGCAGGCGCGGCAACGAGTTCGGGACCTCCACCGGCCGCCCGCGCCGCACCGGCTGGTTCGACGCCGTGGTGGTGCGCACGGCCGTCGAGCTTTCGGGCGCGGCCGCCATCGCCCTCACGAAGCTCGACTGCCTCGACGACCTCGCGGAAATCCCGATCGCCGTCGGCTACCGCCTCGACGGCAAGCCGCTTTCCGACCTGCCGCCGATCGCGGAGGACGTCGCGCGTCTCGAGCCCGTCTACGAGCGACTCCCCGGCTGGCGCACGACCACGACCGGCGTGACACGGTACGAGGACCTGCCCAGGGAGGCTCGTGCCTACGTCGCGCGCCTCGAGCAGGCGGTCGGCGCGCCGGCCGTCCTCGTCTCGACCGGCCCGCGGCGCGAAGAAACGATCCTCCGGCCGGATCAACCGCTCGCCGCCGCGCTCCCGGAACCCCTTTCCCGCTAGCGCTCCCTCACCCCGCTGGTCCGATTCTTGAAGAAGGGGTTCGGCGGAGGCGCCGACACGTGCCCGGAGAGGAGTCCCTTCGATGCTGACCGAGGATTTCACGAAGCTGCCCCTGGGAGCGATGGTGTCTCAGGCGCGACCGATCGTCCGCTGCCCCATCTGTCGGCGCCGCGGCGCGCTCGACATCCGCCAGCGCCGCTGCGTTCACGTCGAGGGCTCCGAGATCGAGTCGGCGGGCATGCTCGTCGAGCCGATCGACTCCTGCGCCGTCGTGAGCGCCAGCGCGAGCGAAGCGGCGCTCGGCCGCTCGATCGGCTGAAGGGCCTCAGCCGCCGGCGTTCCGGCGCTCGAACACGCGGACCGAGAGCGCCGGGCTCCGGAACACCTCGCGGGCCGTCCAGCCCCGGTTCTCCAGCCAAGGCGTCCACGACGGGTAGCGCGAGGACCTCTCGACGACGGCGAACCGAGCGGTCGTCGGCCCCGGCGCGTATGCCTCCGCCCCCTCTACCGCCCGCAGCGGCAGCAATTGCACCGGGCCGAGCGGACGGTAGTACTCGAGCGGAGCCGCCAGGTAATCCCGATGGCGGGGGTCGGAGAGCAGCCCGGGATCCTTCGACTCGGCGAAGGTCCCTGAAAGAAAGACGGGCGTCGGCCCGGCGGCAGCGTCCAGGGCCGCCACCGCGCCACGCCAGTCCTCCCGCCCGTGGACGATCCCGCGGCGCCCGAAGTCGCCCCGCAACACGAGTGCCAACGCGAGAGCAACGGCGATCGTGGCGGCGCGCCCCGCCGGCGGCTCCACCGCATCGAGAAGCCAGCCGAAGAGCGCGGCCCACGCGGGAGCCGTGACGATCAGATAGCGGCCGTCGAAGACCGGCGTCGCGGCGACCCGGGCGATGCCGAAGAGAACGAGCGGGGGGATGGCCGCCGACAGGACGAACAGGACGATCGCATCGAGCCCGGACGCCGCCGGCCGCTGAACGCGCCAGCCCCGGGCGAGCCGGGTGGCGAAAACGACGAGCAGCGCCGGCGCGAGCAGGCCGAGCACGCGCGTCGGGACGAGCGCCTGGAAGAGCTCGCCGGCGCCCGGGGGCGTGCCGAAGGCGTGCCGCGCTCGATTCCCGCCGATCTCGACCACGAGCCGGGCAGCCGGCAGGAGCAAGACGACGAGGGCCGATCCGGTGGCCGCGATCGGCCGCCACGAAACCGGCGATCCGCGCCGCCGCCGCCAGAGAACGTACAGGCCATGCGCCGCGAGCAGCGTCGCGAAGAGGTACTGGAAGTAGACCGTCGCGGCCGCGCACGCCGCGTACGCCGCGGCGTCGCCGAACCGGCCGCGCTCCTGCCAGCGCCAGAGCGACCACGAGGCAAGGGCCGCGAAAAGAACCGCGAAGGCGTACGGGCGAGCGTCGCCGGCCGCGAACTCGACCTGGGGAAACAGAAGCCAGGTTCCGGCGGCCAGAAGGCCGGCGCTCCTGCCGAGGGAGTCCCGAACCATCCGGAACAGGACCCGGACGGCAACGAGCATCGCCAGAAGCGAGGGGAGGCGGAGCGCCGCTTCGCTCGACCCGAGCACGGCGCGAGTCCCGGCGACGACGGCGGCGTATGGGATCGACTGGGGAAAGAGGCGCGAGCGCTCGAGAATCTGGCCGAGGCCGGCGTCCGTGACCCAGACGGTGCCGAACTCGTCCAGCCAGAGACTCGACGGCAGGGGCATCGCCCAGAGCCGCGCGACGACGGCGAGGCCGAGAACGATGGCCGCCGCGGTGGCCGCGCGCTCGACGCGGTTGGGCGCCTCGGCGAGCCCGGTCACCGCGCGGCCGCCGGAACCGGCCGTGCCACGAACCGGCCCTTGAAGACGAGGAATCGCTTTTCGAGAACGTTCCAGGAGACGAGCGCGAAGAGGAACGACACGGCGATGCCGCCGATCACCGAAGCGAGCCAGGCGACGGTCCGCGCGAGGCCGGAGAGGCCCGCGCCCGGAGCGAGTCGATCCACGACCAGCGCCACGGGATAGTGAAAGACGTACATCGCGTAGCTGTACTTGCCGAAGGCGCGCAGCCACGGCCACCGCAGCGTCCGCGAAAGAACCCCCGGCGAACCCGCGCGGTCGAACGCGGCAAAGACGAGCCCGGCATAGAAGAGGGCGAAGGCCGTGTAGCCGAAGCGCGTCATCACGGGAGAGACGGCGCCGCGCCCGACGACGCACAGGCCGGCGAGGATCAGGCCGCTCGCGGTCCAGGCCGTCGGGAGCCGGCGCCGCAACAGGGCCCGCCGAACGGGATCCACCGCGATCCACGCGACGAGCCCGCCGAGCGCCAGCGCGTCCATGCGGAAGAACGTCAGCCGGTGGAGGGCCTCCGGGGTCACGCCTCGCGCCGCCGCGGCCACCCGCAGCCCGCCGGCGAGCGCCGCTGCCCCGGCGCACACCGCGCCCAGCCACCGGGGCGACACCGCGCGCACGACGGCCGGCCACACCAGGTAGAACTGCTCCTCGATCGAGAGCGACCAGAAGTGCGACAGCGGCCGCGCGTCGCGTCCAAAGGAAGACGGGCCGTTGGACAAGTGGAACCAGAACCAGGGCTCGAGCCCCGGGTCGGTCTGAAGGTCCCAGCCGCAGCGCGCCGCGAGCGGCAGGGCCACGCGAAAGAAGAGGAATACCGCGACGAAGTAGAGCGGAAAGATCCGGAGCACCCGGCGCGCGTAGAACGCCGAGAAGTAGTTGGCGGCGCGGCGCGTGGAGATCAGGATCCGCGTGATCAGGAACCCGGAGAGGACGAAGAACAGGTCGACGCCCGACCAGCCGAGGATCATCGGGTACGTCAGCAGCTTCGGAAAACCGGGAGGCCGGGCGCCCTGGAAGTGGAACAGGAGCACGAGCAGGATGGCGACCCCGCGCACGCCGTCGAGCTCCGGGATCGGCGCCGCGCCGGTCTCGTCGGTCCGCGGCGTCGAAACCGCGGCGCCGCTCATCGCCCGCTCACTTCTCCAGCCGGTCGAGCCGCTCGCGCCAGTCCGCGCGGGCCGGCTCCAGGTGCAGGGCCGCCTCGAGCTGCACGGCGGCCTCCCGTTTCTTGCCGAGCTTCTCGTAGATCGCGGCGAGACGCTCGTGGCAGACGGCCGGTGACGGGTCCTCGGTCGGATCGGGATGGCCGAGCGCGCCCTCGAGCCGTTCCGCGGCTTCGGGAAGCCACTGCCCCGACGCGAGGGCGATGCCCCCGAGCTCGTAGGCCGCGAGCGTGCTCGACGCCTGCGGCTCGCCCGCCTCGCTCCAGACGCGCCGCGCCTGCCCGTAATCCTGGCGCGTCACGAAGAACGCGGAGAGCGCGACGCGCCCCCGGGAGGACGCCGGGTCCGCCGCGACCGCCGCCCGGTACTCGGCTTCGGCCCGCGCGGGTTCCTTCTCCGCCTCCGCGAGCTCCCCCGCCAGAACGTGCCCCCGCACCGGGTCGAGGGCGGCGACCCGGGCGATCGCTTCCCGCGCCTTCTTCCTGCCGCCGCCCAGAATCCCCGGCGCGCGCATGTCGTACCGGGCGAGGTCGGAAAGCGCCGCGACGTTGCGCGGGTCGAGCTCGACCGCGCGCGCGAAACAGACGCGGGCCTTCCGGGCCAGATGCATCTGCTCGAGCAGCCGCGCGTCCCGGGCCGTCAGGCCGTAGGCCCGCCCGAGCAGGTCGTTGGCCTCCGAGCTCTGCGGATCCGCCGCCACCGCGGCCTCGCCGGCGCGCACCGCCGCGGGGAGGTCGCCCCTCTCGAGCGCCGCCTTCAGCGCCGCGAGGGGATCGGCGCCGGAAGACGCCCGGGCGCACGCGGCGAGCGCCGCCCCCGCCAGGAGCGCGGCCCGGACTCGCCGGCCGAGGCGCACGGTCGGCGTCAGACGCCGGGCATCGCGCGCTTGAGCGGCTTCAGCACGGCGACGAGGAGCAACGCCGTCGCGAGCGACATCCCGCCGAGCACCGCGAAGAAGGTCGAGTGCTTCCATTCGGTCCAGTAGACGCCGATCTGCGTGAGCTTGCCGCCGAGGCCCGTGGCGACGAACCACAGGCCCATCATGAGTCCCCGCACCCGCGCCGGCGCGACCTTCGAGACCAGCGAAAGCGCCATCGGCGAGAGGGTGATCTCGGCGAGCCCCATCAGCGCGTAGCAGCTCACGAGCCACCATGGCGAGACCTTGCCCGTGTCGCCGCCGGCCTTCCCGGCGAAGTACATGACGAAATAGGCGAACGCCATGAGGAACATGCCGATCGCGATCTTGCTGGTCGTCGAGGGTTCCTTCCCGATCTCGTCGAGCTTCTTCCAGAGCCACACGAGCGGCAGCGAGAAGGCGATGACGAAGAAGGGCTCGATGGCGTTCGAGATGATCCCCGAGAAGTTCCAGTCCGTGTTGTCGTTGGCGAAGTACGTCAGCGTCGAGCCGTTCTGGAAGAAGAGCATCCAGAACACCACCGAGATCAGGTAGATCACGACCAGGGCCCCGATCCGCCGGCCGGCCGGCACCGCGTCGATCGCCGTCGGCGGGCTCGCGTCTTCGACGTCCTCGTGGCCCTTCCGGCGGTCGCCCGGCTCGATGTCCTTGCGGAAGACGATCACGGTCAGGACCGAGATCGCCATGCCGACCGCCGCGACCGCGAAGGACGGGTGGAACCCGTAGTAGCGGTGAACGAACTCGACGACGATCGGCCCGACCGTCGCGCCGAGATTGATCCCCATGTAGAAGATGTTGTAGCCGCGGTCGCGGAGGTGGCTCCCCTTCGGGTAGAGGTTGCCGACGATCGTCGAGACGTTCGGCTTGAACAGGCCGTTGCCGATCACGAGGCAGAGGAGCGCCGCGTACACGACCCCGATCGACGGAAACGCGAGGAGCACGTGCCCCGCGATGAAGAAGAACCCGCCGATCATCACGGCGCGGCGATACCCGAGGAACCGGTCCGCGAGCCAGCCGCCGATGATGGGGCTGAAGAAGACCGCGCCGAGATAGTTCGCGCGCAGGGTCGTGGCCTGGGCCGCGGTCCAGCCGAACCCCTCCGCCTTGTCCTGCAGGTAGAGCGTGAAGAGCGCCAGCATCGTGTAGAAGCTGAAGCGCTCCCACATCTCGGTCGCGAAGAGGACGTAGAGCCCGCGCGGATGCCGGGCCGGCGCGCTGGCGTGCGCCGTGGAGGGAACGGCTTCTCGGCTCATGAAGGCGCCGGCGAGGCTACCAGAGAACCCCTGTCCCGCCTAATGATTCGCGCCGTCAGCGAAGGCGACGTCCAGGCTCTCGCCGGCCATGCGGGCCGCGCGGCGCAGGTCGCCTTCCGCGTGCGCCGTGGACACGAACCAGGCTTCGAACTGCGCCGGCGCGAGAAAGATCCCCCGCTCCCGCATCGCGTGAAAGAACTTCGCGTAGGACGCGGTGTCGGAGCGCTTCGCGTCGGCGAAATCGTTCACGGGGCCGGCCGTGAAGAAGAGCGTCAGCAGCGAGCCGAGTCGTGTCAGGCAGAGCCGGCCCTCGAGCCCGCGCTTGCCGATCTCCGCGCGCAGGAGGCCCTCGAGGAGCGCGCCTTTCTTCTCCAGATCCGCGTACGGAGGCCGGCGCGCGATCTCGTCGAGCATCGCGATGCCGGCCGCCATCGCGAGCGGATTGCCCGAGAGCGTGCCGGCCTGATAGACGGGCCCGACCGGCGCCATCCTCTCCATGAGGTCCCGCCGACCGCCGTAAGCCCCCACGGGCAGCCCGCCGCCGAGTATCTTGCCGAGCGTCGTCAGATCCGGCGCGACGTCGTAGAGCTCCTGCGCGCCGCCCGCGGCCAGGCGGAAACCGGAGATGACCTCGTCGAAGACGAGCACGGCGCCCTCGCGCGCGGTCAGCTGGCGGACCGCTTCCAGGTAGCCGGCACGCGGCCGCACGAGACCCATGTTGGCCGCCACCGGCTCGAGGAAGACCGCCGCGATCTCGCCCGGAAACCGGCCAAAGGCCGCCTCGAGCGCTGCCACGTCGTTGTAGGGCACGACCGTGGTGAGAGCGGCGAGCTCCTCCGGAACGCCCGGGCTCCCCGCGATGCCGAGCGTGGCGAGTCCCGAGCCCGCGGCGACGAGGAACGCGTCGCCGTGCCCGTGGTATCCCCCGTCGGCCTTGATCAGCCGCCGGCGCCCGGTGGCCCCGCGCGCCAGCCGGGCCGCGCTCATGGTCGCCTCGGTGCCGGAGCTGACGAAGCGCACCATCTCGATCGACGGAATCATCCGGACGACCTTCTCGGCCAGGCGCACCTCGAGCTCGGTCGGCGCCCCGTACGAGGTGCCGCGCCGCAGAGCCCGCGTGAGGGCCCGCTGGACGAACGCCGGCCCGTGACCGAAGAGGTGCGGGCCGTAGGAGCCGACGAAGTCGAGGTACGAGCGGCCGTCGGCGTCGCGCACGCGGGCGCCGCGCGCCGACGCGACGAAGAACGGCTCGCCGCCGACCGACGCGAAGGAGCGCACCGGCGAGCTCACGCCGCCCGGCATCAGCGCCCGCGCTCGCCGAAAGAGGCTCGAGGAGTTCCGCGTGCCCGGGGATCGGCGCGCCCGCCGCGTTTCGCCTTTCCCCGCGGCGCTCAGGCGCCTTCCTTCAGCCACCGCGCCGCGTCGCCCGCGTGATACGTCAGGACGAAGTCGGCGCCGGCTCGGACGATCGAGGTCAGCGTCTCGAGCACGATGCGTTTTTCCTCGATCCACCCGTTCGCGGCCGCGGCCTTGACCATCGCGTATTCGCCCGAGACGTTGTACGCCGCGATCGGCAGCTCGAACCGCTCGCGCGCCTCGCGGACGACGTCGAGGTAGGCCAGGGCCGGCTTGACCATCACCGCGTCGGCGCCCTCGGCGACGTCGAGCGCGACCTCGCGCATCGCCTCCCGGCGGTTGCCTCCCTCCATCTGGTAGCTGCGGCGGTCGCCGAACTTCGGCGCCGAATCGGCCGCCTCGCGGAACGGGCCGTAGTACGCCGACGCCGCCTTGGCCGCGTACGCGAGGATCGCGACCCGGGCGAACCCGGCGCCGTCGAGCTCGCGCCGGATCGCGGCCACGCGGCCGTCCATCATGTCGGAGGGCGCCACGACGTCCGCTCCGGCCCGGGCGTGAGAGACCGCGGCGCGCGCGAGAAGCGGCAGCGTGGCGTCGTTGTCGACGTCGCCGTCCCGGACGACGCCGCAGTGCCCGTGAGACGTGTACTCGTCGAGACACACGTCCGTCATCACCGCGAGCCCCGGAACCCTCCCCTTCAACTGCCGCGTCGTCTCCTGCACCGCCGCGGCGTCGTCGAAGGCCTCGCTCCCCGTGTCGTCCTTTCGGCCGGGAATTCCGAAGAGGATCACCGCGCCGATGCCGAGGCCGCGCAGACGCTCCGCCTCGGCGACCGCTTCGTCCGGAGAAAGCCGCGCCACGCCCGGCAGCGCGCCGATCGGCTCGCGCAGTCCCCTGCCGAGCCGGACGAACATCGGCGCGACCAGTTGCTCGGCCGCGAGGCGCGTCTCCCGCACCAGGCCGCGGAGGGCCGGGGTGCGCCGCCACCGGCGAAGACGAAGCTCGGGAAAGCGGGCCATCGCGGCCAGCCTATTTCCCCGGCGCGCCGGCGGCAAGCGCCGCGAGGAGCCGCCGCGCTTCCGCGAAGGACGGTTCGCCGGCGACCTCGACGCGCGCCACGCCCCGGGACTCGAGCGCGGCGCGGGTCGACGGCCCGAGCGCCACGGCCGGCGTTTCCCGGAGCCGCGCGCGGGCGGCTTCGCCGAGCCCGTCCCACAGCCATCGCACCGCCGCCGGGGACGTCGCCGCGAACGCGGCGAACGGCCGGGCGACGACTTCGGCCGCAAGGCCCGGGTCCGGCGGGGCCGCGATCTTCCGGTACAAGACGCAGCGCGACACCGAAGCGCCGCGCGCTTCGAGCGCCGCGGGCAGCCGCCCGTCGGCGTCTTCGCCGCAGGGCAGCAGGATTCGCCGTCCGTCCAGACGCGCCGCGAGCCGCTCGAGCACGGCCGCGCCCGAGCCCGCCGCAACATCGGCCGGCTCGATTCCCGCCTCGCGGAGCGCCTCGGCCGTGGCCGGGCCGACGGCGACCACGCGCGCCGAGGCGAGAGCCTGCCGCAAGGGCCGGCCTTTGTCTCCGGCGAGCCCCTCCGCCACCGCCGACCGGCTCGTCACGATCGCGACGTCGAAGGGCCCCCGGAGCGCCTGCTCCGGCGGCTCGACGCGCTCGATCCGGTGGCTGACGCGCTCCACGACCTCGACCGGGCCGGCGGCGCCGCTCGCGGAGAAAGCCTTCGCTCCCGATCGGACGACGAGAGCTCGCGGCCGCATCAGCGCCCGGCGTCGAAGAGCGCCGCCGCGCCCCGGGCGAGCAGGTCCTCGCCGAGGGCCCGGCCGACCGCAACGCCCTCCGGGGCGGCGCCGTCCTGCCAGCCGCGGAGCGCTTTCGAGCCGTCCGCGGCGAACACGGCGCCGTTTAACCGGAGGCGGCCGTCCTCGGCGCGGGCCCGCCCGGCGACCGGCGCCCGGCAGCCCGCCTGGAGCACGCCGAGAAACGCCCGCTCGGCGAGGACCTCGGCGTGCGAGGCCGGATCGTCCAGGCGCCGCACGGCGTCCCGGACGGCCTCGTCGGCGACGCGCGTCACGACCGCGAGAGCGCCCTGCCCGACCGCGGGCAGCAGGACGGACTCGTCGAAGACTTCCACGATCTCCTCGAGGCGGCCGAGCCGCGCGAGCCCGGCGCGCGCCAGAACGAGCGCGTCGAATCGTCCCTCGGCGAGGCGGCGAATGCGCGTGTCCACGTTGCCGCGCGCCTCGACGACGGCCAGATCCGGCCGGGCCGCGCGGATCTGCGCCTGGCGGCGCGGACTCGACGTCCCGACGCGCCCGCCGCGGGGAAGCTCCAAAAACGCGAGGCGCCCCCGGGAGAGGAGGGCGTCGCGCGGGTCCTCGCGCGGCGGAACGGCGGCCAGAACCAGGCCGTCGGGCAGCTCCGAGGGCACGTCCTTCAGGCTGTGAACCGCCAGGTCGACGCGGCCCGACAGCAGAGCCTCGTCGAGTTCTCGCGTGAAGTCGCCCTTCCACCCGATCGGCGCCCCTTCGGTCGAGAGACGGTCGCCGGTGGTTCGGACCGTGACGAGCTCGACCGCGGCCTCCCCGCCGAGCGCCCGTTGAATCGCCGTGGCCTGCGCGAGCGAGAGCGCGCTGCCGCGGGCACCGAGCTTCAGTCTCATTCCTGGTCGAGGTCGAAGAGGTGCCGGACCGCCTCGACGCGGTCGAGCTTGCGCGAGGCGTCCGGTTCGGCCTTGAGGCGCCGCATGGGCTCGTGCAGGAGCTTGGACGCGATGGCGTCGGCGAACGACCTGTAGCGGTCCCGTTCGGCCTCGGGCAGGCGCGCCAGCTCCGCGTCGCGCAGCGCCGCCAGGCGCGCCTGCAGGCCGGTCAGCGTGGGGACGACGGCGAGGTTGCCGAACCAGGTCAGGAATCGCGCGAGATCCTCCTCGAGGATCGTCTCGGCCCGCGGCACCTCGCGGCTCCGGCGGCGCCGATTCTCCTCCGCGACCTCGCGCAGGTCGTCGAGCCCGTACGCGTAGACGTTGTAGAGCTCGCCCACGCCCGGCTCGAAGTCGCGCGGCATGGCGAGGTCCAGGAAGAACATCGGCCGGCCGCGACGCTCGCGCATCGCCGCGTCGACGTCGTCGCGTGAGAGGACCGGCTCGGGACTGGCGGTCGTGCCGACGACGACGTCCGCGTCGGGAAGCGCCCGCTTCCGGGCCTCCCACGGGACGACGCGTCCCCGGATCCGCGCGGCGAGCGCTTCGGCACGGTCGATGGAGCGGTTGGCGACTCGGACGTCGCCCACGCCGGCACCGGCGGCCTGCTCGGCAAAGAGCGCTCCCGTTTCCCCCGCGCCGAGGACGAGGATCGTGCGCTCGCTCATGTCGCCGAAGATCTTCGTCGCGAGCTCGAACCCGATCGACGGCACCGAGAGCGGGTGCCGGGAAATCTCGGTCTCCGTGCGCACCCGCTTGCCGGCGGCGACCGCGCTCTCGAACATCCGGTGGAGCACGGACCGGGTGGCGCCCGCCTCGCGCGCCACGCGCAGCGCCGTCCTCACCTGGCCGAGGACCTCGCTTTCGCCCAGGGCGAGCGAGTCGAGCCCGGCCGCGACGCGGAAGAGGTGGCGCGCCGCCTCGGCACCTTCCCGCGTAAAACTGCCCGCGGCCGCCTCCCGAACGTCGAGGCCCCGCCACTCCGAGATCACCCGGGTGAGGGTCTCGCTCGCGCCGCTTCGCTCCGTGACGCCGTAGATCTCGCTGCGGTTGCACGTCGAGACGATCACGCCCTCGGTCACGAGGCCCTCGTCGCGGATGCGCCGCAGGGCCTCGGGAATCTCGTCGCTCGAGAAGGCGACCCGCTCGCGCACCGACAGCGCCGCCGTCCGGAAGTTCCAGCCGAGCAGGAGCAGCCGCGCGTCGCCGGCGGCGCTCATCGGAACCGGTGCGCCGTGGTCAGGTACACGTTGACGACCGTGTACGAGAACATCACGACGCCGAAGCCGACGATCGAGAGGACCGCCACCCGCGGGCCTTCCCACCCGCGGCGCTCCATCCAGAGCAGGAATCCGTAAACGAGCGCCGTGATCAGGGCCCACGCGATCTTCGGATCGGCCAGGCTCTGCCAGAAGATCTCGGCGCGATAGAGCCCGATTCCGAGCGACGCGGCCAGGGTCGCGAGGCCGATCGTGACGCTCGTCCGGTTCATGCGCCCGATGACCTCGAGCGCCGGCAGCCGCGCGAAGAGAATTCCCGTCCGGCGCCGGCGCAGCTGCCGGTCCTGGATCAGGTACAGCACCGAAAGGACGAAGGAGAACGTGAACGCGGCGTACGCCAGGATCCCGAGGGTCACGTGCAGAGCGAAGAGCGCGCCGTGGGTCGCGGCGTCGGCCGCCGGCGCCGTGCCGGCGTCGGGCAGCAGGAGTCCGACCGCCGTCGTGACGACGACGAACGGAATCAGGAACGGCCCGATCGCCCGTTCGCGATGGCGCAGGAGAAGCACGAGAAACGCGATCCCCAGCATCCATCCGAAAAGGGACACCGATCCGCCGAGGGTCCGGTACGGCACCGAGTCGAGCGCCCGCGCGCGTCCGAGCAGGTCGCGGAACTGCAGCGCGAGGCCGGCGCCGACGAGCAGGGGCGTCAGCCACGCCAGACGCGGGCGCGGCGTCACCAGCGAAGCGATCGCCACGATCTCCGCGCCGACGTAGCACGCGACGGCGAGCCATCCGAGCCCGTGAGCGCTCATCCGTCGAGGCATGTTAGCAGGACGCGCCGGCCGTAATACGATAGCGGCGATGAGCGTTCTCGACCGCCTGCGACAAGCCTTCCCGCTCGGCTCGGGCGGTTCGGGGCAGCTGGTCTCGCTCCCGCGCCTCGAACGGGAGGGGTTCGGCGCCGTCGGCCGTCTTCCGGTCTCGATCCGCGTCGTGCTCGAGTCGCTCGCCCGCAACTGCGACGGCAAGCGCGTCAAGGAGGACGACGTTCGCGCCCTCGCGGCCTGGAAGCCCTCGGCGGAACGCACCGCCGAAGTGCCCTTCGTCGTGGCGCGCATCGTTCTCCAGGACTTCACCGGGGTGCCCCTGCTCGTGGACCTCGCCGCGATGCGCTCGGCGGTCGCCCGGGTCGGCCGCGACCCGAAGGTCATCGAGCCGCTGGTTCCGGTCGCGCTCGTGGTCGACCACTCCATCCAGGTCGACGAGTGGTCTCGCCCCGACGCGCTCGACGTCAACATGCGCATCGAGTTCGAGCGTAACCGCGCCCGCTACGAGTTCCTGAAGTGGGGCATGCAGGCCTTCCGCGGCTTCGAGGTCGTGCCGCCGGGCATCGGCATCGTCCACCAGGTCAACCTCGAGTACCTCGCGCAGGGCGTGCTCTCGAAGGACGGCGTCTACTATCCCGACTCGCTCGTCGGCACCGACTCGCACACCACGATGATCAACGGGCTCGGGATCGTCGGCTGGGGCGTCGGCGGCATCGAGGCGGAGGCGGGCATGCTCGGCCAGCCCGTTTACTTCCTCACGCCCGACGTCGTCGGCGTGCACCTGACCGGCCGCCTCGCCGAGGGCGTCACGGCGACGGACCTGGTGCTCGCCGTGACGGAAATGCTCCGCAAGGCGAGGGTGGTCGGCAAGTTCGTCGAGTTCTTCGGCGAGGGAGCCGCGTCGCTGCCGGTCACCGACCGCGCGACGGTCGCGAACATGGCGCCCGAGTACGGCGCCACGATGGGGTTCTTTCCCGTCGACGAAGAGACGTGCCGCTACCTGCTTTCGACGGGCCGGACCCGCGAGCACGTCGAGACGTTTCGAAACTACTGGGTCGCGCAGGGACTCTTCGGCGTCCCCCGCCCCGGCGACTGCGATTACAGTCAGACGCTGGAGCTCGACCTCGGCTCGGTCCGGCCGAGCGTCTCGGGCCCGAAGCGCCCGCAGGACCGGATCCCGCTGCCCGAGCTCAAGGCGCGCTTCCGGGACCTCTTCGGCAAACCGGTCTCCGAAAACGGCTACGGCAAGGACGCCGGCGCGCTGTCGACGCGCTTCCCGGCGACCCTCGGCCGGCCCGTTCCGGGCGGCGGCAGCCAGGCGCCCGTCAGCGCGGCCGCCTCGCGCGCGCACAACACGAGCGCGTGGACCGAGAGCGAAATGGCCAACAACCACCCGACGCCGGACGCCGACCCGCCGGGCCCGGCGTCGGCCACCCGCGTCGACGTGGGCCACGGCGACGTCCTGATCGCGGCGATCACCTCGTGCACGAACACCTCGAATCCGAGCGTCATGCTCGCCGCGGGTCTCGTCGCGAAGAAGGCCGTCGAGCGCGGGCTCTTCGTCTCGCCGCGCGTGAAGGCCTCGCTCGCCCCGGGCTCGCGCGTCGTCACCGAGTACCTCGCCCGCACCGGCCTCCAGCGCTACCTCGACCGGCTCGGCTTCCACCTCGTCGGCTACGGCTGCACGACCTGCATCGGCAACTCGGGTCCGCTCGACGCGGGCATCGAACAGGTCGTGACGCAGAACGACCTCGTCACGGCCGCGGTCCTCTCCGGCAACCGGAATTTCGAGGCGCGGATCCACCAGAACATCAAGGCGAACTTCCTGATGAGTCCCCCGCTCGTGGTCGCTTTCGCGCTCGCGGGGCGCGCCGACATCGACATGACGGCCGAGCCGCTCGGTACCGGCCGCGACGGCAAGCCCGTGTACCTGCGCGACGTGTGGCCCTCGACCGCCGAGGTCCAGCAGGCGCTCCTCGCCTCGGTCGACGCCGCGACCTACAAACGCCTCTACGCCGACCTCGCCGCGGCCAACCCGCTGTGGCGGGAAATCCCGGCCGCCTCGGGCACCGTCTACGCGTGGGACCCCGCGTCGACCTACATCCAGGAGCCGCCCTTCTTCGAGGGCTTCTCCCGCGAACCCGCGCCGTTGACCGACATCCGCGGCGCCCGGGCCCTGGCGATCTTCGGGGACTCCGTCACGACGGACCACATCAGCCCCGCCGGGGCGATCAAGGCCTCGTCGCCCGCGGGCGTCTACCTCCAGTCGCTCGGCGTCGCCCCCGTCGACTTCAACAGCTACGGGTCGCGCCGCGGCAACGACCGCGTGATGACGCGGGGCACGTTCGCCAACGTCCGCATCAAGAACCTGATGGTGCCCGGCGTCGAAGGCGGGGTGACCTGCCACCAGCCGGACGGCGCGCCGATGACGATTTACGACGCGGCCCTGCGGTATCAGGCCGAGCGCGTGCCCCTGATCATCTTCGCGGGCCAGGAGTACGGCACAGGTTCGTCGCGGGACTGGGCCGCGAAGGGAACGCGCCTGCTCGGGGTCCGCGCCGTCGTGGCGCAGAGCTACGAGCGGATCCACCGCTCGAACCTCGTCGGCATGGGCGTCCTGCCACTGCAGTTTCCCGAGGGCACCAGCGCGGCGTCGCTCGGCCTCGACGGAACCGAGACCTTCGAGCTCGAGGGGCTGTCCGGAGGTCTCGCGCCGCGGCAGGAGACGCCGCTCGTCATCCGGCGCGCGGACGGCGGCGCGACCCGTGTTTCGCTGAAGGTCCGGATCGACACGCCGATCGAAGCCGACTACTACCGCCACGGCGGCATCCTGCCCTTCGTCCTGCGCCAGCTCCTGGCATGACCCCGGCGCCCGGCTCGTCCGCCGCCCGGTTTCTCGCGGCGTGCGCGGGCAAACCCGTCGACCGCCCTCCCGTCTGGATGATGCGGCAGGCGGGCCGCTACCTGCCCGAGTACCGGGCGGTGCGCGAGAAGGTCTCGTTTCTCGAGCTCTGCCGTTCGGTCGATCTCGCCGCGGAGGTCTCGCTCCAGCCCTTTCGCCGCTTCGGGCCCGACGGGGTGATCTTCTTCTCCGACATCCTGATCCCGGTCGAGGCGATGGGCGTCCGCGTGGCCTTCGGCGACGGCGGCCCCGAGCTGCCCGAGCCGGTTCGCTCGGCGAGCGATGCCGCGCGGCTCTCGCGGTTCGATCCGGCCGAGCGCATCGGCTTCACGGGCGAGATCCTTCGCCGCCTTGCGCGCGAAGTCGGCGAGAGCGCCGCCGTCCTCGGCTTCTGCGGCGCGCCCTGGACGCTCGCCTCCTACCTCGTCGAGGGCGGAGGCTCGCGCCACTTCACCGCCGTCAAGGAGCTGGCCGCGCGCGACCCCGGAACGCTGCGCCGGCTCCTCGACCTCCTCGCCGACGTGGCGGCCGACGTGCTGTCGTTCCAGATCGCGTCGGGCGCCCGGGCCGTGCAGCTCTTCGACACGTGGGCCGGCGAGCTCTCGGCCCAGGACTACCGTGAGTGGGCGCTCCCGGCCGTCACGCGCGCGATCGCCGGCATCCGGCGGCAGGACGAGCCCGTCGTCCTCTACGTCAACGGCTCGTCTCACCTGCTCGAGCTCATGGCCGCTTCCGGGGCCGACGTGCTCTCGGTCGACTGGCGCCTGTCGCTCGGCGAGGTGCGCCGGCGAGTTCCCGGGAAAGCGGTCCAGGGCAATCTCGACCCCGCCGCGCTCGGGGGCGCTCCCGACGACGTCCGGCGACGCACCCACGCCATGATCCGTGAGACCGGCGGCCAGGCGCACGTCGTCAACCTCGGCCACGGCGTGCTGCCGAGCGCGCGACTGGACTGCGTCGAAGCGTTCTTCGAGACGGCGCGGACCCCGCTCGAGCACCCCGCGCGGGCCCGGGAGGCGGTGGTCTAGCGTCATGCGACCCGCCGACGCGTCGCTCGAGCTTTTGCGTCGCTACAACGTCCAGGGCCCCCGCTACACGTCCTATCCGACCGCCCCGGTGTGGAAGGAGACGTACGGTCCGGCCGAGTACGCCGCGATCCTCGACGAGAGCTCCGCGGCCCCCGACCCCGCGCCGCTGTCCCTGTACTTCCATCTCCCCTTCTGCGAGCGGCTCTGCTACTTCTGCGGCTGCACGGTGGTCATCACCGGGAGCCACCACGGGCCCGAGCACCCGTACTTCGACGTCCTCACCCGCGAGATCGACTGGGTGGCGGCGCGCATCGGGCGGGAGCGGCCGGTCGTCCAGCTCCACTGGGGCGGCGGGACGCCCACCTACTTCCCGCCGGACCTCCTCGAACGGCTCGGGGAGCGCATCCGCGAACGCTTCCGGCTCTCGCCCGACGCCGAGATCGGCGTCGAGGTCGACCCGCGCGTGACCACGCGCGCGCACCTGGAGGCGTTCGGGCGGCTGGGGTTCAACCGCCTGAGCATGGGGGTCCAGGACTTCGACCCGCGCGTCCAGGAAGCGATCAATCGCCTGCAGCCGTATCCGGCCACCCGGGCGCTGGTCGAGGAAGCCCGGGCTCTCGGGTTCACCAGCATCAACATGGATCTCATCTTCGGGCTCCCGTACCAGACCCCCGGCAGCTTCTCGGCCACGATCGACCGCGTGCTCGAGATTGCGCCCGACCGCCTCGCCGTCTACTCCTACGCCAACGTCCCGTGGATGAAGAAGCACCAGAACGTCCTCGCGCCGCACCTGCCCGACGAGGCGACGAAATTCGGGATCTTCCGCACCGCGCTGCGCCGCTTCTCGGACGCGGGCTACGAGTACATCGGCATGGACCACTTCGCCCGGCCCGACGACGAGCTCGCCCGAGCGCGGCGCGAGCGCACGCTTCACCGCAACTTCCAGGGCTACACGACCAAGGCCGGCACCGACCTGATCGGCTTCGGCATGAGCGCCATCGGCTCGATCGGCGCGCACTACGTCCAGAACCGCCGCGAGCTTCCCGCGTACTCGGCGTCCGTGGCGGCCTCCGGCGCCGCGCCGTTTCGCGGCGCGCGGCTCACGGCCGACGACGAGCTCCGTCGGACCGTCATCGGCAACCTGCTCTGCCACGGCGTCGTCGTCAAGCGGGAGATCGAGGAGCGGTTCGGCGTCGACTTCGACGCGACGTTCGCCGCCGCGCTCGCCCGCCTCGAGCCCTGCGTCGCCGACGGCCTCGTCGAGCTCACGCCCGCCGAAGTCCGCGCGACGGCGCTCGGCCGGGTGTTCCTGCGCAATCTCGCGATGCCCTTCGACGCCTATCTCGACGCGCCGTCGGACAAGCCGGTCTTCTCGAGGACCCTTTAGCGGATGGCGGAGCGCGCGGTCCTCTTTCTCCAGCTCGGCGGCCCCGAGACCCTCGACGACGTCCCCGGCTTCCTCTACCGCCTCTTCTCGGACCCCGACGTCATCCGCGTCCGCCCCGCGCTCCTGCGCAAAGGCATCGCGGCGGCGATCGCGCTCGGACGAAAGAAGGCATCCCGCGCCCTTTACGCGTCGATCGGGGGCGGCTCGCCCATTCGCCGGCTGACGGAAGAGCAGGCCGCCGGCACCGAGAGGCTCCTCGCCGCCTCCGGCCGGTCCGCCCGGGTCCGCGCGGCGATGACCTGCTCCGCGCCGCTCGTCGAGGACGTGGTGCGCGGCCTCGCCGACGCCGGCGTCCGCCGTTTCCTGGCGCTGCCGCTCTATCCCCAGTACTCGCTGACGACGACGAAGGGCTCCCTCGAGAGGAGCCGCGCCGCCGTCCGCCGTTTCGCTCCGGGGGCGACGCTCGAAGAGCTCGGCTCGTTTCCGACGCATCCGCTCTTCGTCGAGGCCCACGCCGAGGGGATCCGCGAGGAGCTCGCGCGGTTCCCGGATTCGAGGCCCGAGGCCGTCGAGATCGTGTTTTCGGCGCACTCGATCCCGAAGAAGCTCGTCACCCGCGAGGGCGACCCCTACGCCACGGAAGTCGAGGCGAGCATGCGGGCGATCCTCGCGCGCCTCGGTTGGACGGGGCCTTCGACGCTCGCGTACCAGTCCAAGCTCGGCCCGGTCGAGTGGCTCGGGCCGCCGACCTCCGAGGTCCTCGCCGACCTCGGCCGGCGCGGCCGCCGGCAGGTCCTCGTCGTGCCGATCGCCTTCGTCACGGACCACGTCGAGACGCTCCAGGAAATCGACCAGCTCTTCGCCGCGCAGGCGCGCGCGGCGGGCATCGAGCACTTCCGCCGGACGCCGGGCCTGAACGACCGGCCGACCTTCCTCCGCGCCCTGGCCGAGATCCTGTCCTCGGCCGACGCCTTCTGGCGGCCTTGAGCGCGCGCACCGTCGTCGTCGGCGCCGGCCTTTCGGGCCTTTCCGCGGCGTGGGCGCTGGCGCGCGCCGGCCGCGAGGCCCTCCTCCTCGAGGCCTCCCCGCGCCCGGGCGGGGTCGTGCGCAGCGTGGCGCGCGAAGGGTACCTGCTCGAGCTCGGCCCCAACACCGTCCGGCCCACGCCCGAGCTGTGGACCCTCGTCGAAGAGCTCGGCCTCGCGGGCGAGGCGATCTTCGCCGACCCCCGCGCGCCGCGCTACGTCGACTTCGGGGGCGTGCTCCACCCGCTGCCGATGTCTCCCGGCGGGCTGGTCCGGTCGAGACTCTTGAGCGGCCGCGGCAAGCGGCGCCTGCTGACCGAGCCCTTCCGCCGCGCCGGCGGAAGCCCCGAGGAGAGCGTTCGCGATTTCATGGCCCGCCGTCTCGGCCCAGAGGTCGCCGACCGCCTGGTCGAGCCCTTCGTCGCCGGAATCTTCGCGGGCAGCGCGTCGCGGCTGTCGGCCGCTGCGGCGTTGCCGACGCTCGTGCGCTGGGAGCGCGAGCACGGAAGCCTGTTCCGCGGCGCGCTCGCCGGGCGGCGCGCGCGAAAGACGTCGGGCTCCCCGGCTCCGCCGCGCGGCCTGCTTTCGTTCCGCGCCGGGCTCGAGACCCTGCCGAAGGCGCTCGCCGCGCGCCTCGGCCCGGCGTTTCGACCCTCGGCCGACGTCCGCGCGGTCTCGCCGCGGCCCGGTGGCGGGTGGACCGTCCACGCCGCGGGCGGCGACCTCGACGCGGATCGCATTCTGCTCGCGGCGCCAGCGCCCGTGGCCGCCCGGCTGGTCGAATCGTTTGCGCCCGACGGCGCGAAGGCCCTCGCGTCGGTGCCTCATCCGCCGCTGGCCGTGCTGCATCTTTCCTGGCCGGACTCGGCGCTGCCGCGCCCGCTCTCGGGATTCGGGCACCTCGTGTGCCCGGACCCGGCGCGCCGGATCCTCGGCGCCGTCTGGAGCTCGAGCCTCTTTGCCGGACGGGCTCCCGCCGGTCATGCCCTGCTGACGGTCTTCCTCGGCGGCCGGCGCGATCCGGACGCGCTGGCCCTCTCGGACGCGGACCTCGCCGAGGCCGCCGCCCGCGATCTTCGGGCCGAGGGGCTCGTGCGGGGCGAGCCCCGCCTCGTCCAGCTCACGCGCTGGGAGCGGGCGATCCCGCAGTACGAGAGCGGCCACGCGGAACGCCTCGCCGTCCTCGGGAGCGCCGAGCGCCGTTTTCCGGGACTGCGGTTTCTCGGCAACTACCGGGGCGGGATTTCCGTCGGCGACGTCGTCCGGTCGGGTCTCGAGGCCGGCTCAGTCGCCTGAGCCGCCTTCCGCCTTCATCGCCTTCTGTTCCTCGGGCGTCATCGCGGGAAGGTGGCGCACGAAGGCCACGATCGCCCAGATCTGGCGGTCCTTGTGCGTCGGTCCGAACGCGGGCATCCCCGTCAGGCGGATGCCGTTCTGGAGGATCCAGAAGAGTTCGCCGTCGGTCCGCCCCTGAACGCGGCCGAGGGTGAGATCCGG
>DATJPZ010000048.1:0-24115 GCA_035506175.1 Thermoanaerobaculia bacterium | reverse complement strand
CGGCCTCGCGTCGCGGGAGCCCGGGGGCAGCGGCCGACGCCGACGCGCGCACGCCGAGCCTGATCGGGTTGTCCGCGCGGCAGGCTCTCGAGGTCTTCGCGCGGCTCGGCGTGCTCGCCCGTCTCCAGGGAACGGGATTGGTCGTCGCTCAGGATCCTCCGGCCGGCTCGCCCATCCGGCCGGGCTCGGTGCACACCCTGTTTCTCGCCGACGAGACAGCGGCGCCTTCCCGGGCTGGCGGGCGTCGCGCGGAGGAGATGGCACCGCCTCCGTCGGCCCCGTGAAATTGATGGACCTCGCCGCCGTCCTTCCGGGCGCCGAGATCGTTCCTCCCGCGGGGAGGCTCGAGGTCGTCCGGGCGACGAGCGATTCCCGCCAGGTTCAGCCGGGCGACCTCTTCTTCGCGCTGCGCGGCGTCAAGGCCGACGGCCTGGCGCACGTTCCGGAGGCCGTGGGGCGCGGCGCCGTCGCCGTCGTCTCGGACCGCCCGGCGCCGTCGGGAATCTCCGTACCGTGGCTCGCGGTCGACGCGCCGCGTCGGGCGCTCGCCCTGGCGTCCGCGCGGTTGAACGGGGATCCGGCCGAAAGGCTCGTGCTCGCCGGCGTGACGGGGACCAACGGCAAAACGTCCACGACGCGGCTGCTCGAGGCCATCCTCGCGAGGCGCTACGGCAGCGCCGGCTTCCTCGGCACGATCGGCTACCGCACGCCGCGCCGCAGCGTCGAAGCGGACCGGACGACGCCCGAAGCGCCGGTGATCCAGCGCCTCCTCGCCGAGATGGTCGAAGACGGGGCGCGCGCGGCGGCCATGGAGGTCTCCTCCCACGCGCTCTCTCTCGAGCGCGTCGACGGCTGCCGCTTCGACGTCGTCGTCTTCACGAACCTGACGCGCGACCACCTCGACTTCCACGGCGACATGGAGTCCTACTACATCGCCAAGCGGCGGCTCTTCGCGCTGCGCAAGCCCGGCGCCTTCGGCGTCGTCAACGCGGACGACCCGTACGGCCGCCGGCTGCTGGCCGAAGCGGCGGCGCCACTGGCGAGCTTTTCGGCGTCGGGCGGCCCGGCCGACTTTCGCGCGGTCGACGTGCGCTGCGACCTGTCGGGTGTCGCCTTCGAGCTCGTGTCGGCGCGGGGGTCCGTGCGGATCGCCTCGCCGCTGCTCGGACGGTTTCAGGCCTCGAACCTCGCCGGCGCCGCCGCGGCGGGCCTGTGCCTCGGCGTCCCGCCGTCCGACGTCGCCGCGGCCGTCGCGGCCGTGACGAACGTGCCGGGAAGGCTCGAGCGGGTCGAGGCGGGCCAGCCGTACCCGATCGTCGTGGACTACGCGCACACGCCGGACGCGCTCGAGCGCCTGCTGTCGGCGGTGCGGGAGCTGACGGACCGCAAGATCGTTCTCGTCTTCGGCTGCGGCGGCGACCGCGACCGCGGCAAACGCGCGCCGATGGGCGAGATCGCCGGCCGCCTCGCCGACATCGCCGTCGCGACCTCCGACAACCCGCGCTCCGAAGACCCGGAGGCGATCCTCCGCGAAATCGAGGAGGGCCTCGTCGCGTCGGGCGCCACCAAGTACCTGAAGATCGTCGATCGCCGCGACGCGATCCGGCAGGCGCTCGACCTCGCCAACCCCGGCACGGTCGTCGTCATCGCCGGCAAGGGGCACGAGACCACGCAGGTCGTCGGCGCGACGGCGTTTCCCTTCGACGACCGCCGGGTCGCCGCCGAGCTCGCGGGGCGGCGGTGAACTTCTCGCTCGCCGACGTGGCCGCCGCCGCCGGCGCGCGCGCCGAAGGCGCCGCCGAGCTTTCGGGCGTCGCGGTGGACTCGCGGCAGGTCCGCCCCGGCGACCTCTTCGTGGCGATCCGCGGCGCCCGCGTGGACGGGCACGACTACGCGCGGGAGGCGATGGCGCGCGGCGCGAAGGCCCTTCTCGGCGAGCGCCGTCCCGCGACGTTGCCGGCGGAGTTCCCGGCCGTCCTCGCGCCGCAGCCCGAGGCGGTCCTGCTGCGGCTCGGCGCGGCGGCGAAGAAGGCGGCGGGCTTTCGCCTCGCGGCGATCACGGGCTCGGCCGGCAAGACCACGACGAAGGACTTCACCGCGGCGATCCTCGCGCGGCGCTTTCGCGTCGAGAAGACGCCGGGAAGTCAGAACAGCCAGATCGGATTCCCGATGTCCGTGATGAACCTGCCGCGCCGGCCGGACTGGATGGTCGGCGAGATGGGGATGTCGGAGCCGGGCAATCTCGCGACGCTCTCGCGCGCCTTCCAGCCGACCGTCGCCGCCATCCTGCTCGTGGCCGCGGCGCACCTCCAGTACTTCGCGTCGGTCGATGCGATCGCCGACGCCAAGGCGGAGATCCTGGAGGGCCTCGAGCCGGGGGGGACGTTCGTCGCCAACGCGGACGACCCGCGGGTCGCCGCGATCGCGGCGCGCCACCGCGGCCGCGTCGTCCGCTTCGGCCGCGGCGCCGGCGCCGACGTCACCGCGCGCGACGTCGCGTCGGAAGGAGCCGGCTCCCGCTTCGTGCTCGCGACGCCGGAAGGCGAGGCTTCGGTGCGCCTCCCGCTGCCCGGTCCGCACCAGGTTTCGAACTTCCTGGCGGCTGCCGCCATCGGCTTCGCCGTCGGCGTGCCGCCGTCGGAATGCGCGGCGGCCTCCGAGACGTTGACGCCGGCCGCCCACCGCGGCGAGCTCAAGCGGCACGCGTCGGGCGCGGTCCTCTACGACGACGCGTACAACGCGAACCCCGCGTCCATGCGCGCCGCGCTCGACACGCTCGCCGGGCTTCCGGCACGGCGGCGGATCGCGGTGCTCGGCGACATGCTCGAGCTCGGCCCGGACGAGGAGCGTCTCCATCGAGAGGTCGGCGCCGCGGCGGCGCGCGTGGACCTTCTCGTGGCCGTCGGGCCCCGGGCCCGCTTCCTCGCCGAGGCGGCCGTCGCCGCGGGCCTCGCGCCGGGCGCGGTGCGCTTCGTCGGGTCGGCCGAAGAGGCCGCCGCGGCGCTCGCGGGCATTCTCGCCTCCGGCGACGCGGTTCTCTTCAAGGCGTCGCGCGCCATCGGGCTCGACCGCGCCGTCGCGCGCCTCTCGGGGGAGGGCTAGGCATGCTGTACTGGCTCCTCTTCCCCCTCGCGGCGAAGGTCCCCGCGTTCAACGTCTTCCGGTACATCACGTTCCGGTCGGCCATGTCGGCGGTGACGGCGCTCGTCGTGGCCCTGCTGCTCGGGCCGGCGATGATCCGCTGGCTGCGGCGCGCCCAGATCGGCCAGTCGATCCGCGAGGAAGGTCCCCGCTCCCACCTGGCCAAGGCCGGCACGCCGACGATGGGCGGGCTGCTGATCCTCCTCGCGGTCGCGTCGGCGACGCTCCTGTGGATGGATCTGTCGAACCGCTTCGTGTGGATCGCCCTCGCGACCCTCGCCGGCGTGGGCGCGGTCGGGTTCGCGGACGACTGGACGAAGGTCACGAAGCGGCGCAGCCTCGGCCTGACGGGGCGCGGCAAGCTCGTGCCGCAGTTTCTCGTCGCGCTCGCCGTCGGGTGGGCGATCACGCAGTGGGCGAGCCACGGCGCCTTCTCGACGGTCATCACCTTTCCGTTCCTGAAGAAGCTCCTGATCCCGATGGGCGCGTTCTACATCCCGTTCGTCGCGCTCGTCGTCGTCGGTTCCTCGAACGCGGTCAACCTGACCGACGGGCTCGACGGCCTCGCGATCGGCGCGGTCGGCATCGCGGCGGGAACGTACGCGGTGCTCGCCTACGTCACCGGCAACGCGGTGACGGCGCGCTACCTCCAGATTCCGTTCATCCCGCAATCGGGCGAGCTCGCCGTCTTCTGCGGCGCGCTCGTGGGCGCGTCGCTCGGCTTCCTCTGGTTCAACTGCCACCCCGCCGACGTCTTCATGGGCGACGTCGGGGCGCTGCCGCTCGGCGCGGCGATCGCGGCCGTCGCCATCATGACGAAGCAGGAAGTGCTGCTCGCGATCGTCGGCGGCCTCTTCGTGCTGGAAGCGCTGTCGGTGATCCTCCAGGTCGCGTCCTTCAAGACGACCGGCCGGCGCATCTTCAAGATGGCGCCGCTCCACCACCACTTCGAGCTCGCCGGCTGGGCCGAGTCGCGCGTGATCATCCGCTTCTGGATCGTCGCGATTCTCTTCGCGGTGCTCGGGCTTTCGACGCTGAAGCTGCGATGACGACGACGAGCGTGCTCCCGCCGAAGATCGCCGTCCTCGGCTTCGCGCGGAGCGGGCGGGCGCTGGCGGAAGCGCTCGCGGCGCGGGGCGTGTCGGTGGTGGTCGGGGATCGCCGGCCCGAAGCCGAGTTCGAGGGCCTCGACGCGCTGCGCGCGCGGGGGATCCGCTTCGACTTCGGCGGGCCGTCGGCCGCCTTCCTGGAAGGCGCGGACTGGCTCGCGGTGTCGCCCGGGGTGCCTCTCGACGAAGCCACCGTGCGCGCGGCGCGGCGGCGGGCGCTGCCGGTGCTGGCGGAGATCGAGGTGGCGTTTCGCATCGCGGAGGCCGAGGCGCCGGGGCGCCACCGGTGGATCGCCGTGACCGGGACCAACGGCAAGTCGACGACGACGAGCTGGATCGCCGAGATTCTGAAGCGCGCGGGCCGGCCGGCGGTGCTCGCGGGCAACATCGGCGCACCGCTGTCCGGTTTTCTCGACGAGGCGTCCCCGCGGGATTTCGTCTGCGAGGTCTCCTCGTTCCAGCTCGAGGCCATCGAGCGGTTCCGGCCGCACGTTGCCGTCCTCACCAACGTCACGCCCGATCATCTCGACCGCTACGCCGACTTCGCAGCCTATGCCGCCGCCAAGGCTCGTGTCTTCGAGCGTCAGGAGGCGGGCGACTTCGCCGTCGTCAACGCCGACGACGCGACGGCACGCAGCGTCGCGACCCGCGCCCGACGGGTCCTCTTCTCCCGCGGCGCCCGGCCGAAGGGCGCCGGCGGGGCCGCCTGGGTCGAGGCGGGCAAGCTGCAGTGCGACGTGGCGGCGCCGAAGCACGCGGTCGTCGCCGCGGACCGTCTCGCGCTGCCGGGCGCCCACAACCTCGAAAACGCCCTGGCGGCGCTCGCGGCGGCCGAGTGCCTCGCCACGCCGGCCGAGGCGATCGTCGCCGCGCTGACGCGCTTCGAGGGACTGCCGCACCGGACCCAGCTCGTCGCCGAAGCGCGCGGCGTGCGGTGGGTCGACGACTCCAAGGGTACCAACGTCGATGCGACCGCCAAGTCGCTCGAAGGGCGCGCGCCGGCGAGCGTCCTCCTGATCCTCGGGGGCCGCGACAAGCACGGCGACTTCGCGGCGCTGCGACAGGCCGTCCGGTCGACGGCGCGCGCGGTGCTCACGATCGGCGAGGCCGCGCCGGCGATCGAGCGGGCGCTCGAAGGCGTCTCGCGGCTCGAGTCCTGCGGCACCATGGGCGAAGCAGTCGCGCGCGCCGCGCGGCTGGCCCGGCCCGGCGACACCGTGCTCCTGTCGCCGGCCTGCGCGTCGTTCGACCAGTACAAGAACTTCGAGGAGCGGGGCCGGCACTTCGCGGCGCTCGCCCGTAAGGCCACGGAGGAACGTCATGGCCCGTAAGCTCGCCTCGGACAAGATCCTGTTCATCGCCCTCGTCGCGCTGTCGCTCTTCGGGTGCGTCATGATCTACAGCGCCTCCGCGGTGTCGGCCGGCGAGACCTCCGGCAACCCGTACCGCTACCTCGTCAAGCAGATCGCCGCGCTGATTCTCGGCGGTCTCGCGGCATTCGCGGTCTATCGGACGGACTACCGGAAGCTCGCGAACCCGTGGGTCGTCTACGGGGCGTATGCGGCGACGCTGCTGCTCGCGGTCTTCGCGCTCTTCCGGCCGCCGATCAACGGCGCCCGCCGGTGGATTCCCCTCGGCGTGACGATGCTTCAGCCGGCCGAGCTCCTGAAGGTGGCGCTCGTCCTGCTGCTGGCGCACCAGCTCGCGCGCAAGTCGGAGAAGGCGGGCGACGCGGAGCGGGCGCTCCTGCCGTCGGTCGTCTTCGCGGGCGTGGCCGCCGGCGTCGTCGTGCTCCAGCCCGACCTCGGCACCGCGGCATGCTACGTGGTTCTCTGCGCCGTCCTGCTGTGGCTCGCCGGCGCGCGGGCGCGGTGGTTCCTGTTCGGGGCGCTGGGGATGGTGCCGGTCCTCGCGGCGCTGCTGCTCACGGCGGATTACCGGCGGGCGCGGATCCTCGCGTTCCTGCACCCGGAGGCCGATCCGCTCGGACGAGGCTTCCAGGCGATCCAGTCGCTCATCGCGGTGGGCGCCGGCGGCTGGTTCGGCAACGGCCTCGGCGGCAGCCGCCAGAAGCTCTTTTTCCTCCCGTTCCCGCACACCGACTTCATTTTCGCGATCGTGGGCGAAGAGCTCGGCTTCGTCGGCGCGCTGGCGCTCGTGGCGGGATTCGGGGTCGTGGCCTGGCGCGGCCTGCGCGCGGCGCGGCGCGCTCCGGACGCCTTTGCCTCGTTCCTCGCCGCCGGGGCGACCGCCATGATCGTGGTCCAGGCCGCGATCAACCTGTCGGTCGTGCTGGCGCTGGTCCCGACCAAAGGCATTCCGCTGCCGTTCGTCTCCTACGGCGGCTCGTCGCTGATCGCGTCGTGGATCGCGGGCGGCCTGATCCTGAACGTGTCGCAGCACGAAGTCGTGAACCGGGAACCGTGAACCGGGAACCGATGAGCTCACTCCCGCGTCGGTTCGCCGTTCGCGATTTGCGGTTTACGATCCCGAGATGAACGCCCTCGGCACCTACGTGATCGCGGCCGGTGGCACGGGAGGCCACATCATCCCCGGCATCGCGCTGGCCGACGAGATCCGCGCGCAGCGGCCGACCGCGGAGGTCGTCTTCGTCGGCACGGCGCAGGGCCTCGAATCGAAGATCGTGGCCGGGGCCGGCTATCCCCTGGAACTCGTCGACGCCTCCGGCTTCGTCGGCAAGACCCTGACGAAGCAGATGCAGTCGCTGTCCCGCCTGCCGAAGGGTTTTTTCCAGGCGCGCGCCCTCCTGAAGCGGCTCCACGCCCGCGCCGTCGTGGGCGTCGGCGGCTACGTCACGGTCCCGGTGCTGACGGCCGCGCGCTCCCTCGGCGTCCCGACCCTCATCCACGAATCCAACGCCAGCCCGGGTGTCGCGAACCGGTTCCTCAACCGATTCGCGACCCGCACCGCGGTGGGGCTCGCGGCGGCCAACACGCGCTTCCGGCGCGCCGGCGTCGTCACGGGAACGCCGGTGCGCCGCGAGTTCTTCGAGATCGCGCCGCTCGACGCCGCCGCCGCCACGCGCCGGCTTCTGGTCTTCGGCGGCAGCCAGGGCTCGCGCGTGATCAACCGCGCGATGGCGCGCGCGGCGGTGCTGCTCGAGAAATCGGGGATCGAGGTCGTGCACCAGACGGGCGAGAGGGATCTGGCGGCCACGCGGCAGCGTTACCCGCGGATGCCGGCGAACTGGACGCTCGTGCCGTTTCTGGCGAAGCTTCACGAGCAGATGGCGTGGGCGGACCTGGTGCTCTGCCGGGCGGGCGCGATGACGGTGGCGGAGCTCGCGGCCGCGGGGCGCCCGTCGATCCTCGTGCCGTTCGCGGCCGCCGCCGGCGGCCACCAGGCCGAGAACGCCCGCGCGCTCTACCGGGCCGGGGCGGCGGCGGTCATGGAGGAGAAGGACCTGACCGCGGAGAACCTCGCCGGCGCAGTCGCGGCCCAGTTGAACGACCGTGCCAAGCTCGTCCAGATGGGGCAGAACGTGAAGGCCCTCGCCAAACCCGATGCCGCGCGCGACCTCGCGCGCCTGCTCTTCGAGGCGGAGGCGGCGCGGTGAGGTTCCTGCGCCTGCGGCGGATTCACTTCGTCGGCGCGGGGGGCGTCGGCATGAGCGGGATCGCCGAGATCCTCCTGCAGGCCACGCCGCTCGAGATCTCCGGCTGCGACCTCGTGCGCACGGACGTCACCGAGCGGCTCGAGCGCCTCGGCGCGAAGATCGCCGTCGGTCACGACGCCGCCCACGTCGAGAGCGCCGACCTCGTCGTGATCTCGTCGGCCGTGGCCGAGTCCAACGCCGAGGTCGCGGCCGCGCGGACCCGCGGAATCCCCGTCATCCGGCGCGCCGAGATGCTCGGCGAGATCATGCGCCTGAAGCAGGGCGTGGCGATCGCCGGCACCCACGGGAAGACCACGACGACCTCGCTGACGGGCATGGTGCTGACCGAGGCGGGCTTCGACCCGACGATCGTCGTCGGCGGCCAGGTCCACATCCTCGGCACGAACGCGCGCCTCGGCAAGGGCGAGTACCTCGTGGCGGAGGCCGACGAGTTCGACCGCTCGTTCCTCGAGCTCACGCCGGTCGTCGCGGTCATCACCAACGTCGAAGCGGACCATCTCGACACCTACCGGAATCTCGACGAGATCCGCGACGCGTTCGCCGCGTTCGCCAATCGCGTGCCGTTCTTCGGCGCGGTCATCGCCTGCGCCGACGATCCGGGCGTCGCCAGCATCCTGCCGCGGATCAAGCGCCGGGTCGTCACGTACGGCGAGTCGCCCGGGGCGGACCTGACGGCGCGCGACGTGAAGCTCGACGCGGCGGCGACGTGTTTCGAGGTCTGGGACGCCGAGCAGGGACGTCTCGGCGCCGTGCGGCTCCGGCTGCCCGGCCGGCACAACGTCGCCAACGCGCTCGCGGCAATCGCCGCCGGGCGCGAGCTGCTCATTCCTTTCGACACGATCGCGCGCGCCCTCGGTGCGTTCACGGGCGTCGTGCGCCGGTTCGAGCCCAAGGGCGAGCGCGGCGGGGTGCTCGTCGTCGACGACTACGCTCATCATCCGACCGAGATCCGGGCGACTTTGGCGGCGGCGCGCCAGGTCCATCCCGACCGCCGCCTCGTGGCGCTCTTCCAGCCCCACCTCTACTCGCGCACCCGCGACTTCACCCGCGAGTTCGGCGAGGCCCTCGCGGCCGCCGATCTGGCGATCGTGATGGACGTCTACCCGTCCCGGGAGGCCCCGATTCCGGGCGTGACGGGCGGGATCGTCGCCGAGGCCTGCCGGAGCGCCGGGGCCAGGGAAGCCTTGTATGTGGCTGAAAAAAGAGAAGTTGTCGATATCCTGGAGCGGACGCTCGCGCCGGGCGACCTGCTCCTGACCCTGGGCGCCGGCGACGTCGTCAAGTTCGGCGAGGAGTACCTGAGACGTGCCGGGAACCGATAAGAAGGAATCGCCGTTTTTGCGCCGGGCGGCCGTCGTGCCGCGGCGCCGGAAGAGACCGTTCACGCTCCGCCTGATCATCGGCGCGGCGTTGTCGATCGCCGCGGTCGTCGGCCTCGCGCGTTTCGCGGCGAGCCCGCGCTTCGCCCTGCGCCGCTTCGAGGTCGTGGGCAACACGCGCGCGCGGACCGAGGAGATCCTCGAGACCGTCGCCGGGTGGACCGGGAAGAACCTGATCGCCCTCGATCTGGCGCCGATGGCGGTCCGCCTCTCCGGCCACCCCTGGGTCGAGCGCGTCACGCTGTCGAAGCGATTCCCGGACGGCCTCGTCGTGCGCGTGACCGAACGGCGGGCGCTCGCGCTCTATCGCGACGAGACCGGGTTCTGGTGGGTCGGCGCCGGCGGTCACCTCATCGCACCCTACGATCCGCGGCGCGACCGCACCGAGTACGTGATCGTGACGGGCGAGCGGCGCGCGCTGCCCGAGGCCGTCGCGCTGATCGAAGAACTGCGCGCGGCGCGCCCCGACTACGTCGCCGCGCTCTCGGAAATCGCTTCGCTCCCCGACGGCGGATTCGGTATGATGGATGCGATCTTTCGAAAGCCGGTTCGCGTGCTGCGGGCGGACGCGCCGGCCAAGATCGGCGCGCTTCTCGAGGCGCGCGGTTTCGTGGAGAGTCGCGGGTGGGAGGCGCGGGCCATCGACCTACGGTTTGCCGATCGCATCATTCTCGTCGGCGCGTACGGCGCGGGGAACCGTCTCTGATGATCCGCGTGAACCGTAAACCGGAAACCGTCAACCGACGGAAAACAACGGCTCCCCACGGTTCACGATTCACGGTTGACGGTTCACGGCCCTAGCCATGGCCAAACCCGAGAACTTCCTCGTCGCCTGCGACATCGGTACCTCGAAGGTCTGCATCCTCATCGGCGAGCAGAACGCGGGCGGAGCCCTGGACGTCATCGGCAAGGGCTCGTCGGCCAACCGCGGGACCCGCAAGGGCAACATCATCAACGTCGATGCGACGATCGAGGCGATCAAGCGGGCCGCCGAGGAAGCCGAGATCATGGCCGGCGTTCAGATCTCGCGCTCCTGGGTCGGGATCTCCGGGTCGCAGGTCCGGTCCTTCAACAGCCGGGGGGTCGTGGCCGTCGCCGGCAAGGATCGCGAGATCTCCAAAGAGGACGTCGCCCGGGTCATCGACGCGGCCCGCGGCGTGCAAATCCCTCAGGATCATGAGGTTGTGCACGTCGTCCCGCGCGATTTCGCCGTCGACGGCCAGGACGGCGTGGCCGATCCGCTCGGCATGATCGGGAGCCGTCTCGAGGTCGACGTCCACGTCGTCACGGCTCCGGTGGCGGTCACCCAGAACATCGTGACCTGCATGAACAAGGCGGGTATCGAGGTCGTGCAGCTCGTTCTCGAGCAGTTTGCGGCGGCCGAGGCCGTCCTGACGCCGGACGAGAAGGAGCTCGGGATCTGCCTCGTGGACATCGGCGGGGGCACGACCGAGGTCGCGGTTTACCAGAAGGGCACGATCGTCCACACGGCGGTCGTCCCCATCGGCGGCGATCATTTCACCAACGACCTCGCCGTGGTCCTGCGCGCCCCCATCACCGACGCCGAGCGTCTGAAGAAGAAGCACGGCTGCGCCCTTCGGTCGGCCGTCTCGGAGGACGAGATGGTCGAAGTGCCCATGGTGGGCGGCCGGGCCCCCAAACTCTGCCCGCGCTCGACGCTGGCCGACATCCTGCAGCCCAGGGCCGAGGAGCTTCTCGGCCTGATCCACGAGGATATCCAGCGGCTCGGCCTCGACAAGGAGATCCGCTCGGGCGTCGTGCTGACCGGGGGCGGCTCGGAGCTCGAAGGCGTGGTCGAGATCGCCGAGGGAATCTTCGAGGGACCGGTGCGCCGGGGCGTCCCGTCGGGGGTCGGGGGACTCGTCGACGTGGTCTCGCGTCCGGAGTGGGCGACAGCCACGGGCCTTCTGTTGTACGGTCACCGCTACAAGCCCGCCCGGCGCCGGGCTCGGGCGTTCTTTCAGGCGGCCAACTCGGTTTCCCGATTCATCCGGGACTTCTTCTGATGGCATCGAAAAAGACAAGGCGACGGAGGGAAGGGCCCATGATCGAGTTTATGGACGACGACAACCCGAAGCTTTCCATCGAGCTGGACGGGGGCGACGCGTCGCCGGCCACGATCAGGGTCATCGGCGTCGGGGGAGGCGGCTCGAACGCGGTCAACCGCATGATCGCCGCCGGGGTCAAGGGCGTCGAGTATTTCGCCTGCAACACCGACCTGCAGGCGCTGCGCAAGTGCGCCGCGCCGAACAAGCTGCAGATCGGCTCGCGTCTGACCAAGGGCCTCGGCGCCGGCGCGGACCCCGACGTCGGAAGGAACGCCGCGCTCGAGGATCAGGAAAAGCTCGCCCACGCGGTGGCCGGCGCGGACATGGTCTTTCTGGCGATGGGCCTCGGCGGCGGCACCGGCTCCGGCGCGGGCCCGATCATCGCCAAGCTCGCGGCGGAAGCGGGGGCGCTCGCCGTCGCGGTCGTGACCAAGCCCTTCGAGTTCGAGGGCAAGAAGCGCATGCGCCAGGCCGAGCGCGCGTCGCGCGAGCTGCGCGACCACGTCGACACGCTGATCACGATCCCGAACCAGCGCCTGCTCGCCTTCGTCGAGCGCAACACCCCCCTCCAGGACTCGTTCAAGATCGCCGACGACGTGCTCCGTCAGGCGATCCAGGGCATCTCCGACCTGATCAATTGCCCGGGCGAGATCAACCTCGACTTTGCCGACGTGCGCAAGATCATGTCGGACATGGGACGGGCGCTCATGGGCACCGCCATCGCCGACGGCGAAAACCGGGCGGTCCACGCGGCGCAGGCGGCGATTTCGTCGCCGCTGCTCGAGGACGCCTCGATCGAGGGCGCCCGCGGCGTGCTCATCAACATCACGGGTGGCGCCGACCTGACGCTCTTCGAGGTGACCGAGGCCGCGCAGATCATTCAGCAGGCAGCCGACCCCGAGGCGGAGATTCTCTTCGGCTGCGTCCACGACGAGCGGATGGCCGGCAACGTGAAGGTCACGGTCATCGCGACCGGCTTCGACCGCCTCGAACGGGACCTCGCCGAGATCGAAGAAGAGCCGAAGCCGATGACGATTGCGAACAAGACGCTTCGCCCGCCGTTCCTGCGCGGCGACGACTCCGGCGGCTTCGGCCCGAACGCCTCGTCCCGCGACGACTTCGACATCCCGACGGTGCTCCGCCGGCAAATGGACTGACACGCCGCCGGAGCTTCCCCGCGAGGGGGCTGGCGCTGAACCGGTCGAATTCAGCTTTTCAGCGTTGACCCCTGCCGCCCCTGGCGAATGGCTTCTTGCCGCTTGCGACGGCCGCGCGAGCGCCATTTCTTGTAGCTCGCGTCGAGCTTCGGGTACTTGAGGCGCCAGCGGCGCAGCGTCCGCCGCACCTTCGGGAACACGAGCGAGAGGAAGAGCGCGCTCATCACGAAGAACGGGACCTGCGGCATCACGGGGACGAGCACGCCGATGACGCCGACGATGAAGAAGAGGACGGCGTAGACGAGGTTGTGCGTCTTGCTGCGGCGTCGCGCGGGCCGGGGCTTCTTCACGGCGCGACGGCCGCCTTGATCAGGTTCGTGCTGCCGGCGACCCCCATCGGGATGCCCGCCGTGATGACGGCGCGCTCGCCCGAGCGCAGCAGGCCCGCCGCGACGGCGATCTCCGGAGCGGCCTCGAGCATCGTGTCGGCGCTGCCGACCTTTCCGACGAGCTTCGGGATGACGCCCCACACGAGGGCGAGGCGCCGGGCCGAGGCCGGCACGGTCGAGAGCGCGAGGATCGGCCGGCGGGGGCGATGGCTCGCGACCAGCCGTGCCGTCTCGCCGGATTCGGTCCACGCCACGATGACGGAGGCGCCGACGTGCTCGGCGAGCTCGCAGGCCGCGCCGGCGACGGCCTGCGGCAGGCTCTGGAGGCTCTCGTCCTCGAAGCGCCGCATCCACTGCGCGAAGGGGAACGCGGCCTCGGTGTCCTCCGCGATGCGGCGCATCGTGGCGACGGCTTCGACCGGATAGCGCCCCGACGCCGTCTCCTCCGAGAGCATCAGCGCGTCCGTCCCGTCCAGGATCGCGTTGGCGACGTCGCCGACCTCGGCTCGGGTCGGGCGGGGGCTCTCGACCATCGACAACAACATCTGCGTCGCGGTGATCACCGGTTTTCCGGCGCGGTTGGCCTTCTCGATCAGCATCTTCTGGAGCAGGGGGACGTGCTCGAGCGGCGTCTCGACGCCGAGATCGCCGCGGGCGACCATGAGGCCGTCGGCTTCGGCCAGGATTCCGTCGATCGCGCCGATGGCCTCGTGCTTCTCGATTTTGGCGATGATCGGAATCGAGGCGTCGCGGCTCTCGACGAACGCGCGGGCCTCCCGCACGTCCGCGGCCGACCGCACGAACGAGAGGGCGACATAATCCACGCCCTGCGCGATCCCGAAAGCGAGGTCGTCGCGGTCCTTGGCCGTCAGCGAGGAGCCGGTGATCGTGCGCGAGGGCAGGCTGATCCCCTTGTGCGAGGACAGCGCGCCGCCGGAGACCACCCGACAGCGAACGTCCGTGTCGCCGACCTGCTCGGCGGCGAGCTCGACCTCGCCGTCGGCCAGGAGCAGCCGGTCGCCCGGGCGCACGAAGCGCGGGAGCTCCGGGAATCCCACCGAGGCGCTGCCCGAGTCTCCGGGAACGGATCGCGTCGTGAGCGTGAAGGGGTCGCCCGGAGAGAGACGGATGGGGCCGCCCGCGATTTCACCGAGGCGGATCTTCAGGCCCGCGAGGTCCTGGAGAATCGCGATCGGCCGCTTCGAGGCGTCTGCGATGCGCCGGAGCGCCTCGATCACGGCGGCGTGCTCGGCGTGCGAGCCGTGGGAAAAGTTGAGCCGCGCGACGTCCATCCCGGCGCCGGCCAGCCGCCGGAGCGCGTCGGGCGCGGCGGAGGAGGGGCCGATCGTGCAGACGATCTTCGTGCGTGGCATCCGGGAGAAAGACTAATCCAGTGAGGGCGGTGCACGAGGCCGCGGTTTCGCGGCGCGCGAGAGGCCGTCGGCCGCCTTCAGCGCGGCTTCCGAGGCCGGTCCGCCACACGTTCGCGCCGGCCGGGCGGCGACGAACGTCCTGGGCCTGGCCCCCGTCCGGCCGGCGTCGATGGTCACGCACGCGCAGCGGCCCAAAGAAAAAGGGCGCCCGCCGCGAGGCAGGCGCCCGAAAAGAAACCGGTTCGCGACTACTTCGTGGCGCGCGCCTTCCGGATCGCCGTCAGGCCCGCCGCGAGCGCGAGCGACAGAGCGCCCGCCAGACCCGCCGCCGGAACTTCGCTCGCCGTCTTCGGGAGCTTCTTGGCCGGCTTTGCCGCCTTCGCCGCCGCCGCGTCGGCCGCGGCCTTGTCCGCCGCCGCCTTGTCGGCCGCCGCCTTGTCCGCCGCCGCCTTGTCCGCCGCGGCCTTGTCGGCCGCCGCCTTGTCGGCTGCGGCCTTGTCCGCCGCCGCCTTCCTGGCCGCCGCCGCGTCCGCCGCGGCCTTGTCCGCCGCGGCCTTCTTCGCCGCCGCGTCGGCCGCCGACGTGTCCGCCGCCGGAGCCGCTGCCGGAGCGGCCTTGGCGCTCGGGGCCGCCTTCTGGACGATCATGCCGGTGATGCGGTCACCGACGTGGATGGCCGACGCGTCCACGACCTTTCCGTCCTTGACGATCGTGATCTCGCTCGCTTCCTTCCACTCGTACTTCTCGACGCCCTTCGAGCCCTTGATCAGGAGCGAGTTGCCGGCGGCCGCGACGACCTCGGCGTTGAGCTCCTCGTGGACCATGACGTCGGTCGCCTTCCAGTGATCGATCCCCGATTCCTTGCCGTTGACCTTCATTCCGGGCTTCAGGTCGGCGTTCGAGACGGACTTGCCGTCGACGCTGAACATCGTGCCGGCCGGGACCGAATAAGAACGAACCCCCTGGGGTCCGCGCATGACGACCGTGCCGTCGGGCATGACTGCCACCACCGAGTACTGCGCCGTCGCGACGCCCGCGAACGCGAGCATCAGAAACGCCGCCAGAGCCACCAGGACAGACCGAGATCTCGTCATTTCTCCTCCTACTCCTTCTTTATTGAAAGGGAAACGGGTCGCCCGCCGTGGGCGCATCCGGCGGATTTTACGCAAGTTGGAGCGGAACGCCACGCGGTTTTGCGTCGGGCAGGCGACCCTTCGAGGCTAAGACGCTGAAAACAAAAGTACTTCTTCCGGGCCTCGTCCCGGCGATCACATCGGCCAGCCTGCCGAATCGGGTCCCGCCGCCCCCTTTTTCCGAATCGGGTCCCGCCGCCCCCTTAGCGAAGGAGCGCTTCGATCTGCTCGGCGAGGCGCTCTTCGGTCATTCTGAACGGCAGGTAAGCGCGGACCACGCCCTGCCGGTCGATGAAGACGAACGTGGGCGTGGCCGAGACGCCGTAGCGGACCATGGCCTCGTCGCTGATCGGAACCGGGATGGTCGCCGGCATTTGATAGGCGTCCGCCCACGTTTTTTCGATCTTCGCTTTCTCGGCCGGGTGATCGTCGCCGTAGAAGCGCGTCGGGGCGACGAACTCGACGCCGCGCGGCGCGAACTTCTCGACGGTCTTCTTCAGCGCCGGCGCTTCCATGCGGCAGTCGCCGCAGGACTCCCACCACAGGAAAAGGACGACGGGTTTGCCCGACATCGCCGCCAGTCCCGGGAACTCGGCGCCGACGTGGTCCTCGGATCGGAACGCGGGCGCCTTCTCGCCGACGAGCTCGATCTGGTTGCGCCGCTTCCGCAGGCGCGCGCGGATGTTGTAGGGCGCCTTCTCGAGGGCCCGTGACTCGTCGTCGAGCAGCTCGAGCGCCTCGGCTTTCCTGCCGGAGGCCGCGAGCAGCTGCGCCTCGACCTCGATCGCGCTGCCCAGGGCGTAGAGCGCCTCGGCGTTGCCGTCGTAGACGGGCGGCGTCCCGAGCCGGGCGAGAGCGATCTCGCGGGCCGCTTTCGCGTACTTTGCGGCCGCCTTCATGTCGCCGAGGACGACGGCCCCGCGGGCGAGCCAGGCGAGCGCGAGGACGTACTCGGCGTCCTCGCCTTTCTGAGCGCGGTGGTACTCGAGGATCGACTCCGCGCTGTAGAGGTCGCCGGCCGAGATCTTCATCCTCACCATGCGGAGGTCGATCATCTCGATCGGCGTCGGAGCCGGCGAGACCGCCACCGGCGCGGGCGATGGGGTCGGCTCGGGCGGCGCCGCGCCGACGGCGAAGAGGAGCGCGAGAGCGGCGAGGAGCTTCATGCGCGGACTCCTTTGTCGTTTCACGCGGCCCGAACACGCCCACTCCGGGGGCCATTCCCGCGGATCGTCGAAATGCTCCCGGCCTGGCGTCCGTTACTTCAACGAGGGGTTCGGTTGGGCGAAACCCGGACCGCGAGGGGAGGCTCCATGACCGACGATTTTCCGAGCCGCTGGCCGGTGCGTTGTCCGCGCTGTGCCCGACGGGTGACGGTCGAGATCGAGCACGATTCCAAGCCGGGGCGCATGGGGATCGTCGAATGTCCGGAGGGCCACCCGTTCGTGTTCCGCTACGACGGAGTCACCGTCGGCGCCCTCGCGCCCGGGGAGGTTTCGGGCCGGTGAACGCCGAGGGGCCGGAGCCGGCGGCGCCGGATCAACGAATTCGCGAAGCCCTGGACGACCACGGGCGCTCGTCGGCCGCCGGCGACGCCGACGCGGAGCACGACATTGACGCCGGCGACGCCGTTTGCGACGACCCGCGGTCCGGCGAGCGGATCCTCGGGCGCCGCAATTTTTAGAGCCTGCGAAACCATCACCGGAAAGCCGTCGGGCTTCGAGGTCGAGCGGATTCTCGGAGAAGGCGATTTCCGGGTTCCCGAGTACACGATCGTCTCTCAGGGACGGTCGGTATTCACGGTGAGCCTCATGGAGTTCCGCGACGGCAAGGCCGCGCTCGGGACGCCCTATTCCGCCGATCCCTTCGAGGCGCCGGCCCGGCGGGGCCAGTGGAGTAACCTTCGACCGGGCCGCGACATCCAACAGCCGGGAATTTCGATGGATACAGCGTGGGAGCGGAGACCGGTCACGAGATGAGCACGGCTGAGCGCCCCTACATCACCTGCCGGGAGCTGTTGGACTTCCTCTACCTCTACCTCGAAAGCGCGCTGCCGGAGGACCGCCGGACCGAGTTCGACCGTCACCTCGCCGTCTGTGATGCCTGCCAGGAGTACATCCGGCGCTACCAGGACACGATCCGGCTCGGGCAGGCCGCCTACGCGGACGCCGGTGCCGACGAGCTCCCCGAGGAGCTCGCTCGAGCCATCCTCGAGGCTCGCCGCAAGGCGTAGCTCGGGGCGCGCTCGCGCCCTCGCCCCCTCCACGCGTCCCGGGCGCACGCCGTCCCTTTCAGCCACCGCTTCGCCTCGCCGCGGCTCCCCCTCCGGCGCGCTCCGAAACAGCTCGCGGGTCGCGGCATCGAAGGTGCGGAAGGGAGGACACCGACGATGTTTCGCCACTCGATATCCGCGGCGGCCGTTGCCGTTGGAATGCTCGCGGCAGCCGGCGCGAGCGGGCAATGGATCGAGAAGAAGACGCTGACTCTCGACGGAGCGCACCGGGCCATCGCGGCGATCGTCGTCGAGGCCGGAAAGCGCGGGACGACCGGTGCCATCGCGGTCGTGGACGACGGGGGAAACCTCATGGCGGTCGAACGCATCGACGGCACCTTCGCCGCCGGAGGCCAGATCTCGATCGGTAAGGCCCGCACCGCCGCGCTCTTCAAGAAGCCCACGAGCTTCTTCGAGGACCTGATCAACAAGGGCCGGACGGCGATGACCACCGTCCACGACTTCACGCCGCTGCGCGGCGGCGTTCCGATCACGGTGGACGGCGCGATCGTCGGCGCGGTCGGGGTCTCCGGCGCCGCGAGCGCCGCCGAGGACGAGGAACTGGCGGTCCTGGGAGCGGCGGCCGTCGGGGCCGCGCCGGCGAAGGTCACGTTTTTCGACCGCGGTCAGGTTCAGGAGGCCTTCGCCAGGGGCTCGGTGCTCTTCGACCAGGGGGAGCGCTACATGGTGCACGCGTCGCGGCGTGACGGCGCGGGGCAGGCGGAAGTGCACGCCCGGGACGCCGACATCATCTACGTTCTCGACGGGAAGGCGACTCTCGTGACCGGCGGCACGGTGATCGACCCGAAGGCGACCGCCCCCGACGAAGTTCGGGGCCGGGCCATTCAGGGCGGAGAGACCCGTTCGCTCGAGAAGGGCGACGTCGTCATCGTTCCCGCCGGCACGCCGCACTGGTTCGAGAAGGTGCCGGGTCCCTTGACCTACTACGTCGTGAAGGTGCGCTGACCATGGGCGCCGGACGAATGGCCCTCGCTGCCTCGATCCTCTCTGCCGGCCTCGCCTCTCTCGCGACCGCGCAGGCGCCGCAGGATCCGCCGACGGGGAAGCCCGAGGCCTCCATCGACCTCGCCACGGACGAAGGCCTCGCCCTCGTTCAGGGCCGGTGGCGGTACAGCGACACGAAGATCGTCGAGACAGACTTCCCGTTACCCGGAGCCGACGGCCAGCCGACCGGCGCCCCGGCGCGGACCTGGGACTACGCGCCTCACGCCGGTGGCGCCGACTACGACGACTCGCGATGGGACGTCGTTTCGCCGAAGGCGCTGACGGGCCACCGCGGCCATGGACGGCTCGGCTTCAACTGGTACCGGATCAGCGTCACGGTGCCGGCCGCGATCGGAGGCTACGCCACCTCGGGCAAGGACGTCGTCTTCGAAACGACGCTCGACGACGCGGCCGAGGTCTGGGTGGACGGCGAGCTCGCCCGATACCCCGGGCAGCGGGGCGGGTCGATGGTCGCCGGCTGGAACGCGCCGAACCGGCTCGTCGTCGCCCGCCACGTCAGGCCCGGCCAGAAGATCGCCCTCGCCATCTTCGGCATCAACGGCCCGCTCTCGAACCCTCCGACCAACTACATTTACGTCCGGGGAGCGAGGCTCGACTTCTATCCCGGAACGCCGGGCCCGATCGCGATCACGCCCGCCGAGGTCAACGTCGAGGTCCGCCGCGAGGACCCGGCGATCGATGCGATCGTCGGACCCAATCCGAAGATCTGGAAGCTCGCCGAAGGCTTCCAGTTCACCGAGGGGCCGATCTGGGTTCCGGGCGAACGCGCGCTCCTTCTCTCGGACCCCGACAGCAACGCCATCTACCGGTACACGCCCGAGGCGTCGCGGCTCGAAGTCTTCCGGACGCCGTCCGGCTACGCGGGCGCCGACATCGCCGAGTATGGCCAGCCCGGATCGAACGGCCTGACGCTCGACGCGCGAGGCCGGCTGACGATCGACCAGCACGGCAACCGGCGCGTCGTGCGGCTCGAGGCGGACGGCACCGAGACCGTTCTCGCCGACCGCTACCGAGGCAAGCGGTTGAACAGCCCCAACGACCTCGTCTATCGGTCCGACGGCACGCTCTACTTCACGGACCCGCCCTTCGGCCTGCCGAAGTTCTTCGATGACCCGCGCAAGGAGCTGGCGTTCTCGGGAGTCTTTGCCCTGACCCCGAAGGGCAAGCTCCTGCTCCTCACCGACGAGCTCTCGGGTCCGAACGGGATCGCCTTCTCTCCCGACGAGAAATTTCTCTATGTCGGCAACTGGGACGAGAAGAAGAAGATCGTCGTTCGGTATCCGGTGCGTGCGGACGGCCGCATCGGCCCGGGGGAGCTCTTCTTCGACATGACCTCGGCGCCCGGCGAGGACGCGATCGACGGCATCAAGGTGGACGCCGCCGGCAATCTGTACGTCTCCGGGCCCGGCGGGCTCTGGGTTCTCTCGCCGGAAGGGCGGCATCTCGGAACCATCGTCGGACCGAAGCATCCACACAACATGGCCTGGGGCGACGCGGACGGAAAGACGCTGTACCTCTGCGCCCAGTCGGGGCTCTACAAGATCCGCCTGGGGATTCCCGGCGCGGGCCGAGCCGTCGAGACCGCCAGTCGCGTCGCGAGCGCGCGGCCCGGAGGATCTCGATGAGGTCCGGCCGATTGCTCCCCGCCGGCTGCGGGATCGATCATCTCGACGGCCAAAAGCGTCATGGCGGAGACCTTTTCCCGGGGATCGGCCCAAGCGAATGCGGAGACGGCCCATTCCTCAAAACCCTGGACATTCGGCATGCCGCGCCGGCGCCATCGAGCAGAATCCGGCGGGTGGCACTCAGGGAGGATTTCCCCATGGCTCTGCGAACGCTTTTCGCCGGTCTGGCGCTGACCGTGCTCGGGGCCGCAGCCCCGAGTCTCGGGGAAAAGGCCCCACACGCGGACACCCGGCCGACTCGCCAATGGCGCTTTCGCGTTCTCCTCGACGGCTCCGAGGTCGGCCGACACGATTTTCTGCTCGAGACGGAAGGCTCTCGGAAAGTGCTGCGCAGCGAAGCGACGTTCCAGGTCAAGGTCCTCTTTCTGACGGCGTACCAGTACCGGCACGAGGCGGTGGAGGTCTGGGACGACCGGTGCCTCGCCAGCATTCAGTCGCGCACCGACGACAACGGGCGGGTGTACGAAGTACGCGGGGCCCCGGACGGGGACCAGTTTCTGGTCGAAACCGGGGGCGTGCGCCGGGCCGCGCCGCCGTGCGTCAGCTCGTTTGCCTACTGGAACCCGGAGTTTCTCAAGCAGCCGCGGCTGCTGAACAGCCAGACCGGCGACCTGATGAGCGTCGCGGTGCAACCCCTGGGCGAGGAGACGTTCCCGGTGCGCGGCGCGGCGACGCGCGCGGAGAGGTACCGGCTGACGGCGTCGGGCCTGACCATCGACCTGTGGTACGCGCCGGACGGAGACTGGCTGGGACTGGAGTCGCAGCTGAAGGGCGGCCGACGGCTCCGCTACGAACGGCTCTGAAGCCATGGCCGGCGCACGCATCGCTCTGACGGCTCTCCTGATCTCCGCGGCGGCGTGCTCGAGCGCGGCGCGGCCGCCCCTGCAGACCGTCGCCTTCGTCGATCTCCCGCGCTTCATGGGGGACTGGTATGTCATCGCCAGCATCCCGACCTCGGTGGAGAAGGAGGCCTACGACGCCGTCGAGTCGTACCGCCTGCGCCCGGACGGCGTCGTGGAGACGACCTTCACCTTCCGCCGGGGCGGCTTCGACGGCCCACCGAAGCGCTACACCCCGAAGGGCTACGTGCTCGACCGGCGGACCAACGCGGTGTGGGGCATGCAGTTCGTGTGGCCGATCAGGGCCGAGTACCTGATCACGTACCTGGCCGAGGACTATTCCGCCACGATCATCGGCCGCAACAAGCGCGATTACGTTTGGATCATGGCGCGCACCCCGCAGATTCCCGAGGCCGGCTACGCACGCCTCCTCGCCCTGGTCGGGGAACAAGGCTACGACGTGTCGCGGGTCCGGCGCGTGCCCCAGCGCCCTCGGGAAGAGCCCCCGCCTGAAGCGGGGCCTTGAATGGGCCTCGGACGCCGGTAGCCCTACGGGAATCGAACCCATGTCGCGCGCGAAAGGGCGCGCTCGAGGCAGCCGCCTCGAGAGGGTCGCGTCCGCAGGACGCGGCAAGTGAGTACAGAGCCGTCGGGAGCTGGTAGCCCCTACGGACGCGAGCTGGAACCAGATCGCGGCTTTATTCCGGGACCTCGCGACCCTGCGGAGAGCGGCGGGAACTGGTCCTGTGCCCACGGTTGTCCTTGCCGGGCGAGTCCTCGGGATGTGAGGCGGGCCCAACGTTATGGGCTCGGCGACATTTAGTCCGGGGTTCTTTGGGCGCTTCGCTTCCTTTGCGCTCGGGTGACACGCCGCCCGCCAGGCAACGAGCTGACCACTCAGCGTTCGGCTCAGCCAGCCGGGTACGGCCAAGTGTTTGGACCCGCGATATCATACGCGCCCATCATCCCGCCGACTTTCCTGGGCGTTTTGACTCGTTCCGGGCAGTGATGTCCCGCAGCGTTCTGGTGCGGCAATCGAAGATTCTGCGATTGCCTTGAGAGGGGAGGAGATAACGACATGGCCTCGACGTCACCGAATCTCTGGCATCAACGTCACCGAATCCTCGGCATTACCCTGGCGGGGGCGATCACGCTGGCGGCGTCCGTCGATGAAGCGCGCGCCCAGGGCAACGCTCCCGGCGCTCCACCCAAGTACTCGCCCGACGTGCCCGCCAAGATCACCACAGCGGACACGGTCGAGACCCGCATCGGCACGCTCAGATTCAAGGACGGCGCTCCCGATCCGGCGACGGTCCAGCTGGCCTTCGATCAGCTCGATTTCGGCCGCGGCATCGATGCGTTTCTGACGGGGATGTCGGCCACCTCGGTGTATGCAATCTGTCGCGGGTTGGAAGAGGCGGGCGTCAAACCCAACCAGGGCATCGGCATCACCGAGCAGCTGATGGACGCCCGCTCGCTGTTCCTGACACCCAATACCACCACCGTCTATGTCCTCATGAGCGTCAATCTGAAGGACGAGCCGATGGTCGTTCGGGTGCCGCCGCGGGCGCTCGGCCCCGTGGACGACGCCGACTTCCGCTGGGTGGTCGACGTGGGGCTGACGGGGCCCGACAAGGGAGCGGGCGGGACCTATCTCTTCGTGCCCCCCGGCTACAAGGGCGCCGTGCCCGCGCAGGGCTATTTCGTCTCGAAGCCGCGCACCAATCGGCTCCTCATCTTCTACCGTGTGTTCGTGGAGAAGGGCGATCTCGCCGCGGCGACTGCCAGTGTCAAGGCCAAGGCGGCGGTGTTCCCGTTGTCGCAGGCCGCGAAGCCTCCGGCGACGACTTTCGTCAACCTGTCCGGCGTGAAGTTCAACACGATCAGCGCCAATGACTTCAGCTTCTACGACGAGCTGAACGGCGTGGTGCAGAACGAGCCTGCCGACTGGGTGGACGCCGACACCGTGGGCCTGTACGCCGCGATCGGTATCCGCAAGGGGCAATCGTTTGCGCCGGACGCGCGGATGAAGAAGATCTTGACGGAATCGGTCGCGGTGGCCAATGCGATCGCCCGCGCCAACGCATGGGCCTCACGCGATCCGCGCACGAAGATTTTCAAGGGCCGGCAGTGGACCACGCCGTTCGTGGGAGGCAGTTACCAGTTCCTCTCGGGAGCCGAGCGGCTGCTCGACGCCGAGGCGATGTTCTTCTACCTCGCCACCGGCATCACGCCCGCCATGAGCGAATCGAAGCCGGGCACCGGTTCCGCCTATGCGTTCGCTTTTCGCGATGCGGCCGGGAACTACCTCGACGGCAGCCGCACCTACAAGGTGACGCTGCCCGGCCCGATTCCGGCGAAGAACTTCTGGGCGTTCACGGCCTACGACAACCAGACGCGCTCGCTGCTTCCCACCGACCAGAAGTCGGCGGGGATGGACAGCAACGTTCCCGGACTGAAGAAGAACGCGGACGGCGGCGCGACCGTGTGGTTCGGACCGAAGGCGCCGGCCGGCAACGAAGCCAACTGGGTGCAGACGATGCCGGGCAGGGGCTACAACATCCTTCTGAGGCTCTATGGGCCTCTGGAGCCGTGGTTCAACCAGACCTGGCAGCCGGGCGATCTCGAATTGCAGCCCTGATCTCATGGGGTGGGCCGTGCGGCGAAAGCGCCAATCGGCCCACCTTTTCGGTTCGACCATGGCAGCCGCCTCGAGAGGGCCGCGTCCGCAGGACGCGGCGTGTGACTTACAGGGCCGGAAGATCCTGGTAGCCCCTACGGGAATCGAACCCGTATTTCGGCCTTGAGAGGGCCGCGTCCTAACCGTTAGACGAAGGGGCCGAACGGGGCGCGAAAGTTAACACAGGGCCGCAGCGGCAGCAAACCGGAGGATTTGCGCGCGGAGC
>DATJPZ010000047.1:0-24157 GCA_035506175.1 Thermoanaerobaculia bacterium | reverse complement strand
CCCGGTGGCCTGCTTGATCTTGGCCTTCTGGGCGTCGGTGAGCTTGATCGTGACGTTCGCCATTTCTTTCTTCCCTCCTGCCCACCCCTATCGCAATCTCGGGGCCAGCTTTTCGCGGTTCTCGTCTGAACTCCTTCGCCTTTCAGATCAGCGACTTAGGCATTCCGGCGGAAGATCCCCGGGCCGCATGGTTGAAAAATCATCGACCCGCCGGTTGAAAAAACAACCGTTCCCGGGATCAGAGCCCGAATTTCCGGCAGAGATACTTGATCTGGTTCGCGTCGAGGCCGAGGCGCCGCGCGGCCTCCGCCTTTACTCCCCCGGCGGCCGCGATGGCATCGGTCAGCAGCCGGCGCTCGAATTCCTCGACCGCCGCCGCGTAGCTCTTCGGGGAGGACGCGCGTGCAGCCCTGCCGGGACGGAGCGACCGGGGAAGGTCCTCCTCGCCGATCTCCGGCGCCTCGCAGAAGAGCACGGCGAGCTCGACCGCGTGCGACAGCTCGCGCACGTTCCCGCGCCAGGGGTGGGACTCCAGCCGGGCGAGCGCCGCCGCCGAGAACCGCTTCTTCGGCAGCCCCTCGCGCTCGCACACGCGCTCGAGGAAGTGCTCGGCGAGGAGCGGGATGTCGCCCTCGCGCTCCCGCAGCGGCGCGATCGCGATCGGGATCGTGTTGATGCGGTAGTAGAGGTCCTCGCGGAAGCTGCCGTCGGCGACGCGGGCCTCGAGGTCCTCGTTGGTGGCGGAGACGAGGCGGAAGTCCACGGGGATCGAGCGCTGGCCCCCGAGCCGCTCGATCTCGCGGCTCTCGATCGCCCGAAGGAGCTTCGACTGCACCGCCGCCGAGAGCGTGCCGATCTCGTCGAGGAAGAGTGTCCCGCCCTGGGCGAGCTCGAAGCGGCCCGGTCGCGACGCGACCGCGCCGGTGAACGCGCCCTTTTCGTGTCCGAAGAGCTCGGACTCGGCGAGCGACTCCGGCAGGGCCGACGCGTTGACGGGAACGAACGCGCGGTCCCTCCGGGCGCTGCCCGCGTGGATCGCGCGCGCCACCAGCTCCTTGCCCGTGCCGCTCTCGCCCTGGAGGAGCACGCTCGCGTCGGAGCCCGCCACCTTCTCGATCTCGCGGAGCAGCCGGCGCATCGCCGGGCTCCGACCGACCAGCGCCGAGGACGCCGAGGACGGCACGAGGGACGCGCCGGCCTCGCGCCGGAGCTCACGGTTCTCGACGACGAGACGGCGGCGCTCGAGCGCGCGATTCAGGATCACCAGCAGCTCGGCGGTGTCGATGGGCTTCTGGAAGAAGTCGAAGGCTCCGAGGGCGACGGCCTCGAGGGCGTGGGAGCGCTCCCCCTCGCCGGACATCATCACGACCGTGGCCTCCGGGTCGCGGCGGCGCACATGCCGGAGGAGGTCCAGTCCCTCGCGCACGTGGTTCGACGGCGGCAGGCGCAGGTCGAAGAGATAGAGATCGGGCTCCGTTTCGCAGAGGGCTCGGCCCTGGGGCCCGTCCCGCGCCGCCGACACCGTGAACCGGCCCTTGAGCGCCCAGCTCAGCTGCTCGAGGAGAAACGGGTCGTCCTCGACGATCAGGAGCCGGCCCAGGGACGGGCTCACGCGGCCCCCGGGTCCGCGGGAAACGCCAGGCGCACCACGGTGCCGCCGCCCGGCTGGGAGGAGATGCGGATCCGGCCGTTGTGGAATCGAACGATCTGGCTCGCGGTGACGAGGCCGAGGCCGACGCCGTCCGGCTTCGTCGTGTGATACGGCTGGAAGAGCCGATCCCGCAGGAACTCCGGCGTCATCCCGGCGCCGTTGTCGATGATCTCGACGACCGTCCTCGGGCGCTTCTCGGTGCCCGCGGCAAACGACCGCACGAGCACGCGCCCCTCCGGGCCCGCCGCCTCCTGCGCGTTCTCGAGCAGACTCCCGATGGCGTCGCCCAGGTAGTAGGCGTCTCCCCAGATCGGGCTCACGGCGCCGAGCGCGAGCCGGATCGGCGTGCGGGCCGCAGCCTTTCCCCGCCGCGGCGGGCGCTCGACCACCTCGCGGAGGAGCGCGTTGAGGTCGAGCGAGACCTGGACCAGCACCGCGTCGCGCTCGGCCGAGAGGCGGCCGATGGCGCTCTCGAGGCGCTCGACCGACGCGGCGAGCAACTCCTTGACGGTCTCGCGGAACTGCGGATCGGCCCAGTGCTCCTCGAGGTTCGACAGGAGCAGCCGCAGCCGGAAGGAGACGTTCTTCACGTCGTGCACGAGCACGCGGTCGAACGTCGAGCGCAGGCGAGCCGAGGAGCGCGGCTTTCCAGCCATGGCCCGTCGGCCGGCGCTACCGCGTTCCGGGCGCGGACTGGCCGAACCGCACCTGAACGGCGAGGCCCGGCCGCAGGACCGTCCGAGCGGGATCCCTCCGGACGCGCACGACGACCTGGAAGGTTCCGCTCGCGGCGTCGACGGTGGGACTGACGAACTGCACTTCGCCGGTGGTCTTCGCGTCCGGGAAGCGGTCCGCGACGACCTCCACGCGGTCGCCGACCTTGACCCGCATCAGCTGCTCCTCCGGCAGGTACACGCGGGCGAGCAGCGGCTCGACCGCCGTGATCTTGAAGAGCGGGTCGTTCTTGTCCTCGATGACCTTCTCGCCGAGCCGCGCGTACTTCTCGGTGACGATCCCCGCAAACGGCGCGCGGATCACGGTGTAATCGCGCACCGCCTTCGCGCGTTCCCACGTCGCCACGGCCACCTGGTACTGGGCCCTCTTCTCGTCGCGGTCCTGGGCGCTCATGACGCTCGAGGAGACGAGCGACTCCGCGCGGTCGTACTCGATCTTCTTCAGGTCCATGTCTTCCTTGGCCTGCCGGATCGCCGCGTCGAACTCGCTGGCCTCGAGCGTGGCGAGCACCTGCCCCTGGGTGACCGCGCTGCCGCGGTCGACGAGGATCGTGTCGATGATCCCGGTGATGCGCGCGGCGACCGTGACTTCCTGATCCACCATCAGGTGCGAGGCATACACCCGCTCCTCGCCCGGCGAGGCGGCGAGCACGGCTGCTCCAGCGAGCGTCAGGAGCCCTAGGACGGCGCTTTTCACGGTGTTGATCGAACGCGGGAATGCTATCGTTTGAGACGGGACATGTCGATCTCGATCGCCAGCGACACGCCCACCGTCGAGCAGAAGGGGCTCCGCGCGAACTTCTGCTGGACGACGTCGCAGCCCTGGGACGAGCGGCGGCTGGCGGCTTTCCTGATGACCAAGCACCGGCGAAGCGACTCCGACTGGACGCGGCGCCCTTCCCCCTTCTTCGCCTCTCTCGGCCAGTCGACCGTCGAGTGCTCGGTCCCGGTCGCCCGGCCCGAGGCCCTGCCCGAGCTCGCCGCGATCCTCACGGTCGAGCTCAAGGGCATCCTGACCGGCGCCAGCCAGATCCACGCGCAGATGATGGCCGGCGAGGACTGGAAGTCCGTCTCCCCGCCCTAGGCCCTCCCCCCGGATCGGGCCCGACGGGACCGTCACCGGCCCCAATCTCATGGGTTCAACCGGCGGGCGCCCGGTATACCCTTTCCCCGCCCCGGAGCGGGCTCGCGAGCCCTTCCGGAAGCCGCTGCGGTATCCGGGCCAGGAGGTGGACATGATCTCGGTTCCCTCGCTCCGCCTGAATCAGTTCGGCGTGCGTTTCTACGAGGCTCTGCTGTCGGGCGAGGACCTCCAGTCGCTGGTGGGTTTCGAGGTCCTCTCCTTCGGGCCGGGCAGCCAGACGACGCGGGGCCACGCGAAGGTGGCGGCGGGACGAGTGAACTGGGAGTTCCTGGAACGGAAGATCTCGGCTTCGGAACAGGCCTTCCAGCGGCCCATCATCAAGAAGAAGATCGACGAGCTCGTCACCTACTACCTCCAGTGCGCCGACTCGGGCACGCTGCCCGCGATTCCCGGAAGCGTCCTGCTCGTGTCGGAGAAGCGCCTGGAGTTCTCCCCGTCGAGCGGGCGCTCCGACGCGGGGTCGCTGAAGCTGCCCGAGGAGTCCGGAATCCTGCGCGCCCTGGACGGCCAGCACCGCCTCCTCGCGCTCCACCAGCTGGCCGAGAAGCACAGCCTCAAGGACTTCCAGGTACCCGCGGTCGTCTTCGACAACCTGACGGCCGACCAGGTGGTCGAGCTCTTCGTGACGATCAACAGCAAGCACACGAAGCTGAACCCGTCGCACCTGATCTCGCTCGCGGGCCGCCGGCTCTACCGCGACGACAACCTGGCCGCCGCCCACGACGTCATCCGAACCCTGAACGAGGACGAAGGCTCGCCGCTGAAAGGGGCGATCAAGGTGCTCGGCATCGGCAAGGGCTCCGTGACCCAGGCCTCGCTCGCCGACGAGCTGCGCGACGTGTTCGCCGCGATCGACACGGCCGGCGGCCGGATCGCGCGCGAGTTCCGCGAGAACTCCCGGCGATTCTTCCTGAACTACTTCAAGGCGGCGGCGCGCGCCTTCCCCGCCGCCTTCGCCGGCCGCAAGTACTCGATCAAGAGCTCGACGTCGCTGCGGGCGTTCATCCGGATCGTGCCCTACGTCATCGCCATGGTCCGCAAGCGCGGCGGCGACGTCTGGTCGGCCGGCGAGCTCGACGCCGCCCTCCGCCCGTGGGCCGAGTCGATCGGCGACCGCCGGTTCGAGACCGAGACGGTCTGGAAGGAGAAGCTCACGGGCGGGACGCGGTCGGGGGTCGAGATCCTCGCCCGGGAGCTGCGCCAGGGATTGAACACGTGAGGCGGAAACCGTCGCGGGCCGCTTCCGTAAGAAACGGGTAGGGGATCACCGAAAAGAGATGGCCGCCATCGGGGGTTGCCTGACGCTGCTCGTCGTTCTCGCCGTGGTCGGCGCGATCTGGGCCATCTGGCGTTACAACAACCTGATCTCCCTCCGGAACCAGGTCGCCAACGGCTGGAAGCAGATCGACGTCCAGTTGAAGCGCCGCCACGACCTCATCCCCAACCTGGTCTCGGCCGTGAAGGGCGAGATGCAGTTCGAGCAGGACACGCTCGAGAAGGTGATCCAGGCCCGCAACTCCGCGGTCGCCGCGCACGGCGTGGCCGAAGCGGCCGACAAGGAAAACGCGCTGACGGCGACGCTCTCGCGCCTTTTCGCGCTGGCGGAGAACTACCCGACGCTCAAGTCGAACGAACAGGTCAAGGCGCTCATGGAGGAGCTCTCCTCGACGGAGAACCGCATCGGCTTCGCGCGCCAGTTCTACAACGACATCGCGACGCGCTTCAACACGGCGCAGCAGATGTTTCCCGACAACCTGATCGCCCAGACCTTCAAGTTCCAGCCGGTCGAGCTCTTCGAGATCAAGGACGAGACGGAGCGGGCGGTGCCGCGCGTGGACCTGAACGTCCGGTCCGACCGCACGCGGTCCTGACGCCGGAGGTCGCCGCCCGACCTCTGCGATGAACCTCTACGACCAGCAGAAGAAGAACCTCGGCAACACCCGGCTCTTCATCGCGTTTTTCGTGGTGCTCCTGGCCCTGATGGGCCTCGGCGCCGACGGGTTGCTCTACGCCGGCGGCTTTTCCCCGGGGATTCCGTTCGCGACGCTCGGCGCGATCGCCGTCGGCGGGATGTCGGCGTGGTGGTCGCTCCGCGAGGGGGACAAGGCCGTCCTCCAGTCCACGGGCGCGATTCCGATCGACCGCAACGACCCGAAGCAGCGCGTTCTCGAGAACGTCGTCGAGGAAATCGCGATCGCCGGCGGGATCCCGAAGCCCGCGATCTACGTCGTCCCGGACTCCGACCCCAACGCGTTCGCCACGGGCGTGGGCCCGGAACGCGCGTCGATCGCCGTGACGCGGGGCCTCCTCGACGCGCTCGATCGCGACGAGCTCCAGGGGGTCGTCGGCCACGAGCTGTCGCACGTGCGCAACTACGACGTGCGGCTGATGACGGTGGTCGCCGCGCTCGCCGGCGCCGTGCTGCTGCTCTCGGACTGGAGCCGCCGCGGCCTCGGCTGGGGCGGCCGGCGGCGCCGCGACGGCGACGGCGACGGCAAGGGCGGCCTCGGCATTCTTTTCGTCGCCCTCTGGGTCGTCGCCGTGCTGCTCGCCCCGTTCATCGCCCAGATCGTCTCGCTCGCCGTTTCCCGCCAGCGCGAGTACCTGGCCGACGCGTCCGGCGCCGAGCTGACGCGCAACCCGCTCGCGCTCGCCTCGGCTCTCCAGAAGATCTCCGCCGCCGTGGCGCCGACGCCCTCGATCAAGCAGGGCGTCGCGCACCTCTGCATCGAGGACCCGCGCGGCGGCACCGACGCGGAGCGGCAGGGCTTCTTCACCGGGCTCTGGTCGACGCACCCGCCGGTCGCCAGACGCATCGCGCTTCTGAAGGGAATGGCCTACCAGAAGCAGCCCTAGAAGTACCGGCGGCCGTCGAAGAAGAGACGCACGAATCCGAAGTAGCGCGTCTTCAACGGCGGGATGGGCTGGCCCGGGATCAGGGACTCGACGTCGATCGGGGTGTCCAGGCCCGCCCCGAACTGGACGAGCGTCCCGAAGCTGTAGCGCGTGCCGTACTCGCGCAGGGGCCGCAGCTCGAGGACCGGCAGATCCCACTCGATCGACCGGAAGGCGACGGGCTCGAAGGTCGGAGCGCCGTCCGCCCCCCGGCCGGCGACCAGGAAGGCGTCCTTGCCGCCGAGGTAGCCGAAGAGGTTGACGGCGATCTCGCGGCCCGCGACGAACTGGAGCGACCCGAGCGGCGTCGCCAGCTTCGTCTGCCACGGAACCAGGCCGCCGTCGGCGGCGACGATCGCCATCTTCTCGAGAAGCGCCGGGCTCGTCAGGGCGAGCAGCGGCGCGGCGACGAGCAGGTCGCCCGGGATCAGCCAGAACGGCACGCGCAGGCGGAACGAGAGCGCGGAGCGGGCCGGCACGCCGGGCACGAACCGCGCGAGCAGCGGATCGCTCGGGCAGATCGAGCCACAGCCGCCCGACGAGCGCGACGCCAGCGTGATGCCGCCCTGGAGGAAGACGAGCCCGTCGCCCGGGTCGCCGAGCAGCGCGTCGATGCCGAGACCCAGGCGCAGGCCGACGTCGAGCGAACCGATGGCCCCGCCCTCCCGGTTCGTGGCGAAACCCCCGTCGGCCCCTTCCGCCTGGACGCCGCTGGCGATCCCGACGAAGGGGCCGATCTCGGCCCGGAACCGCGGAAGCGACGCGTAGCCCGGCCCGCGGAACGGGATCGGGGTGATCCGCACGATGCGCTGCACGTCCTCGGCGAGCGCGGGTGGCACGGTCCAGCCCGGCATCGTCGCCGCCGTGCAGACGTCGAACGTCCCGTCCGCCACGCCCTCCGGCAGCCCGATCGCCGCGGCGTCGCAGTGAATCTGCGAGTCCGGCTCGAGCGCGCCGAGGACCTGGCCGAGGGACATCGCCACCGCGTCGCCCGCGCGGTCGAGGTCGGGCGGCCGCAGGTGGCCGTCCCCGTACACGGTGATGGGCTCGTGGTCCCAGGTGTCGGTGTCGATGCCGTGCTCGTTGTAGTAGTCGTGCGTGCCCTTGCGCACGGCCGTCGGCCCCCACGAGCCGGCGATGTGGCCGGCCGCGTAGGCATCCTCGAGAAAGTGCAGGGCAAAGGACTCCAGGGCCAGGACCAGGCGCGCCTCGGCGGCGCGCTCGTCGGGCAAAGCCGCGTCCGAGGGGAACCGCGCCGCGCGCCGGAGGGCCGCCGCGTGAAAGAGCACGTAGAGGCCGATGGCGTTCGGCTCGACGCCGGCGCGCAGGGTCTCGGCGACGTACTGTCGCGGGTCGTTGCCCGAGCGCGGCAGGAGGTGGTGCGCGTTGTTGGCGCGGGCCCGGCCGCTGTAGTCGGGGTCGGCCCGCTCGAGGCCGAGGTCCCCGTTCATCTGCGCGTTGCGGCGGTCGCTCTCGTTGCGCGCCCGCGCGATGGCGGCTCCGGTCCGGTCGGCGATCCGAGCCACGCGCAGGATCCACCGGCTGTCGAGGATCACGTGGAGCATCTCGTCGGGCGAACAGGCGTGGTCGCCGTTGACCGAAGGCCAGGCCGCGAGATCCAGGCAGTCCGGATTGCCGGCCTGGTCGCCGGCGTCCGGCGCCGCGCAGAGGCGGCCGGCATGGCCCTGGCGCGCGAGCTCCCAGAAGGAGTCGAGCTCGGCGCGGCGGCGGGGCTCGAGCGTGGCGATGCCCCGCGCGGTGATCGCCCGGTGCTCGGAGTAGATCCAGGCCCGCGCCGGCGCGGACGCGAACAGCACCGGCACGACCAGGAGCGCGGCGCGGCGCCATCGGCGGGCCGGGCGCGGAGTCAATCGAGGTCGATGTCGCGGACGGGCTTGGAGGAATCGCCCTTCGTCTTCTCGAAGAGCTCCGAGAACTTCCTGTTGAGGACGTCCTTCTTGGACTTCTCGGCTTCGATCGAGGCGGCGAACTTCTTCTCGCGTTCCTCGTCCTGACCCTTCAACGCCCCGAGGGCGTCGTCCACGCTCGAGTACTTGCGGGCGACCCTGGGCGCCTCGTGGTCGATGACCGCTTTCAGCTCCGGGTCGACCTTGAGGCGCGCGCCGCAGCACGGGCAAAGCAGCTCGAAGTCCATGGCTCCCCCAGTCTAGACCCTCGCGCGCCCGGCCGTGCCTACCAGCCTTTCAGGCGGCGCCGCTCCCGGCGCTCGCGCTTGTCGGGGCGCCCGCCGCCGTCGCGCGGCGACAGCATCCGGTCGAGACGCCGCGCCTCGACGACCTCGGGCGCCGGGGCGGGTGTCACGTCCTCGTAGAGCTTTCGCGCCTGGGCCTTCGGGATCGACCGCGACGCGAGGCCGACGACGACGAGCTCGCGCCGCGTGCCGCCGGCGCCCGGGACGGCGATCCGGTCGCCCGCCCGCACCTCGCGGTGGGCCTTCGCGCGCGAGCCATTGACGTCGACCTTGCCGCCCTCGCACGCGGCCTTGGCCTGCGACCGCGTCGGGAAGACGCAGGCCACGTCGAGCCAGATGTCCAGCCGAACGGAGTCGCCGCTGCCGCCGCCGGCCGTCACGCGCTCTGCTGGCCGTGGGGCCGGGACGCGACCCAATCGCGGAAGCCGGCGGACGGGTCCGGCGGCTGGACGGCGGGCCGTGCCAGGAAATAGCCCTGCGCCGCGCCGACGCCTTCGGCGGCGCACACGTCGAGGTCTTCCGCCGACTCAATGCCTTCGGCGACGAGCGTGAACGAGAACTCGCGCGACAGGTCGGCGAGGAACTTCAGGATCGCGCGGCGCCTCGGATCGCGGGCGATGCCCCGCGTGACCTCGCTGTCGACCTTGATCCACTCGGGCTGCAGCGCGTGGCAGAGCTGCAGCGCGCCGTAGCCGGACGTGACGTCGTCGAGCGCGATCACGGTGCCGAGATCCCGCGGCACGGTCAGCGCCGGCGCGAGCTCGGGCGCCGACGGGAGCGTCTCGATCTCGACGAGATCGAGCACGAGCCGCGAGAACGGCACGCCGCGCCGCTCCGTCTCTTCGCCGAGCGCCGCGAGCGCGTGCTCGGAGCGCCCGATCAGGCGCGGGTTGACGTTGAGGAAGAGGAGGCTCTCGGCCGGCAGCCCCCGCGCCTCCTCGAGGACGCACGTCCACGAGAAGCGTTCGAACGTCCGATCCACCTGGAGCGATTCGGCGGCCGGAAACATCTCGGCCGCCAGACGCGGCGTCGAGCCGTCGCCGCGGCCGCGCATCAGGCCCTCGTGGCCGATCACGCTCCCGGTCGAGAGGTCGAAGATCGGCTGGAACTCGACGAAGAAGTCTCCGGCCGTGAGAAGGTCGGCGAGCCAGAGCGCTTCGACCTCGCGGCGGGCCCGCGGCAGCGGCTGCAGACGGCTCATCGCGTCCCACTTGGTCTGGCGCATGTCCTCGGGCGCGACGCGCACGCGCTCGGCCATGGGACCGACGTTTTTCTCGAGCTCTTCGAGGAAGTGTTCGGGGGTGCGCTCGACCAAGAGACGGCGCGCCCGGCCATACATGGGCGCCCGCGCCCAGCTCCGCCCGCACGCCGCGGCAACCGCGCGCTCGGCCTCCAGCCCGTCGGGACGGACGAACACGGCGCGCGCCTTCCGCCAGCGATCAAGTCGGCCAAGTGTCTGGCCGTCCAGAACGCTTCCGGATGCCTTCACCGATTCGATTCTAGCCCCGTCCCTCCGGCTTTGGCGAGGCCAAATCCACGCTCGCCGCTATCCCTCTTTCTCCTCGTACTGGCTCTTGAGCGCGGCGACCACGTTGGCGTCGGCCAGCGTCGTCGTGTCGCCGAGGACGCGGCCCTCGGCGATGTCCCGGAGAAGCCGGCGCATGATCTTGCCCGACCGGGTCTTCGGCAGGTCGGACACGAAGAAGAGGCGGTCCGGCCGCGCGATCGCCCCGATCTTCTTGCCGACGTGGCCGCGAACGGCATGATGAAGCTCCTCGTCGGAATACGCCTGCGCCGTCCTGCCCTTCTCCTTCAGGATCACGAACGCGGCGATGGCCGTGCCCTTCATCTCGTCGGACACGCCGACGACCGCGGCCTCGGCGACGGCCGGGTGATCCACGAGCGCCGACTCGACCTCCATCGTGCCGATCCGGTGGCCGGCCACGTTCATGACGTCGTCCACGCGCCCGAGGAGCCAGAAGTAGCCGTCTTCGTCCCGCTTGGCGCCGTCGCCGGGGAAGTAGACGTGCTTGCCCCACTTCGACCAGTACGTCTTGACGTAGCGCTCGTCGTCGCCCCAGATCGTGCGCAGCATCGCGGGCCACGGACGCGTGATCGCCAGGTAGCCGCCGCCGACCTTGACCTCCTTGCCGGCGAGGTCGAGGATCTTCGCCTCGACGCCGGGAAACGCGCGCGTCGCCGATCCCGGCTTCGTCTTCGTGATCCCGGGCAGCGGCGAGATCAGGATCATCCCCGTCTCGGTCTGCCACCACGTGTCGACGACCGGACATTTCCCGCCGCCGATGAATTTCTGGTACCAGATCCACGCTTCCGGGTTGATCGGCTCGCCGACCGAACCGAGCAGGCGCAGCGACGAGAGGTCGTGCTTCGCCGGCCACTCGGTGCCCCACTTCATGAAGGCGCGGATCGCCGTCGGCGCGGTGTAGAGGATCGTGACGCCGTGCCGCTCGACCAGGTCCCAGAACCGGTCGCGCCCGGGAGTGTCGGGCGCGCCCTCGTAGATCAGGCAGGTCGCGCCGTTGGCGAGCGGCCCGTAGACGACGTACGAGTGGCCGGTGACCCAGCCGATGTCGGCCGTGCACCAGTAGACGTCGTCCTCCTTCAGGTCGAAGATCCACTTCGACGTCGCGTAGGTGCCGACGAGATAGCCGCCGCTCGTGTGGAGAATCCCCTTGGGCTTCCCCGTCGTGCCGGACGTGTAGAGGATGTAGAGAGGATCCTCCGCGTCCATCTTCTCGGGTTTGCACTGGATCGGTGAGCCCTCCATCAGGCGGTGCCACCAGTGTTCGCGTCCCTCGTTGAATTGAATCGGGGTTCCCGTGCGGCGGACGACGACGACGGCTTCGATCGACGGCGTGCTCTGGAGCGCCTCGTCGGCGATCTGCTTGAGCGGGACGACGTTGCCGCGACGCCAGCCGCCGTCGGCGGTGACGAGGACCTTCGCGCCCTGATCGTTGATCCGGTCCCGGAGCGATTCCGCCGAAAATCCGCCGAAGACCACCGAGTGGATCGCGCCGATGCGCGCGCAGGCGAGCATCGCGATCGGAAGCTCCGGGATCATCGGCAGATAGAGGGTGACCCGGTCGCCCTTCTTCACGCCGAGTTTACGCAGCGCGTTGCCGAACTTGCCGACCTCCCGGTAGAGGTCGCGGTAGGTCAGCGTCCGCTGGTCGCCCGGCTCGCCTTCCCAGATGAGCGCGGCCTTGTTCTTGCGCGGGCCGTTCAAGTGCCGGTCGACGCAGTTGACCGAAACGTTCAGCTTGCCGCCGACGAACCACTTCGCCTTCGGCGGCTTCCAGTCGAGGACCTTCTTCCACGGCTTGTACCAGTCGAGCTCTTTCGCAAAGCCCTCCCAGAACTTCGCGAACGCGCGGTCGGCCTTGCGGTACACACCCGGGCTCGAAACGTTCGCCTGCTTCGCGAAATCCTTCGGGGGCGCGAACTGGCGCTTCTCTTGCAGGAGGGCCTCGAGGATCCGGTCATTGGCGTCGGCCATACGCGATTCCTTTCGGCTGTCGTTCCCGCCACGCCGGGAACGCCCGCAATATAACTCCTCCGCCCGAACGGGCAAGATCTCGGCGCATCACGCCGCAGCGCCGGCGGCGCGACGCTCCCCACCCGTGTCCGCCGGACAATCTCTTGACATCGGGAGGGCCTTCCCAAAGACTTCACCGCAATCCGAGGTGCCGTGAGCGATGGCTTCAGGCTACGCATCGACGCGCCCCTGCGACGCATCTCCCCCGCGAGCGACCGCGGCGCGGCGAGCGCGTCCGCGGCTCTCTCCCGACCCGTTTCCGTTCCCCGGCGGCCAGGGAGTTCCTGTCCGCTCGATTTTCCTGCCGCCGGCGCGAGCCCGGCGGCCTGACTGAGGAGGAGCCAATGGCGACCGCCGCGGAGCAACCTCTGGCGCCCGAGGCCAAGAGGGTCATATTCGCCTCGTCCCTGGGCACCGTCTTCGAGTGGTACGACTTCTACCTCTACGCGACGCTGGCACCGTTCTTCGCCGCGCTCTTCTTCCCCCCGGGAAACGCGACGGCGGCGCTGCTCTCCTCGTTCGTCGCCTACGCCGCCGGTTTTCTGGTGCGCCCGTTCGGCGCGCTGGTCTTCGGGCGCATCGGCGACCTCGTCGGCCGCAAGTACACGTTCCTGATCACGATCGTGGTCATGGGCTCGTCGACGGCCGCGGTTGGTCTGCTGCCGACCTACGCCTCGATCGGCTTCGCGGCCCCGATCCTGCTCGTCGCGCTGCGCCTGCTCCAGGGCCTCGCCCTCGGCGGCGAGTACGGCGGCGCCGCGACCTACGTCGCCGAGCACGCGCCGCACGGCAAGCGCGGCTACGACACCTCCTGGATCCAGACGACCGCGACGCTCGGCCTGCTGCTCGCGCTGGTCGTCATCGGCGTCTGCCGGGTGAAGATGGCGCCCGACGTCTTCAAGAGCTGGGGCTGGCGCCTTCCCTTCCTCGTCTCCCTCGTCCTGCTCGCCTTCTCGGTGTACATCCGCCTGAAGCTGCAGGAGTCGCCGATTTTCCAGGCCATGAAGGCTCAGGGCAAGGGCTCGAAGGCCCCCCTGACCGACAGCTTCACCAAGTGGCCGAACCTCAAAATCGTCATTCTCGCGCTTCTGGGCGCCACCGCCGGCCAGGGGGTCGTCTGGTACACGGGCCAGTTCTACGCCCTCTTCTTCCTCACGCTCTACCTGAAGGTCGACTACCTCACGACTTACTACCTCATCGGAATTTCGCTGATCATCGGGACGCCATTCTTCATCTTCTTCGGCTGGCTCTCGGACAAGATCGGGCGCAAGTGGATCATCATGGCCGGCTGCCTCGTCGCGGCCCTGACGTACTTCCCGCTGTTCAAGGCCCTGACCCACAACGTCAACCCGGCCCTCGAGGCGTACGCGGAGAAGACGCCGGTGTCGGTGGCGGCCTCCGACTGCCAGATGCACATCTTCCCGACGCCGAAGACCCGCTACTCAGACTGCGACAAGGCCCGGGACTTCCTGACGAAGAACGGCCTCTCGTTCCAGGAGCTCCCGGCGGTCGAAGGGCAGACGGTCGTGACCAGGATCGGCGACGTCGAGCTCAAGGGCTGGAAGGAAGACGACTACAAGGCGGCCCTGAAGTCCACGGGCTACCCGGACAAGCTCGACAAGGGCGCGATCAACTGGGGGATGACGATCCTGATCCTCGTGATCATGGTGATCTACGTGACGATGGTCTACGGCCCGATCGCGGCGTTCCTCGTCGAGCTCTTCCCCACCCGCATCCGCTACACGTCCATGTCTCTGCCCTACCACATCGGCAACGGGTGGTTCGGCGGCATGCTGCCCCTCCTGGCCACCGCCATGGTCGCCTCGAAAGGCAACATCTACGCGGGGCTCTGGTATCCGATCATCGTCGCCCTGATGAGTTTCGTGATCGGCAGCCTGTTCCTGCGCGAGACCAAGGACCGCAACATCGGCGCGGATTTCTAGACGGCCGCTCGACGGGGGAGGGTGTGACCATGGCTCGAAAGAGAACCCGCGGGATGACCCGCCGGCAGTTCGCGCGGCTGGCCGGGGCCGGCGCGCTCGCGGCCGGCGGGCCGGCCTTCCTCTTTCCCGACCGCGCGAAGGCGGCCGGGAAGACCCTGAAGATCATCCAGTGGAGCCACTTCGTCCCGGCCTGGGACACGTGGTTCAACGGCACGTACGTCAAGGAGTGGGGCCAGAAGAACGACACCGAGGTGATCGTCGACAACATCAACCTCGTGGACCTGCCCGCCCGGGCCGCCTCGGAGGTCTCGGCGAAGAAGGGCCACGACCTCTTCATGTTCCTGTCGCCTCCGGCTTCCTACGAGCCTCAGGTGATCGACATGACGAACGTGTACGCCGAGGTCGAGAAGAAACACGGCAAGAAGATCGAGCTCGCGCACAAGTCCACGTTCAATCCCAGGACGAAGAAGTACTTCGCCTTCTCCGATGCGTACACGCCGGACCCGGGCAACTGGCACAAGGACTGGTGGACCGACGCCGGCTACCCGAACGGCCCGGACACCTACGAAGACCTCCTCAAGGGCGCCCGGAAGATCCGCGACAAGACCGGCCACCCCTGCGGGATCGGCCTCGCGCAGGAGCTCGACACGTCGATGGCGATGCGCGCCATCCTCTGGTCCTTCGGCGGCGCCGAGCAGGACGAGGCCGGCAACGTCACCATCAACTCGAAGCAGACGGTCGAAGCCCTCAAGTACATGAAGGACCTCTACCAGCAGACGGAGACGCCCGAGGTCTTCACGTGGACGCCGCCCTCGAACAACCAGGCGATGCTCGCCGGCCGCGTCAGCTACGTCGCCAACGCCATCTCGATCACGCGGCAGTCCGAGCGCGAAAAGCTGCCGATCGACTCGAAGATCATGATCAGCCCGGCGCTGAAGGGCCCGGTGCGCCGCATCGCCGCCGAGCACGTCATGAACTGCTACGTGATCTGGGACTTCGCGGAGAACAAGGACGGCGCGCAGAAGTTCCTGATCGACTGGATCGACCACTTCCGCGACGGCTTCGTGGCGGGCCAGTTCTACAACTTCCCCTGCTTCCCGTCGACGGTGCCGGACCTCCAGACGCTCATCGCGAAGGACGACCGGGCGAACCCGCCCGACAAGTACAAGGTGCTCGGCAACGTCCTCGACTGGGCCACCAACGTCGGCTATCCCGGCTACGCCACGGCCGGGATCTCCGAGGCTTTCAGCACGTGGGTCATCCCGACGATGTTCGCCAAGGTCGCCCGCGGCGACGAGAGCCCCGAGGACGCCGCGAAGGCGGCGGAAGCAGAGTACAAGAGAATTTTCGCCCGGTGGAAATAGAAGAAGTAGACTGACTCTGGATACGCTGTTCGGCAGGCTCCGGTCGCAAGCCCGCGGCCGGAGCCTTTGTGCGTGCGGCGGCTGATCGCGGCCGCCGTCCCCCTTCGGAGCGACGCCTGATGGCGATTGTCGAGACGCGGAAGCTCACCAAGGTCTTCAAGCAGGGCGAGCTCGGGGCGGTCAACGACGTCAGCCTCGTCACGCACGAAGGCGAGTTCCTCGTCTTCCTGGGGCCCTCGGGTTCGGGGAAGACCACGCTGCTGCGCATGATCGCGGGCCTGGAGACGCCGACCTCGGGCGAGATCCTGATCGGGGGCAACGTCGTCAACGACCTCTCGCCGCGCGAGCGGCGGATCGCGATGGTCTTCCAGAGCTACGCGCTCTACCCGCACCTGACCGTCTACAAGAACATCGCGTTTCCGCTCAAGGCGCAGGGCGTGCCGAAGGCGGAGCACCGGAAGAAGGTCGAATGGGCCGCCGGGCTCCTCGGCATCGGGCGGCTCCTCGACCGAAAGCCGCGCGAGCTCTCGGGCGGCGAGCGGCAGCGCGTCGCGCTCGCGCGCGCCATCGTCCGCGAGCCCGCCGTGTTCCTCCTCGACGAGCCCCTCTCGAACCTCGACGCGAAGCTCCGCGCCTCGGCGCGCGAGGAGCTCGAGCGCTTCCACACGAGCGTCGGCACGACGACGATCTACGTCACGCACGACCAGGTCGAGGCGATGGCCATGGGCGACCGCATCGTCGTCATGAACTTCGGCGAGGTGCGCCAGATCGGCACCCCCGCCGAGGTCTACGACGATCCCGCCGACACGTTCGTGGCCACCTTCCTCGGCTCGCCGCCGATGAACCTCGTCGAGAAGGACGACATCGTCGTCGGCTTCCGCCCCGAGCACTTCTTCCCGGTCGCGGTGCTGGCGGACCGGGCGGCCGTGCCCGAGCCGATCCGCGCGGGCGACCGCGAAGGGCCCTCCGTGCCCCTGTCGCTGCGGGTCAGCCACGAGGAGTACCTCGGGGCCGAGCGCATCGTCTACGGCGCCATCGAGGGCGGCGCGTTCCACGGCAGGAAGGTGATCTCGCGCCTGGCGTCGACGCTGACCTTCCCCTGCGAACCCGGCGGCATCCAGGCCTTCGCCGTGACCGAGCGGCACCTGAAGTTCTACGACCGGGCCTCCGGCAAGCGCACGGCCGCGAGGCCTCACGCGTGGCCGTGAGCCGCGCGCGGGGCGGGACGGCCGGGACCGCGCCGGCCTGGGTCCTCGGCACGGCGATGTTCGCGCCCTCGGTCCTCTACATCGTCCTGCTCATCGGCGTGCCCTTCACGCTCGCCGTCCTCTACGCCTTCAGCGACGCCCGGATCGGGTCGACGGGCCTGCACTTCGTCGGCTTCGAGAACTTCCGCAGCATCCTGCAGAGCCCGAGCTTCCGAAAGGCGCTGCGCAACTCGATCGTCTTCACGCTCAGCGCCCAGGTGATCGTCATCGTCTGCGCCAACATCCTCTCGATCGCCCTCGAGAAGCCGTTCCGCGGGCGCGGCTTCGTGCGGTTCCTGATCCTCCTGCCCTGGGTGGCGCCGGTGTCGCTCGGGACCATCGGCTGGAAGTGGATCCTCGACTCGATCTACAGCGTGATCACCTGGGTCCTCGTCGCCCTCCACCTCGTCAAGCCCTACAACGCCCCCATGTGGCTCGGAGAACCGCACCTGGCGATGGCATCGGTCATCCTCGTGCACTGCTGGCGGCTGATCCCGTTTTCGACGGTGATCATGCTGGCCGGCCGCTCCGCGATCTCGAAGGAGATCCCCGAGGCCGCGGCGATCGACGGCGCGGGCTTCTGGCGGACGACGTTCCAGATCAACCTGCCGATGATGACGCCGATCCTCTCGGTCGCCGTCCTCTTCGGCATCATCTTCACGTTCACCGACATGACGGTCGTCTACATCCTGACGGCCGGCGGGCCGTTCGACTCCACGCAGACGCTCCCCTCCCTCGCGTTCGCCACCGGCATCGCGGGCAGCGACCTCGCCGCGGGGGCCGCGATCTCGCTGTTCCTCGTGCCCGTCCTCGTGCTGGTCGCCTACTTCATGCTGCGCGTGGCGCACCGGGCGGAGGTCGTGTGAGCGCGCGGCGGAAGGTCGCGGCCAGGATCCTGCACGTCGCGGTGCTCGCCTTCTTCACCGTCGTCCTCGCGTTCCCCTTCTTCTGGATGCTGATCGCGTCCTTCAAGCAGAACATCGACCTCTACACGGTCGAGAACAACCCGTTCCGGTTCAACCTGCCGCCGACCTTCGCGCACATTCGATTTCTGTTCACGCAGACCCGCTTCGTCCGCTGGCTCGGCAACACGGCGCTCGTCGGCGCCATCGTCGTCGCGATCACGCTCGTCGTCGCGGTGCCGGCGGCTTACGCGCTGGCCCGCCTGACCGGGCGCTGGGGCCAGCGGCTCGGGATCGCGATCTTCCTGACGTACCTGATCCCGCCGACGCTGCTCTTCATCCCGCTCTCGCGCGTCGTCGCGCTCCTCGGGCTGCAGGACTCGATCTTCTCGGTCGTGCTCGTTTACCCGAGCATGACGATCCCCTTCTCGATCTGGCTCCTCATGGGGTTCTTCAAGTCGATCCCGAGGGAGCTCGAGGACGCGGCCATGGTGGACGGACTGACGCGGTTCGGCGCGTTCCTGAAGATGGTCGTGCCGATCTCGGTGTCCGGCATCCTGACGGTCGTCATCTTCAGCTTCACGCTGGTGACGCAGGAGTTCGTCTACGCCCTGACGTTCATCTCGCCCGAGTCGAACCAGATGATCGGCGTCGGGGTGCCGATCTTCCTCGTCCGCGGCGACGTCTACTACTGGGGCTCGCTGATGGCCGCGTGCCTGATCGCGAGCCTGCCGATCGGGTTCATCTACAACCTGTTCCTCGACCGGTTCATCGCGGGCTTCACCGTCGGCTCGGTGAAGTAGGGGCGGCCCTTGCGGCCGCCCGCGCGGAACTCTCGCGTTCGTCTCGTCCCGCCCTCGCGGCCGCCCGCGTCAGCGCGCGGGCGCCTTGACCTGCGCCCGCATCGCCTGCCACGCCTCGCGCGCCTCCTCCACCGAGCCCTCGTCCTCGATCGTCGTGATGTCGCCCGGCTCCATGTCGAGCGTCACGGCCTTCAGGACGCGCCGCATGATCTTGCCGCTTCGCGTCTTCGGCAGCGAGTTGACGAAGTTCAGGTCGCCGATGACGGCCACGGGGCCGAGCTCGCGGCGGATCGTCTCGAGAAGGTCCTGCCGCAGCCCGTCGGACGGGACGTGGCCCTGCTTCAGGACCACGAACGCCGAGATCACCTCGCCGCGGAGGGCGTCGGGCCGTCCCGTGACGCCGGCCTCGGCGACGGCCGAGTGCTGGAGACAGGCGGTCTCGACCTCGATCGTCCCGATCCGGTGTCCCGCGATCTTGATCAGCTCGTCGGCGCGGCCCGCGAACCAGACGTACCCGTCCTGATCGACGTGCGCCGAGTCGCCGGTGCAGTAGACCCCCGGGATCTTTTCCCAGTAGTCGCGGCCGTAGCGCTCGGGCTCGCCCCACAGCGTCGGCGTCAGGCCCGGAAACGGGCGTTCGAGGACCATGATGCCCTTCTCGCCGGGACCGCACGGCGTGCCGTCCGCCGCGACGACCGCGGCGTCGATCCCCGGCATCGGCACCGTGGCCGAGCCGGGCTTGATCGGCAGCATCGCGATCCCGTACGGGTTGCCGAACACCGGCCCGGCCGTCTCGGTCTGCCACATGTTGTCGATGACGGGAACGCGGCCGCGGAAGACCTTCTCCTGGAGCCACTCCCACGCCGGCGCGTTGAGCACCTCGCCCGCGCAGAAGACCCGCTCGAGCGCCCCGAGGTCGTGGCGATGCGCCGGCGCTTCGCCGTAGCGCATCAGCAGCCGCACGGCCGTCGGCGACGTGAACATGCCGGTGACGCGGAACTCTTCGACGATCTTCCAGACCGTCTCCGGATCGGGGTGGTCGATCGCGCCTTCGTAGGCGAGCGTCGTGCAGCCGGCGAGGAGCGGCGCGTAGACGATGTAGCTGTGCCCGACGATCCAGCCGATGTCGGACGTCGACCACCAGACGTCGTCGGGGCGCAGCCCGAAGCACCACCGCGCCATGCTCGCGATGTGCACGGCGTAGCCGCCGTGCGTGTGGATCGCGAGCTTCGGCTTGGCCGTCGTTCCGGACGTCGCCAGGATGAAGGCCGGCTCGTTCGACTCCATCGGGACGTGCTCGCCGGAGTGACCCTGCCCGCCTTCGAGAAATGCCTCCCACGTCACGTCGCGCTCCGGCGCCAGCGGCGAGGTCGCGCCGTCGCGGCCGAAAACCACGACTTTCTCGACCGCGTGCGGAGCGCCCGCGAGCGCCTGGTCCACGATCCCCTTCAACGGGACGTCCTTGCCCTTGCGAAACGTCCGGTCGGCGGTGAACACCAGCTTCGAGCCGCTTGCCCGGATCCGGTCGCCGAGCGCGCCCGAGCCGAAGCCGGCGAAGACGACGACGTGGATCGCGCCGATCCGCACGGCGGCGAGCATCAGCAGAATCGCCTCCGGGCAGGTCGGCATGTAGATCGTGATGCGGTCCCCTTTGCCGACGCCCATCCCGCGGAGCGCCGCGGCGACGCGCTCGACGTGGGCGAGCAGCTGCGCGTACGTGAAGACGCGCCGCTCCCCGCGCTCGTTGAGGCCGACGAGCGCGGCGTGGCCGCCGCGGCCCGCGGCCACGTGATGGTCGAGGGCGTTCCACGCGAGGTTCGTCAGGCCGCCCTCGAACCAGCGGAACGTCGGCGGAGTCCAGACGAAGGTGCGGTCCCACGGCCGGAACCAGGGCAGCCGCCTCGCGGCGCGGTCCCAGAACGCCTCCGGGTCGGAGCGGCCGTCGTCGAGCCACCGGCGGACGATCGGGTTGACGAGCTTCATCGCACCCTCCTCGCAGGACTGCGGCAGCTCGAGGATGCTACTGCAGCTGGCGGCGTCTCCTGATGCAAACGCCTCAGGCCGCGCCGTCTCCGGGCCCCATCCGCGCGGTAGCATGGCGCCCGCCCGCGGAGGACCCGTGCGCATCGCGCTCCTGACAGACGTCCACGCGAACCTCGAGGCTCTCCTCGCGTGCCTCGCGCACGCCGACCGCGCGGGCGCCGCGCGCTGCGTCTTCCTGGGGGACCTCGTCGGCTATGGCGCCGACCCCGCGGCGGTCCTCGGCGTCGTCTCGGGCCTCGTTTCGCGCGGCGGCGCGGCGGTCCTCGGCAACCACGACCAGGCCACGCTCGAAGGGCCGTCGCCCCGCATGAACCCCGACGCGCGGGCCGCGATCGCGTGGACGCGCGCGCGGCTCGGTCCGGCCGAGCTCGGCTTCCTCGCGCGCCTGCCCCTCTCGCTCGAGGAGAACGGCCGCCTGTACGTGCACGCCAACGCCTGGGCGCCCGAGCGCTGGGAGTACGTGACGTCGCCCTTCGACGCCGGGCACAGCATGCGCGCGACCCGCTGCCGCCTCACCTTCTGCGGCCACATGCACACGCCGGCCCTGTACCACCTCGGCCCGGACGACCGGCCGGGCGCCTTCACGCCGACTCCCGGAACCGGAATCCCGCTCGGCCGGCCGCGGCGGTGGCTCGCGATCCCGGGCTCGGTCGGCCAGTCGCGCGACGGAAATCCGGCGGCCAGCTACGCGCTCCTGGACGACGCGACCGACGTCCTGACGTTCCACCGCGTGCCGTACGACGTCGAGGCCGCGATCCGGAAGATCCGCGAAGCCGGCCTGCCGCCGTCGTTCAACACGCGCCTCGAGGCCGTTCCATGAGCGCCGCGCGACGGCCCGGCCTCGTGCTCGACGGCTACGTCCTCGAGGAAAAGATCCACCAGGGAAGCATGGCCGAGATCTGGCGCGTGCGCCGCCCCGAGGCCGCCGAGCCGCTCGTCATGAAGATCCCGTCGTTCCGCGACACCGACGACCCGGCCGCTCTCGTCGGCTTCGAGGTCGAGCAGATGATCCTGCCGACGCTCTCGGGGATTCACGTGCCGCGCTTCGTGGCCGCGGGCGACTGGTCCGTCCAGCCGTACATCGTGCTCGAGCACCTCGCGGGACCGTCGCTCCGCGCCCGGCTCGACGCCACGCCGCTGCCGCCCGAAGAGGTGGCGTCCTACGGCGCCCGGATCGCCGACGCGCTCCACGACCTCCACGGCCAGCACGTCATCCATCTCGACGTCAAACCCTCCAACGTCATGTTCCGCGAGGGCGGCGCGGCCGTTCTCATCGACTTCGGCCTGTCGCGCCACGACCGGCTGCCGGACCTCCTCGCCGAGCAGTTCCGGCTGCCGATCGGCACGGGGCCGTACATCTCGCCCGAGCAGATCGCCCAGATCCGGAACGACCCGCGCAGCGACCTCTTCTCGCTCGGGGTCGTTCTCTACTACCTCGCCACCGGCGAGCGGCCCTTCGGGAACCCGACGAGCGTGCGGGGACTCCGCCAGCGGCTCTACCGCGACCCGATCCCGCCCCGGGGCCTGAACCCGGCGTGTCCGCCGTGGCTCCAGGAGGTCATCCTCCGGTGCCTCGAGGTCGCGCCCGGGAAGCGCTACCAGACGGCCGCGCACCTCGCCTTCGACCTTCAGCACCCCGCGGAGGTCCCGCTGACCGGCCGCGCGAGCCGACTCGCCCGGGACGGCGCCCTGACCGTCCTGAAGCGGCGGCTCCGGACGCACGGCGAAGAGCCGGACCTCGGGCGGTCGGCCTCCGGCCAGCTGTCGCGGGCTCCCCTCGTGGCGGTCGCCCTCGACCCCTCCCAGGGCTCGGAGGCGCTTCTCGAGGCGCTCCTCCTGGCCACGCGGCGAGTCCTCGAGACCGAGCCGGGCGCGCGCCTGGCGTGCCTGACCGTGCTCAAAACGTCTCGTATTGCGATGGATTCGGCCCTCGACGCGGAGGGCCGCAGCGTCCGGGTCCAGCTCCTCGTCGAGCTGCGGCACTGGGCGAGGCCGCTCGGTCTGGGGGTCGGCCGCGTGACGCACCACGTCCTCGAGGCGCCCGATCCGGGGTCGGCCCTGGTCGAATTCGCCGCCGCGAACCACGTGGATCACCTCGTCGTCGGCTCCCGCGGCAGCTCGACGCTGCGCCGGTACCTGGGCAGCGTCTCCTCCCACGTCGTCGCCCAGGCGCCCTGCACGGTCACCGTGGTCAAAGCGCCGGCTCGAGAGGCCGCCGAGCGCGGCGGCGGACCGGCGCCGCCCTCCTGAGGGGAGACGATCAGTTTTTTGACGCCGCCCTTGACATCCAGCCGCTCGAGGAATGGAATCCAGCACTGGGCGCGGTCTTTGCTTCGGGATTCCTTTGAGAGGAGGATCCATGGAAGTCACCCGTCGCGGGTTCCTGAAGGCCACCGGTCTCGGAACCACCATCGCACTCGGGTTCGACGTCTCGAAGGCCGAGGCCGAGATGCGCGAGTTCAAGATCGCGCGCACCACGGAAACGCGAAGTACCTGTCCTTACTGCGCCGTCTCCTGCGGCATGATCATTCACACCCTCGGCGACAAGGCCAAGAACGCGACGGCGTCCGTGGTCTACGTCGAGGGCGATCCCGACCACCCGATCAACCGCGGCACGCTCTGCCCCAAAGGCGCCACGGTCAAGGACGACATCAACAACAAGGACCGACTCACCAGGCCGAAGGTCCGGCGTCCGGGCTCGGATCACTGGGAGGACATCAGCTGGGACGACGCGATCGCCCAGATCGCCCGGCACATCAAGACGACCCGCGACAAGACCTTCGTGGCGAAGAACGCCAGGGGGCAGCTCGTCAACCGCACCCCCGGCATCGCGATGATCGGCGGCTGCACGGACACCACCGAATTCAACTGGCTCCAGTGGAAGGTCATCACGGCCCTGGGGGTGCCGTACCGGGACAGCCAGGCCCGGGTTTGACACGGCCCCACGGTGGCCAGTTTGGCCGCCACGTTCGGGCGCGGGGCGATGACCAACGGATGGGTCGACATCAAGAACGCCGACGTCGTCCTGTGCATGGGAGGCAACCCCGCCGAAAACCATCCCTGCGGTTTCAAGTGGGCGATCGAGGCGAAGAAGACCCGTAACGCCAAGCTCGTCGCGGTCGATCCGCGTTTCACCCGGACCGCGGCCGTCGCCGACGTCTATTCGCCGATCCGGCCCGGCACCGACATCGCCTACCTGCTCGGCATCATTCGATACGCGCTCGCGAACAACCGCTACCACGAGGCCTACGTCAAGATCCACACGAGCGCCCCCCTGCTGATCAACCCGGAGTTCAAGTTCGACGACGGCCTGTTCTCGGGCTTCGACGAGTCCTCGGGAAGCTACAAGCGCGAGACGTGGGCCTACCAGATCGACGCGAAGACCGGGTTCGCCAAGACCGATCCGACCCTGCAGGATCCGAACTGCGTGTTCCAGCTCCTGAAGAAGCACGTCGAGCGGTACACGCCGGAGATGGTCGAAAAGGTCTGCGGCACGCCGAAGGACACGTTCCTGAAGGTCGCCGAAGTGGTGACGTCGACCGGAAACGCCCAGCGCTGCGGCACGATCATGTACGCCCTCGGCTGGACGCAGCACTCGGTCGGCGTCCAGATGATCCGGACGGCCGCCCTGCTGCCGCTGCTGCTCGGCCACGTCGGCCGGCC
>DATJPZ010000046.1:0-23120 GCA_035506175.1 Thermoanaerobaculia bacterium | reverse complement strand
CGATCGAGGGCGAGCCGCGGCTCTTCGATGCGACGTTTGCGCCGTTTGAAATCTCCTGGCGAGTGCCCGTCGGGGCGGAAGTTCGATGCCGCGAGCGGCTCACACGGCTCGTCTGGCGTGCCAATCGTTTGAGCCTGAATTCACCGGCGCCCGCCTGAGCGCGCCGTCCTGCTCCGACTCCGCCGCGTTCCCTAAGACCAAGGTCTCATCGCCGCCCGGAGCGTCGTTGCTAGCGTGCGGTCATGGCTCTCCGTCCGTGGAACGGCTTCGTCGCGGTGGTCGACGACGAGGAGTCGGTCCGCCGGGCGTTCGCGCGCCTGATCCGCTCGCGCGGCCTCGACGCCGAAACCTATCCGTCGGGCGAGGCCTTTCTGTCTTCGCTCCCGACGCGTCGCCCGGGCTGTGTCGTTCTCGATCTGCACATGCCGAGCGTCGGCGGCCTGGAGGTCCAGGCGCGGATGGCGGATGCCGGGGTGCGGATCCCGGTCATCGTCGTCACCGGCCACGACACGCCCGAGGCGGAGGCCCGCGCTCTGCGGGCGGGGGCCGTGGCCTACCTGCGCAAGCCCGTCGACGAAGGCGCGCTCATGGAGGCGATCCGCGCCGCGGTCGAAGGCGGCCCGGGAAGCCACGGCACCGGGTCTCCCTAGGAGGTCGTCATGGAACCAGGAAGAAGGAGTTTGCGCCGGGTCGCGATGACCGCCGCGCTGGCGATCGCGGCCTGTATCTGCGTCAGGGCGATCGGCGTGGCCCAGGCCGGGGTGGGCGCGATCGCGGGACGCGTCGCCGAAGACGGCGGGCCGGCGGTCGGGGGCGTCACGGTGACCGCTCGCAACCTGGCCACGGGATTCCGGCAGTCCGCGATCACGGATGCGACGGGTGCGTTCCGCATCGAGGGCCTTCCCGCCGGCGCCTACGACGTGACGGCCGAGGCGTCGGGGTTCGGGACCGGGCTTTCGAGCGGCGTGGTGGTGCACGGCGGCGAGTTCGCGAACGTCGTTTTTGCCCTGCGGCCGATCGCGCGTCCCTCGCCGGCGCCCGCCGCAGTCGCCGTCCAGGAGCCGCAGGGCCAGGCGGGCGCTCCGCCGCCCGATCCGATGAAGAAGGGGCCGCGGATGCAGATCTACGGCTTCGCGATGCTCGACCTGATCAACGACTTCGACCAGATCAACCCCGACTGGTACGACGTCGAGCGGCCGACCAAGCTGCCCGCGTTTCCCAACGAGTTCGGGGAGAACGGCAATTTCTGGGCGAGTGTCCGGCAGACCCGCTTCGGCGTCCGCAGCTGGCTGCCGACCGGCTGGGGAGAGGTCAAGACGGAGTTCGAGTTCGACCTCTTCGGCGTGGGCGTGGATGCGGGGCAGACGACGATCCGCCTGCGCCAGGCCTGGGGCTCGCTCGGCCCCTTCCTCGCCGGCCAGACCAACAGCGTGTTCATGGACGGTGACGTTTTTCCGAACGTCGTCGAGTACTGGGGGCCGAACGGCATGGTCTTCTTCCGCAACGTCCAGCTGCGCTGGACGCCGATCGACGGGAAGGGCCAGCTCGCGATCGCCATCGAGCGGCCGGGGGCGAGCGGCGACTCCGGGCAGTTCGCCGACCGCATCGAGCTGCAGAACATCAAGGGCCACTTCCCGTACCCGGACGTCACCGCGCACTACAAGTACGGCGACGACTGGGGCCACGTCCAGATCGCCGGGATCTTCCGCTACATCGGCTGGACCGACACGCTCCAGGACCAGTTCGACCTCTCGGGGCACACGCTTGGCTGGGGCGTCAACGGGAGCGCCGTCCTCAAGGTCACGAAGACGGGCACGCTGCGGCTCGAGGCGAGCTACGGGCAGGGCATCGAGAACTACATGAACGACGCGCCGGTCGACGTGGCCGCGCAGAGCAATCCCGGCAATCCGGTCACTCCCGTCACGGGCAAGGCGCTGCCGGTGTTCGGCATGGTCGCCTACTACGACATCAACTGGAGCGACAAGTTCTCGACCGCGATCGGCTACTCGCGCCTCGACATCTCCAACGCCACCGAGCAGCTGCCCGCCGCCTTCAAGAGCGGCCAGTACGCCAGCACCAACCTTCTCTGGTACCCCGTCCAGAACGTGATGACCGGTCTCGAGTTCCAGTGGGGCCGCCGCCAGAACTTCACCGACGGCTTCGCGGTCAACGACTTCCGAATCCAGTTCTCGGCGCAATACAAGTTCTCGTTCGATCTGGGAGGAAAGCCATGAGCTTCGGCCCTCGGCAGGCGGCGGCGATCGCCTCGATCGCGGCGGCCCTCGTTCTCCTGGCGCCGGCGGCCCCGGCGCAATCCCCGGCGCAGATCGACTCCGCCCTCTCCGCGGCGTACGAGAAGTACAAGGATCTCCAGGAAGGCAAGAACGCCGACTACATCCCGGCGCTGGCGAGGGTGAACCCGAAGATCTATGGCATCGCGCTCGTCACGGTGGACGGCAGGGTCCACACCGCCGGGGACGTCAGCGCCGAGGTCTCGATCCAGTCGATCTCCAAGGTGTTCACGCTCGCGAAGGTCATCGAGGAGCAGGGCCTGGACGCGATCGTGAACACGATCGGCGTGGATGCGACGGGAATGCGGTTCAACTCGATCGTCGCGGTCGAGCTGGCCCAGAAGGCTTTCGGCGGACCGGAGATCAATCCTCTGGTCAACCCCGGGGCGATCACGGCCACGAGCATGCTCGGCGGCGCCAACCGGGACGAAATCTGGAAGAGCCTGATCGACTTCTATTCCGCCTTCGCGGGGCGCCCCCTCGAGGTCATCCACGACGTCTATCGGTCGGAAGCCGAGACCAACCAGCGCAACCAGGCGATCGGCTACCTGATGTACGCGTACGGCTTCATCAAGGCCGAGCCGATGCGAGCGACCGACATCTACACGGAGCAGTGCTCGGTGGGCGTCAACGCGAGGGACCTCGCGACGATGGCGGCCACGCTCGCCAACGGCGGGAAAAACCCCGTCACCGGCAGGCCGGTGATGGCCACGGGCAACGTTCCCGGCGTGCTGGCCGTGATGGCGACCGCCGGCCTCTACGACGACTCGGGCAAGTGGCTCTACCGGACGGGGCTGCCCGGCAAGAGCGGCGTGGGCGGCGGCCTCATCGCCGTGTCCCCCGGTAAGTTCGGAATCGCGGTCGTCTCGCCGCCGCTCGACGAGGCCGGCAACAGCGTCCGGGCGCAGAAGGCCATCACGGACATTTCGAACGCACTCGGAGGCAATCCCTACGCGGTGAAGCCTCGCTAGCGGAGGAGGAAACCCATGATCACGACCGAAGAAACCCAGGAGGCCACGATGTCCCCGTCGAAGACCCGACTCGAACACGATCTGCTGGGAGACCTGCCGGTCCCCGCCGACGCCTACTACGGCGTCCAGACGGCACGGGCCCTGGAGAACTTTCACATCTCGGGCGTCGAGCTGCGCCTCTATCCGAACCTGATCAAGGCGTTCGCCATGGTCAAGCTCGCGGCCGCGCGCGCCAACTACGACTGCAAGCAGTTCTCGAAGGAGATCCTGAGGGGGATCGAGGGCGCGTGTCAGGAGCTGATGGACGGCAAGCTGCACGACGAGTTCCGCCTCGACGTCTTCCAGGGCGGCGCGGGCACCTCGACCAACATGAACGCCAACGAGGTCATCGCCAACCGCGCGCTCGAGCTGATGGGCCACGAGAAAGGCGAGTACAAGTTCTGCGACTCGCACGACCACGTCAACCGTTCGCAGTCCACCAACGACGCGTATCCGACCGCGCTGCACATCGGGATGGCGCTCGGCAACGTCGAGCTCGTCAAGGAGATGAAAGAGCTCATCGCGTCGTTCCGCCGCAAGGGCAAGGAATTCTCGAAGATCCTGAAGATGGGCCGGACGCAGCTCCAGGACGCCGTGCCCATGACGCTCGGCCAGGAGTTCGAGGCCTTCGCCGCGACGCTCTCGGGCGAGGTCATGGCTCTCGAGCGCATCCAGAACGTGCTGTGCGAGACCAACATGGGCGCGACGGCCATCGGCACCGGCCTGAACGCGCCGGAGGGCTACGCGGCAAAGTGCACCGCGCATCTGGCGAAGATCACGGGGCTGCCGATCCGCCTGGCCGAGGACCTCATCGAGGCGACCCAGGACACGCAAGCCTACGTCCTCTACTCCTCCTGCATGAAGAGCCTGGCGATCAAGCTGTCGAAGGTCTGCAACGACCTGCGGTTGCTCTCGTCCGGCCCGCGCTGCGGAATCCACGAGATCAACCTGCCGCCGAAGCAGCCGGGCTCGTCGATCATGCCGGGCAAGGTCAACCCGGTCATTCCCGAGGTCGTCAACATGGTCTGCTTCCGGGTGATCGGCAGCGACCTGACCGTGTCGCTCGGCGCCGAGGCCGGTCAGCTCCAGCTGAACGTCTTCGAGCCGGTCATCGCCGCCTGCATCTTCGAGGCGCAGACGATGTTCATCAACGCGGCGCGCACGCTGCGCGCGCACTGCGTGGACGGCATCACCGCGAACCCCGAGATCTGCCGGCACTACGTCGAGTACTCGATCGGCACCGTCACGGCCTTGAACCCGGTCATCGGGTACGACAAGGCGACGGAGCTCGCTGCCGAGGCGATGAAGACGGGGCGCGGGATCCTCGAGCTGATCCGCGAGAAGAAGGTCCTCACCGAGGAACAGATCGCGAAGGTGTTCAACCCCGCCGCGATGGCGGGCCAGGCGCCCCGGACGTGACGATGGGCCGCGCGTCGATCCTTCGCGCGGCGCTGCTGGCGTCGGTCGTCGGCCTGCTCGCCTTCCCGGTTCGGGGCGAGCAGCCTTCGGCCGACGGGTGGCGGCCGTTTACGGCGACGTGGACCCTCACTGGCCACCGGGAGGTCCTGCCGACCGGGGGAGAGCGCCCCGCCTCCGTCGTGGTCCTCTCGGGACCTTTGACGCTCACGTCGGGCGAGGGCCTCGGCCGGGGGCTGCTCGGTCAGATCATCGGCTTCGACGACGGCGGTGAGACTCTCGTCGGCCGCGCCGTCTTCACGGAGGAACACGGCGACCACATCTACGCCACCCTCTCGGCACAGCCGTTCGGGACCGGCCGGAAGGCGACAGCCACCCTGACCGGCGGCACGGGGCGCTTCGCCGGCATCGAGGGATCCTTTTCATTTTCCTGGGAGTACGTCCTGCATCCCGAGAGCAGCGACGTCGACGGCCGCATCACCGATCTCCAGGGCCGGACGCGGATCACCCGCTCCACGGCGGGGGAGCGGCCCCGATGAAACCCGGCTTCGGAATCCTGGTCTCCCGCCTCGCCGTCGCCGCTCTCGGTGTCGCGATCTGGTTCTGGCCGGTGCCCGCGGGCTTGACGCCCCAGGCCTGGCACCTCTTCGCGATTTTCGCGGCCACGATCGTGTCCGTCATCCTCGGCGCCTTCCCGATTCTCACCGCGTCGGTCCTCGCGGTCGGCATCTCGGTCCTCTCGGGGGTCCTGACGCCGGCGAAGGCATACGCGGGGTTCGCCAACGGGACGATCCTCCTGATCGTCGTCGCCTTTCTGGTCGCCCGCGCGATCGTGAAGTGCGGCCTCGGCCAGAGACTCGGATACCTGGTCGTGAGGCTCTTCGGACGCTCGACGCTCGGGCTCGGCTACAGCATCTTCCTCCTGGACGCCGTGATCGCTCCGGCCTTCCCGAGCGACACGGCCCGCTCGGGCGTCCTGTATCCGCTGGCGCTCTCCCTGGCCGAGGGCGGCGGCTCGAAGCCCGACGAGGCGACGCGCAAGAAGATGGGCGCCTATCTCATGTTCTGCGCGATGGCGACCCTCTCCCTCTCCTCGGCCCTGTGGCTCACGGCCATGGCGGGCAACCCGCTCGGCGCCGAGATCGGCAAGTCGCTCGGGTTCCGGATCTCCTTCGGCTCCTGGCTGATCGCCTCGCTCGTCCCGACGCTGCTCGCGCTCGCGCTGCTGCCGCTGCTGATCTACAAGGTCTTCCCCCCGGAAGTGAAGGCGACGCCGGAGGCTCCCGCGGCCGCGCGCAAAGCGCTCGCCGAGATGGGTCCGCTCGGCCTCGACGAGAAGATCGTCGCCGTCACGTTCGTCGTCATGGTCCTCCTCTGGGGGCTCGCGGGAACGCTGAAGCTCGACCTGACGGCGGTGGCGTTCCTGGGGCTCGGCGTGCTCCTCGCCTCGGGCGTGCTGACGCTGAAGGACATCGGCCAGCAGGGCGACGTCCTCGGAACCTTCATCTGGTTCGCGATCCTCTACACGCTGAGCGGCCAGCTGAACGCCCTCGGCTTCATGGGCTATCTCGGCCAGCGGCTGGGAGGGGCTCTGGGGGGCCTGCCCTGGGTGGCGGCGTATGCCATCCTCGTCGTGGCGTACGTCCTGCTGCACTACCTCTTCGTCAGCCAGACGGCGCACGTCCTCGCCCTCTTCGGCGTCTTCCTGGGGGTCGGCGCCCAGCTCGGCGTGCCGGTACCCGTTCTCGGCTTCGCCCTGCTGTTTGCGACGAGCTACATGTCCACGATCACGCCCCAGGCGTCGAGCGCGAACGTGCTCGTCGTCGGGAGCGGATACCTCACGCAGGGCGAGCTCTATCGCCTCGGCACGATCGCGACGGCCTTCAACATCCTCGTCCTGCTCCTCGTGGGAACGCCGTGGCTGCTCCTGGTGGCGCGGTGAGGGCGGCGTGACGGCGTACCTGACGGAGGCCCTCCGTCACAATCCCGAGCTCGCGATCTTCCTGACGCTCGCCCTGGGCTTCGTCTTCGGGCACCTTCGGATCGGCAGTTTCAAGCTCGGCAACGTCGTCGGGACCCTGCTCGCGGGCGTCCTCATCGGACAGGTCGGCGTCGAGGTGGCGCCGCTCGTCAAGGTCGTCTTCTTCGACCTCTTCCTCTTCGCGACCGGCTACAAGGTGGGTCCGCAGTTCATCCGGGGGCTGGGCAGAAACGCCCTGCCGCAGGTGGCGATGACCGTGGTCCTCTGCGTCACCAGTCTCGCCGTCACGGTCGCGGCGGCGAAGGTCTTCCACTACGACTGCGGGACGGCGGCCGGACTGATGGCCGGCGCCTTCACGGAGTCGACGGTCATCGGGACGGCCGGCGACACGATCAGCCGGCTCGACCTGCCGGCCGCGGAAAAGGCCCGCCTCCTCAACAACATCCCCGTGGCCTACGCGGTCTCGTACCTCGTCGGCACGGGGTTCGTCGTGTGGTTCCTGTCGAGCCTCGCGCCGCGGCTGCTGAAAGTCGACCTGAAGGCCGAGAGCCTCGAGCTCGAGAAGGAGCTCGCGGGCGAAGGGGAAGCTCGGCCGACGACCCAGTCGGCGTACCGCGAGTGGGACCTGCGGGCCTATCGAATCGACGACGCGACGTGGGCTGGCAAGAGCGTGGCGGCTCTCGAAGAGTCCTTCGCGCCCGAGCGGGTCTTCGTCGAGCGCATCCGCCGCGGCGCGGAAATCCTCGACGCTTCGCCGGACATGGCGCTCCGCCGCGGCGACACGGCCGCGGTCGCCGCCCGGAGGCGGGTGCTCGTGGGCGAGACCACGATCGGCATCGAGGTCGAGGACCGAGCCCTGCTCGACTTTCCGATGGTGGCTCTCGACGTCGTCGTGACGAACGGGCGCCTCGTGGACCGAAGCCTCCGGGAGCTCGCCGAGCTGCACGGGCGCGGCGTGGCCCTGCTCCAGCTCGTGCGGGGAGGCGAGGACATCCCGTGGGCTCCGTCGACGACCGTCAACAGGGGAGACATCCTGCGGCTGTCCGGCGCGACGCGCGACGTCGAGCGCGTCGGGGCGGAGCTCGGCTACATCGAGCGGCCGTCGCACGAGACGGACGTCGTCTTCGTCGGCCTCGGCATCGTGGTGGGCGGGCTGATCGGCTATCTCTCGGTCAACGTGGGCGGCCTGCCTCTCTCGCTGACGGCCAGCGGCGGCGCGCTCGTCATGGGCCTCGTCTTCGGGTGGCTGCGGTCCGTGCGTCCGACCTTCGGCCGGATCCCGGAGCCGGCGCTGTGGGTCTTCGACACGGTCGGCCTCGCCGTCTTCATCGGCGTCGTCGGCCTGACGGCGGGCCCGAGCTTCGCGTCGGGCCTGAAGCAGACCGGCCCGAGTCTCCTCTTCGTCGGCTTCGTCGTCGCCGTCACGCCCCACATGGCGGCGCTCCTCTTCGGGCGGAAGGTCCTGAAGATGAACCCGGTCATCCTGCTCGGCGCCTCCGCCGGAGCCGGGACGGTGACGGCCGCCCTGCGGTCCATCCAGGACGAGGCTCAAAGCAAGCTTCCCGTGCTCGGTTACACCGTGCCCTACGCCATCGGGAACATCCTCCTGACGGCGTGGGGCCCGGTCATCGTTCTGCTCACCAAGTAGGAGGTTCCCATGCTGCGCAAGGCGTCTCTCACATTGCTGGCCGTCCTGATCGTCGCCGCGGCGTCGGCGCAGACGGCCACGGCTCCCGCGAAAGGCCCCCTTCCCAACATCGTCGTGCTGGCGACCGGCGGCACCATCGCCGGCGCCGCCGCGAGCGACGTGCAGGCCGGCTACACCTCGGGGCAGGTCGGCGTCGAACAGCTCCTGGCGGCTGTGCCCCAGGCGAAGAAGCTCGCCAACCTCAAGGGCGAGCAGATCTCGAACATCGGCTCTCAGGACATGAACGACGACGTCTGGCTCGAGCTCGGGCGGCGCGTCAACGAGCTCCTCGCGATGCCCACGGTGGACGGCATCGTCATCACGCACGGCACCGACACGATCGAGGAGACCGCGTATTTCCTGAACCTCGTGACGAAGTCGCGCAAGCCCGTGGTCCTGACGGCGGCCATGCGGCCCTCGACGGCCCTCTCGGCCGACGGGCCCCTCAACTTCTACAACGCGGTCGCGGTGGCGGCGAACAGGGACGCGGCCGGGCGCGGCGTGCTCGTCGTCGTCAACGACTGGATCCACGGCGCTTCGTCGCTGACCAAGGCGAGCACCACCGCGGTGCAGACTTTTCTCTCGCCGCTGCGGGGCCTCATTGGCACGGTCGCCTACGGGGAGGCCGAGTTCTACCGCGGCCCGGTCGGCCGCAACACGATGGACTCGGAGTTCTCGCTCGACGGCCTCTCGAGCCTCCCGCGCGTGGACATCGTCATGGCGTACGAGAACATGGACGGCGCCTTGATCGACTGCGCCGCCGCGGCGGGGGCCAGGGGCATCGTGATCGCGGGCGTGGGCAACGGCAACATGACGGAGGTCGCGTTGAACGCTCTCGCCGCCCAGGCGAAGAAGGGGATCGTCTGCGTCCGGTCCTCGCGCGTGGCCACGGGCCGGGTGGGCCGCAACGTCGAGGTGGACGACGACAAGCTCGGGCTGGTCGCCTCTCTCGACCTCAACCCCCAGAAGTCGCGGGTCCTGCTGCGCCTGGCGCTGACGAAGACGAAGGACCCCAGGCAGATCCAGCGCTACTTCGATCAGTACTGAGACTCACGAAAAGCGCGCCGATGTACGATGCGAGGAGCGTTCCGACGAACCGTCGCCCGACTGCCCGGGAGGTGAAGCGATGAGCCGACCGCCGAAGTCCTCTTCCGTCAGTCGCCGCGACCTCCTTCGCCTGACCGTCCGCGGCGGCGTCGCCCTCAGCCTGGAGGGTCTTCTCGACGTCGCCGCGGTTCGGGCGGCCACGAAAGACCTGAGGCTTTCGGAGGTGCAGGAGTTCACGACCTCCTGCAACTTCTGCTCCTGCGGCTGCGGGATGATCGCCGCCGTCCGCGACGGCAAGCTCGTCACGATGGAAGGGGACTACGACCACATCGTCAATCGCGGCTCGCTGTGCGTCAAAGGCATCTCGATGTTCGCGACGCACGCCTCGCCGAAGCGGCTCACGACGCCCCGCTACCGGGCGCCGGGCAGCGACCACTGGGAAGACATCTCCTGGCAGGACGCCGTGAACCGGGTCGCGCAGAAGATCCGCAAGACGCGCGACGCGACCTGGATTTCGACCGAGAAGGTCGGCGACCAGGAGGTTCCGGTCAACCGGACCGACGCGATCGCGTTCCTGGGCGGCGCGCAGAACACGAACGAGGAGTGCTACCTCTTCCAGAAAGCGGCCCGGCTGCTCGGCCTCGCCTACGTCGAGCACCAGGCCCGACTTTGACACAGCCCCACGGTCCCCGGTCTGGGGGCCTCGTTCGGGCGGGGGGCGATGACCAACCACTGGATCGACCTGCAGAATTGCAAGACGATCCTGGTGGAAGGCAGCAACGTCGCGGAAAACCATCCCATGGCCTTCAAGTGGATCCGGAAGGCCCAGGAGAACGGGGCGAAGATCATCCACGTCGATCCGCGATACACCCGGACCTCCGCGGCGGCCGACGTGTACGCGCGCATCCGCCCCGGCACCGACGCGGCGCTCCAGAACACGATGATCAATCACATCCTCGTCAACGGGCTGTACGACGAGGACTACGTCGTCACCCACACGAACGCCCTCTACCTCTCCGACGAGGCGTTCGGCTTCCAGGACGGTGTCTTCAGCGGATATGACGAGGAGCACCACAAGTACGACACGAAGAGCTGGGGATACCAGCTCGACGCGAAGGGCAAGCCCCGCCTCGCGAAGAGTCTGGACGACCCGCACTGCGTCTTCTCGCGGCTGAAGACTCACGTTTCGCGGTACACGCTGGAGACTGGCGAGCGGATCACCGGAATCCCGGCCGACCAGATCCGGCAGATCGCCGAGATGATGGCGAAGAATCGGCCGGGATCGATCCTCTACGCGCTCGGGATGACCCAGCACACGACGGGAGTCCAGGGCATCCGGGCGTTCACCATCCTGCAACTGCTCCTCGGCAACATCGGCAAGCCCGGCGGCGGCGTCAACGCGCTGCGCGGCGAGCCGAACGTACAGGGCGCGTGCGACATGGCGGTGCTCTACAACTACTACCCGGGGTACCTCAACTCTCCGTCGAACGCCGAGCCGACCATCCGCGACTACGTCCGCAAGTACGGGATCGCCGACAGCCGGTATCTCGTCAACACCCTCAAGGCGTTCTACGGCGACGCGGCGACCGCCGGGAACGACTACGCCTATGCCTGGCTGCCCAAGCGCGACGCGGCCAAGGACTACGGAACGCTGCCGATGTTCGAGGACGCCCTCGCCGGCAGGCTGAAGCTCCTCTGGATCGTGGGGCAGAACCCGGCGGTGACGCTGCCCAACCTGAACCTGACGTTCGAGGCGATGGCGAAGCTCGAGACGCTGGTGGTCCAGGAGATCTGGGAAACGGAGACGGCGACGTTCTGGAAACGTCCGGGTGTCGACCCGAAGTCGATCGCGACCGAGGTCATCCTGCTCCCGGCCGCCTTCTTCATGGAGAAGAACGGCACCATCAGCAACTCCGGTGGCATGGTGCAGTGGCGGCATGCGGCGGTGAAGCCCCCCGGCCAGGCACGGCCCGACGGCGAGATCGTGGACGCCGTGTTCCGACGGGTCCGCGACCTGGTCCACGACTCCCGGGAGCCGAGGGACGAGATCGTCAACAGGGCCTTCTGGACTTACACCACCGCCGAGGACGTGCTGCGCGAGATCAACGGCTACGCGCTCCGCGACAATCCGGAGACGGGCCTCAAGAAGGGCGACCTCGTCCGCAGGGTCGGCGATCTGCGGGCCGACGGCTCGACGTCGTCCGGAGCCTGGATCTACGCCGGCGTCTTCGCCAACGGAGAGAACCTTTCCAAGCGCCGGGATGCGAAGACGGACCCGGGCGGGCTGGGACTCTACCCGGGCTTCGGATGGACCTGGCCCAACAACATGCGCATCCTCTACAACCGGGCATCCTGCGACCGGAACGGAAAGCCCTATCCGGGCTCCAAACCCATCGTCTGGTGGGACGAGCAGGCCAGGCGCTGGACCGGATACGACGTGCCGGACGTTCCCGTCGTCACCGACGGCCCGAACACGCCCAACGGGCAGCGGGCATTCCACCTCGGCGCGGAAGGCGTGGGACGGCTCTTCGCCGCCGTCTATGCCGACCCGGACGAGAAGAATCCGGGATACCCCCGCGACGTGGCCTACGTGCCGAAGGACGGCCCGCTGCCCGAAATGTACGAGCCGGTCGAGAGCCCCGTGGAGAACCTGCTGCACCCGAAGGTGAAGAGCAACCCGATGCTCCACTACCCCCGCGTCGCCTCGCACCAGCCGATCGGCACGGTCGACAAATTCCCCTATGTCCTGATGACCTCGACCGTCGCCGAGCACTGGTGCGCCGGATCGACGACGCGCAACATCCCGTGGCTGAACGAGCTCGTCCCGGAACCGGTTCTCGAGATGCCCGTCACCCTCGGCAAGAAGCTCGGCGTCCGGTCGGGCGACTGGGTGGACGTCTCGTCGGCCCGCGGCACGCTCACGGTCAAGGCGCTCGTGACGCCCCGCATGAAGTCTCTTCTGCTTGCCGGCGGCGAGGTCACGGTCGTCTGGATGCCCTACAACTGGGGCTTCCAGGGTCTCTCGACGGGGCCGAGCGTCAACCACCTCACGATCGACGCCTCGGATCCGGGCGCGGGAACGCAGGAGACGAAGGCCTGCCTGGTCAACGTCGTCAAAGCGGCCGCGCCCCGCGCGGAGAGAGGGAGGCGATCATGACGGCGCCCTCCGCTTCGACTGCCTCCAACCCGGTCCCGATCCGGACGACGCTGATCGACATCACCAACTGCATCGGCTGCCGGGCCTGCCAGGTGGCCTGCAAGCAGTGGAACGAGCGCGAGGGCGAGGAGACCGAGCTGTTGCCCCAGCTCGGCTTCCAGAATCCGGCGACGCTGAGCTCCAAGACCTACACGCTCATCTCCTTCCACGAGATGGAGAACCCGCGGAGTCCGGGCGGGCTCGACAGCGCCTTCGTGATGCGGCGGTGCTTCCACTGCCTGGAGCCCGGCTGCGTTTCCGCCTGCCCGACGACGGCGCTCTCCCGGCAGGCCGACGGTCCGGTGACGTACGAGGCCGACAAGTGCATCGGCTGCCGCTACTGCATGCTGGCCTGCCCCTGGGACGTGCCGACCGCGGAGTGGGACAAGCTCGCTCCGAAGATCGACAAGTGCACCCACTGCGCCGACCGCGCCGATCAGCCGCTGCCGATCGCCTTCAACGGAAAGCCGATGGCCGCGGATGCGGGCAAGCGGTTTCTCGAGACCATCGCGACGCCCGCCTGCGTGAAGGCGTGCCCGGCCGACGCGCTGCGCTACGGGAGCCGCGACGAGATGCTGGCGCTCGCGCACCAGCGGATCGCCGACCGGCCCGGGAAGTACGTCGACCACGTCTACGGCGAGAAGGAGCTCGGCGGGACGAGCGTGGTGTACCTGTCGGCCGTGCCCTTCGAGAAGCTCGGCTTTCCGACGTTCGGCGAGAAGCCGTATCCGAAGTTCACGGCCGCGGCACTCGGCGCGGTCCCGCCCGCGGTGATGGCGATCGGCGCGCTGCTCGGCGCGACGTACGCCTTCTTCCGCAAGCGCGTGCAGGCGGTCGCGGACGGTTCGGGCCGCGTGGACACGTCGGACCGCGGGCACCACATGGCGTTCGAGCGCCTGGACGAGAGGCTGCTGACGCCGTTCAACTGGGTCCTCCTGATCCTGATGGCGTTCTGCGGTCTTTCGATGGTCGCGCGATTCGCCTGGGGCCTCGGCGGCAGCACGCATCTCTCCGACACCTATCCCTGGGGTCTCTGGATCGCCTTCGACCTCATCTGGATCGCGGTCGCCGCGGGCGCGTTCGCGATGGCCGGGACGATCTACGTCTTCCAGCGGAAGGACCTTTACGGGCTCGGCCGGAAGGCCGTGCTCATGGGTCTCCTCAGCTACTCGTTCGTCACCGTCACGCTCGTCGCCGACCTGGGACTCCCGTGGCACTTCTACCAGCTCGGTCTGCAGTCGCCCGACCACTCGGCCATGTTCGAGGTGTCGTGGTGCGTCGGTCTCTACGTCACGATCCTCGCGCTCGAGTTCCTGCCGGTCGTCCTCGAGAGGTACGGCCTGCACCGCCTGCAGGAGCTCTGGCAGAGGTGGTCCGGCGCTTACGTGGCCTTCGCGGTGACGCTCTTCATCTTCATGATGTCGCGCAACCTCGTGTACGCGGCGGTGACGGCCGTCATCTTCGGCACGCTCGCGTGGCTCTTCCGGGCGCGGGACAAGGGCTTCGAGCCGATTCTGCTCGCGATCGCCGCCGTCACCCTGTCCACGATGCACCAGAGCTCGCTCGGATCGCTCTACCTGCTGATGCCGAACATGCTGGCGTCGCCGTGGTGGTCGCCCGTGATGCCGATCTGGTTCTTCCTGTCGTCGATCGTCGCCGGGTCGGCCCTCGTCGTCCTCATGGAGATGTGGATCGCGAAGGGCTGGCGCCGCCCCCTGGACATGACGGCGCTCGCCTCGGTCGGGAAGATCACGTTCTGGTCGCTGCTCGTCTACCTCGCCTTCCGCCTGGGCGACATGGCTCTGCGCGGGCAGCTCGGCGGCGCCCTGTCCGGCGCGATGGGACTCGCCTTCGCCGCGGAGATCGGGATCGGCGGGCTCGTTCCCCTCGTGATTCTCTCCCGCCCCTCGTTCCGAAACCGGCCGGAGACGCTGCTCTGGGGCGCGCTCCTGGCGGTCACCGGCATCGTGTACAACCGCATGAACGTCGTTCTCTTCGCGATGACCTTCCGGGGCCGGATGCCCTGGGTCGCGCCCCGCTCCTACGCGCCGTCGGTCTTCGAATGGGGCGTTTCGCTCGGCCTGATCGCCGCGACGATTTTCCTTTTCGGGCTGGGCGCGCGACTGGTGCCCATTCTTCCGAAGAGGGAAGCGCGCTGATTCGATGAACCGGACGACGCTCGACGCCTGGCTCGCCGCCCATCCCTATCTTCGGCCCCTGGCGCACTGGACCTCCCGGGTCGAGGGCGCCCTGGCTTCGATCCCGGCCTCGTCCGCTCCCGTGCCCGACTGGAACGACGGCGCCGACGACCTCCGGGCCGGTGTTCCGCTGCTTCGTTCCGGGTTGGAAATCGATCTCGAGCCGGCGGGGAGGGCCGCGGTGGCGCTGGTCGAGAAGCTGTCTCTGGATCCGACCCACGGCGGCCCGATGGCCCACCTTCCCCTGCTCGCGGAGCACTTGCGAGGCGACCCCGAGGCGCCCCGCCGCGTCGGGGACTGGCTGCTCGGCGACGAGGCCTTCGCGCCGCCGTCGCCGGGGCTGCTGCGCTACCTGGGTTGGACGGCCGCCTCCCGGTACCTGGCGCCGCTGGTCACTGCGTTCGACGCCTGGCGCGACGAAGAGAAGTGGTTGCGCCCCTACTGCCCGGCGTGCGGCTCGGCTCCCGCGATGGCGCAGCTGCTCGGCGTCGATCCGGGACGCAAGCGCCTCCTGGCGTGCGGCGCCTGCGGCAGCCGCTGGCAATTCCGCCGCACCGCGTGTCCGTTCTGCGAGAGCGATTCCCAGAGGCTCGCGAGCGTGGTCGTCGAAGGAGAAGCGGGCCTGCGCATCGACTCGTGCGATGCGTGCGGCGGCTATCTCAAGACCTACGACGGCCACGGCGACGAGACCCTCTTGATGTCCGACTGGACCTCGCTCCACCTCGACCTCGTCGCTCGTGACCGGGGACTGAAGGGCCTGGCGGCGTCGCTCTATGACGTCGGATCCGTCGCCGGCCAGCCCTTGACGACGAAGGACCTGGAGCGGACCGGGTGAATCCCCCGAAGACCGTCCGGCTCGACGTCGTCGCGGGCCTGACGGCCGCGGCCGTCGTCATCCCCAAGGCGATGGCCTACGCCACGATCGCCGGGCTGCCCGTCGAAGTCGGGCTGTACACCGCCTTCGTTCCGATGCTCGTCTACGCCGTGCTCGGCACGTCCCGCGTCCTCTCGGTTTCCACGACGACGACCCTCGCGATCCTGACGGGCGCGGACCTGGGCGCCGTCGCCGCGAGCGGCGACCCGGCGGCCCTCCTGCGCGCCTCGGCCACGCTGACGCTGCTCGTCGGGGCCATCCTCGTCGCGGCGTCCGTCCTCCGGCTCGGCTTCGTCGCCAACTTCATCTCCGAGCCGGTCCTCGTCGGCTTCAAGGCCGGGATCGGCGTCGTCATCGTCCTCGACCAGGTGCCGAAGCTTCTCGGATTCCACATTCCCCGGGGGCGGTTCTTCCAGAACGTGCTGGCGACGATCGGGCATCTGCCGCAAACGTCCGTGCCGACGCTCGCCGTCACGGTCGTGACGATCGCGGTGCTCGTCGGCATCGAGCGTCTGGCGCCGAAGCTGCCCGCCCCGCTCGTCGCGGTGGCGGCCGGCATCGCGGGTGCCGCCGCGCTGGACCTGAAATCGCGCGGCGTCGAGCTCGTCGGCCACATCCCGACGGGGCTGCCGTCGGTGACGTTGCCGGACCTCTCGCTCGTCGGAGGGCTCTTCGCCGGGGCCGTGGGCATCGCCCTCATGAGCTTCACGGAGACGATCGCCGCGGGCCGCGCCTTCGCGCAGAGCGGCGAGCCGTCGCCGCGTCCCAACCGCGAGCTCCTCGCGACCGGCGCCGCCAACGCCGCCGGGGCCGTCCTCGGAGGCATGCCCTCGGGCGGCGGGACGTCGCAGACGGCCGTGAACCGCAACGCCGGCGCCCGGAGCCAGCTCGCGGGAATCGTGACGGCCGGTGCCGCCCTCGCGACGATGCTCTTCCTGGCGCCGCTGATCGGCCTGATGCCCCAGGCGACCCTCGCCGCGGTGGTCGTCGTCTATTCGCTCGGGCTGATCAAGCCAGCCGAGTTCCGGTCGATTCTCCGCGTGCGCCGGACCGAGTTCGTCTGGGCGCTCGCGGCGTTTGCGGGGGTCATGCTGTTCGGCACCCTCAAGGGCATTCTCGTGGCGATCGTCCTGTCGCTCGGGGCGCTGGCGTACCAGGTCGCGGATCCGCCCGTCTACCTGCTCGGGCGCAAGCGCGGCACGAACGTCTTCCGCCCGCTCTCGAAGGAGCATCCCGACGACGAGACGATTCCGGGTCTGGCTCTCCTGCGCCTGGAGGGGCGCCTTTTCTTCGCCAACGCCGAGCGCGTCGGGCAGAAGGTTCGCGACCTGGCGCTGGCGCCGAAGCCCCGGGTCGTCGTGCTCGACCTGTCCGCCGTGTTCGACCTCGAGTACACGGCCCTCAAGATGCTGACGGAAGGCGAGAAGCGAAGCCGCGAGCAAGGCGTCGAGCTCTGGCTCGCGGGCCTGGCGCCGGAGGTCCTCTCCGTCGTCCAGCGTTCGCCGCTCGGCCAGACGCTGGGCCGCGAGCGCCTGCTGTTCAACCTCGAAACGGCCGTCGAGCGGTATCAGGCGCGCTGAAGGGGCCGCCGGAGGCCCCGGCTCGGGGGCGGAATTCCCGCCGCCGGCCGGAGGTTAAGATTCGCCGAATTCTGGAGGAAGACATGCGTCGTCTGTCCGTGGCCGTGCTGGCCGCCGCCTCGTTCGCGTTCCCGGCCGGGGGCCGGGGCCTGGCCGCCGCTTCGTCCGCCCCGAAGCCGACCCCCGCCACGCACACCCTGCCGAGGGACGTGGGTCGGGGCAAGGGCGGGGACTTCGACGCGATGCTCGAGCGCCGCCTCATCCGGGTCCTGGTCCCGTACAGCAAGACCGGGTACTTCATCGACAGGGGCATGCCCCGGGGCACGGCCGTCGACGCCTTCAAGCTCTTCGAGGACTACCTCAACCAGAAGTACAAGACGGGCAACCTTCGCCTCCACGTCGTGCTCGTTCCCATGCAGCGGGACAACCTGGCCGCGGCGCTGTTCGACGGCCGTGGCGACGTCGTCGCGGCGAGCGTGACGGTGACCCCCGAACGGCTGGCCAAGGCGGACTTCGCGGACCCCGTCCTGAAAAACGTTTCCGAGATCGTCGTCGGGAGCCCCGAAGCGCCGCCCGTGGCCGCGGCGGAGGACCTGTCGGGCCGCGAGGTGTTCGTCCGGAAGACGTCGATCTTCCACGAGAGCGTCGAGAAGCTCAACGCCGAGCTCGCGAAGAAGGGAAAGGCCCCCGTCAGGGAACGGTTCGCGCCGGACAACCTCGAGGACGAAGACCTGCTCGAGATGGCCAGCGCGAACCTCGTCTCGTACGTGGTGGTCGACGATTACCTCGCGCGGTTCTGGGGGAGCGTGCTCCCGAAGCTCAAGCTCTATCCCGACGCCACGCTCCGGACGGGCGGGGAGATCGCCTGGGCGATCCGCAAGGACAGCCCGAAGCTGAAGGCCGAGTTGAACGCCTTCCTCGCCAAGTATCCGGAGGGCTCGGCGACCCGCAACATGATTTTCCAGAAGTACCTGAGAAACACCAAGTTCGTGACGAACGCCAACTCGCTCGAGGCCCGCGAACGATTCAAACGGACCGTCGCGCTCTTCAAGACGTACGGGGACAAGTACGACGTCGACTACGTGCTCATGGCCGCCCAGGGCTACCAGGAGTCGCAGCTCGACCAGAACGCCAAGAGCCACGTCGGCGCGGTGGGCGTCATGCAGCTGATGCCGGCCACCGGCAAGGAGCAGAACGTCGGCGACATCACGCAGCTCGAGCCCAACATCCACGCGGGCGTGAAGTACATGCGGTTCATGGTCGACCAGTACTTCGCCAAGGAACCGATGGACAAGCTCGACAAGGGGCTCTTCGCGTTCGCCGCCTACAACGCCGGGCCCGGCCGGATCCAGACCCTGCGGCGGGAAGCGGCCAGGCGCGGTCTGGACCCGAACAAGTGGTTCGACAACGTCGAGGTCGTGGCCTCCGAGAAGATCGGGAGAGAGACCGTGACCTACGTCGCCAACATCTACAAGTACTACGTCGCGTACACGCTGGCCCTGGAGGACATGGCCGAGCGCCAGAAGGCCATCGAAGAGGTCAAGGCGAAGCCCTAGGTTTCGGAGAGACGCGGGAGGAGCCGGCGACGCCTACGGCTTCGCGGCCGCTGGCGCCGCCGCTCCCGGAGCGCCGGGCGAGAACCAGGTCGGGTTGGCGTCGTCGCGCTGGAGGTTCCAGCCGCCGCCGAGCGCCTTGTAGATGTTGACGTAGTCGGTCATGAGGTTGGTCTCGGAGATGACGCGCGCGACCTCGGCGGGGAAGAGGAGCTGCATCGCGTACAGCACCTCGAAGTAGTTGGCGAGGCCGCTGTGGTAGCGCAGGTTCGAGAGCCGCACCATCTCCCGGTACATGTCGACGGTCTTGGTCAATTCGTCGAGCGACGCGGCGATCTTGCCGTGCGCGTAGAGGACCGTCGTCGTTTCGGAAAAGGCCGTCGTCACCGTCTGCTCGTAGAGCAGCTTCGACTGCTCCCACTGCGCGTACGCGACGTCGTACTCGCTGCGCAGCTGGCCGCCGTGGAAGAGCGGTCCGAGCAGGCCGGCGGCGATGGTCCACGTCTTGCCGGCGGGGTAGAGGTTGCTGACGTCGGGGCTCACCGCGCCGAAGAGCCCGGTCAGATTGATCTGCGGAAAGAAATTCGCCGTCGCGACGCCGACGAGCGCGTTGGCGGCGATCAGGTTCTGCTCGGCCTGCTGAATGTCCGGGCGCCGCTGGAGGAGCGCCGACGGGAGGCCCGGGGGGATCGCGGGCGTCGCCAGCTGCGCGGTGATCGCCTGTCCGCGCGGGATCGGGCCGGGGTTGCGGCCGAGCAGGAGGTTCAGGTTGTTCTCGGCGGCCTCGATCTGGCGCTCGATCTCGGGGATCTGGGACGCGACCTGGCCGAGGGCCGCCGCGGCGTACGACGTTTCGAGCGCCGAGGCGGCGCCTTCCTGGAGCTTGCGGTTGAAGAGGTCGTAAGTCTCCTGGAAGGCGGCGACGGTCTCCTTCGTGATGGCGAGCTGTTGGTCGAGGCCGCGCAGCACGAAGTAATTGATGGCGACCTCGGAAACGAGCGTCAGGAGCACGCCCCGCCGCGCCTCCTCGCTCGCGAGGTACTGGGCCCTGGCCGCTTCGTTCAGCCGCCGGATCCGGCCCCAGACGTCGAGCTCCCACCCGAAGTTGACGTTGACCTGGTTGAGATTTCCGGTCGCCGTGCTGTACGGCGGGACGAAGACCGAGTTTCGGCCGCGCGACCACTGCCCGCCGTAGTCGATCTGCGGAAAGAACTGCGAACGGGCGATGCCGGCCCGGGCGGCGGCTTCCTGGACCCGCGCCGCCGCGATCTGCGGGTCGTAGCCCGTGGCGAGCGCCTGGTCGATGAGCTGCGTCAGAACCGGGTCCTTGAAGACCTCCCACCACGGTTCGTCCGCGAGCGAGGCCGCCGGCGCGGGCGGCCCCTGCACGTCGCGATAGGCGTCGGGCGCGGTGACCGGCGGCTGCTTGTAGTTCGGGCCGACGGCGCAGCCCGTCAGGAGCGCGAGAGCGAGAGCGGCGGCGGCGAGCCTCTTCACGTCATTTTCCTCCGCCGGCCGGCGCGGGTCCCGGCTCGGGATGGGTTTCCGGCGCCGCCGGGGTTTCCGCGGGCTCCTTGCCCCGGTGCGCGAGTTTCTCGATCATGACGAAGAGCGACGGGATGACGAAGATCGCGATGCCGGTCGCGGCGAGCATGCCGGCGATGACGACCGTGCCCAGGATCTTGCGCGACTCGGCGCCCGAGCCCGAGGCCCGCCAGAGCGGCACGCAGCCGAGGATGAACGCGAACGACGTCATCAGGATCGGGCGCAGGCGCAGGCGCGCGCCCTCGAGCGCCGCGTCCACGAGCGTCTTGCCCTCTTTGAGCTGGAGGATTGCAAACTCGACGATCAGGATCGCGTTCTTGGCCGCGAGGCCGATCAGCATGATCAGGCCGATCTGGGCGTAGACGTCGAGGTCGAACTTCCGGCCGATGAGGCCGAAGAACGCGCCGAGGACGGCGATCGGCACCGTGAGCAGAACGCTGAACGGCAGCGACCAGCTCTCGTAGAGGGCGGCGAGGATCAGGAAGACGAAGATGAAGGAAAGCAGGAACACCACGCCGCCGGTGCCTTCGGCCGCCTTCTCCTGGTACGAGAGGTCGCCCCACGAGTAACCGATCTCGCGCGGCATCGTTTCTTTCGCCACGGCCTCGAGCGCCGCCATCGCCTGGCCCGAGCTGTATCCCGGCGCCGCGTTGCCGACGATCTTCGCCGCGTTGTACAGGTTGAAGTGCATCGCATACTCGGGGCCCTGCGTGTCCCGCGTCGTCATCAGCGCCGAGAGCGGCACCATCTGTCCGTCGGTGTTGCGGACGAAGTAGTTGGCCATCTGCTCGCGGTGGGTCCGCTCGGTCCCCTCGGCCTGGAGAAAGACCATCCACTGGAGGCCGAAGCGGTTGAACTGGTTCAGGTACAAACCGCCGAGGTAGGCCTGGAGCGTCTGGTAGACGTCGCCGAGCGGGACGCCCTGCTTGAGGACCTTGTCGCGGTTGACGTCGGCGTAGACCTGCGGCACGCCGGCGGAGAAGAGCGGCACCGGGCGCATGAGCTCGGGACGCTTGCCGCAGGCCTCGATGAACTTCTGGACGTTCTGCGCGAGAAACTCGATGGTTCCTCCCGAGAGATCCTGGAGCCAGAAGGAAAAGCCGCCCGACTGGCCGAGGCCCGGAATCGCGGGCGGCGGGAACGCGAACGCGGTGCCTTGCGGGAACCCGACGGCGAGCTCGCCGTTGAGCTTCTGCATGATCGCGTCGGCATGGAGCGCCGGGGCCTCGCGCTCCGACCAGGGTTTCATGCCCACGAACGCGAAGGCGTAGTACGTCGCGTTGGTCTGGGCGAGCAGGCTGTAGCCGACGATCGACGTCACGTACTCGACCCCCGGCGTCTTCTGCAGGATCTCCTCGACGCGCCGGGCCGCTTCGTTGGTCCGCTCGAAGGAGGACGCGTTCGGCAGCGTCATGTTGAAGAAAAAGTAGCCCTGGTCCTCGTTCGGCAGAAAGCTCGTCGGGAGCTTCTTGCCGATGAGCCCGTCGCCGACGGCGAAGCCGACGAGGATCAGGATCGTCAGGAACGCCTTCCGGACGAGCACGCGCGAGAGGTCGACGTACCCGCCGGTCATCTTGAGGAAGACGTCGTTGAACCACTTGAAGAATCGAGCCAGCGGTCCCTTGCCCTGTTTGCGCGGCCGCAGCAGCATCGCCGCGAGCGCGGGCGAGAGCGACAGGGCGTTGAACGCCGAGATGAGCACCGAGATCGCGATCGTGACGGCGAACTGCTTGTTGAGGCGGCCCTGGATGCCGCCCATGAACGCGACGGGGATGAACACGGCGGAGAGAACCAGGGCGATGCCGATGACCGGCTGCGTGACCTCCTCCATGGCCTTGAAGGTCGCGTCTTTGGGCGAGAGGCCGTGCTCGATGTGGTGCTCGACGGCCTCGACGACGACGATGGCGTCGTCGACGACGAGTCCGATCGCGAGCACCAGGCCGAAGAGCGAGAGCGTGTTGATCGAGAAGCCGAGCATCGGGAAGACGGCGAACGTGCCGACGAGCGACACGGGCACGGCGATCATGGGGATCAGGGTCGCGCGCCAGTTCTGCAGGAACAGGAAGACGACGATGATGACGAGCACCATCGCCTCGAGGAGGGTGTGCTCGATTTCCTTCATGCCCTCGGTGACCGGCAGGGTCGTGTCGAGGGAGATCGTGTAGTCGAGGTCCGACGGGAACTTCTCCTTGAGCTGCTCGAGGACCCGGCGGATGCCGTCGGCGACCGCGATCGCGTTGGAGCCCGGCGTCTGGTAGAGCGCGATCGCCGCCGTCGGCTTGCCGTTGAAGCGGGCGCTCTGGGAGTAGGACAGGTTGCCGAGCTCGATCCGGGCGACGTCCCGCATCCGCACCACCGAGCCGTCGGAGTTGGCGCGCACGATGATGTCGCCGAACTCCTCGGGGGTGGAGAGGCGGCCCTTCGCGCGCACCGCGTAGGTCATCTCCTGGCCCGGGGGCCCCGGCTGCCCGCCGATCTGGCCGGCGGGGTTGACCGTGCTCTGCTTCTGGACGGCCTGGTAGAGGTCCGGCACGGTCAACCCGAGCTTCGAGAGCAGGTCGGGCTTGACCCAGATGCGCATCGCGTAGTTGCCGGCGCCGAAGATCGTGATCTGGCCGACCCCCTGCACGCGGTAGAGGGGGTTGTTCATCGTGATCGAGGCGTAGTTGGCGAGGAAGAGGGCGTCGTACGTGCCCTTGGGCGAGTAGAGCGACACGACGAGCAGCGGGATGCCCATCGACT
>DATJPZ010000045.1:0-24508 GCA_035506175.1 Thermoanaerobaculia bacterium | reverse complement strand
CGAGATCAACCCGCGGGCGATCGTCAGCGCCTCGCACCCGCGCGCGGTCGACCGTGCCGCCGAGGTCGAGGCCGAGATCCAGAGCCGCGACGCCGCGATCCGCGCCCTGGCCGCCGAGCCGGCGCTCGCCGGCCTGACCGCGGAATCCCCGGCCTGGCGCCGGGAGGTCGCGCGGCTCCTCGCCGCGCGCGGACGGCCCTCCTGGGCCCGCGGACAGACCCTCCTCGCGGCCGAGGCGGGCTCGTAGAGGCGCCGCGGCCCGCGGCGGTCAGGAGACCGAAAAGCCGACGGCCGCGAATCCCGGTTTCGTCGGCCGCTCGTTGCGGCGATCGTCCCGGATCTTGCCGTCCTTGAGGCGGACGATGCGGCGCGCGTGCCCGGCGATGTCCTCCTCGTGCGTGACGAGAACGATCGTGTTGCCGCGGGAGTTGAGCTCGTCGAAGAGACCCATGATCTCCGCGCCCGTCTGGGAGTCGAGGTTGCCGGTCGGCTCGTCGGCGAGCAGGATGCTCGGGTTGTTGATCAGCGCTCTCGCCACCGCGACCCGCTGACGCTGGCCGCCGGACATCTCGTTGGGCGTATGTCCCATCCGGTCGCCCAGGCCCACCGCCTTCAGCGCCTGGACCGCCCGATCGCGGCGCTCCTTTTTCGAGGTGCCGCCGTAGACCAGGGGCAGCTCCACCTGCTGCACCGCGGACGTTCGCGGCAGCAGGTTGAACGTCTGAAACACGAAGCCGATCTCCCGATTGCGGATCGCCGCGAGCTCGTCGTCGGTCATCCGGGCGACCTCTTTGCCGTTCAGGATGTAGGAGCCCGACGTCGGCGTGTCGAGGCAGCCGACGAGATTCATCAGGGTCGACTTTCCCGAGCCCGAAGGGCCCATGATCGCGACGTACTCGCCGCGCTCGACGCCGAGCGAAACCCCGGCGAGGGCCTGCACGAGCTGGTCGCCCATCGGGTAGACCTTCGTGATGTTCTGGATGTCGATGAGCATGCGGCCTCTGGCAATTCTTACGTCTTTCCCGGCCCCGAGTTTCGCCCTTCCCCGCAAAAGCCGACTAAACCCCGTCAGGAGAACGCGATCCCGAGCCCGGCCTTGCCCAGGACGTAGAGGCCCCAGAGCGTCAGGACGAGCGCGGCGACCCGGCCTTTCGACGCGCCGGTGGCGGCCGAAAGACCGAGCACGAGGAGCGTCATCGTCCAGAACGACAGCACGTCGAACGACGCCAGCAGCGAATGGAGCACCTTGTCGGAGTGAGCGCTGACCAGAAACGAGGGGTTGGTCCGCAAGACCTCGTCCATCTCCTGGGGGTCGATCGTCGCCCGGCCCCAGAGCACCGCGAACAGCACCACGGCCGAGAGGATTCCCGGCAGGAACGCGTGGGACACGACGCCGATCGACTGGCGGAACTTCAACTCCCAACCGAAGGCCTGACAGCCCATCCAGAGCGCGCCCGCGGTGATGACGGCAATGGCGGCCGGAACGATGGCCGCGATGACCTCGAAGATCCAGGCGAACTTCTTCGAGCTCTCGGCCATCTGGTCGAGCTGCGCGTCGGTCAACTTCTGGTCGCGGTGCGCCGCGCCCTCGGCGATCGTCGAGCGCCAGTCGGTACGCGACAGGACGAGCTCGGACACCAGGAACGACAACGCCGTCCAGAGGACGAGCGGCACGAGAAACGTCGGCCTCGCCGCGATCGCGGCGAAGGTGCGGCGGGGCGCGACGAGGGCCCCGACCAGCCGCCCCGCGGCCGAGTCGAGGCCCCCGGGAGCCGGGGCGCTCGGCGAAGCCGACGCCTCCATCCGACTACGGCGCCGCGGGCGCTCCCGGTTGCGCGGCCGCGCGCATCAGGACCGCGTTCGTGTCGACCGGGGTGGGCGGCGCCATGTCGGGCATTCCCTGGATCGCGATGCTCTTCCACTCGAGGTTGTCGGCGATCGCGTCGTGGTACGCGGACACGGCCTTGCGGTAGATCACGAGGGCGTTGAGCTCCCGCGATCGGGCATCCGACAGGTTCGTCTGCAGCTGCGACACCTCGAAGCCGGTCGTCATGCCGTTCTCGTACTTCTTGCGCGCGGCGTCGAGGTTGCGCTCGGCGAGCTCGCGCCCCTTCGCGGCCGCGACGATCTGCTTCTCGGCCGTCTCGATGGCGCGGTGCGCGTTGCGGACTTCGACGATGACGTTCAACTCCGTCGTCGTCTGGAGGGCCTTGTCCGAGTCGAGCTGGTATCGGGCGGCGCCGCGCTGCCCCTCGGCGGCGCGGTTCAGGATCGGGTAGGACACCGTCAGGCCGATCGACCAGTTCGGGAACAGGCGGTTCACGGACTGGTGGTAGGCGCTTCCGAGCCCGTTGTCGGCCACCACGACCGGCGGCGGCGGGTTGGTCGAGTTGCACGACGGCGGCGGGTTCAGGCTATTGCACGGCGAGACGAAAAACGTGCCGCCGAGGCCGACCGTTCCGTAGTTGCCGACGAGGTTGACGCCCGGCAGGACCTGGTTCGTCCAGTAGTCGAGGCGGATCTTCTGCGAGTCGACCGCGTAGGCAGCCTGGATGATCTCCGGCCGCTTCGCGAGCGCCGTGCTCATGCCGCTGTCGAGGTTGAAGGTTCCCTGCTCGACGCGGACCGAGTCGGTCGGGATGATCGGCGTCGAGCCCCAGGCCGCCGGATCGGACGTCAGCTGGCGCTTGAGCTGGTCCTGGGCGAGGCCGATCGCGCCCTCGGCGTTGATGATGTCCTGGTCGGCCGTCGCGATGTTGACCTCGGTCTGCACGATGTCGATCGGCGCGAGCGAGCCGACGTCGATCTTGATCTTGGTGATGCGGTTCAGTTCGACCGCGATCGCCTTCGCCTCGAGCTTGACCTTGAGGTTCTCGTACGCGTACGCGAGATCCCAGTACGCCTGCTCGACGGCGTCGAGGCCCGTCTGGACGCTGCGGACCACCTGCTGGTAGGCCTGGTCGCGCTGGTTCCTGGCGATCCAGATCTGCCACTTCGTGGCGGTGATCCCGAAGTTCCGCAGAAGCGGCTGGCTCATGGACAGCTGCAGGCCCGTGTTGAACGAGGGATTGACGTTGTAAAAGGTCGAGTTCGTCGACAGCCGACCGCCGGTCGTTCCGGCCGAGAACGTGCCGCCCCACGGTGCGAGCTGCGAGACGCCCGCGCTGTAGTCGTAGGTGTCCTGCTTGACGCTGATGGGCGCGCCCGACAGCTCGCTCGACGCCGGCGTTTCCTGGTGCGCGCGGTGCGCCGCGCCCTGGAGCAGCGGGTCGAAGATGCCCTTGGCCGACATCAGCTGAAACTGAGTCGCCTCGGCCGCGTTGATCGTCACGTTGAGGTCCTGGTTGTTCGCCAGGGCGATGCCGATCGCCTGGCTCAGGGTCAGGTGAACGCCGTCCTTGTCCGCGGGCGGCAGAGCCATGGGCGTCCGCTGGCCGGGAACGGCCGACAGGACCGAACCCGACTGCGCGAGCACCGCGCCGGCGACCGCCAGACCCGCCGCGGCCACGAGGACCGCGCGAAAAACCCGGGACGTGGGCAAACTCTTCATTCCATGACTCCTTTGTCACCCCCATCTACGCATTCGGGGAGGGGAAAGTTTCGGAAAGCGCCTTCATATCACCCCATTTCGCCGGGGTAAAAGCAGGCCACGCGCCGACCGGGCCCGGCATCGGCGAGAGCGGGCGCCTCCCGGGCGCAGCGCTCGCGGGCGATCGGACAGCGCGGGTGGAACGGACACCCCGGAGGCGGGTCGAGAGCGGACGGCGGCGGTCCCGGCTTCGGCCTCCAGCCGGGGCGCGGCGATGCCGACGCCGACGCGACCAGGGCCGCCGTGTACGGGTGGAGGGGCTCCCTCACGACCACCGCCGCCGGTCCCTGTTCGACGACGGCGCCGAGGTAGAGCACCGCCACCCGGTGCGCCACGCGCGAGACGACAGCGAGGTCGTGGGAGATGAAGAGATACGACACGCCGCGGCGCTCCTGGAGGTCGAGCAGCAGGTTGACGATCTGGGCGGCGATCGACACGTCGAGCGCCGACACGGGCTCGTCGCACACGACCAGGCGCGGCCGCGTCGCCAGCGCGCGCGCGATTGCGACGCGCTGGCGCTGCCCGCCCGACAGCTCGTGCGGAAAGCGCGCGGCCGTTTCCCGCGCGAGGCCGACGTCCCCGAGGAGGCTGCGGACGCTCTCGGCGATCGCCCCCTTCGCCGCGAGCGCATGAATGCGCAGAGGCTCGGCGACCTGGGCCCCGGCCGACATCCGCGGGTTCAGGGAGGCGAGCGGGTCCTGAAAGACGATCTGGACGTCGCGGCGGCGGCGCCGCAGCGCCGCCCCCGACAGGGCGAGCCAGTCTTCGCCCTCGAGCCGCAGGCTTCCCGCGTCGGGCGTCAGCAGCCGCGCAACGATCCTTCCGGCCGTCGTCTTGCCGCTGCCCGACTCGCCGACGAGCCCGAGGGTCTCGGAACGGCCGAGGGCGAAACTGACTCCGCGAAGCGCCGGGAGAACCCGGGATGCGCCGGCGAAGAAGCGCGTCGGCACGGTGTAGCCCTTCGTCAGCCCGACCGCCTCGAGGAGCGGGCCGGCCGCGCTCACGCCGTCGCTCCGGCCGCGGGCTCGTGGAGGAAGCAGCGCGCGCGTCCCCCGTCGACCGCGTAGAGCGCCGGCTCGCGCACCTCGCACGGCGCGAATCGCTCGGCGCAACGCGGCGCGAAGGCGCAGCCCCGCGGAACGCGCGCCGCGAGGTCCGCGAGGTACCCCGGAATCGCCTCGTACCGGCGGCCGGGCGCCGCCGCCGCCTCGAGGCGCGGCGCGGATCGCCAGAGCGCGAGCGTGTAGGGATGCGCGGGGCCGCGCGCGAGCTTTTCGGGGCGCGCCTCCTCGACCACGCGGCCGGCGTAGAGGACGGTCACGCGATCCGCGTGCCGGGCGACGGCGGCCAGATCGTGGGTGACGAGCAGGACCGCCATCCCGCGCTCGCGGCGCAGGCGGCCGAGCAGCTCCAGGATCTCGAGGGCGACCGTGGCGTCCAGGGACGCGGTGGGCTCGTCGGCCAGCAGGAGCCGCGGGCCGGGGGCGAGCGCGATCGCGAGGCATGCCCGCTGCCGGAGGCCCCCGGAGAGCCGGTGGGGGTACGCGCCGAGCCCCGCCTCCGGGTCGGGAAAGGAGACGGCGGCGAGGGCCGCGAGCGCCGTCGCCCGACGCGCCCGCCGGTCGCCTCCCCCGTGGAGCACGAGGGCCTCCTCGAGCTGGGCACCGATCGTCCGCACGGGGTCGAGCGCCGAGGCCGGCTCCTGGAAGACCATCCCGACCTCGCCGCCGCGCACCGCCCCCCAGGCCGCGTCCGGGAGTGACGTGAGGTCCCGGCCGCCGAGGAAGACGCGCCCGGAGACGCGCGCACCCTCCGGGGAGAGGCCGACGACGGCGCGGAGCAGCTGCGTCTTGCCGCTCCCGCTCTCCCCCACGAGGGCGAGACTCTCGCCCTCGCCGACCTCGAGAGAAACGCCGTCGACGGCCGGCCGGAGCGCGCCTCCCGCCGGAAGCGCGACGGTCAGATTCTCGACCGCCAGGAGCGGCGCGCGGGCTGGCGGCGGCGGGACCGAGGCGGCGGATTCCGGAGAGCGGGGACGCGACGGCCGCGCGCCCGAATCACCCTTCACGCGGGGCCGGCCTCACGGGTTTCTGCGGACCGCATCGAGCTCCTTGACGCGTTGCACGACGTCGCGGTAGTTCGCGTTGAGCCCGTAGACTTCCTGGTAAGTCTTGTACGCGGAGTCGGTGTCGCCCGTGTCCTGGTAGACGCGGGCCAGGTCGTAGAGCATCCCGGCCATCGCGTGGTCGCCGATCGCCGGCGTCTCGAGGCCCTTGCGGAACCACTTGATCGCGAGCTGGGGCATGCCCTTCTCGAGGAAACAGTGGCCGAGCATGCTGCAGCATTCCACCGCCCGACCGGGATCCTTGCTCGCGAGCTGGAACTCTCCGACGGCTTCGTCCACCAGGCCCATCTCCTTGTAGGCGATTCCCAGGTTGTAGTGGGTCTCGTAGTCCTCGGCCGAGAGCTGCTGCTCGACGCCCTTCTTGAACTCGCGGAAGATGTCCTCGAGCGACACCTCACCCTGGGGCGCCGAGATCTCCGCCGATTCCTCGACGGCCGTCTCGTCGCCCAGCTCCTTCTCGAGCTCCTCGGCGAGATTGAAGAACTTCTGCTCGTCAGCGAAGAGATTCTGCTCGTCGACGACGGGCACCTCCGCCGGCGTCGAGAGGCGCGTTTCGCCGGCGCGGCTCATCTCGTCCTCGAGCAGGTTGCCGAGCTGCTCGTACGACACGAACTCCGTGTCGGCGGGCGCCAGCGGCTCCGGGGTCGCCAGCTTCTCCATCGCCGGAGGCGGCCCGGGCTCGACGCCGGAAAAGTCGATCGCCTCGGAGGCGAACGCCGCCGGCGGCGGACCCGACTCGGCTGGCGGCGTCGCCGCCAGCGGCACGTCGAACTCCTCGAACTCCACCTCGAGCGACGACGCCGCGGGCGGCGCCGCGGGAGAAGGCGCCGCGGGTTCCGCGTCCGGCGTGGCGAGGCCCGCGCGGACGAGCACGCGGCGCGCTTCCTCGGGGCGACCCGCTTCCTTGAAGGCCTCGGCCAGGGCTTCGGCCTCGCGCGGCAGAGCCGGGTTCTTCGACTCGGCCAGCAGCTCGACCAGACGCTCCCGAGCCTTCAGAAGGTCCGGCCGCCGGCGCACGAGGGCGAAGAGGCGCTCGATGGCCTTGTCGGCCAGCCCGTACCGTGCGAACACCTCGGCCTCGACGATGAGCGTCTCGACCTGCTGGTCGTCCGGCGCCTCGGGGATCGGCCCGGCCGCCGGCAGCGCGGCTTCCGGCTCGTCGACGTCGATCGACGGCACCTTCGGCTGCGGCGCGTGCACCGAGGCCGAGTCCTCGAGATCGATGACGAGCTCCTGATACTCGGGCTGAGCCGGCGCGGCCGGCTCTTCGGCGGCGGGCGGAGCCCCCGTCGGCTTTCCGATGTCCTGGATCCGGCGGGCCGCCTCGACGTTCGAAGGGTCCGCCTCCTGCGCCCGTCTGTAGTGCTCGAGCGCGGCCGCGGGGTTCTTCGGCTCCGCGATCTCGCCGAGCTGGACGTGCGTCTTGGCGAGCGCGGCCCGATTGCCCTCGGCCTCGAGGACCTGCGCCAGCTTTTCGAGCGCAGCCACGTGGCTCGGGTCGGCCGCGAGAATCGGCTCGAGGTAGTCGGCGGCCCGGGCGAACTCGCGCTTGGTCACGGCCGTCAGCACGAGCGGAGCGACCGAGGCGAGCGCCTTGTCGAGCGCGTGCTCCTGGATCCGCACGCGCGAGAGGAAGAGCCGCGGGGTCTCCGCGTCCGCGTCGATCGAGAGCGCCTGCTCCGCGGTCCGGAGCGCCTCGGCTCGCTCGCCCATCTCGAGCTGCGCCTCGGCCATCAGGCCCAGGCTCTCGCCCGTGCGCGGCGCGGCCTTCAACACCGCCATCGCCGCCGACGGATTCTTCTGCGCGAGCAGCGAGCGCACGAGGTTGCGCTGCGTCTCGACGTCGTCCGGCGAGAGCTCGAGCGCCTTCTGGAAGACCTGCGCCGCCTCGTCGTGCGCGCCGCGCTTCAAGAGCATCGAGCCGATCAGGCCGTACTGCATGACGGCCTGGTCCTTCTGGTTGGCGGCGCGGTAGAGATCGGCCAGGCGCACCTGGATGCGGAGGTCGGCCGGGTCGATCGCCGCCATCTTCTTGTACACGCCGATGGCGTCGGGGATCCGGTTGTTCTTCTGGTAGTGGTCTGCCAGGACCTGGTACTGACTCCGGGCGTCCTGGACGAGGCCCTGCTTGTGATACAGGTCGGCGAGCCGGTCGTAGACCTCCAGCCGCGCCGGGTCGATCTTGTTGATCTTCTTGTAGATCGCGATCGCCTTCAGGAAGAAGCCGTCCTTGGAGTAGAAGTCGGCGATCCGTTCGAAATAGGGGATCGATTCCCCCGGCCGGTTCATCCGGACGTACAGATCCCCGACCTTGTTCAGCGTCGGGATGTCCTTCGCGTTGTCCTCGAGGACCCGCAGGTATTCCTTCAGCGCCTGATCGAGCTTTCCTCGGGACAGAAGCTTCTCGGCGGACTGGAGGACCTGTTCGCGGTTAACCGCCATTCGACGAAGATTCTAACCGCTCTGCGCGCGGCGGCGGCGTGCGGGAGCGCCCGACGGCTCCGGATCGGGCGCCGGGACCACGCCGCGATAGGTCAGCCGGTGCTCGGGACAGGGCCCGTACCGGTTCAGGGCGTCCCAGTGCTCGGGCGTTCCGTAGCCCTTGTGCGCTTCGAACCCGTAGACGGGATACCGCCGCCCGAGCTCGTCGAGCAGCCGGTCGCGGTGAACTTTCGCGACGACGGAGGCGGCCGCGATCGAGACGGAGAGCGCGTCACCATGAACGACGGGGACCTGCGGGACCGATACGCCCGGCACGCGCACCGCGTCGACGAGCAGCGCCTCGGGAGCCGGCTCGAGCAGGCACACGGCCCGGCGCATCGCCTCCAGGCTCGCGCGCAGGATGTCGTCCGCGTCGATCTGCCGCGCCTCCACACAGCCCACGCCCACGGCCACGGCGCAGCGGCGGATCTCGGCGTCGAGCCGCGACCGCGTCCCGGCGTCGAGCTTCTTGGAGTCGTCGAGCGCGGGCAGCACCGCTCGCGGCGGGAGGATCACGGCCGCCGCGACGACGGGCCCGGCGAGCGAACCGCGCCCGGCCTCGTCGACCCCCGCGACGAGAACGAACCCGCGCCGGGTGAATTCCGCCTCGAGCCGCGACAGCTCGCGCAGCCGACCCAGCTCGGCGAACAGCGCGGCGAGCGGGTCGGGCGTCACGAGCCGGGGCGCCTACTGGTCGGTCTGCTTTTCGTCGATGCGCGCGGCCTTGCCCTTGCGGCTGCGCAGGTAGTAGAGCTTCGCGCGGCGCACGGCGCCTTTGCGCTCGACTTCGATGCGGTCGATGATCGGCGAGTGGAGCGGGAACACGCGCTCGACGCCGATTCCACCCGAGATCTTGCGGACGGTGAAGGTCTCGCGGAGGCCGCCGCCGCGGCGGGCGATGACGACGCCGGCGAACATCTGGATGCGCTCCTTCTCCCCCTCGCGGACCTTGACGTGCACGCGAACCGAGTCGCCCGGCGCGAAGACGGGAACGTCGCTCCGCAGCGCGGATTTTTCCAGGTCGAGCAGAACATCACTCATGACGAGCCTCTCCAGTACGAGCGGGCTGCGCCCGCGGATAGTCCGGGAAACGGCGAATTCTACTCGATGCCCTCCGGCCGTTTCAAGCCGGCGGTAACGGCGCGCCCCGGCCTCAGCCCGCGTCCTCGCCCGGCTCGGGAGGCCGCTTCTCGAGCAGGTCCGGGCGGCGCTGGCGCGTCCGCTCGAGAGCCCGGGCCCGCCGCCACCGCTCGATCCGCGCGTGGTCCCCGGAAAGCAGGATCTCCGGGACCGGGAGGCCGCGAAACTCTCGCGGCCGCGTGTAGTGCGGGTAGTCGAGCCGCTCGCTCCGGAAGGACTCGCTTTCGAGCGACTCGGCCGCTCCGACGACGCCCGGCACCAGGCGCGTGACGGCCTCCGTCAGCGCGAGGGCCGCGGCCTCGCCGCCCGGCAGGACGAAGTCGCCGAGCGAGATCTCCTCGTCGAAGAGCCCGACGGCCCGGGCGCGCTCGTCGATCCCCTCGTAACGGCCGCAGACGATCAGGAGCCGCTCGCGAGCCGCCAGCCCCTCGACGGCGGCGTGGTCGAGCCGGCGGCCTTCGGGCGTCATCAGGATCGTCCAGGCGCGCGGCAACCCCGGAACCTCGCGCCGCGATTCGACGGCCGCCGCCACGACGGGCGCCATCATCACCATCCCGGCGCCCCCGCCATACGGCTCGTCGTCGACCTTCCGGTGCTTTCCCTCGGCGAAGGCCCGGATGTCGCTGACCGTAACCTCGACGAGCCCGTCTGCGATCGCCTTGCCGAGCAGCGACTCCGCCAGCGGCGATTCGAAGTACGGCGGAAAGATCGTGAGGATCTCGATTCGGATCATCGCACGTTCCGGCCAGAGCCTCTCACAGCTCGAAGAGACCCTCGGGAGGGTCGAGCACGATTCGCCTCCCCTCCCGGTCGACGTCGACGACGATCGGGTACGTCCACGGCACCAGCGCCTCGCGCCCGTCCCCGACCGCGACGGTCAGCATCGCCCCGGCCGGAGTCGCCTCGAGGCCCGCGGCCTCGCCCAGAAGCCGCCCGGACCCGTCTTCGCAGCGAAAGCCTCGCACCTCGTGGGAGTAGAAATACCCGGCGGGAGCCGGGTGCGCGTCGGCCTCGGCCACGCAGAGCTCGCCTCCCTGGAGAGCGCGCGCCGCCGTCACGTCCGCGCAGCCCTCGACGGTCAGCAGGAGGCCGCCTCCGTGGGGCCGCGCGCCCGCGACGACGAGCTCGCGCGCCTCGGCGCCCCGCCGCCAGAGAAGACGCGTGCCCGGCGAAAAGCGCTCCGGAAAATCCGTGAGGACCTCGACCGAGACCTCGCCGGAGAGACCATGGGGACGCCGGACGGTGCCGACGACGAGAAGCGGCGGCGTCATCGCGCTCCCGGGCCGCGCGCGGCAGCGCTGCGGCGCCCGCGCCCTAGTCGCGAACGCGGATCAGGACGCGCTTGCCCTGCGCCGTGGCCGCCGCCGCGACGAAGGCGCGCAGGGCCCGGATCGTCCGGCCCTCGCGGCCGATGAGCCGCCCGCGGTCGTTCTCCGGCACGTCCACGTCGTAGACCAGCGTCCGACCCTCGAAGCTCTCGGAGATCCTCGCCGCGCCGGGCTCGTCGCAGAGCCGGCGCACGATCGTTTCGACCAGCCGTTTCATCGCGGCGCCTACGCGGCGGGCGCCGGCTCGGGGCGCTCGAGCAGCGACGCGACGGTCGGCGACACGGCGGCGCCGCGGCCGATCCAGTACCTGGCGCGCTCGCGGTCCAGGGCCAGCGCGGGCGGATTCGGAACCGGGTCGTAGGACCCGAGCTCCTCGAGAACCTCGGCGCGCGCCGTCAGGCGCGAGTCCGAGACGACGATGCGGTAATAGGGACGGTTGCGGGCGCCCATCCGGCGCAGGCGGATCTTGACCATTCAGTACCCCTTCAGCTCCTGCAAAAGCGCGGCATTCTACACGAAATCGACGCTACGGGTTTCTCGGCCCCGGCAGGGCCAGGCGGGACAGATCCAGGCCCCGGGCGCCCTTTTTCGCCGTGCGCATCAGGCGGCGCATCTGCTGGTACTGCTTGAGGAGGCGGTTGATCTCGGCCACCGAAGTTCCCGAGCCCGCCGCCACCCGTTTCTTGCGGCTCCCGTTCAGGATCTGGGGGAAACGGCGCTCTTCGACCGTCATCGAGTCGATCATGGCAGTCGTCCGCACCAGGGCCTTCTCGTCGACGCTCTCGGGCCCCTTCAGGGCCTTGAGGGCGCCTCCCCTGGGCAGCAGGTCGAGGAGCCCTTCGAGGGGCCCCATCTTCTTCATCGAGGCGAGCTGCTCGCGCAGATCCTCCAGGGTGAACTCGCCGGCGGCCGTCTTCTCGGCGAGCTTGCGCGCCGCCTCCGCGTCGACGGTCGCCTCGACCTTCTCGATGAGCGTGAGGACGTCGCCGAGACCGAGAATCCGCGAAGCCATGCGGTCCGGGTGGAACGCCTCGAAGTCTTCCGGCTTCTCGCCGGTCCCGACGAACTTGATGGGCTTTCCCGTCGTCGTGACGACGCTCAACGCCGCACCGCCCCGCGCGTCGCCGTCGGTCTTCGTCAGAACGATGCCGGTCAGGGGCAGGGCCTCGGCGAAACCGGAGGCCGACTTGACCGCGTCCTGTCCCGTCATCGCGTCGGCGACGAAGAGGATCTCCTGCGGCGCCACGGCGTCCACGATCGCGCGGATCTCCGCCATCAGCGCTTCGTCGACGTGCAGCCGGCCCGCCGTGTCCAGGACGACCGTGTCGCGTCCGGTCTGTTTCGCCTCGCGCAGGCCCTCCCGCGCGACCTCGACCGGGTCCCGGCGATTGCCCGGCTCGAAGACCGGCACGCCGATCTGCCGGCCGAGCGTCACGAGCTGCTGCACCGCGGCCGGACGCGCGAGGTCCGCGGCGATCACCAGCGGGTAGCGGCCGCGCGCCTTGAGCAGTCGGGCGAGCTTCGCCGCGGACGTGGTCTTGCCCGAGCCCTGGAGGCCGACGAGCGCAATGACCGAGGGTTTCCCCTGGAGGGCCAGGTCCGCATCCCGGCCGCCGAGGAGCGCCTGGAGCTCGTCGCGCACGATGCGCGTGACCTCCTGCGCCGGGGAAAGCTGCCGGGCGACCTGCGCGCCGAGCGCCCGTTCGCGCACGCGCTCCGTGAATTTCTTGACCACCGGCAGGGCCACGTCGGCTTCGAGCAGAGACAGTCGAATCTCGCGCAGCGCCGTCTCGACGTGGAAATCGGTGAGGTGGCCTTCGCCGCGCAGCTCCTTGAAAACCCGCTGCATCCGGTCGCCCAGACCCTCGAACACGTGCGTAACCCCCGTTCCCCCGGTTCGCGCGGCGGCAAAGCGGGACTCAAGGATAGCCGACCCGCGGAACGCCGCGAATGGCCGTCGCTTGACAGCGGGACGGCTTCGGATATGATTCCGCGTCGATTTTCCGCAAGGACGATTCGCTCGCGCGAGAACGCGTTCATTTAGAAAGAAGGAGATGAGGGATATGAAGAAGTTCCTGACCCTGGGTTTCGTGGCTGCGTCCGCGCTGGCTTTCGCGGCGGGTTGCCAGAAGAAGGAGGCTCCCGCTCCCGAGGCCGCTCCGGCGGCGCAGGCCCCGGCCGTGGTCGAAGAGACCGGCACCGCCGCCACCAGCACGGCGACGACCGGCACGGCGACGACCGGTACCGAAGCCACGGGCACGGCGACGACCGGCACGGCGACGACGTCCACCGAGACGGCGCCCGCCACGGCGACCCCGGCCGCGAAGTAAGCCCTCTCCCGATTCGCGATCTCACGAGGCCCCCGATTCGGGGGCCTCGTCGTTTCTCCGCCTGTCGCCAGCCGCTACACTCGTCGGAGTGTTGCCGCTCTGGGCGGTCCTTCTTCTCCTCGCCGGCCTCGGCGCGTCGAGCTTCCGCGCGTGGAAACTCTCGCGGCGCGTCCGAGACCTGACGGCGCGCCTCGCCTCGCGCGACCGCGAGAGCCACCTCCTCGGCGAGTCGCCCGATCCGGCCCAGATCCTCCAGCATGCCTACCGCGCGGCCTCGGAGATCCTGCCGCTCCAGGTCTTCGACGTCTATCGCGTCGACGCTTCGCAGCGGATCTACGAGGTCTGGACCCTGGCCGGCGCGGCCGGCGACCGCCGGCCCACGCGCGACGCCTCGAGCGCCTACGTCGGCGAGCGCATCGACGCGCGGGCGCTCCTGCGCTTCGCGGCAACCGAGACGGATCGCTCCTTCGCGCCGATGGAGCTCCTCCCGGACGCCGAGCCGACGCAGCGTCTCCATCTGCCCCTCTACTCGGGCGACGTGCTGCTCGCCTACTTGACGCTCGTTTCGCCGGAACCGATCGACGACCGGCGCAAGGCCGAGCTGCGTTCGCTGCTCGCCCCGCTGACGGCCTCGCTGCACGCCTCGCGCAACTGGGAGATCGCGGTCACCGACGAGCTCTCGGGCCTGTCCGCCCGCCGCTACTTCGAGACGCGGCTGACCGAGGAATGGGCCCGGCATCGCCGGTACCAGTCGACCGTCTCCGTCGCCCTCTTCGACCTCGACCACTTCAAGAAGATCAACGACACGCAGGGCCACGCCGCCGGCGACGCCGCCATCCGGGCGTTCGGCGAGATCCTGCGGGCCACGGTGCGCGCGAGCGACCTCGCCTGCCGCTACGGCGGCGAGGAGTTCGCCGTGCTCTTCCCCGAGACCGCCGCGCGCGCCGCGCTCTCGGTGGCCGACCGCGTCCGCCGCGCCCTCGAGCGGCAGAGCTTCACGAGCGACGGGCAGGCGTTTCGCGTCACCGTCTCGGCGGGCATCGCCGACACCACAGGCCTCGAAGAGGACGAGAAGCATCAGCTCCTCTTCCGCGCCGACAAGGCGCTCTACGCCGCCAAGGACGAGGGCCGCAATCGCGTCCGGCTGTGGACCGAGCGGCGCCGTGAGCCGCGCCGGCGCCAGAAGACTTAGCGCAGGACGCGCGCGAGCCGGCGCCAGAGGCGGGTCAGCGGCGCGGGCAGCCGCAGCGCCCACGACGGCGATATCAGGCTCGCGATCGCGTCCGCTTCGGCCCGGGCCCACCGTGCGTCGTCCGGCCGGACGCCGAGTTCCCCGAGGAGCCGCCCGCGTTCGTGGGCGAGCCGGCGCAGCGGGTCGTCTTCGCCCTTCACGCGATCCCCGCCGCGCCGAGAAGCGCCGCGATCGGCCCGTCCCAGTCGAGGCGGGCGGCCCGCTTCTGCCCCGCCTCCCCCATCGCCGCGAGAGCCTCGAGGCGGGGCCAGAGCACGCGAAGCGCCACGCCGAAAGCGTCGGGCCGCGGCGGGGCGACGATGCCCGTGGCCCCGTTCTCGACGAACTCGAGCGGCCCACCGGCGTCCTCCGTCGTCAGGACCGGCTTGCCCGAGAGAAAGGCTTCGAGCGGCACGTAGCCGAGGTCCTCCCCGGCCGCCGTCACCGCGACGACGCGTGCTCCGGCGTAGAGGCCGAGCAGCGTCTCGTCGTCGGCCTCCGGCACGAACCGGACACGCCCCGCGACTCCGAGCTCGCCGGCGCGGGCGAGGAGCCTCCCCTCTTCCGGGCCCCGCCCGACGAAGACCGCGCGCGCGTCGGGCACGTGGGGCAGAGCGTCGAGCAGCAGACCCGGCCGCTTCCAGGATTCGAGCCGTCCGACCCAGAGAATCGTGTCGCCCGCGGGACCCCCGCGGTACCGCCCGTAGAGCGGCGGCGGGTGGTAGAGAGTCTCGCTCGCGATCCCGTTGTAGCGCGCCAGGCGCGCCGCGACCGTCTTCGAGTTCGCGAACACCTTGCGCGCCTCGGTCAGGCCCACCCGGTCGATCTGCGCGATCACCTCGCGGGTCCGCCGGTCCTCGGGGGCCGCGGTGAAATCGCTGTACGCGGTGCCGAACTGGTCGTAGGCCTGGCGGTACTGGTGAATGAGCCACACGACCTTGTTCGGGTGCCGCAGGGCGTACGTCGGGAAGCGCGTGGCGATGACGGCGTCGACCGGGCCGCCCGACGCCTCGGTCAGGTCCAGGCTCCGCCACGCCATGGCCGCTCGGACGAGGTCGAACCGCTCGCGCTCGGCCATCGGCATCGAGACGAGGTCCGCCTCGACGCCGCGTTTGACGAGCTCCTCGGTCAGCCGCCGGACGTGGCGCTCGGCACCGCCGTGCGTGAAGGGCGACTGAACCGCGAGGACGAGGACGCGTCGCGATCTCAAGGCACGGCCGCGACGCGCGCGACGAGCGCGTAGTCCTGCGGCCCGAAGAGAAGCGCGTTCAACTTGCGCTCGTTGGCCGAGAGCTCCTCGAGCCGCTCGGCGGGCGGCAGGGGCGACCGCGGCTCGATCCGCGCGTCCGAGAAACCCGCGGCCTCCGCGAGGAATCGCAGCGCCGCCGGCGGCACGGGCCGGGCATGGGTCGGGTCGAGGTAAAACGCGCGCAGCGCCGAGAGCGAATCCGTGTTGACCGTCTCGGCGACCAGGACGCCGCCCGGCGCGAGCGTCCGGCGCGCCTCCTGCAGGAAGCGGAAGATCGTCTCCGGGGGCCAGTGCTCCACGACCTGAAAGGCCACGACCGCGCCGAGCTTTCCCGCCGGCCGCCGCCCGAGCGCCTCGAGCGCGTCGGCTTCTTCCACTTCGAGGCCCGCCGCGCGGCACACCGCGACGCTCACGGGGTTGGACTCGACGCCGCTGCCGCGCAGGCCCGCCTCGACGAGCAGCTTCAGGAACTCGCCCCGGCCGCAGCCGATGTCGAGCACCGGGCCGGGAATCCCGGCGAGCAGCTTCAGGTAATCCCGCTGGCCCCGCGCGATCTCGGCGGGACTGCCGCGGAAACGCTCCTCGAAGAGGGCGTAGACGCCCGCCGGGAGCGCGGGTGACGGCGCCGCGGCCGACGCCGGGGTCGGCTTCGCCGGGGCCGGGGACGGGTCCGATTCCGCGAGCGTCAGGCGCGCCTCCTGGACGCTCGCCCGCCGGGCGAGCTCGTCCAACCCGCGCTCGGTCTCGGCGCGGAAGCGCTCGAGGGCGTCGGCCAGGCGCGTCGACGCGTCGAGCGAAAGGACGTTGTACGTCGACTGGTTGCGCCAGAGGAAGCGCAGCAGCCGGATGACGAGGCGCTTGGCCGGCTCGAGCGGCGAGCCCGTGGGAACGGACGGGGTCGACGCCTCCGCGGCACGCTCCAGAAGCCTCCGGGCGTCGGCGGTCAGCGGATCGGCTCCCGGGGAGCCGCCGCCCGGAACGGGCGCGGTCTCGGCGATCGCCGCGCGGACCTCATCCGCGAGGATCCTTCTCGAGTCGGTCTCGCGCTGCATCGGGCTCCCGGCGAGGATAAAGGCCGGTCGGCGGCGATGCAACCAACCGGATCGAGGGATCGGGTCCGGAAGCCGCTGCTAGAATCGCCGGCCTCATGAGATACATCGCCGGATTTGCCCTCGCGATCGCCCTCTCCGTCGCCGTCCTCGCGCGGGGCGCGGACGGGACGCCCACGCCGGCGCCGGGGCCCGCCGCGCTCCTCGCGCCGGGCGAGGAAAAGTACCTCGCCAACGTCCGCCAGCTGACCTTCGGCGGCCAGAACGCGGAGGCGTACTGGTCGGCCGACGGCAAGCGCCTCATCTTCCAGTCGGACGCCGGCACGCTTCCCTGCGACCAGATCTTCACGATGAACGCCGACGGCTCCGACAAGCGGCGCGTCTCCAACGGCGAGGGAAAAACGACCTGCGCCTACTTCTTCCCGTCGGGCGACCGGATCCTCTACGCCTCGACCTTCGGAGCCGGCGCCGCCTGCCCGCCGCGGCCCGACCGCTCGCGAGGGTACGTCTGGGCGCTCGACAACTACGACATCTATTCGGCCAGGCCCGACGGCAGCGACATCCGCCCGCTCTTCTCCTCCCCGGACTACGACGCCGAGGCGACCGTCTCGCCGGACGGCAGGACCATCGTCTTCACCTCCGCGCGCGACGGCGACCTCGAGATCTACACGATGAGCGCCGACGGCTCCAACGTCCGGCGCCTCACCCATGCGCCGGGCTACGACGGCGGCCCGTTCTTCTCGGAGGACGGCAAGAAGATCGTCTACCGCGCCGACCATCCGACGACGCCCGAAGACCTCGCGCGGTACCGCGAGAACCTGGCCCGCCACACCTACGCGCCGCGGGCTCTCGAGATCCGCGTCATGAACGCCGACGGCACGGGCGACCACGCGGTCACGAACAACGGGGCCGCCAACTTCGCGCCGTACTTCCTGCCGGGAGGCAAGGGCATCATCTTCTCGTCGAACCTGGCCGACCCGAAGGGCCGCGACTTCGACCTCTACACGATCCGCGAGGACGGCACCGGCCTGACGCGGATCACCTTCAGCCCCGACTTCGACGGGTTCCCGATGCTGACGCGGGACGGCAAGAAGCTCGTCTTCGCGTCCAACCGCAACGGCAAGCAGCCGCACGAGACCAACATCTTCGTCGCCGACTGGCTCGGCAACTAGGCCGCGGGCTTCGCGCCGGGCGGGGGCTCGTCGGCGAACTCCAGAAGCGCGAGGACGAGCGCGAGGATCACCGGGCCGAGGAAGAGCCCGATGAACCCGAAGGTCGCGAGCCCGCCGAGCACGCCGAAGAAGACGGTCAGCGTCCCGACACGGCTCTTGCCCGAGGCGAGCAGCGGCCGGAGGAAGTTGTCGGCCGAGCCGACGACGACGGCGCTCCAGACCAGGAGAAACACCGTCTTCCAGGCCACGCCCTGGAACCCCAGGTAGAGAACCGCCGGCACCCAGACGAGGCCCGTCCCGACGAGCGGCACGAAGGACGCGATCGCCGCGAGCACCCCGAACACGAGCGGGGAGGGTACGCCCGTGACCCAGAAGCCGAGCCCGAGCAGGGTCCCCTGGATGATGGCCGTCACGACGGTGCTGAACACGACCGCCCGCGTCACGGCGAGCAGATGGTCGTTCAACAGGCGCTTCCTCTCCGGGTCGAACGGGATCAGGCGGATCAGCTTCGCGGCGAGCGCGTCGCCGTCGCGAAAGAAGAAGAAGAGCACGAAGAGCGTCAGCGCCACGTTGGCGAAAATGCCGAATGCCCCGAACAGGACGTCGCGGCTGCGCGCGAAGAGGAACTGGACGGCCTGTTGCGCTCCCTGGATCAACCAGTCGCGCACCTGATCCGTGTCGACGTGGAACCGCTCCCGGAGAAAATCCAGGCCCCGCCCGATCACGGGGATCTTCACGACGTCGCCGACGCCGGCGATCTGGTAGATCTGGGCCGACGCCGAGAGCCGGTGCGCGAGCTCGACCGCCTGCTTTGCGAAGACCACCGCGCCGACCGCGGCGGGGATCGCGACGCCCAGCGCGACGGCGGCCGTCAGCAGCGCCGCGGCGAGACCGTGGCGCCCGGCGAGCGCCCGCCGCAGCCAGCGGTTGACGCCGAAGAGCATGAACGCGAGCAGAAATGCCCAGTAGATCGGGGCAAAGAAGGGCTCGAAGATCCGGAACGACAGGTACGCGAGCAGCGCCACGACGGCGAGCCCGAACACCCGAGTCGAGAACCGGTCGCGCTCGGCCACGCGCCCTCCTTCGGGCGCCGATGCTAGCATCCGCCGTCGTGCGCGCGAACGGGCCTCCGGACCGACTCCTGGCCCGCCGCGTCCTGCACGAGGAATCCGAGCGCGAGGGCTTCACGCGCTTCGGCGTCGCGCTCGCCGACTCCGCTCCGGAGTTCGACCGGTTCGAGCGTTGGCTCGACGCGGGCTTCCACGCCGGCATGCGCTACCTCGAGGCGACTCGCCAGATCCGCCGCTCGCCCCGGGAACTGCTCTCCGGGGCGCGGTCGGTCGTCTGCCTCGCGGCGCCTCACCCTCCGGCCCCGTACCGCGCTTCCGACGGGACCGTCTTCGCCCGCTACAGCCGGGGCGAGGACTACCACGGGTCCCTGCGGGAGCGCGCCACGCGCGTCGTGGCCCGGGCCCGCGAACGCCTCGGCGAGGGCTGGTCGAGCCGGGTGTGCGTGGACTCCACACCGCTGTCCGAGAGGGCTTTCGCCGCCGCCGCCGGCCTCGGCTGGATCGGCAAGAACGGCTGCCTCATCGACGCGGCGCAGGGCTCCTACCTGCTGCTGGCCGAAATCGTGACCGACCTCGATCTTCCCGTCGACTCGCCGGTCGCCGACCAGTGCGCCGCGTGCGTGCGCTGCCTCGACGCGTGCCCGACCGGCGCGTTGCGCGCGCCGGCGGTGGTCGACGCCTCGCGGTGCCTCGCCTACTGGACGATCGAGCACGCCGGCCCCGTCCCCGACGCCTGGAAGGCCGCGCTCGGCGAGCACGTCTTCGGCTGCGACGTCTGCCAGGAAGTCTGTCCCTGGAACGCGCCGCTCGAGGCCGCCGCGAGCTCTCTGCCCGAAGCGCCTACCCGGGCCGCGCTGCTCGACATGGGGAAGGGCGCCTGGCGCCGGCGCTTCGGCGCCACCGCCGTCAACCGCGCGACGCGGCGCGGACTGCAGCGCAACGCCGCGCTCTCGGCGGGCGCGCGTGGCGACCGGGAGTGCCTCCCGGCGCTGCGCCGCGCCGCGACGCTGGCCGAGCCGGGGCTCTCGGACGCGGCCCGCTGGGCCCTCGAACGCCTCGGCGGCCTTCGCCTGTAGACTCGGCGGCTCAGGACTCGAAAGGACGGTTCATGGCTCCACAGACGACCCTCTACGTCATCGCGTTCCTCCTCTCGCTCGCCCTCTCGGCCTTCTTCGCGGGCTCCGAGACGGCCCTCGTCGCGCTCGGCCGGATCGACCTCCAGCGCCTGCGCGAGAAGGGAGACCGCCGCGGCGCCCTCATCCGGAGCCTCAAGGCCCACACCCCGCGCCTGCTCGCGGTCATCCTCATCGGCCAGAACCTCTTCATGTCGGCCGCGTCGGCCTCGGCAACGACGCTCGCGACGGGCTGGTTCGGCGTCCGCTACGGCGTCCCGGCCTCGGTCGTCTTCTCGACGCTGGCGCTCTTCGTGTTCGCCGAGATGACGCCCAAGGCGATCGGCGCGGCCTCGCCCGTTTCGGTGTCCCGCGCCGTCGTCGTGCCGCTTTCGTGGATGATGAAGTTCCTCGCCCCGATCGCCGAGGTCTGCGTCCGACTGACCAATCGCGTCCTCGCCGTGCTCGGGGTCTCGCAGGCGAATCAGAGCCTGACCGAAGAGGAGCTCAAGAGCGTCTTCAACCTCGGCGCCGACGAGGGCGTCATCCATCGCGAGGAGACGCGCCTGCTCCACAAGGTCGTCGAGTTCGGCGACAAGACGGTGCGCGACATCATGGTCCCGCGCACGAAGATCGTGGCGCTCCCCGAGACAGCGAGCTTCGCAGACCTCAAGGCTCTCCTGCGCGAACAGAAGCTCTCGCGGCTGCCGGTGTACCGCGGCTCGATCGACAACATCGTCGGCATCCTCCACGCGAAGGACCTCTTCGACCTCTCCGACGCCGAGGAAGAGAGCTTCGAGCTCGCGCGCTACCTCGACGCGCCGTTCCTGGTCCCGGAGTTCAAGCGCGCGGAGGATCTCTTCCGCGAGATGCGCCGCCGCCGCACGCACATGGCGATCGTCGTGGACGAGCACGGCGGCACGGCCGGCCTCGTCACCATCGAGAACGCGATCGAAGAGCTCCTCGGCCCGATCCAGGACGAGTACGACGAGGAGCACCCCGGCTTCCTGGCCGCCGGCGAGCGGACGTACCTGCTCGACGGGAGCCTGCGCCTCGACGAGCTCGAAGAACAGTTCGGGATCCGCCTGCCGCGCGACGAGGCCGAGACGATCGCCGGACACCTGATGCTCCGGTTCGGCCGGATCCCGCGCAAAGGCGACCGCTGGAAGGGCCGCTTCGCCGACTTCATCGTCGAGGAAGCGACGCCGACCGCGATCCGCAAGGTCCGCATGATCCTGCCGGCACCGGCCGAGCGGCGGGAGGCCCAGTGAGCCGCGCGGTCGCCTTGATCCGCGGCGACGGCATCGGCCCCGAAGTCGCCGACGCGGTCGTCGAGATCCTCCGGGCGTCGGGAGCGCCGCTCGAGTTCGAAGAGGTGGTCGTCGGGAGGGAAGCGGAGAAGCGGTCCGGCGATCCCCTGCCCGCGGCCGCCCTCGAGGCCATCCGGCGCACGCGCGTCGCGCTGAAGGGGCCGGTCGCGACCCCGATCGGGAAGGGGTTCCAGTCGGTCAACGTGCGGATGCGCCAGGCCTTCGAGCTCTACGCGAACCTGAGGCCGGTCAAGAACGTTCCCGGCGTCGCCAGCCGCTTTCAGGGGGTCGATCTCGTCGTCGTGCGCGAAAACACCGAGTCGCTCTACAGCGGCCTCGAGCACACCGTCGTCCCCGGCGTGGTCGAGTCGCTCAAGATCATCACCGAAGTGGCGTCGACGCGCATCGCGCGCTACGCCTTCGAGTACGCGCGCGCCCACGGGCGCCGGCGCGTCACGGCGATCCACAAGGCCAACATCATGAAGCTCTCCGACGGCCTGTTCCTGGAGTGCTTCCGGAAAGTCGCCCTCGACTACCCCGACATCGCCGCCGACGACCGCATCGTGGATGCCGCGTGCATGCGCCTCGTGATGAACCCGGAGACCTTCGACGTGCTGCTGCTCGAGAATCTCTACGGCGACATCGTCTCCGACCTCGCCGCTGGCCTCGTCGGGGGCCTCGGCGTCGTCCCCGGCGCGAACCTCGGCAAGGACGCCGCGATCTTCGAAGCGGTCCACGGTACCGCCCCGGACATCGCCGGGCAGGACAAGGCCAACCCGACGGCGCTGCTGATGTCGTCGATCCTGATGCTGCGCCACCTCGACCTGCCCGAGCACGCGGGGCGGATCGAGCGGGCCCTTCTGGCGACGTTCGCGGCGGGCGTTCGGACGCCGGACCTCGGCGGCACGACGGGGACCCGCGAGTTCGCGCGGGCAGTCGCCGCCCGGCTGGACTAGTAGAGCTCCACCTTGGGGATCATCAACGCGCGGACCGCGCAGTTGCCCTGGACGCGCGCCTGACAGCCGAGCCGGCGGCCGTCGCCCATGTCGTAGGCCTTCTCCTGCGGGTTGATCGCCGAGAGATTCTCGCCGCCCACGACCACCTCGACGCGGCAGGTCGAGCAGGTGCCGTTGCCGCCGCAGACGTGGCTGATCTTGACGCCCAGATCCAGCGCAGCCTGGAGGATCGTGGTTCCGTCGGCGACCACACCGGCCTTCCCCTCGTTGACGAAGACGATCGTGGGCATGACAATCGGGGCGTTGCGAAGTCAGGGTAGCACACGGGATGCGCCCGGCCGCTTCCCCTCCGTCCCCGACGAGGAGCTCTGGCCGGCCCGCGCCTTCGACGCCGCCGCCCGCTTCGGACGCACCGCACCGCTCGAAGTCGAAATCGGGAGCGGCAAGGCGCGCTTCCTGATCGCCGCCGCGCGCGGCAACCCGGAGCACGACTTTCTGGGCGTCGAACGCTCGCTCTCCTACTACCGCCTCTGCCGCGAGCGCGTCGAGCGCTCCGGCCTGCGCAACGCCGCGATCGTCCGCGCCGACGGCCGCCTCTTCGTCGAGACCGCGCTCGCGCCCGCGAGCCTCCGCGCGCTGCACGTCTACTTTCCCGATCCGTGGCCGAAGAAGAAACAGAAGAAGCGGCGGCTCCTCGACGGCGTGTTTCTCGAGATCGCCGCCTCGCGCCTCGCGCCGGGAGGGTCCATGCGCCTCGCGACCGATCACCCCGACTACGGCCGCGAGCTCGAGACGCTCGTCGACACCGTCCCGTCGCTCGAGCGCGGCGCCTGGGACGACCTGCCCGCGCCTCCCCCGACGAACTACGAGATCAAGTACGCGCGCGAAGGGCGCCCCATCTGGCGGTTCCTGCTGCGGCGGGTCTGACCGAGCCGCCGCCGCGCGCTCCTCCTCAGTCGCCCGGCCGCGGGCCTTCGAGGACGATCCGGCGCAGGAAGCGGGTGAAGTACTCCGTCCCCGAGACGATCGCCACGGCCACGACCGCCCAGAGGGCGATGCGGCCCGGCAGCGCGAACCCCTCGTGGCGCAGCGCCAGGATGAGCAGGGACACCGCGGCGATCTGTGTGCCCATCTTGATCTTGCCCCAGACCGACGCCGAGATGACGATGCCGCGCCCCGACGCGATCGAGCGCAGGCCCGACACCGCGAACTCGCGGCCGATGACGACGACGACCATCCAGGCCGGCGCCAGACCGAGCTCCACCAGCGAGATGAAGGCCGCCGAGATCAGGAGCTTGTCGGCGATCGGGTCGAGCAACGCGCCGAGCGTCGTGATCTCCCCGCGGCGCCGCGCGAGCCAGCCGTCGAGGAAATCCGTCGCCACCGCCGTCAGAAAGATGACGAGCCCCACGGTCTCGCGGCCGTCGAATTTCGTCAGGAGCACGACGACCAGGAACGGCACGAGAAAAATGCGCAGGAGGGTCAGCGCGTTCGGGAGGTTGATCTTCAAATGTCGCCCCTCGGAACTATATTTCTTCTCGTCGCCGGTCGGGCCGCGCGCCGCCCCGTTTAAAATGTCGTCGTGAACGTCCCGTGCCCGGTCCACTCCGGCCGCCGTGCGCACAAATCCTGCCACCACTGCCGCAAGCCCGTCTGTCGCCTCTGCGAGGTGCGGATGCGGGGGCACCTCTACTGTACGGAGAAGTGCGCGCGGGACGCCGGACGACACGCCGTCTGGCGCCGCGTCCGCGGCGTGCTGTCGACGCCCGTGCCGGCGAGACTGGCGGTCGCCGCCGTCCTGCTCGCGGCTGCGGCCCCGGTCCTGCTCGCGCTGAAGACGGTTCGGGAGCTCGACCGCGTGCCTCTCCCGACGGGGCTCGCCCGGGGGAGTCGCGGCGTGGCGGCGGCCCGCCTGGAAACGCTCGTCGAGACGCCCGCCGGGCTGCGTCTGGAGGGCACCGCGGCGGACGGCGGCGCGGTCTTCCTCTTCTCGGGAACGCGCTTTCTGGCCGCGGCCCCGGTCGAGAACGGCCGGTTCCTGTTCGAGGGCATCCGCGAAAAGGGTCCCTTCCGCGTCGGCGCCATGCCCCTCTCCGCTCCGATCGCTTACGCGCCCCCGACCGCCGCGCCGACCGCTCCCAAGGTCGCCGTGGCCCGGCCCACCGCGACGCTCTCGCCGCCCCACATCACGATCGTGGCCGCTCCACGGCTGGCCGTACTCGCGGTGCCGACCCCCGCGCTTCCCCCGGCGCCGCAGCCGTCGGTCCCGTCCGGGGCCAGGCCGCGCGCCGCGGAGCTCGCGCCCGCGATTCCCACGCCGCTCGGCGCGCCCCGAGGCCCCGCGGCTCCGGACCTGACCCGCGGAC
>DATJPZ010000044.1:0-2194 GCA_035506175.1 Thermoanaerobaculia bacterium | reverse complement strand
GTGAACGTGCGGCTGCGGACGATGAGCTCGTCGGAGGGGGTGAGGATCTCGACGGCGCCGGCGTCGTCGGCGATGCCGAACACCGAGGAGAGGAGATCGGCGTAGGTGACCGTTTGCAAGGGATCGAGGGTGAACGACTTCTCGGGGCCGGATGTGCCGTCCCGGGAGTTTCCCAGGAACTTCAGCGTGACCTGTGCAGGTGAGCCGGCTCGGTTGTGGAGGACGAGGTCGGACGTCCAGAACGATCCGTCGGCCCCGGCGATGTGGGCCACGGACGGAACGAACCAATTCGTGCAGTAAGGGCCGCACGCCGCGCCCGTCAGGATGATCTTCCGGATCCTGTTGTTGGCGCTGTCGGAGACGTAGAGGTTGCCCTTTCCGTCGGGCGCGACGCCCTGGGGCTCGTCGAACGTCGCGTCGGCCGCAGGGCCGTCCGCGCTCCCGATCATCCCGGAGCCCGCAACGACGGACACGCTGCCGTCCGCAGCGACCCGGAGGATGCGGTTGTTGCCGCTTTCCGCGACGAAAACCCCTCCGGCGCTATCGAGGGCGATCCCCGCGGGAACGTTGAGCCCCGCCGCGAGGACCCTGCTACTCCCATCGACGTCTATCGCCTTGACGAGCCCGGTTGCGACGTTTGGGAAGTCTGGGTTCGTGTCCGAGAAGTAGATCCTCCCCACGGGGTCGACCGCGATCCCCCACGGGTTCGAGGCCTCCACACGAGTTCCATAGCCGGCGATGGCCGTCACGGCCCCGGCGGGCGTGATTTTCAGGATCTTGCCCTGGCCGCCGTCGGCACCATCTCCTGCATCCGCTACGTAGAGGTTCCCCGAGCGGTCCGTGGCCACGCCCGAAATGGTCATCACCTCCTGGTGCAGCGTGACGGCCGTCGTCACGTCACCGGTGGGCGTGATCCTCCGGATGTCCGCGTCGGACCCGCTTCCGTAGGCCCAGAAGGATTCCTCTGTCACATAGACGTTCCCGGACAGGTCGACCGCCACTGCGTTCGGGACCCGGAAGGACGCCGACGCACCGCTTCCGTCCGCTCCACCCTTGGACCCTGAACCGGCGAAGGTCGTCACCGTGCCCGAGGGCGTTATCTTCCGGATCTTGTTGTTGGATTGATCAGCGACGTAGAGGTTGCCCGACGCGTCGACCGCGAGCGCGACCGGCCTCGAGAACGACGCTTGTGGGCCGTTCCCGTCTTCGCTCCCGGCCGCTCCCGAGCCCGCGAAGGTCGTGACGGTCTGGGCGTTCGCCCGCCCGGAGGCGAGCCAGAGGCCCGAGACGAGCAGGGCCGTCGTGGAGAAGGAGAGGGACCTCATCGCGCCACCTCCGCCGGGCCTGCGGGCCCGGCTCCCGGTGACATAATTGGCGCGGCCCGCACCTGAAGTCCTTCGCCGGGCCTTCGCTTTTCCTTCGGTTCTTTCGTGAGCTTCCGATGCGACTTGCTTTCGGCGATTGCGTCCTGGACTCAGAATCGCGCGAGCTCTTTCGCGGGAAGGCGCGGGTGCGCGTTCCCAAGAAGACGTTCCGGCTGCTCGAGCTTCTGGCCGCGAATCGTCCGAAGGCGTTCTCGAAAGAAGAGCTCCAGGAAGCGCTCTGGCCGGGCGTCTTCGTGGCGGAGGGGAACCTCGCGAGGCTCGTGGCCGAGCTGCGCGGGATCATCGGCGATGACGCTGCGGAGCCACGGTTCATCCGGACGATCCACGGCTATGGCTACGCGTTCGCTGGCGAGGCGGCTCCGGAGCCGGGCCGCGAGCGCCCGCCTGCGTCCCCTGTCGTCTTCAAGCTCCTGTGGGCGGACCGCGAGATCGCGCTCCAGGAAGGCGTGAACATCCTCGGGCGGGACCGGGATGCGGCGGCATGGGTCGACGTTCACAGCGTCTCGCGCCACCACGCGTCCATCGTCGTGTCGGGCGACCAGGCGACGGTCGAGGATCTGGGGAGCAAGAACGGGACCTTTCTCGAGGATCAGCCCGTCACGTCGCCGCGTGCGCTGGCCGACGGCGACCGGCTCCGCATCGGCACCGTGGAGATGAAGGTTCGGCGCTACGCCGGAAACGTCTCGACCAAGTCCGTGAGAGGCCTGTGAGCGGACTTCAGCCCGCGCCGGCGAAACGCGATCGGACGGGCTCCCGGCTGGGACCCTACGAGATCCGGGAATGCATCGGTGCCGGCGCCATGGGAGAGG
>DATJPZ010000043.1:0-2060 GCA_035506175.1 Thermoanaerobaculia bacterium | reverse complement strand
TGAAGGGCCTGATCGTCCAGGCGCCGGCGCCCGCGCGTGTGAGTGGCGCCCGCATTCTCCCCAGTTGTGACATTTGAAAACTCCCCAGTTTTCGTGACTGCCGACCGTCCCGGGCATGCCCGGGACGGTCGGCGGGCGCGCCGAATCGCCGAGGCTCCTCCTGCTGGCGGGAGGGAGGGCGCGGTGATCAAACTTGGGGAGCTCGTCATGATCCTGGATCTGCATCGCCAGGGCCTGTCCGTCAGCGCCATCGCCCGGCAGGTCGGCGTCGACCGGAAGACCGTCCGGACCTACATCGCCAAAGGGCTGGAGCCGCCGGCCTACAAGAAGCGCCCGTCGGCGCCGAGCCTCGTCGACACCTTCGAACCGTACCTGCGCGAGCGCCTGGCGGCCTATCCCGCGCTGACCGCGCGGCGTCTCCTCCGGGAGATCGAGGAGCGCGGCTATTCCGGCAGCTACAGCGTCGTGCGCGACCGGGTCCGCGACATTCGTCCCGTGCGGAGCGCCGCGTACGAGACACGCTTCGAGACGCCGCCTGGCGATCAGGCCCAGGTCGACTTCGCCCGCTTCGAGGTCACGTTCGCCGACGAGCCGGGGGTGAAGCGCATCGTCTGGCTGTTCTCAATGGTGCTCGGCTACTCCCGGCTGATCTGGGCGCGCTTCGTCCTCCACCAGGATCTGCAAAGCGTGCTCCGCTGCCACATGGCCGCCTTCGCCGCGATCGGCGGCGCGCCGAAGACGATCCTCTACGACCGCATGAAGACCGCGGTGATCGGCGAGGACGCCGACGGGCTCGTCGTCTACAACCGCGCCCTCGTCGACCTCGCCCGGCACTACGGCTTCCAGCCGCGCGCCTGCCGACCCTATCGGCCCAAGACGAAGGGCAAGGTCGAGCGCCCGTTCCGCTATATCCGCGAGGACTTCTTCCTCGGCGGCGTCTTCCGCAATCTCGACGATCTGAACGATCAGCTCCGTCATTGGCTCGACGCCGTCGCCAATCCGCGCGTGCACGCAACGACCAACCGGGTCGTCAACGAGGCCTTCGCCGAGGAGAAGGTGTCACTGGTGGCCCTGCCGACTGTCCCCTACAGCGCGGCGCTGCGGCTCGAGCGACGCGCTTCGCACGAGGGCATGGTCAGCGTCGGCGGCAATCTCTACAGCGTCCCCGACACGACCCGGCGGCGCGTCTTCGACGTCCACGTCCTCGCCGACGAGATCCGCATCTTCGAAGACGGCACGCTCGTTGCGACCCACGCCCCTCTGGAGGGTCGGGGCGAGAAGCGGCTCGATCCGTCGCATCGCAAGCCGGCCAGCCCTGGTCGCCGCAGAGAGCGCAATGAGCCCCCGATCCTCACGCGCGCCGGCGATCGCGTGGTTCGGCGCTCGCTCGACTTCTATGCCGCCGTCGGCCGCCGTCTCGCAGGCCTCGGAGGCATCCGATGAGCGCGCCGTCCGTCATCGAGCGCGTCAAAACGACCCTCGTCGCCCTGAAGATGCCGCGGGCGCTGGAAGTTCTCGACGTCACCCTGCGCGGCATCGAGCGGGGCGAGATCGGCGCCGTCGAGGCCATCGACGCCCTGCTCACCGAGGAGCTGACCACGCGCGAGAACCGCCGCGTCAGGATGGCGGTCCAGATGGCGAGGCTCTCGGCGATCAAGACCCTCGCCGGGTTCGACTTCGCCTTCCAGCCCTCGCTCGACAAGAACCGCATCCTGGCGCTCGCCGGACTTCAGTTTGTCGATCGCGCCGAAGCGCTGCATCTCATAGGTCCGCCCGGAACCGGCAAGACGCACCTGAGCCTCGCCCTCGGCGTCGAGGCGGTGAAAGCCGGCCGCAGCGTTTACTTCAGCTCGCTCGCCGACATCGTCGCCGCGCTCGCCAAGGCCGAACGCGACGGCGCCCTTCGCGAGAGGATCCGCTACTACTGCCGCTTCGCCCTGCTCATCGTCGACGAGATCGGCTACCTCCCGATCACACCCGGCGGCGGCAATCTGTTCTTCCAGCTCGTCAACGCCCGCTACGAGAAGGGCGCGATGATCCTCACTTCGAACCGCGGCTTT
>DATJPZ010000042.1:0-5974 GCA_035506175.1 Thermoanaerobaculia bacterium | reverse complement strand
TTCCGCGTATTCGCCGCAGCCGCCGTCGCGCTCGCCCTGGGCCTCTCCCTCGCCGCCCAGCAGCCGCCGGCCCTCAAGAGGACCGTCGTCTCGAAGACCGATCTCGCGGGGTGCACCGACCGCGAGGCCCTGATGGTGTGGGTGGAGATCCCGGTCGGCGGGGCCGAGGGCAGGCACATGCACAACGCCGAGGCCTTCGTGTTCGTCATCGAGGGCACGATCACGCTCGAGAACGAGGGCGTTCCGAAGGTGACGCTGAAGGCGGGCGACCACTTCACGTACAAGCCCGGCAAGTGGCACGAGGCCGCCAACGCCGGCACGATTCCCGCGAAGCTCGCGGTGGTCTTCGTGGCCGAGAAGGGCAAGCCGCTGACGGTGCCCGTGAAGTAGGGCTACTACCGCTGCCGGCGAGGCTACCGCCCGGCGGGGCGCGTGACGACCGGCTGGAAGCGGTCGTTGTCGGGCCCGAAGTTCTTCGCGAGGTAGGCGACGAGCTCGTCGCGCTTCGCCTCGGGAACGTCTGCGCCCCAGCCGGCCATCTTCGTGACGCTCGCGGCCCACTGCTTCTCGTTCAGGCTCGGCAAGGCCCACGCTTGGACGCGACGCGGGGCTCGGTAGCGGTAGGCGACGTCCAAGTAGAAGCCCTTCTGCGCGTCGGTCTGCGGGCTCAGCCGCCTGAGCCACTTCATCCAATGGTCGCCAGCCCAGCCGGGGACGATCAGGCGCACGGGAGCGCCGTGGACGTCGGGCGGCGGCTCTCCGTTCATCTCGTACGCCTCGGTTGAGAACCGCTGTCAACGCCCGACTAGCGGCCGACGAGGATATAGTTCCTGGTTGCCCAAACGGGTTCTATGACTCCCGGGATTCGCCTCCGCCGCACGATCACTGCATCAGCGATCGGCCTCCTCCTGGCGGCGTCGCCGCGATTGTTCGCGGCCGGCAGCACGTTCCTTTCCATGTCGAGCGACACCTATGACCCCGTAGGCTGGGGCGTAACGTATTTGCTGACTCCCCAGGATGGGACCTTCTCGGCGAAAGGTTCGGCGGCCGAGGGTGTCACCGTGTTCTTCGATGCGCCGATACCGTGGCGCCTCACGTTCGCTCCACCCGCCGGCGCTCTCCTCGCGCCCGGGGTTTACGAAAGTGCGACGCTTTACCCCGGCCAAGGTGCGCAGCCCGGCCTCGGGGTGACGGCAGCCACACGCGCGTGCACTTCGATCACGGGACGCTTTGTCGTCCTCGAAGCCCAATTTGGACCAGATTCCGAAATCCTGTCGTTCGCGGCTGATTTCGAGCAACACTGCTGGGGTTGGGGCGCCGCCCTCCTCGGATCCATCCGATACAACTCGTCCATCGGCGTCGGGCCGCGCGTGTCGGTCGCCAACGCGAGCGCTTACGAAGGAGACGGGAAGCCGAGAAATCTGACCTTCCTCGTATCGCTCTCGGCGCGCGCGCCGGTGTCGACCTCTGTCGACTACGCGACCGCCGACGGTTCGGCGAGGGCGGGCACGGACTACGTTGCGACATCGGGAACGGTGACGTTCGCCGCCGGGCAGACGGTCGCCACCGTGGACGTGCCGATCCTCGGTAACAAAACGATCGAGCCCGATCGGGCGCTTTCGCTCTCCTTGAGCAACCCAGCCGGCGCGCCGATCGCGTTCGGCCTGGCCACGGGAACCATTCTCGATGACGATTCGGGCGAGACCTTCATCGAGTTCGCAAGCGACGCGGGCGACTACATCGGAGGGGGAAAGACATTCACGTTGACGCCGAAGGACGGAGCGATCACGCCCTCGCGATCCGGGAACGGCGTCACGGTCCACGTCGACGACTCGTGGGACCTTCAGTTCGTGCCGCCCCCCGCCGCCGGTCAACTCGCGCCCGGAATCTACGAGAGCGCCGGACCGTGGCTGTCCCAAGGGCTCATCAACGTTTCCGGGGAGGGACGCGGGTGCGCTTCCTCAGGCCGATTCCTCGTCCTCGAAGCGCGCTACGCCCCGACAGGTGACATTCGGGCGCTCGCCATCGACTTCGAGCAGCACTGTGACAACGGCACAGCTGCTCTTTTCGGTTCGGTCCGGTTCAACTCTCTCGTCGACACGGGGCCGCGCCTCTCCGTGGCGTCCGCCGCGACGTTCGAAGGGGACGGCGAACCGGTAAGCCAGACGTTCCGGATGTCGCTCTCGAAGCGCGTCGCGTCCGGCGTCTCGGCCGCCTATGCGACTGCCGACGCCACGGCGAAGGCCGGAACGGATTACGTTGCCACGTCGGGGACGGTCACGTTTGCGGCCGGGCAGACGAGCGCGAACGTGGACGTCCCCGTGCTCGGAAACAAGGTTCCGCAGCCGGACCGCGGCTTCGTCTTTTCGCTCGGAAACGCGGTTGGAGCGCCCATCGGGTTCGGGCAGGCGGCGGGAACCATCCTCGACGACGACGCAATCCGGAGTCTCATCCGCGTCGACAGCGAGGCCGGCGACTGGGTCGGGGCGGGAAAACACATCACGATTCGTCCGCCGCTGGACGGCGTGATCTCGACCATCGGCGGTCCCGCCGACCTCCAGGTTGACTTCAAGGGCGCCACATGGTGGAGCTTCCACTTCGCTCCTCCCGCGGGGGGAAGGCTCGCGGTCGGCGCGTACGAAGGCGCGGCGTTTTGGCCGGGTGGGCCGCCGTCGGCGCCCGGCCTCAGCGCAGCGGGCGAAGGCAGGGGCTGCGACACCATCACCGGCCGGTTCGACGTTCTCCAGGCCGACTTCGGTCCTTTTGGCACGGTGCAGGCTCTCGCGATCGACCTCGAGCAGCACTGCGATGGAAGCACCCCGGCGCTCTTCGCCTCCATTCGAATCAACTCGACCGTTCCGGTGCACAAGCGCGCCGCGCCGCCGACCCTCGCGATCGCGTTCGGCGCCGCGGACGTCCCGTTGAACGGTTCCACCCCTCTGACGTTCCTCGTTGCGAATCCGAACCCGCAGGACCCCCTCACGGGAATCGCGGTCACGGACACGCTTCCGCCCGGTGTCGTGGTCTCCACGCCGAGCGTGCTGAGCGGCGCGTGCGGCGACGGCGCGATCACGGCGCCGCCGGGATCGAACGCGATCGCGCTGAGCGGAGGGACGCTCTTCGGAGGCGGGTCGTGCACGTTTTCCGTGAACGTCACGGGAACGGCACCGGGTTTCAAGATCGACACCGCAGCCGTCACGTCGCTTGAGGGCGGCGCAGGAAACACGCCGTCGGCAAACCTCCGCGTCGGCCTGCCGCCTCCATTCCTGTACTTCGCGAGCGACGCCGGAGATTCGGTCGGGCTGGGGCAGACGTTCACCCTGACCTCGGCCGATGGCTCCATCACGGGTTCAGGCTGGCCGAACGGAGTCTTCGTGATGTTCACCGGCGCGTCGTCGCAATGGAATCTCGGGTTTGCACCGCCCGCCGGCGTCCCGCTCGCGCCGGGTGTGTACGAGAGCGCAACCCGGCGTGGGTTCCAGGCGCCGATCGAACCCGGACTGAGCGTCGACACAATCGGCAGGGGCTGCAACACTCTCACGGGACGATTCGAGGTTTTCGAACTCCAGCTCGGGCCGGCGGGCGAGCTGCAGGTGCTCGCGCTCGACTACGAACAGCACTGCAACGGAGCGGTTCCCGCCCTGTTCGGTTCGATCCGGTACAACTCTCTTCTCGGGATCGGTCCACGTGTCTCGGTGTCGCCCGCCGTCACGTACGAGGGAGACGGCGAGCCAAAGAACCTCACGTTCTGGATCTCGCTCTCGGCCCGTGCGCTCTCCGCCGTCTCCGTCGATTACACAACCAACGATGATTCAGCGAAGGCGGGGACGGACTACGTCCCGAAGTCGGGCACCGCTCTCTTCGCCCCGGGGCAAACGGCGGGCGTGCGGGTGGACGTGCCCGTGCTCGGCAACACCGTCCCGCAACCCGATCGGAGGCTTCGCCTCGACCTCGGCAACGCGATCGGCGCGGCGCTCGGGGACTCTGAGGCCTTCGGAACGATCCTCGACGACGACACGGGCCGCACGTTCATCGAGCTGGCAAGCGACGCGGGCGACACGGCCGGCGGAGGCCAGTCGTTCACCCTGACGCCGCTCGATGGAAGGATCGCGGCAGGGTCCGGCCCTGGAACCGTGAGCGTTTCCTTCCAGGGGTCGTCCTCCTGGTACCTCACCTTCTCCGCGCCCTCCGGCGCGGCTCTCGTGCCGGGCGTTTACGAAGGCGCCGTGGGTCCGTACCAGTCGGCGCCCCATCCGAGCCTCAGCGTGGGCGGCGGAGTCTGCGACACGGCCACGGGCCGGTTCGTCGTCCTCGAGGCGGACATCGGAGCCGCAGGCGACGTCCGCAAGCTCGCGATCGACTTCGAGCAGCACTGCAACGGAGCCGTTCCTGCCCTGCTCGGTTCGGTCCGGTACAACTCGCTTCTCTCGACGCAGCCGCGCCTCTCGGTTGCTCAGGCCGCCGCATACGAGGGAAACGGAGAGCCGGAGAATCTCCCGTTCCAGGTTTCGCTTTCGCGGCGTTCCCCGACGGCTGTCTCCGTCGACTACTCGACCGCGGACGATTCCGCGAAGGCGGGGACGGATTACGTCGCAACGGCGGGAACCGCGTCCTTCGCTCCCGGGCAAACGACGGCCTCCGTCGCCGTGCCGATTCTCGGCAATCGGATCCCTCAACCGGACCGGAGCCTTGGTTTCTCGTTGAGCAACGCGGCGGGCGCTCCCGTCGCCTTTGGACAGGCCGCCGGCGTCATCCTCGACGACGATTCGGCTCGGACGCTGCTCTACCTCGATAGCGACCCAGGCGACCCCGTAGGAATGGGCCGGAAGACGACGCTGACGACCCTGGACGGTACGTTCGTGATCGGGGGTTATCCCTGGACGGGGGTCTACGTCCAGTTTCGAAGCGCGACCACGTTCTGGCTGAACTTCTCGGCGCCCTCCGAAGGACTACTGCCGGGGATCTACGAGGGCGCCGCAAAATACCCGTCGTCCTCGCCGCCCGTGCCCGGCCTCGACGTATCGACCCGCGCGGAGAACTGCAATTCGACTTCGGGACGGTTCATCGTCCTCGAAATACAGTTCAACGAGTCCCTCGGAGTGCAAGCGCTCGCAATCGACTTCGAACAACATTGCAATGGCGCGACGCCGGCCCTGTTCGGCTACCTGCGGTACAACTCTAGTGTTCCCGTGGTCCCGCGCGCGGCCGGGGCGAAGCTCTTCACCCTGCGGCCGTGCCGAGTCGTCGACACGCGGCTGTCGTCGAGTCCGCTCCAGCCTGGATCGGAGCGGTCCTTCGCAACGGCCGGAATCTGCGGCATTCCGGCAACGGCAGCTACGCTCGTCGCCAACGTCACGGTCACGGGAGCAAAGCAGCCCGGGGTCATCACGACGTACCGGGCCGACGGCGCGCGACCTCCCACAAACACGATCACCTTCTCCCAGGGTCAGACGCGGGCGAACAATGCGTTCATCGCGGTGTCCACGGATGGATCCGCGTCGATCAAGGCCTTCTCGGATTCGACGGGAACGGTGGATTTCATCCTGGACGTGAGCGGGTACTTCCAGTGACGGCTTACGGCTTCGGGCTTTTTTCCACCGGCAGCTCGGGCCTCCTGCTCCACTCGTCCCACGAGCCGTCGTAGAGGAGCGCCTTGTAGCCGAGGCGCTTCGCGGCGAAGTACATGACGGTCGCCTGCTGGCCGATGTGGCAGTAGCTGACGACGGTGTCGCCGGGCTTGATGCCCGCGGTCTGCATCACCTTCGCCGTGTCGGCGGGGCTCAGCATGCGGTTGTCGTCGGCGAGGAGGGTGTCGAACGGCAGCGTCTTCGCCCCCGGGATGTGGCCCGCGCGCGGCATGTTGCCGGCGTCCACGCCGTCGTAGTAACGCGGGTCGCGCGAGTCGACGATCGCGACGCCCGGCGCCTTCAGGTTCGCCTTGACGTAGTCGAGCTGCGCGACGATTTCCGGATGC
>DATJPZ010000041.1:0-4172 GCA_035506175.1 Thermoanaerobaculia bacterium | reverse complement strand
GCAGGCCGACGACCGTGATCAGCCCCGCCCATGCGGGATAGCTCGCGAAGCCGGCCGCGAGCGCGGCGATTCCCGCTCGCAGCGGCATCCGCCGGCGCGGCGGGCCGCGCCGCGTAGCCGCGAGAAGGATCGCAACGGCTGCGAAGGAGACGAGCACTGCGCCGTCGCGCCCGATCCAGCCTCCGAGGAGGGAGCCCGAGACGAGCAGCGTCCAAGACCCGAGAAGGAGAAAGGCCGGAGACCCGCAAGGCGCCTCCCACGGTCCCGGACCGCGCGCGGAGATCATGGAGAGCGGGAGAGCAAGCCCCGCGCCAAGTCGCTTGAGCCCGCCGCGCGTCGGAGCCGATTCGAGGGTGCGGCGTTGGCCGCTTCCGGCGGAGGGGCCGCCGAAGGCGGCGAACGCGGTCGAGGCAGCGATCCCCTGGGCGTGGGCGCGGTCCTAGTCGCCGGCGCGCCGCGACCACGACTCCTCGCTCACTTCGTTCTCCGCCTCAAGAGAAGGGCAGCGACCCCACAGGTAATCGTGAGATACGACCCCACCGCGCCAATCTGCTCTCGCCAGAGTTCGCTGCCTGGGAGCCGAAGAGCCTGGCCGTCATCACGCCGAGCAGCCCCAGATAAACTCCCGAATGCGCCACTAGCGGAGTAGTCGCTTCGCCGGCGAACAATCCGCGCTAGCGCCCACAGGCACGCGATCCAGGTTGCGAGGCCGATCCATTGCGCGACGCCGTATCCCTCGGAGATTCAATCTGACGATCGATTCGCGTTGACGACGATACGGTTGGTGGACCGGAGCCCCGGGGCAACACGGCGGCCAATCACTCCCCGGGCGGTTCAGGGAATCTGATTCCCTTCGTCGCGATCGCGATCTGAGCGCCGCCGAGGAATTCCCTGCAAAGTGTTGAAGGGAACAAGGGAAAATGAGGAGCTCGGCCCTCACCAGTGAGCGCGAGAGGATCTGACCACGAGCCAGATCAAGACCAGGAAGCCGAGAATACTCAGCCCCAGACCGAGATCAGCGATCACGATGGAGCGCCCCAGCAAGCGAATCGGCTGCCCGACCCCGGTGCCTTGATCGTCCAGGTAGGCGCCGAGGAGCACGAGCAGCGCCGCAGCCAGGAAGAGGTACCGATCGAGACCGGTCAGACCGCTGGGTGAGGGTGCGGAAGGCGTTTCGCCTGCCTCGTTTGCGATCGATCCGGAGACTTCGAGTTGAATCGGCCTTCCGCAGCGAGGGCACTGGATCGACATACTGCTCCCCTCAGGCTCGGAGGCGCGGCCCCGAGTTCCCCCGATCGATGCGCCGCTTCATTCGCATCGATTTGAGCCCGAAGTACGCAAGCACGAGGAAGCTCACGAGATTCAGCGCGCGCCCGGCGCCAGCGAGTCCCATCGACCATCCAAACAGGCTGAACTGACCTCCGAGCACACGACCGTGATATTCGAGGTGGGCGCCAATCAGCCCGAGCAAGAGCGCCGCGAAGACGAGAGCCAGCTGGAAACCCGTCAGACCCATGTGTGCGCGCGCCGCGGGAACCTTATTCGTCTTGGCAGCGCCTACGGCCTCGAGCTCGATCGACGCCCCACAGTCAGGACACCGGATCGGCATTCCTACGCTCCCTGGGATCTAGTTCGAGAGTCCCGTGTTTTGGCCCCTCGTCGCCGACGGCGCTGCAGCATAGCGGCTGCAAGGAGGATCTGGATCGAGCCCAGGATCATCGCCGCCCGCTGCAGCTGAGGAGGCCGGCTTATGCTCATGGAGGTCGGCGAGCATGAGAACGAAATATATCCGTCGCCTGTCGAACCGATGTGGGATGGACCTCCGCTAGGCGGAGAATCGTGACCAGCGCCCGGTCCCGCTCCCCCGCCGCCGTCGGGCGCTCCCGGTGCGGCACCTGGAGCACCGAGCGGGCCAGAGGCTGGCGGTCCCGATGCGGCACCCGGAGCACCGGGGGCACCCGAACCACGGCTCGGGGCCGCTGGAGGGGCGCCCGAGCCAACGGGCGTAGAAGTTCCATAGTGCTCTCCCAGGTGATGCGCAACGTCTTTCGACCCCTGGAATCCGATTCCCGCGGCCATGAAGAAGGCATCGCCGGGGGGCGGTGTGAAGAACGCAAACGCAAAAGATACCCAGGATGCGTCCTCGAAGAAATCTTCCCAATCGCCGTAGGTGAGCGTGGGGAAAGCGCCTGTCGGATCCGAGAACCAGATCGGGTTGCCGTGCGCGTAGTCGTATTGATTGACGACGTCGAGGATCGGGTCCGGTGAAAGGAATCGGCCCACCAACGGGTCATAGATGCGCACGCCGAGGATCATCAGGCTCCCGATCTGAAGCTGCTGCGCGAAGCCCACCGGATCCGCGCTCGACCCCAGTACGTTGGCGACGCCGTAGGGTCCGTACTCGTAGTGGGCGACCACCTGCGCCGTGTCGTCGGTGACGAATTTCACGTTCCCCCGGAAATCGCCGTGTCGGTAGAGATGGCCACCAGCGAGCTGGATCTGTGCCTCGCCGAGCTCGATGGCGGTCGGATTGCCCGCAGCGTCGGCTAGGACGAGACCCCCGAAGCGCCAGCGGATCTGCTGCCCAGCGACGGTCGACGAGATGAGCCGCCCGAGCATGTCCCAAAGAAGCGACGTCGAAGATCCGTACGATGCGAGCCTGCCGTTCGCGGTCCACGTGAGGGGGATGCCTCCTCGGCTCGTGGCGAAACCAGCCTCGTCGTACGTGTAGGGAACCTGGACGTTGTCGACGGTTGCCGAGAGCAGCCGGTTGCTCTCGGCGTTGTAGGTGAACTGGTCCCCGAGTCCGGTCAGATTCCCGAGCGAATCGTAGGCGTATGCCTTCGGCAGATCCGCGAGGGAGACGCGCTTGCCTTCGAATCCGATCGGAGGGGATCCGCTCGAGGCGACGGGAGATAGGTAGTAGCCCTCGTGCGTGGTGCCCGTGACGCCGATCGAGGTCGTCGTGTCGGCCGTCAGATACACGCTCCCGGTTTGATAGATTTGCTGCACTGCCGTCGTCTCGACCGTCTGGCCCGATCCGTTCAGCGTGAGCGATCCCGTGATGCGGCCGGTCCCGGAGTCGTAACTGTAGCTGCGAGCAAGCCCGTTCCCGTACGTCTCCGCCGCGAGATGTCCGTCCTGGTAGGTATGCGTGAGGATTGGCGTACCATCCTCGTCGATCACTTGCTGGCGGTCAGCCAGGTCGTAGGCATAGCCGAGTCGGCGCAACGAACTCGAGTCAGGCATCTCGAGCGTCTGCAATGTCGGACGCGATCGGAGGTCGTAGGAAGAAAAAAGATGCTCGCCCTCCGCGAACGTGACAGACGCAACCCGCCCCGCGCTGTCATATGAGTAGCGCTCGATTCCCCCGCGGATGGAATCATATAGGGAACTCAGCTGTCCCTGTTGGTAGGTGAGCGTAGCCGTGCCCTCGACGTTCCCATTGCGCTTCGCCGTCAACGTCGTGAGCCGATCCATCGAATCGAAGGTCGCCTCCCGTCGCATGCCGTTCGGGAGCTGGGCGGAGAGCAAGCGTCCGCCTGCGTCGTAGGTGAGCGCGGTGGTCTGCCACTGTCCGTCCACCCACTCGAGCACGCCCGTCAGGCGGCCGAGTGCGTCGTAGTCGAATGCGTGGTCGCCGCCGCCTGGCCGGTGGATCGCCGTCCTCCGGTGGTCGCTGCGATATTCGATGCTGATCGTGTCGGGGTCGATCAGATAGGGCCCAGACACCGAATCGCAGTCTCCGACGAGTACCTGGGAGACGTTCCGGTCCTCGTCGAAGACGCGTGACACCACGCCCCCCTGCTCGGGCCGGAAGTCGTCCAGGTCGGCGCGGGTCTGATTCCCCACCGCATCGTATTCCATCTGATACTGGATCCCGGCAACTGTCATCGCGGACGCATGGCCGTGCTCGCCGTATCCCGAGAAGCTCGCCGTGACTCCGTCGGGCCGCGTCATCGTGGCGGCCATCTCGTCGGTGCCGTAGGTGAAGCTCGTCGTGTCGCCCGCGCCGTTCGCGATCGAGAGCAGCCGGCCTTGTGGGTCGTAGCTTCGCGTCTCGATCGTGCCGAGGCTGTCCGTCGCGAAGAGCAGCGGCCGCCGCGCGGGAGACGCCCGATCGACGCCAGTCGCGACGTATGCGTAGTCCGTGACGTTGCCGCTCGGGTCGG
>DATJPZ010000040.1:0-25321 GCA_035506175.1 Thermoanaerobaculia bacterium | reverse complement strand
AGCTCTCGGTACATGGCCGGCAGGACCTCGGGAGGGTCCTGCAGGTCGGCGTCGATGATCGCAACGTAGCCGCCCCGCGCCGCCTCGAGGCCGGCGATCACGGCAGCGGAATGGCCGAAGTTCCGGCTGAACTGAAGGGCTCGCACCCGGAGCCGGCCCGAATCCCCCGCGAGCTCGCGCAGGACCCGCGCCGATCCATCGGAGGAACCGTCATCCACGTAGACGAGCTCCACCCAGGGGAGCTCGGCGAGCTCCGGGGCGTCCGCGAGCCGACTGAGCGCGGCGTGGGTGTGGCGAAGCACCGCCTCTTCGTTGAAGACGGGCACCACGATCGACAGACCGGACGCGGGCGGCATCGGCGGCTCCCCTTTTTGCGAAGGACTGAGACCGCATGCTACGCCGCCCGCCGCCGGCCAGACAACGGGCGGAGGACGAGACGCCCGGTTTCAGCGGCGCGGCCGGCGGCATCGGGCAACTGTAGGAAAATCCCGCGCGTTGAGCGACTCCAGGCGCATCGGCCTCTGGTCCGCGGCGGCTCTCGTCGTCGGGCACACCATCGGCGTCGGCATCTTCCTGACGCCCGCGCAGCTGATCGGCGCCCTCGCCTCCCCGGCGCTGACGCTCGCCCTGTGGGTCGTCGGGGGCCTTCTCGTGCTCGCGGGCGCGTGGACCTACGGCGAGCTCGCCGCGCGCTACCCGCGCTCGGGGGGGACCTACGTGTACCTGCGCGAAGCCTTCGGCGAGCGCGCGGGATTCCTTTACGGCTGGCAGGCGATGCTCGTCATGGACCCCGGTATCGTGGCGGCGCTGGCGGTCGGGCTCGCGCAGTACGCCGGCGTGCTCTGGCCGGCGGCCGCCGGACACCAGCGCGCGGTCGCGCTCGCGGTCATCTGGGCCCTCGCGCTCGTCAACATGACGGGCCTGCGCCCGAGCGTTCTCGTGCAGAACCTCCTCACGGCTTTCAAGCTCCTGGCGCTCGCGGCGATCGTCGCGGTCGCGCTCGTCGCCGGCCGCGGATCCTGGGCGAACCTCGAGCCCTTCGTCGCGCGCCGCCCGGGCGCCGCGCCGCTGCCGGTGGCGCTCGGCCTGGGCTTCATCTCGGTCTTCTATTCGTTCGGCGGCTTCTGGGAGGCGAGCCGCGTCACCGGCGAGGTCCGCGACGGCGCGCGCACGCTGCCGCGCGCTCTTGCCCTCGGCGTCGCGATCGTGACGATCGCGTACGTCGCCGTGACGGCCGCATTCCTCTACCTCGTGCCGATCGGCGCGGCGCCCACGGCGGCCGACCTCGCTCGCCTCGCGGGGCAGGCGATGCTGGGGCCCTCGGGACCGGCCGCCCTCTCGGCCGTCGTCGTGGTCTCGGTGCTCGGGTCGGCGATGGCGCTCGTCCTGATGGCGCCGCGCGTCTACGTCGCGATGGCCGACGACGGCCTCTTTCCGCCCGCGCTCGGGGCGACGAGCCCCCGGACCGGCGCGCCGGTCCGCGCGACCGCTCTCCTGGCCGTGATCGCGAGCCTGCTGGTCCTCTCGGGCAGCTTCGACCAGATCGTGGCCTTCTTCCTCGCCACGGCCCTCGTCTTCATCGGGCTCGCCGCGGCCGGACTCTTCGCGGCGCGTCGGCGCAGCCCCGCGCCCGCGTCGTTCGCGGTCCCCGGATTTCCGGCGACGACCGTTCTGTTCCTCCTCTTCCTCGCCGCGGCCGTCGCCGCGATGGCGCTTGCCCGGCCCCTCCAGGTTCTGGCAGGCTTCGCCCTGGTGCTCCTCGGCGTCCCGGCGCAGCTCGTCCTCGCGCCGCGGCGCCGCGACGGAGCCGCCGCGAAGGGAGCGTCCCGATGACCTGGATCAAGACGATTGCGCCCTCGGAAGGCGACGCGAAGCTCCGCGAGGCACGCGCGAGCGAGCAGGCGCTCTACCCCGCGGAGTACGCCTCGCCGACCGGCCTGACCGACGAGGCGGGCTCGATCGTCGCCTCGCACTCGCTGATCCCCGACGCCCTCCACCACGCGTTCGCGACGTTCGGGGCGCTCATGGCCCCCGACCTGCCGCTGACGCGCCGCCAGCACGAGATGATCACGACGGTCGTCTCCGTCGCCAACCGCTGCCACTATTGAATCGAGTCGCACGCAGAGTTTCTGCGTCGGGTGACCCTGGACGACGGCCTGGTCGAGGCCATCCGGAAGGACTACCGCACCGCGCCGATCGACGAACGCGACCGCGTCATGCTCGACTTCGTCGTCCAGCTCACGCGCGACGCGACCCGCCTATCGCGCGAGGACCACGACCGGCTCCGGGCCGTCGGGTTCGACGATCGCGGCATTCTCCAGATCACCCTGATCGCGGCGTGGTTCAACTACATCAACCGGGTTGCCGACGCGCTCGGGGTCGGCCGGCCGTGACGCAGCGAGGCCCGGGAACTCCCGGCCCCTCGACCTGTCAAAGGGCGAGAGCATAGACCCGGCCGCCGCGGCGGCACCGTGGCCCGTCGAGCGCGCCGGGAACATCCGCCGGATTCCAGCGCAGGGACGCTCCGAACCCCCGCCGCCCGTCCGTGATACAAGGCCCTCCCATACGGAGGAGCGTGATGTCCCAGTTCCTCGGCCGCGCCTTTCGACTCCTGCTCGCGCTCGCCCTGGCCGCGGGCCTCGCCGCGCCCGCCCGGGCCCAGCAGCCCGCCCCCGGCGACGCCCTCGAGTCCGCATCCGACCAGGAACCCGAGGGCGATCCCGTCTGGCCGCGAGTCGTCACCGACGGCGACACGACCTTCACCATCTACCAGCCGCAGATCGACACCTTCGACGCCGCGGTCCTCGAGGCCCGCGCCGCGGTCCAGGTCGAGACGCAGGTCGGCGACAAGAAGCAGACGACCTACGGCGTCATCTGGATCAAGGCCAACGTCTCGATCGACAAGGAGAGCCGCCTCGTTCGCCTGGACGACATCCAGGTCGTCAAGGCGAACTTCCCGACGGCGGGCGACAAGGTCGAGCAGTATCTCCAGGTCATCCGCGCCAATACCGAACAGGGACGCACGGTCTCGCTCGAGCGCATCGAGGCGAACCTCGCGATCACGCACGCCGACGCCAGGGGCAGCGCCGTTCCGATCAAGAACGACCCCCCGGTGATCTACTACCGAACGACGCCGGCCGTCCTGGTGCTCATCGACGGCGACCCGGCGCTGCGCCCGGTCGAAGGGGCCGAGGGCATCGAGCGCGTCATCAACACCCGCGGCTTGATCCTGAAGGCCGGCGGGACCTTCTACATGCCGATCGCGGACCGCTGGTTGACCGCGCCGGCCGCGACCGGGCCCTGGCGTCTCGCTTCGAGCGCTCCGGCACCGGTCCAGGCGATCCGCGACGCCATCGCCAGGGACGAGAACCAGTCGCAGGTCGACCTCATGGAGGAGACGAGCGACGACGTCAAGGGCGTGCTCGCGGAAGGCCGCTCGCCCGAGGTCCTGGTCAGCACGAAGCCGGCCGAGCTCATCGCCACCTCGGGCCAGGCGCAGATGAAGCCGGTCACCGGAACGCAGCTCCTCTACGTGACCAACACGACGGGCGACATCCTCTTCTACCTCGCGGACCAGAACTACTACGTGCCGCTGACCGGACGGTGGTTCCGGGCCAAGGCGCTCGACGGGCCGTGGACCTTCGTCGACGGCGACAAGCTCCCGAGCGACTTCGCGAAGATCCCGCAGACCGACCCGAAGTCGAACGTCCTCGCGACCGTGCCCGGAACGCCCGCCGCGCAGGAGGCGGTCATCGCGAACAGCATCCCGCAGACGGCCGAAGTCAACCGGGACGAGGCGAAGTTCCAGTCGCAGTACGACGGTGATCCGAAGTTCGAAAGCGTTCCCGACACCTCGCTCCAGTACGCGGTCAACTCGCCCACGCCCGTGATCCGGGTGGACGCCGGCACCTACTACGCCGTCCAGAACGGCGTGTGGTTCACGGCCGGCGCGCCCGTCGGTCCCTGGATGGTCGCGACCGTCGTGCCGCCGGTGATCTACACGATCCCGACCGCGTCGCCGATCCACTACGTCACCTACGTCCGCGTCTACCGCTACTCGCCGACCGTCGTGTGGGTCGGTTACACCCCGGGATACCTCGGCACGTGCTACTCGCCGTGGGGCACGGTCGTCTACGGCACCGGCTGGTACTACCGGCCGTGGATCGGCCGCTACTGGTACGGCGCGCCCTGGACGTGGGGCTTCGGCGTCGGCATCAGCTGGAACCCGTGGTCGGGCTGGGGCTGGGGATTCGGGTGGGGCGGCTATCGTCCCTATTACAACCCGTGGTGGGGCCCGTACTACGGGTGGCGCCCACGGCCGCCCGCGTATCGCCCGCCTTATTACCACGGGCGTCCCGTTCCGTACGGCCGGCCGCCCGGGTACAACTGGAGCCACGTCAACGTGTACAACCGCGCCGGCAAGCCGCTGCCCGGCGTGAAGCCCGCGGTGCGCCCGCAGCCGCGCCCCGCAACGATGCCCGCGCGCCCCGCGCCCGGCGTCCCCGCCACACGGCCGGCGCCCGGTGCTCCGGGAACACGGCCGGCGCCGGGGAGCTCGAATCCGTCGGTCCGTCCGGCGCCAGGCGCGACGAACCCGTCGACGCGTCCGGCACCCGGAACTCCTGCGACGCGGCCGTCCAAGCCGGACAACGTCTACGCCGGCCCCGACGGCAAGGTGTACCGCCCGCGTCCGGGCAAGCCCGGCACCTGGGAAACCAACCAGGGCGGCCAGTGGAAACCGGTCGAGCCGTCTCGACCCGGGACGTCGCCGTCGCAGCCTTCGACGCGCCCGGCACCGCAACAGCCGCCGAGCCGCCCCTCGCAGCCCTCGACGCAACCCTCGGCGCGCCCGGGCACGCAGCCCGCCCGGCCGTCGGTCGACCCGGGGACGCTCAAGCAGCTCTCGCGCGAGCAGCAGGGACGGCAGGCCGGAAACGCCCGCATGAGCCCGCCGCCGCAGAAGCCGGCGCCGCCGCAGTCCCGGCCGTCTCAGCCGCCGGCGCGGTCGGCGCCCGCACCGCGGCCGGCGCCGCAGAAGCCGCCCGGCTAGCGAGAACGCGCCGGCGAAAAACCAGACGCACGAGTCGAGAACCTCTTTCGAAAGGAGACGCCATGCTCAAGGGCTTCCGCGACTTCATCGCCCGGGGAAACGTGCTCGACCTGGCGGTCGGCGTCATCATTGGCGCGGCCTTCGGCGCGATCGTGGACTCCCTCGTCAAGGACCTGATCACCCCGATCATCGGCATGTTCGGCGGCGCCCCGGACTTCTCCGCGATCAAGGCTGGCCCGGTCGCGATCGGCAACTTCCTCAACGCGGTCATCGCCTTCCTGATCAAGGCCGCGGGCCTCTATTTCCTCATCATCGTCCCCTTCAACCGCTTCGCGAAGAAGATGGCCGCGGCGCCGGCTCCCCCGTCCCCCTCGGAGACGTACCTGAAGGAAATCCGGGACGCCCTGGTCAAGAAGTAAACCCGTCGTGCGCCGCCTCGCCGTCTGGACGCTCCTCCTGACGGCGGTGGCGTGCGCGGGGGGCAGGAAGCCGCCGGCGGCTCCGCAGGCACCGCTCCCGACGGCGATCCCTCCTCCGGCCCCGGCGCCATCTCCCCCGCCCGTGCCCTCCCCGGCCCCCGTGCCGGCCCCGTACGCGACCCTCACCGGAACGGTCGTCTACCGCCAGCGGATCGCGCTCACGCCCGAGGCCGTCGTCCAGGTGGAGCTCCGCGACGTCTCGCGGGCGGACGCCGAGGCGCCGCTCGTCGCCAGGCAGATCATCGAGCGCCCCGGCCAGGTGCCGATCGCCTTCGCAATCCCCTACGCCGACGCCGATGTCGATCCTCGACACGCCTATGCCGTCTCGGCGCGGATCACCGACCGCGGGCAGCTCCAGTTCGTCACCGACACGCGCATCCCGGTGCTCACCGACGGGGCGCCCCGGGACGGTGTCGAGATCCTCGTCGTCCCGGTGAAGTGACCGCCAGGTCCTGCCGGGCACGGCGAGAGATCCCTGTCTTCGCCGGAGCGACGCGCGTCAGGACGAGAAGCTGATTCCCAGCGCGTCGAGGGCCTTCAAGAGAGGGCCGGGCGCTTCACCCGCGTCCACCCGCCGGAGCGCGCGCGTGACGGAGGCGACCGCGAGGCGCCGCAGCGGCTCCGGCGGAAAAGGAAACGGCTTGCGGCGGACCATCGAGAGCGACAGCAGCGGGCTCGGCTTCTCCAGCACGAGGTGTGCGAGGATCTTTCCCGCGACCCGGGTCGAGCCGATGCCGTGGCCCGTGTAGCCGAGGCCGTAGGCTACCCGCCCGTCCAGCGTTCCGAAAAAGGGCGTCAGGCGCGTCGTCGAGGCGATCGGACCGCCCCAGGCGTACGGGAACGCGAGGCCGGCGAGCTCCGGGAAGTGCCTCGCGAAGGACGCGCGCAGAGCCGCGTAGTGCGCCGGCGAGTGGTCGCAGGACGGGTCGACGCGGTTGCCGCGGTAGTACGCTGCCTCGCTCGTCCCCCAGAGGATGCGGCCGTCCGCGGTCGGCCTGTAGTAGTTGAAGAAGGTTCGCGTGTCGACGACCCCCTGGCCGCGCTTCCAGCCGACCGCCGCCCACTGCGCCGCGGTCAAACGCTCGCTGACGAGGATGTAGTCGTAGAGCGGGAGAAAGCGCCGTGCCAGCGCCGGAAAGAGCTGGTGCGCGTAGGCGTTGGTCGCGAGAACCGCTCGCCGCGCCCGGACGGACCGGTTCGCGGCCCGGATGAGCACGCGATCGCCGCGCGACTCGATCGCGTCGACACCGGCGCCCTCGTAGACCGCCACGCCGAGCCGCACCGCCTCGCCCCGCAGCCCCTCGATGAGCGCCACCGGGTCGACGAGCGCATTGCGCGGCGCGAGCAGCGCCCCGCGATAGAGCGGGCTATGGATCTCGGCGCGGACTTCCTCGCTCGAGAGCAGCGCCCACCCCGGGGATCCGACGCGCTCGGCGGCGCGCGCTCCCGCTTCGAGGGCCGGCCGGTGGGCGTCGTGGAGCGCGATGATCAGCTGCCCCGGTCGGCGGAAGCCCGCGTCGATTCGCCGGTCGGCGAGGAACCGCTCGAGCTCGTCGAGATTCTCGCGCCCGACGCGGGCGAGCTCGCGGGCCTCGGCCGCGCCGAAGTGGACCTCGGCGAGCTCGTGCGAGTGGTCGAGCGTCTCGCCGGCGATGCCCGCGTTGCGGCCGCTCGCGCCGAAGCCCGCGGCGCTCTTCTCCAGCAGGCACACGGCGAGAGACGGCTCGAGCTCCTTGAGGAAGAGCGCGGTCCAGAGCCCCGTAAAGCCGCCCCCGACGATCACGACGTCCGCCGCCGCGTCGCCGTCGAGCGGGCGCGGCGGGCGCGCCGGCCGCGCCGCCATCCAGTAGCAGGCCTGCTCGATCGGCGGGAGGGAAGACTGGCCGGTCACGATTCACTCTCCGTTGGGGCGGCCCTCGCGGCCGCCCGCGGGCGGGTCATCACCGACCCTACAGCGCGTGTTCCCTGTACACGTCCTGGAGCGAGCCCTCGAGCGCGGCGAGGAATCGGTCGATCTCCGCGTACGAGATGACGAGCGGCGGCTCCACGCGCAGCACCTGCGCGTTGATGTACGTGCCCGAGATCAGGATGCCGCGGCCGAAGAGGGCCTTGGCGACCTCGTAGCCGAGGTCGTGGCTCTGGAACTCCATCCCGAGCATCAGGCCACGGCCCCGCGCGCCTTTCATGACTTTCGGGTATTTGCTGGCGAGCTCGTTCATGCGCGGCAGCATGTACGCACCCTTCTCGCCGGCCTGCCTGGGCAGGTCCTCCTCGAGCAGCACGTTGATCGTCGCGATCGCCGCCGCGCAGCAGACCGGGTTGCCGCCGAAGGTCGTCGTGTGGAGGAACGGATTCTCGATGTACTTCTCCCAGGTTTTCGGCGTGCCGACGCAGGCGCCGATCGGCATCACGCCGCCCCCGAAGCCCTTGCCGAGGGCCATCAGGTCCGGCACGACGCCGTCGTGCTCGCAGCAGAACATCTTGCCGCTGCGTCCCATGCCGCTCTGCACCTCGTCGAAGACCAGGACCGCGCCGTACTTGTCGCAGATCTCGCGCGCGGCCGCGAGGTATCCCGGCGGCGCGACGTTGATGCCGCCCTCGCCCTGGATCGGCTCGATCACGACCGCGGCGACCTTGTCGCCGGAGAAGTCGCCGCTGGCGACGATCATCCGCAGCGCGTCGACGTCGCCGAAGGGTACGTGCGTCCAGCGCTTCAGCGGAAGGAACGGTTCGCGGAAGACCGCCTTCGAGGTCCCGCCGAGAGAGCCGAGCGACTTGCCGTGAAACGCGCCCAGGGTTCCGACGAAGTGGTGCCGCCCCGTCGTCAGGATCGCCATCTTCAGGCACGCCTCGATCGACTCGGTGCCCGAGTTCGTGAAAAAGGCGTACTGCAGGTCCCCGGGCGTGATCATCGAGACCAGGTGCGCGAGGTAGGTGCGCAGCGGGTCGATGAGCTCCTGGGAGTGGATCGCCTGCTTGTCGAGCTGCTCCTTGACGGCCTTCAGCACCTTCGGGTGGCGGTGCCCCGTCACGTAGATGCCGAAGCCCCCGAGCATGTCGAGGAACTCCTTGCCCTGGATGTCGCGGAACACCGCGCCCTCGTCCGACCACTCGACGGCCGTGTAATCGGTCGAGACGGACTTGCGGTATTCGAGGAAAGCCGGATTGACGTAGTCGCGCCAGTACCGGACCGATTCCTCGATGACGCGCTTCTGCTCCGGCGGCGGCAGCGTCTTCTTTCCGATCAGATCGAGCACGAACGCGGATTCCTCGCGCGCGCCCTTCAGGTCTTGGGACATGAGTGTCATCTCCTCGCTGGAATTGCGGAGCGGCATCATAGCGAACCTTCGGCGGAGCTAGGCTCCGGAGGCCAGGACCTCCGCGGCCGCCCGCTCCCCGGAACGAATCGCTCCTTCGATGTATCCCGACCAGACCGGCGAGGTCTCGGTGCCGGCCCAGTGGATCCGGCCCACGGGCTGGCGCAGCGAGGGGCCGAGGCTCGTCAGGACGCCGGGCCCCATGTTGGCCCCGTAGCAGCCGCGCGTCCACGGCTCGGATGGCCAGTCGTTGTCCACGTAGTCCATGGCATCGGCGCCTTCGGGGCCGAGCAGGTCCGCGACCCGGCGCACGATCAGGGCGCGACGCTCGTCCATCGGACGGACGGACCACTCGATCGCCGTGCGCGCTTCGAAGAAGCCCACCAGCAGCCCCACGGACGAGTCCGGCGGCGAAGCATCGAAGAACCCGTCGGTCGGCGGCCGGTCCGACGTGACCATCGCCGAGAGCCCGCGACGCCGCCAGAACGGCTCCCGGTACGCGACCCAGAACTTGATGACGGAGCCCATCGGCGAGCGCTGCGTGAGGGCGTCGCGGTGCGACGGTAGGGCGGGGTCGTAGCGGATCCGGCCCGCGAGCGGCAGGGGCACGGCGACGATCGCCCGGCGCCCGCGCCACTGTCCGGCGGGGCTCGTGATCGTCACGCCTCCGTCGTCCTGTTCGATCGCCGAAACCGGCGCGTCGAGCACGAGGCGATCGTGGAGCTCGACGCCGAAGCGGCCCGCGAGCTGGTGCATGCTCCCCGGCACGTGGAACGCCTGCGCGGCGTCGGTCTCGCCCCAGAGCTCTTCGAGACTGTTGCCGGAGCGCACGTAGTACAGGAAAAAGAGCAGCGACAACTCCTCCGGCTCGACGGTGAAGAGCCCCCTCACCATCAGGCGAGCCAGATCGCGGATCGCCGGATTCCGGACCTCCATCCGGATCCACTCCTCCATCGTGATGCGGTCCCATTCCGCGGCTCTTCGCGCCGCCCACGGCTCCTCCATCGGGACCTGCGCGACCAGGCCCCGGACCTTCGAGAAGAACCTCTGGAGGGCCGCCTCTTCCGCCGCCGGAAAGCCGGTCGCCTCGCCCTCGCCGAAGTAGCGCTTGCCGTGCAGTTCCATCAGGCCCCGGCCCTCGACGTACTGCGGCGTCGTGGGAATGCCGTATTCCCGCAGCAGCGTCATCAACCGCGTCTGGCTCGGGCCGACCCACATGCCGCCGAGGTCGACCGTCTGCCCGGCGATTCTCCCGGCTTTGACCCGGCCGCCGACCCGATCGCGCGCATCGAGCACGACGACGCGACGGCCCCCCGCCACGAGGGCGCGCGCGGCGCAGAGCCCCGCAAAGCCCGCCCCGACGACGACCACGTCGACGCTTCGCGTGCCCTCGCCGCCGGGACGACGGATGGCCCCGGCCGGGCGCGGCAGGAGCGTGGCCGCGGCGCCCGCCCCGAGGAGCCTCAGCGCGTCGCGGCGGGAGAGCGTCACGGCGTGCGGTGCCTCGGAATCAGCAGGTAGCCGACGACGACGGTCACCAGCATCTCGCCGGCGAGGATCAGCGCTTCCTTGAGGGGCGCCTGGCTCGTCGGCGACGGCACGAAGTAGAGGATGCAGGCCCCGAAGATGTACAGCGTGCAGACCCAGGCCGCCGTGGCGGCGCCGACGGGACCTCCCGGCACGACGTACGGGCGGGGCTGGTCCGGGCGGTGCCGGCGCAGGACGAGAAATGCCGGGAAGACGAGCAGATAGCACAGGAGCAGGCAGAGCGACGTCAGGCGGAAGGTCATGAAGAAGATGTTCGACTGGTCGTTCGAGAGCAGCGCCCCGCCGACCAGCAGTCCCGTCGACACGAAGCCCATGACGACGAACGCGAGGGCCGGCGTCTGGAAGCGCGGGTGGAGACGCCCGAGCGCCTCCGGGAGGACGCCCTCCTCGGCGGCGACCGCCGCGACGCGATTGGACCCGAGGCTCCAGGTGACCACGTTGGCGACGCACGCGTAGAGAAACCCGAGGCCGAGCAGGAAGACCACGGTGTCGCCCGCGCGTCCCCACTGCTTCCCGAGCACCGACAGCGCATCCCACGTGCCCGTCACGATCGAGAGCTTCCCGGCCGGCACCGCGAACAGAATCCCGCCGATCGCGAACGAGTAGAGCACGGCGATCAGCGCGCCGGACCAGAGAATGACGCTCGGGACGTCGCGCTTCGGGTTCTTCATCTCACCTCCGGCCGAGCTCATCAGCTCGAAGCCGAAGGTCGAGTAGAGGAGCGCCGGCAGGTAGGCCACGGAGTCGTTCCATTTCGGCAGCAGCCCTCGCGCCGAAAACGCGTTGGCCGACGACCGGCCGTTGAAGATCGCCGAAAGGCCCAGCACGCCGAGGGCTAGAAAGATGAGCGCCTTGATGACCGCGCCGAGGTTGGGCACCCACTTCGAGATCTCGAGGCGGACGACGCCGATGGCGACCGTGATCCAGGTCAGGACGATCGCGATCGCCGCGTCCTGCCACGGCGACTTCGTCTTCAGGAACATCTCGCCGAACGTGCCGGCGAAAATCAGGTACACCGACGGGATCCAGTAGGCGTTGTTGATCCAGTACATCCAGGCCACGAAGGAGCCCCACTTCGGGCCGAAGGCCTCGCGGACCCAGACGTAGACGCCGCCTTCTCCCGGCCAGGCCGACCCGAGCTCGGCCGTGATCAGCCCGTACGGGATGAAGAACACGACCATGGTGATGACCCACCAGGAGAACCAGGCGTAACCCATGGCCGCCGAGGAGGCCAGGGTGTCGATCGTCAGGATGGCGCAGACGGTGAAGAGCACCAGGTCCGAGCGGCCAAGAACCCGCTCGAGGGCCGGGGTGTCCGCGGAATGCGCCGACGCCGAGCTCACTGGCGGCCAATCCTATCGCAAATCACGGTGCCCCAGTGACTTCCGGTCACGGCTGGCGGCATTCGGGGACCGCGTGATAGGCTGCCGCCCTCCGGTTTCGCCCGACCTGGTGCTCAGATGCCAACGACTCGCATTTCCTCGATCCGCCTGAAGACCGCCCTGCCGGGCCCCCGGTCCCGGGAGCTCGCGGCGCGGCGCGCCTCGGCCGTCCCCGGGGGCGTGGGGCACGCCACCCCGGTCTACGCCGGGAGCGCCCGGGGGGCCCTCGTCACCGACGTCGACGGCAACGTCCTGATCGACTTCGCCGGCGGCATCGGGACGTTGAACGTCGGCCATGCGAACCCGGAGGTCGTCCGGGCTGCGGCGGCCCAGCTCGAGCGCTTCACCCACACCTGCTTCAGCGTGGCGCCCTACGAGGGCTACATCGCGCTGGCCGAGAAGCTGAACGCGATCGCCCCGGGCCGAGGGCCGAAGAAGACCCTGCTCGCCAACAGCGGCGCCGAGGCGCTCGAGAACGCCGTCAAGATCGCCCGCCACGCGACCGGCCGCGAGGCCGTCGTCGTCTTCGAGCACGCCTTCCACGGGCGGACGCTGCTGACGATGAGCATGACGAGCAAGGTCCGGCCGTACAAGTACGGCTTCGGCCCGTTTGCGCCCGAGGTCTACCGGCTTCCCTTCCCGTACGAGTACCGCGGCTACCGTCCCGGGCCTCGCGGGGTCGCGGCCGACCTCGAGGAGTTCTTCAAGACGCAGGTCGCCGGGGAGAAGGTGGCGTGCGTCGTCCTCGAGCTCGTTCTCGGCGAAGGCGGCTTCGTCGTGGCCCCGCCGGACTACGTCGCCGCGCTCGCCCGCGCCTGCCGCGAGCACGGCATCCTCCTCGTCGCCGACGAGGTCCAGACGGGCTTCGGCCGCACCGGCAAGATGTTCGCGTCCGAGCACTACGGCATCGAGCCCGACCTCGTCACGATGGCCAAGTCGCTCGCGGGGGGCCTGCCGCTCTCGGCCGTCACCGGACGGGCGGAGGTCATGGACAGCGCCCAGGTCGGCGGCCTCGGCGGCACGTACGCCGGCAATCCCGTCGCCTGCGCCGCAGCGCTCGCCGCGATCGAGTTCCTCGAGAAGAACCGCCTTCCCGAGCGTGCCGCGGAGATCGGCCGCGCGGTGGCCGCCCGGTTCGACGGCTTCCTCGCCCGCTACCCGTTCGTCGGCGACGCCCGCGGGCTCGGCGCGATGCGGGCCCTGGAAATCGTCCGGGACAGGGCGACGAAGGAGCCCGACAAGGACCGGACCGACCGCGTCCTGAAGAAGGCCTACGAAGCCGGCCTCCTGCTCGTGGGCGCCGGCACCCACGGCAACGTGATTCGCACCCTCATGCCGCTCGTCGTCACCGACGACGAGCTCGCCGAGGGACTGGACGTCCTCGACCATGCGCTCCAAGAAGCCTAGACGCCACCTCTTCTGCGTCGGAGACTCTTAGCCGTCCCTCCCATCGCGGCCGGACAGCGGCGACGCCTTTCATCGAACGGAAAACGGGGGACGACATGGCCACGCAGGAACTGACGAGCGGACAGGGAACGCGCATGAACACGCAGGAGCTCATCCGGGAATCGCAGCGCTGGCTCGACATCATCTCGGCCAAAGAGCTTTCGCCGGAGCAGAAGGAAAAGATCGCGACCGACACGGTCGACAATTTCTCCTTCTATTACAACCGCGGCTACCTCGAGTACCGCAAGTCGGTCATCGAGATGCGGGACAACCCCGCCCTCGAGTGGGACGGCGAGGGCTCGACTTTTCGAGACCTCTCGGGGCGGACGTACATCGACTGCCTCGGCGGGTACGGCATCTACAGCCCGGGCATCCGGCATCCCAAGGTGGTCAAGGCGGTCGCCGACCAGCTGCAGCGCATGCCGCTGTCCTCGCAGGAGCTGCTGGATCCGCTCCGCGGCGCGCTCGCCGAGCTTCTCGGCGAGATCACGCCCGGCGACCTCCAGTACTCCTTCTTCATCAACAACGGGACCGACGCGGTCGAGGGCGCGATCAAGCTCGCCCGCGTCTTCACGGGGCGCACCAACTTCATCAGCTCGCTCCGCGGCTTCCACGGCAAGAGCTGCGGGTCGCTGTCGCTGCTCGGCAAGTGGGAGTATCGCGAGCCGTTCCTCCCGCTGCTGCCGGGCATCCACTTCGTCGAGTTCGGGGACGCCGACGCGGTGATCGAGGAGCTCTACAAGGCCGACCAGACGGGCAAGGGCATCGCCGGCGTGATCATGGAGCCGGTGCAGGGCGAGGCCGGGGCGATCGTTCCGCCCGACGACTTCTGGCCGCGGATCCGCAAGGCGTGCGACGAGTACGGCGCGCTCCTGATCGCCGACGAGGTGCAGACGGGCCTCGGCCGTACGGGCAAGCTCTTCGGCGTCGACCACTGGAACGTCGTCCCCGACATCATGTGCCTCGGCAAGGCTCTCGGCGGGGGCGTCATGCCTCTGTCGGCCTTCATCTCGACGCCCAAGATCTGGAGCGTGCTCGAGACCAATCCGTTCATCCACTCCTCGACCTTCGGCGGCAACCCGCTCGCCTGCGCCGCGGGGATCGCGGCGATCAACGTCACCCTCGAGGACGACCTGCCGGGCCAGGCCGCGAAGAAGGGCAAGTTCCTCCTCGCCCAGCTGATCCGCCTGAAGATGCGGTTCGACCGGCTCGTGCACCGCGTCGGCGGCAAGGGCCTGCTCCTCGGCATCGAGTTCGTCAACACCGAGGTCGGCTACAAGGTCGTGTCGGGCCTCTTCCGTCGCGGCGTGCTCGTCGCCGGCACCCTGACCAATTCCAAGGTCGTGCGCATCGAGCCGGCGCTCAACATCCCGGACAAACTGCTCAAAGAAGTCCTCGGCGCGCTGGAAGAGACTCTCAAGGAAGTCGACGACGCCACGCCCGACATCAAGAAGGACGAAGACTGATGGGCCCGATCGCCGTCCGCGCCCCCCTCCCCCTCCCCGCTTCCCCCGCCGGGGAGAGACGGTAAGGGAGGCTCGTGCGCATCGCCATCCTGGGCGCCGCGGGCGCCATGGCCCAGGTCGTGGTCCGCGACCTCCTGGAGTTCGTCCCGGAGGTCGCGATCACCGCGGCCGACCTGAAGCCGCTCGCCCGCGCGGACCCGCGCGTCACCTTCGCGCCGCTCGACGCCCGCGACGAGGCCGCGACCGCGCGCCTCCTCGAGGGTCACGACGCGGTCCTGAACTGCGTCACGTACTACTTCAACGTCCCGATCATGAAGGCCGCGCTCGCCGCCCGGGTGCCGTACTCGGACCTCGGCGGCCTCTACCACGGCTCGCGCGAGCAGTTCGCGCTCCACGACGACTTCGTGAAAGCGGGCGTCCCGGCACTCCTCGGCATGGGCTCGACGCCGGGAATCACCAACGTCATGGCCGGTGTCCTGGCGCAGGGACTCGACGCCGTCGAGGCGATCCACGTCCGGGTCGGATGCCTCGACCGCGGCGCCTCCGGTCCCCTGCCGGTGCCGTACGCCCTCGACACGGTGATCGACGAGTTCTCGCTCGAGCCGATGGTCTTCCGCGACGGGAAGGCGGCGCCCGTACCGCCGATGAGCGGCCGGGAGACGATCGAATTCCCGCCGCCGGTCGGCCGCGCGGAGGCGCTCTACACCCTGCACTCCGAGGTCGCGATGTTTCCGCGCTCGTTCCCGAATCTCCGCGAGGCGAGCTTCAAGGTCGCCTTCGAGCCGTCGTTCACCGAAAAGATGCGCTTCCTGGTCGAGCTCGGCTTCGCCTCGCGCGAGAAGATCGCCGGCCGGCTCTCCCCGCGCGAGGTCCTGCTCGATCTCGCCGCGCGGCAGGCCGTCCCCGCCGGGGAGCCCGCGGACTGCGACGCGCTCCGCGTCGAGCTGACCGGCCGCCAGGCGGGCCGGACGGTCGCGCGCCGGGCCGACCTCTCCGTCCTCCCCCACCCCGTCTGGAAAGTCTCGGCCGGAAGCCTCGACACCGGCGTGCCCCTCTCGATCGCGGGCCAGCTCCTCGCGAGCGGGACGATCACGACCCCGGGCGTTCTCTGCCCCGAGACCGCCGTCCCGGGAGAGCTCTTCTTCGAGATGCTCGAGCGGCGCGAAATGCGCGTGCGCTGGAGCTGAACGCCTCCGACCGCGAAAGGACGCTCATGGCGATCGCTTCCGTCAACCCGGCCACCGGAGACACCCTCCGGACCTTCACGCCGCTGACCGACGCCGAGGTCGAGCGGCGCCTCGCGCTCGCCGCTGCCGCGTTCCCCCGCTGGCGGGCGACGTCCTTCGCCGAGCGCGCGGGCGTGGTCTCGCGCGCCGCCGACGCCCTCGAATCCCGCAAGCAGGAGCTCGGCCGGATCATGACGCTCGAAATGGGCAAGCCCATCGGCTCGGCCGTCGCCGAGGCCGAGAAGTGCGCCTGGGTCTGCCGCTACTACGCCGAGAACGCCGAGCGCTTCCTCGCCGACGAGCCCGTGGCGACGGACGCCCGACGCAGCTACGTCCGCTACGAGCCGCTCGGAGCGGTGCTCGCCGTCATGCCCTGGAACTTTCCCTTCTGGCAGGTGTTCCGCTTCGCCGCTCCGGCGCTCATGGCCGGCAACGTGGGCCTCTTGAAGCACGCGTCGAACGTGCCGCAGTGCGCCCTCGCGATCGAGGAGATCTTCCGGGAAGCCGGAGCGCCGGAGGGCGTCTTCCAGACCCTGCTCGTCGGCTCGCAGCGCGTGGCGGCTCTCGTCGCCGACCGCCGCATCGCCGCCGTCACGCTGACCGGGAGCGAAGGCGCCGGGGTCAGCGTCGGCCGCGAGGCCGGCGCGCAGATCAAGAAGGCCGTGCTCGAGCTCGGCGGCAGCGACCCGTTCGTCGTGATGCCGAGCGCCGATCTCGAGGCCGCGGCCTCGACGGCGGTCAAGGCGCGGACCATCAACAACGGCCAGTCCTGCATCGCCGCCAAGCGCTTCATCGTGCACGAGAAGATCGCGGCGGAGTTCGAGCGCCTCTTCGTCGAGAAGATGGCGGCCCTGAAGATCGGCGACCCTCTGGATCCTTCGGTCGAAATCGGCCCGCTCGCGACCCCGGCGATCGCCGCGGAGGTCGACGACCTCGTCCGAAAGAGCGTCCGCGCGGGCGCCCGGCTCGCCCTCGGCGGGAAGCCTCTCGACCGCCCGGGAAGCTTTTACGCCCCGACGGTGCTCGCCGACGTCCCGCCCGGCAGCCCGGCCGCGGCCGAGGAGATTTTCGGCCCCGTCGCGAGCCTCTTCCGGGTCCGGAGCCTCGACGAGGCGATCGCGGTCGCCAACCAGACCCGGTTCGGCCTCGGGGCCTCGGCGTGGACGCGCGACGACGCCGAGCGCGAACGCCTCGTCCGCGGGATCGAGGCCGGCGCCGTCTTCGTCAACGGCATGGTCAAGAGCGACCCGCGGCTGCCCTTCGGCGGCGTCAAGAAGTCGGGCTTCGGGCGCGAGCTCTCCGAGCACGGCATCCGCGAGTTCGTCAACGTGAAGACGGTCTGGGAGGCTTAGGAGGCCGTTCTCAGCGCCGCCCGGTGAAGAGCGTCGCCGGGTCCACGAAGCAGAGGGAATTGCCGAAGGGATCCTCGACGTAGAAGGAGCGCTCTCCCCAGGGCCGCCTGACGATCGCCCCGGCGGGAGCGCCGTGCACGTCCCCGCGGTCGAGGCATCCCATATCCTTTGCCCGCGCGTGGACGGCCTCGAGGTCGCCGGACGCGAAGTACATCGTCGGAATCGGCTGCGGCCGCTCGGAGCCGAGCGACACGTCGAGGATCGCGAGGATGACCGGGCCGCAGTCGAAGTAGCAACGTCCGCCGCCGATGCCGCGGCCCTCGATGCCGAGCAGGCGTGAATAGAACGAGGCCGCCCGGGCAAGGTCGGTGACGTGCACCGCGAGGCGAAAGAGCGCGGGGGCGCTCGCGCGCGGCGCGGCCGTCTTCGCCGTCTTCTTCGCGGTCTTCCGCGCAGCGGCGCGCCTGGCCGCCGGCGGTCGCCGCGCCGCCGGCCTCTTCGCCGCCTTCGCCTTCGCGCGTTTCACGACGGCAGGAAGCTCGCGCCGACCGTCTGAGCGATCCGCGCCATGACGTGCTTGACCTGCGTGTAGTCCTCGAGCGCGTACATCGACATGTCCTTGCCGTAGCCCGACTGCTTGTAGCCGCCGTGCGGCATCTCGGAGACCAGCGGAAGGTGGTCGTTGATCCACACCGTACCGAAGCGAAGCCTGCGCGCCGCGTTCAGGGCCCGATTGACGTTCGTCGTCCACACCGAAGCCGACAGGCCGTAGTCGACGTCGTTGGCCCAGCGCAGCGCCTCGTCGTCGCTCCCGAAGCGCGTGACCGTGATGACCGGCCCGAACACTTCCTTCTTGACGATCTCGTCGGTCTGCTTCGCGTCGGCGACGATCGTCGGCTGGAACCAGAAGCCCTTCCCGTCGCCCGCGCCGCCGCCGGTGAGCACGCGGACGTGCCCGGTCGCCCGGGCCCGGTCGAGGAAGCCCGCCACGCGCTTGCGGTGTTCGGCCGAGATGACCGGCCCCATGTTCGAGTCCTCATCCTTGATGCCGCCGACCTTGAGCGACTTCACGGCCGGCACGAGTTCGCCGAGGAGCCTCTCGTACACGCGCTCGCTCGCGTAGAGGCGGCACGCCGCGGTGCAGTCCTGGCCGCTGTTGGCGAACCCGGCCATCTTGATGCCCGGGATCACGAGCTCCATGTCCGCGTCGTCGAAGATGATGACGGGCGCCTTGCCGCCGAGCTCGAGGTGCACCTTCTTGAGCGACGCCGCCGCCGTCCGGGCGATCTCCTTGCCCGTCGCGACGTCGCCCGTCAGCGAGACCATGTTGACCTTGGGGTGCCGCACGATCCCGGCGCCGACGGGCTCGCCGTGACCCGTGATGACGTTCAGGACGCCCGGCGGGAAGACGTCGCCGGCGAGCTCCATCAGGCGCAGCGACGTCAGGGGCGTCTGCTCCGACGGCTTCAGGATCACCGTGTTGCCCGCCGCGAGCGCCGGGCCGATTTTCCAGACCGCCATCATCAGCGGGTAGTTCCACGGCGCGATCGAGCCGACGACGCCGACGGGCTCGCGCCGGATCATGCTCGTGTAGCCGGCGAGGTACTCCCCGGCGGCCTTCCCTTCCATGCAGCGGCAAGCGCCCGCGAAGAAGCGCAGGTTGTCGACCATGAAGGGAACCTCGGAGCGCGCGAGGCCGATGGGCTTGCCGACGTTGTCGGCCTCGAGAACCGCCAGCTCCTCGGCGTTCTGCTCGATCCGGTCGGCGAGCTTCAGGAGCATCGCGCTGCGCTCGGCCGGCGTCGTGTCCTGCCAGGTCTCGAAGGCGGCCGCCGCGGCGTCGACCGCGCGGTCCACGTCCTTCTCGCCGCACTTGGGAACCTTCGCGAGGACCGACTCGTCGACGGGGCTGATGATGGGCTCGTCCTGGCCCTCCACGGCGTCGACCATCTTCCCGTTGACGAAGTTCTTGAAGCTCTTCATGAATCCCCGCTCCTTTCGCCCGTATGTTACTGCGCCTTGATCTCCGTCCAGTACTCGTCGAGGATCGTCGTCGCGTCGCCGATGTCCTGGACGAGCTCGCAGCGCGCGAGCGCCTCCTCCGACGGATACACGGCGGCGTCGTTCAGGATCTCCGGCTCGATGAAGGCGCGCGCCGCCCGGTTCGGGCTCGCGTAGCGGATCGCGTTGACGATCCGCGCGTCGACTTCCGGCTCCAGGACGTAGTCGAGAAACGCGTAGATCGCCTCGACGTTGCGGGCGCGCGCCGGGAGGCACACGCTGTCGATCCAGAGCGTGGCGCCTTCTTTCGGGAGCACGTAGCCGAACCGCTCCGGGTTCTCCGCGACGACCTTGGCGAGCTGGCCGTTGTAGCCGTGGGCGAACCACACGTCGCCCGAAGCCAGGATGTTCTCGTAGTCGCCGCTGTTGTACGTCTTGACGAGCTCTTTCTGCTTCTTCAGGAGGTCCGCGGCCTGCTTCAGGACGGTTGGATCCGTGCTGTTCAAGGAGTGCCCCAGGTACTTGAGCGCCACGGCGAAGCACTCCCTCATGTCGTCGAGCATCAGGATCTGGCCCTTATTCTTCGGGTCGAAGAGGGGCGCCCAGCTGTCCTCGTTCGCCGGCGCCTTCGACCGGTCGTAGCCGTATCCGGTGGTCCCCCAGAGGTACGGCAGCGAGTAGGCGTTGCCCGGGTCGAATTCCTTGTCGAGGAACCGGGGATCGAGGTTGCCGAGGTTCTTCAGGCGCGCCTTTTCGAGCGGCCGCAGGAGCTTCAGGTGAATGAGGATGCGGACCATGTAGTCCGAGGGCACCACGAGGTCGTAGTCGGCCACGCCGGACTCGAGCTTCGCGAGGACCGCTTCGTTCGAATCGTACAGGTCGTAGCGCACCGCGATACCGGTCCGGCGGGTGAACTCGTCGATGACCTCCTTGGGCAGGTACTCCGACCAGATGTAGATGTTGAGCTTCTTCTCGCCCGGGCCGGGATACGGCGCCTCGTCGCCCCGGGGGCCGCAGGATGCGGCGGCGAGGCAGGCGCCGAGCAGCAGGACCGCGGCGCCCGCGGCAGCCGCTTTCTTCGGCGCCCGGCCCGCGCGCCGCCCGGCCCGAACCCCGACGCGGGGCTCTCGCGCCACGACTCCGGTCAGGACGTCTCCCCTCGCTCGATCGGCGCCTGCTGGAGCTTCTGGGCGATGACGATGAGCACGACGGTCACGGCGAGCAGCAGGGTCGACACCGCGTTGACCTCCGGGGTCACGCCGACCTTCAGCATCGAGTAGATCTGGAGCGGCAGCGTCGTGGCGCCCACCCCGGCGACGAACGACGTGATGACGTAGTCGTCGATCGAGATGGTGAAGGAGAGCAGCGCCCCGGCCACGATCCCCGGCGTGATCAGCGGCAGCGTGACGCGCAGAAACGTCGCGAGCGGCCTGGCCCCGAGGTCGAGCGAGGCTTCCTCGAGCGAGCGGTCGAAACCGGCCAGGCGCGCGCGCACGACGATCGCGACGTACGAGACGCAGAAGACGACGTGAGCGATCACGACCGTCGTCAGCGACAGCCGGAATGCGAGCACCCCGAAGAACGTCACGAGGGCCGCGCCGAGGACGATCTCCGGGATGATGACCGGCAGGTACAGGAGTCCCCGCGTGAAGCCTTCGCCGGGAAAGGCGTACCGGCCGAGGGCCAGCGCGACGAGCGTGCCGAGGACCGTCGCGATCGCCGTGGCGCCGATGCCGACGATGAGGCTGTTCTTGACCGCCGAGAGGATCAGGTCGTTCTGCGCGAGGTTCCGGTACCACTCGAGCGTCCACCCTTCCCAGACGGCCGTCTGGCGGGCGCGATTGAAGGAGAAGAGCACGAGGATCGCGATCGGCGCGTAGAGAAACGCGTACACGAAGACCGCGTAGGCCGACAGCAGGCGTCCGCCGCGCCTCTTCTTCGGAGCCCGGCCCTCCATGCGCTCGGCCCGGGCTCCGACGCGGCGTTCCCTCGCCGCGGCGCTTCTCACAGGAGCACGTCCTGGCCCTTCTTCTTCGTGTAGAGGGCGTAGAGGAACAGCAGCGCCAGGACGGCCGCCGTCAGCTCGAAGGCCACGGCCGACCCGAAAGGCCGGTTGCGCGCGATCGCGAACTGGTTCTGGATCAGGTTGCCGGCGAGAATCGTCTTTGCCCCGCCGAGGAGGTCGGACACGATGAACTGCCCGAGGCTCGGCACGAACACGAGGATGATTCCGGCGACGATGCCCGGCATCGTCATGGGCGCGGTGACGCGCCAGAACGTCGACCGGCGCGGCGCGCCGAGGTCCGCCGAGGCTTCGAGAAGCGACAGGTCCAGCTTCTCGAGCGACGCGTAGAGCGGCAGGATCATGAACGGCAGCTCGCCGTAGATCAGGCCGATCAGCACCGCGAAGTTGTTGTACAGGAGCTCGAGCGGCTGGTGCGTCACGCCGGTCGCCAGCAGCAGCCGGTTCAGGAGACCCTCGGTCCGCAGGATGAACATCCACGCGTACGTGCGGATCAGGAAACTCGTCCAGAACGGGACCACGACGAGCCCGAGCAGCAGGTTGCGCCGCCGCACCGGCGCGGCGACGGCGATGTAGTACGCGATCGGGAAGCTGACGAGGAGACACACGAGCGTGGTCACCACCGCCATCCACACCGAGCGCCAGAAGATCTGGAGGTAGATCGGATGGAGCGATCGCGCGTAGTTCGCGAGGAACTTCCCGGACGCCAGGTACGCGCCGAAGTCCGCGATCGGCTTCAAGCCGCCGTAGGTGTCCCGCTGCCCGAAGCTGATGACGAAGAGGATGAAGAGGGGCAGGAGGAAGAAGAGCCCGAGCGCCGCCCACGTCGGCAGGGCGAGCCAGACCCCCGCCCGGCCGCGCGGCTCGCCCGAGGACGCCTTCACCGCTCCCCCCCGGCGCCCAGGAGAACCGCGTGCGCCGCGTTCCAGCACAGAAACGCCTTCGCGCCGACGCCGAACCCCGCGTCCTGCTCGAACGGCTTCTCGTTCTGCGCGTAGACGGTGAATCGCTCGCCGGCGGCGTCGCGCACGATCCAGACGGTGCTGACGCCCTGGTAGACGCGGTCCTCGACGGTGACCGGAACGCACGGCACGCCACGGCGCGAGAGGTCGTGCGCGCGCAGGTCGAGCTTCTCGGGCCGCACGACGAAACGGACGTCCTCGCCGGAGCGCAGCGCGCCCGCCCCTCCCGGGAGGCGCAGCGAGCCGCCGGCCTTGAGCGCCAGGATCACCCCGTCGGCCGCGACGGCGCTCACGCGCGCGGCGAAAAAGTTCGCCGCGCCCATGAAGTGCGCGACGAACTCGGTCGCCGGACGCTCGAAGATCCGCGCGGCCTCGTCCATCTGCTCGACCCTGCCCCGGTTCATGACCGCGACGCGGTCGCTCATCGTCAGGGCCTCCTCCTGGTCGTGCGTGACGAAGACGAACGTGATGCCGAGGGATCGCTGGAGGTGCTTGAGCTGGACCTGCACTTCCTTGCGGAGCTTCTGGTCGAGCGCGCCGAGCGGCTCGTCGAGCAGCAGTACCTCCGGCTCGAGGGCCAGCGCCCGCGCGAGCGCCACCCGCTGGCGCTGCCCTCCCGAGAGCTGGCTCGGCAGGCGCTTCTCGTAGCCGGCAAGCTGGACGAGCCCGAGGGCCGCGGTCACGCGCCGGGCCTCGTCCGCGCGCGCGATCCCCTTGTAACGCATGCCGAAGGCGACGTTGTCGCCCACGCTCAGGTGCGGGAAGAGCGCGTAGTGCTGGAAGACCATGTTGACGGGACGGCGGTACGGCGGCGCCCAGGTCACGTCCTGCCCGCCGATGGCGATCGATCCCTCGGTCGGCAACTCGAAGCCGCCGATCATCCGCAGCAGCGTCGTCTTGCCGCAGCCGGACGGGCCGAGGAGCGAAAAGAACTCCCCTTTCCGGATGTCGAGCGAGACGCCGTCGACGGCGGCCACGTCGCCGAACCGCTTGGTCAGTCCCCGGATCTCGACGCTGGTTTCGGCCGGCATGGACGGAGAGTCTATCGACCGACCCGCCGTCGGGGCGGGGCCCGGCCCCGCCCGCGGGCGGCCGCGAGGGCCGCCCCTACGGCGATGGCGTCCCGGTCTAGAAGCTCACCCGCGCTCCGAGGCGCAGGGTGCGGGCCTGCTGGTAAGTATTCGGCTGTCCGTAATGGCCGTTGGTCGGCGTCGGCGACTCGTTGTCCGCCTGCTGATTGGCCCAGACCTGGTCGATCGTGAGGGCCTGCTGCTTGTTCAGCAGGTTGAAGAGGTCCGCGAGGATGTGCACGGTGACCGGCCCGATCACGAGGCCGTAGTCGAAGTGCATGTCGATCTCGTAGATGTCGGGCGACCGGCCCTCCGATCCGCGCGGCGCCAGGAAGAGCTCGGGACCTCCGTACCCGTCCCACCAGCCGATCTTGGACAGCGGCGTGCCGCTCAGGTAATACGCCGAAAGCGAGGTCGTCAGGTTGAACGGGAAGAAGTAGGCGAACTGGAGCTTGGCCTGGCTCGGCCGGTCGAGCGTCAGGCTGCCGTTGGAATTGACCGTGAACTCCGGGTAGTCGAAGTCGTCGGTGATGTTCGGATCCTTGGCGTTGAACCCCCCGATCGCGCGGAAGCTGCCGTCGAAGTTGCCCCGCAGCGTTGAATACAGGTAGCTCGCGTACATCGTCCAGCGATCCGAAAGCGCCTTCTGCGCCGTGAACTGGATGCCGCGGAAGTAGCGCTGGGCGGCCGGGAACGCCTGGCCGTTGTAGCAGGTGTACTGGAAGTCCGGCGGGCACGGCACGACCGTGCTGTGGCCCGGGTTGAAGAAGGCGTAGTTGTCGCAGACGTCCACGGGCACGCAGGTGTCCTCGATGACGCTGCGCAGGCTCCTGTACATCCCCTGAATTCCCAGGTTCCACTGGCCGAACTGGTGCTCGACGCCGACGACGACCTCCTGGAGGTACTCGGTCGAGATCTGCGGGTCGATCTCGTTGACCGCCGCGCCTTTCAGCGCCGTCGGGTAACCGGCGTCGATCAGCTCCTGCGCCGGCACGGGAGATGTCGGATCGAAGTTGAACGTCGTCGCGTCCCGCTCGCCGTTCAACGAGCGGATGTTCATGTCCATGGGAATCGCCTCGACGAAATCCCCGTAGGACGCGAAGAACTTCGTCTTGCCGTCCTTCAGGAAGTCCCACGACACGCCGACGCGCGGCGAAAAGTGGTTGATGTTGATGTAGGTGGCCAGCGGCCCCTGGACGAGCGTTCCGTCCGGCTGCGTGTCGTACGAGGCGCCCTTGATGAGCTGCTTCGTCCAGCGGACTCCCGCGTTCAGGGTCAGGTTGCTCAGGATCTTCCAGCTGTCCTGCGCGAACGCCGAGTACATGTCCTGCTCGGGATGGGCGGTCAGGGGCGCCGACAACGGATCGTCCACGGTCGAGTTCAAGGACGCGAAGAAGATGTGCGAGTAGATCGGCCGCGTGTCGCCCTCGAGCGGGTTCAGGATCTGCACGAGCTGGCCGCCCTGGTCCACCGTCGCCCCCGAGAAATTGCGGAGCACGTCGGCCGTCACGCGGCCCCAGTCGAAGCCGACCTTCGCGTCGTGGTCGGCGAGCAGGTAGCTGCCGGTGATGACCGCCGCGTCGCGAGTGAACTTCTTGTCGTCCCACTGCCCGTTGCCCGTCACGCCACCGAATCCGCCGAACGCCGTCACGACCTCGCCCGTCGTGTCCTGGTAGGCGAGCTGATTGCCGCCCGGCCCCGGGAGACGGTTCGTGCTTTCGACGTGGCTGCCTCCCTGCGCCGTGAGGAGGAAGTGCGATCCGAAGATGCCCTCGTACCGAAGACCCCAGTCCGTGCCGCCGACGTCCACGGTGCCGTTGTACGTCGTGGGCGGCCCGATCAGCTGGCCGATGGCGCCGTTGTCGTTCGTCGGGTCGCCGAACACCGTCCCGATCACGGTGTTGGAGTCGTTCAAGTGCCAGGTCAGCTTTCCGGAGTAGAGGTTGCCGGAGGTCTTGACGTTCGCCGTGTCGCCCGTGGTCGGTCCGATCGTGACCTG
>DATJPZ010000039.1:0-41771 GCA_035506175.1 Thermoanaerobaculia bacterium | reverse complement strand
CTACCCCAGGGACGTCTATTGGAAAGGCGCGCCTCCGGTCGAGGAATACAACTTCCTGCACGTCGAAGTGAAGCCGGGCCAGGCCACGAAGTTCACGATCCACCGCTTCCGCCCCGGTTCGGCCGAGCCCTACGCCTCGGTCGAGGTCTTCCAGTGAAAGCGGAGAGCCCCGTGGCTCCTCGGTTCGCCCTCCCTCTTCCCGGCTGGGTCCTGAGCCCCTACACGGCGATCGTCATCGCCGCGGTTCACGTCTACCTGAGCATCGGTCACCTCACGGTCCTGTTCAAAGGCCCTCCCCACTGGACCGACTTCTGGAAAGGGTTCGGTGCGCTCGCGGGCGCCTACGTCTTCGCCGCGCTGGCCACACGAGGCTTTTCTCGACACAAGAGCCGGCTCCCATCCCTGGAGCCTGCGCAACAAGGATAAGGAGAGATCTCATGAGCAGTACCCGGGTTCGATGGCTCATCGCAGTGTTCGCCGTACTCGTCACGGTATCGGCCTCCGCCCAGGCCCCGGCGAAAAAGCCGAACATCCTGGTCATCATGGGAGACGACGTCGGCTGGTTCAACGTCGGCGCCTACCACCAGGGAATCATGTCGGGGAAGACGCCGAACCTCGACAAGCTCGCGTCGCAGGGCATGCGCTTCACGGACTACTACGCCGAGGCGAGCTGCACCGCGGGCCGGGCGAACTTCATCACGGGCGAGATTCCGCTCCGCACCGGTCTGACGACCGTCGGCCAGGCCGGAGCGGATGTCGGTATTCCGGCACAGGCCGCCACGCTCGCCAGCGCCCTGAAGACGCAGGGCTACGCGACCGGTCAGTTCGGCAAGAACCACCTCGGCGACCTGAACAAGTACCTGCCGACCGTCCATGGATTCGACGAGTTCTTCGGGTACCTGTATCACCTCGACGCGATGTCGGACCCGTACTGGTACTCCTTCCCGGTCGACGAGAAGTACTACAACACCTACGGCCCGCGCAGCCTGATTCACAGCTGGGCGACCGACGTGGACGATCCGACCGACGTGCCGCGCTGGGGCAAGGTCGGCAAGCAGAAGGTCGTCGACGAGGGGCCGCTCCCGCCGTTCCCCGACATGTCGAACGTGCCGAACATGCACGACCTGCCGTTTCTCAAGGCGAAGTACGACATGACGACCTTCGACGAGGTCCTGGTCAAGGCGTCCAACGACTTCATGGACAAAGCGAAGAAGGACGGAAAGCCCTTCTTCGTCTGGCACAACACGACGCGCATGCACGTCTGGACGTTCCTCTCGAAGAAGTACAGCGCGATGGAGAACAGCCAGAGCAACTACGGCCTCGAGGAGGCCGGCATGGCGCAGATGGACGACAGCATCGGCGCGCTGATGAAGCACCTCGAGGACATCGGCGAAGCGGACAACACCATCGTCATCTTCACCACGGACAACGGCGCGGAAGTCTTCACGTGGCCGGACGGCGGCATGACTCCCTTCAAGGCCACCAAGGGCACAGTCGGCGACGGGGGGTTCCGCGTGCCCTGCATCATTCGCTGGCCGAACCACATCAAGGCGGGCGCCGTGGAAAACGGGATCATCTCCGGCCTCGATTGGTTCCCGACCCTGATGGCGGCGGCCGGAAACCCGAACATCATCGACCAGCTCCTGAAGGGCGTGAAGCTCGGCGATCGCACCTACAAGAACCACCTCGACGGATACAACCAGATGGACCTGCTCACCGGAAAGGGCCCCTCGGCGCGTCACGAGATCTTTTACTTCGGTGGTCCGCACCTCGGCGCCGTTCGCCTTGACGACTTCAAGTTCACCTTCTATCAGCAGCCCTGGGGCTGGCCGGGCGAAAAGGTCACGACGGACATGCCCATCATGGTCAACCTCCGGCAGGACCCCTTCGAGCGCACGCCGTCGACCCGCGGGCAGTCGCCCAACGACAGCGCCTTCGGGTACGGGAACGACTTCTTCGCGCGCGAGTTCTGGCGCTTCGTTCTGGTTCAGCAATACGTCGGGAAGCTGGCGGCGACGGCCATCGACTATCCGCCGATGCAGGACCCCGCCTCGTTCAACCTGGAGGCCGTCAAACAGAAGATTCAGGAGATGCAGAGGGCGCACGAAGGCCAGTGATCGGCGCGAATGTGGGTGCGGGCGAGTCCGCATCGAGGTCTTGGACGGTGGATCGGTCGCAACGAATCGTGACGCGGGTGGCCCGCCCGGGCCGCCCGCTCGTTTCCAAGAGAGGAGTCCAATGAATCCGCTGCGTGCCTTCGGACGGGTTGCCCTCGGGATCGCGGTGACCGCGCTCGCCGCCAAGGCTCAGGCTCAGCCGAAGAAGCCCAACATCCTCGTCATCTGGGGAGACGACGTCGGCTACTACAACCTGAGCGCCTACAACCAGGGAATGATGGGCTATCGCACGCCCAACATCGACCGCATCGCGAAGGAGGGCGCGCTCTTCACCGACGCCTATGCGCAGCAGAGCTGCACGGCGGGTCGGGCGTCGTTCATCCTGGGCGAGCACCCGTTCCGCACAGGTCTTCTGACGATCGGCATGCCGGGATCGCCGCAGGGCATCCCCGACTGGGCGCCGACGATCGCGGACCTCCTGAAGCAGCAGGGCTACGCCACCGGCCAGTTCGGCAAGAACCATCTCGGCGACCAGGACCGGCACCTGCCGACCGTCCACGGCTTCGACGAGTTCCTCGGCAACCTCTACCACTTGAACGCCGAGGAGGAGCCCGAGACCTACTACTACCCGAAGGATCCCGAGTTCAAGAAGAAGTACGGCCCGCGGGGCGTCCTCCACACCTGGGCGGACGGCAAGGGCGGCCAGAGGATCGAGGACACCGGGCCTCTGACCCGCGAACGGATGCCGACCGTCGACCAGGAGATCTTCAAGGCCGAGCAGAAGTTCGTCGACACGGCGGTCAAGGGCGGCAAGCCCTTCTTCGTCTGGTTCAACACGACGCGCATGCACGTGTGGACGCACCTGCAGCCGTCCGCCGTGGGCCGCACGGGGATCGGCGTCTACCCCGACGGCCTCGTCGAGCACGACGACATGGTCGGCGCGGTTCTCAAGCAGCTCGACGATCTCGGCATCGCCAACGACACGATCGTCGTCTACGGCACCGACAACGGCGCCGAGACCGTGACCTGGCCGGACGGCGGGACGACGCCGTTCCACGGCGAGAAGGGCACGACGTGGGAGGGCGGCTTCCGCGTCCCGATGCTCGTGCGCTGGCCCGGCGTCATCAAGCCCGGAACGATCGTCAACGACATCTTCTCGCAGGAGGACTGGCTGCCGACGCTGCTCGCCGCGGCGGGCGAGCCGGACATCGTCGAGAAGGTCGCGAAGGGCTACGCCGCCAACGGCAAGACCTGGAAAGTCCATCTCGACGGCTACAACTTCATGCCGTACTTCAAGGGCGCGGTCAAGAAGGGTCCGCGCGAGGAGATCTTCTATTTCGGCCAGGGCGGAGACCTCAACGCGATTCGTTGGAACGACTGGAAGGTCGCGTTCGCTCAGGAGAACGGCAACATCGCCACGGCCACGCGAGACGTCACCGGCTGGCCGGAGATCGTCAACCTGCGCGCCGACCCGTTCGAGAAGGCGCCGCGCGAATCCGGCATGTACATCCGCTGGTACGGGGACAACATCTGGCTCTTCATCCCGGTGCAGCAGAAACTCAAGGCCTTCCTCCTGACGATTCCCCAGTTCCCGTTCCAGCAGGGCTCGAGCTTGAACGCCGCGAACATCAACTACACGACGCTCCAGGCCATGCAGGCCATGAAGCGGCTGCACGAGCTCGAGAGCCTCGCGGCGCCGAGCAACTGAGCGAAAGCCATCGAGGTGACGCGATGACCGAGGAGAAGAAGGCTTCCCTCAAGGAGAAGGCCGCGGAGGAGCTTCGACTGATGCTCTACATCACGGCCTTTCTCGCGGCCGTCTTCGTCTCGTTCCTCACCTGCCGGCGGCTCATCTCCCGCGGATTCGGCGTCACCTCGTTTCACTACGGGTTCGCGGTCATCGAGGCGCTCATCGTGGCCAGGGTCATCCTGATCGGCAAAGCCATCGGCGTCGGGAAGAAGTCGAAGGGACACGGCTTGTTCCGCAAGGCGCCTGGCGACGCGGTCATCGACGCGCTCCTGGCCGGCGTCTTCGCCATTCTCGAGCGCGCCGTCGAGGGGCTTCTGCACCACGAGAGGCTCTCCGCGAGGATCCGGAAGTTCCTCGACCAGGGCGTCGACGAGATCCTCGGCCGGACGCTGATCATGTTCGTGGCCTTCGTTCCGTTCTTCACGCGGCGGGAGCTCGACCGCGTTCCGGGTGACCGGAAGCTGGTCGGTCTCCTCTTTCACGGCGGCGCCGCTCGCGCGAAAGCGTGAGGCGCCGGGAGGACCCATGAGAGCGATTCGAAACCTGACGGCCGGCTTCCTGTTCTTCGGCACCGCGATCGCGGTGCTCGCGCAGGACCCCCTTCCCTCCTGGAACGACGGCGCCGCGAAGAAGGCGATCGTCGACTTCGTCAAGACGACGACGACCCAGGGAAGCCCTCAGTTCGTGCCGCCCGAGGAGCGCGTCGCGACGTTCGACCAGGACGGAACGCTCTGGGTCGAGCACCCGGTCTACACGCAGCTCGTGTACTGCCTCGATCGCGTTCCGGTGGTCGTGAAGGCGAAGCCGGAGCTCGCCGGCGTCGAGCCCTTCAAGACCGTCATGTCCGGCAACCGCGAGGCGATCGCTCACCTCTCCGAGAACGACCTGATCAAGATCGCCATGGTCACCCTGACCGGCATGCCGGTCGACGACTTCCGGGCCGAGGTCCGGAAGTGGATCGCGTCGGCCAGAGATCGTCGCTGGAACCGGCCCTACACGGACCTGACCTACCTCCCGATGCAGGAGGTCCTCAGGTACCTGCGCGCCAACGGGTACAAGACGTACATCGTCACGGGTGGCGGCCAGGACTTCGTGCGGGCCTACGCCGAGGCGACGTACGGGATCCCGCCGGAGCAGGTGATCGGGACCTCGATCTCGACGAAGTACGCCTACGGCAAGGACGGCAAGCCCGTGCTGACGAAGGAGCCGAAGCTGGTCCTCGACGACAACAACGCCGGCAAGGCCGAGGGCATCTACCTGATGATCGGACGCCGCCCCTATGCCGCGTTCGGCAACTCGACCGGCGACCAGCAGATGCTGGAGTACACGAAGGGCGGCAACGGGGCGCGCCTGGCGATGCTCGTGCTGCACGACGACGCGAAGCGCGAATACGCCTATGGACCCGCCGCCGGCCTGCCCGACACGAGGGTCGGGACCTTCACGAAGACGCTCGACGACGAGGCCGGCAAGGACGGCTGGGTCGTGATCAGCATGAAGAACGACTGGAGGAAGGTCTTCGCTTTCGATTAGCCTGGGGGTCGGGCGTTTCCCGTCGCCTCTGACCGAGATGTGTCCGCGACGACGCTCGTTGTGGAGGCGCTCATGAATTCGGTTTTTCGCGATGCTGGTGGGGTACGGCAGGTCCGCCGTTGCCCGGGAGAGTCGACCCCGACACGAAGTTCCGAGGCTCTCGCAACGCGCATTGGAATCGGGCGAGATGGAGATCGACACAGCTCGCCCGGGAAAGGAGCAAGGCTCATGAAGAAGTGGCCCGTCGTTCTCTTCTCTGCCCTCCTGGCGCAAACGGCCGTGGCTCAGGCGGGCCTCTCCGGTCGCGTGCAGGCGGGTGGAAAGGCCGTCTCGGGATCGACGGTCACTCTCTACGCCGCGGGACCCGCGGCACCCGCGAAGCTGGGCGAAGCGAAATCCGACGCGAAGGGCGCGTTCCAGCTCGCCGGGGGGAGTCCTCCCGCCGGCTCCTCTCTCTATCTCGTCGCGCGCGGAGGAACGCCCGAGGACCGGCCGGATCGCCGGAACAACCCCGAGCTCGCCTTCCTCGCGGTGCTCGGGGCGGCGCCGCCAAAGAGCGTGACGATCAACGAGTTCACGACGGTGGCGTCGGTCTGGACGAACGCGCAGTTTCTCGAGGGCGACGTGCTCAAGGGCCCGGCCCTGGGACTGAAGATCGCCGCAGGCAACGTGCCGAGCTTCGTCGACCTCGCGACGGGCGGGTGGGGCGGCGTCATCCAGGATCCTCTGAACGGTCCGCAGACGCCGACGATGGCGAACTTCGCGACACTCGCCGACCTCCTGTCCGCCTGCGCCACGCACATCACCCCGGATGCCTGCGGCCGGCTCTTCGCGGCATCGGCTCCGCCGAAGGGCCCCGCGCCGACGGACACGCTGAGGGCGGCGCTCGCGGTCGCGCGCTATCCCTGGTACCAGCCGCAGCGCCTCTTCCAGCTCCTCGACGCCTTCTACGCGGTCCCGAAGGGCAGGACGATGCGGGCGGTGCCCTTCATGCCCTACCTCAGCTTCGCGCCGAGCGCGTGGGTGCTGCCGCTGAAGTTCGACGGCGGCGGATACCGGGCCGGCGGCAAGGCGATGTTCGACAGCCAGGGCAATCTCTGGGTCGGCGACAACTTCACGATCGGCTGGCAGGGCCAGGACACGCTCTGGCAGGGCAATGCGACCAAGTTCGACCCGAACGGCAAGCCCCTCTCGCCGATCACGACCGGATTCGCCGGCGGCGGCATGCAGGGCGGCACGTTCGGCGCGGCCGTGGACACGAAGGACCAGGCCTGGCTCGCGAGCTACGGCGGCATGTCGATTTCGGTCTTCGACAGGAACGGCAAGCCGCTCACACCGCCCGACGGCATCACGTTCGGCGGCCGGCTCGGCCTCATGCAGGGCATCATCGTCACGCCAGGCAGCGGCGACGTCTGGGCCCTCGGCCTCTCGAAGAGCCAGCTCCTGTTCTTTCCGGGAGGCGACTACAAGAACGGCAGGATCGTCTGCGAGGGGCGCGACGTCGAGCCGTGCAAGTCGTTCCTGGGACCCTTTCACCTCGGCATCGACCAGCAGAACCGCATCTGGGTGACCAACGCCATGGGCGGGCACGTCACGCGATTCCCGGCGTCGGATCCGAGCAAGGCCGAGAAGTTCTCGACCGGGTGGAGCGGCAGCGGCCTCGGCATCGACAGCCAGGGCAACGTCTGGGTGACGAACCGTCTCGGCAACGGAGCACGCGGCGAGGCGGTGGTCATCGACACGGTCGCGACCCTGAAGCTCGGCGGCAACGGCGACGAAAAGCTCACGCACGCGATGGCGAAGCAGACGGCGAAGGACGGCGGCAGCGTCACGCTGCTCCGGCCGGACGGCAGCCAGTTCCCGGGCTCCCCCTTCACCAACGGCGGCCTTCCAGGACCCTGGGCGATCGCGGTCGACGGCAACGACAACGTCTGGGTCTCCAACTTCGCGATGCCGAACAGCCCGATCACGTGTCTCTGCGGAGCGAAGACCGAGAACTGCCCGCCCGGCTTCAAGACCGGCGACCCGATCGCGCCCCCGAACGGCTACGTCGGCGGCGGGCTGCAGATGCAGACCGACATCGCGGTCAGCCCCTCGGGCGACGTCTGGGCCATGAACAACTGGCAGGACATCGACAGCTGCTTCGGCGAACCGGACGAGGCTCTGTCGACGCGCTGCGGCGGCCAGGGCGTGACCATCTTCTTCGGCATGGCGAAACCCGTGCGCGCGCCGCAGATCGGCCCGGCCAAACCATTTTGAAGGAGTCTTCCGTGAAACACCGCCGACGACTCGGACCCTTTCGTACCGCCGTTCTCCTCGTCGCGATGACCACGATCGCCACCGCCCGCGCGGCGGCCCAGACGACCGAGGAGGAGGCCCACCACCCGGGCCAGACGGAAGCCGACAAGCTCGCCCAGGCGCTCGCCAACCCGGTCTCGAACCTCTGGTCGCTGCAGTTCCAGTTCAACAACTTCCAGCTGACGAACGACCGCTGGAACAACAACCTCAACTTCCAGCCGGTGATGCCGGTCAGCCTGACGAGCGGCCTGAACCTGATCACGCGGCCCGTGATTCAGGTCTACAACAGCGTGCCGTACACCGACAACCTCGGCAACGAGCAGCGCACCACGAACTTCGGCGACTGGACGCAGCTCGAGCTGCTCTCGCCGGCGCACAGCGGCCACTGGCTGCTCGGCGCCGGGCCGACGTTCATCTTCCCGACGGCGGGCTCCGTCTACACCGGGCAGGGCAAGTGGCAGGTCGGCCCCGCGGTGGTCGTGGCCTACATGGACAAGAAGTTCATCGCGGGCATCTTCCCGCAGCAGTGGTGGTCCTATGCCGGGGACCCCAGCCGTCCGAACACGAGCCAGATGAACCTCCAGCCGATCTTCAATCTCTTCTTCGAGGGCGGCTGGAACGTCGGCTACTCGGGCAACATCCTCGTCGACTGGGAGGCGCCGTCGAACAACCGCTGGACGGTGCCGATCGGCCTCGGCGCCGGCAAGGTCGTCAAGTTCGGCCGCCTGCCCGTCAAGATCTCGCTCGCCGGCCAGTACATGGTCACGCAGCCCGACCCCGTCGGCCAGCGCTGGAACGTCCAGATCCAGCTCACCCCGGTGTTGCCGAAGCTCATTGACGGAACGCTGTTCTGAGGAACCCCTTCGCGACCGTGACATGCTTGCGTTTCGAAAGTTTTGTTCCAGAAGAATGGGAGGTACTTATGCGTCGGAAATGGATCACCCCGGTTCTGATCGTCGCGCTCGCAGCCGTCTTCGCCGCTCCCGGGTTTGCGGAAGACAAGAAGGTCGATGGCGTCTTGAAGCTCACCGAAGGCTCGGTCGCGGCCGGCATCGGCTGGAGCTGGGGTCACGGAACCCTGACGTACAAAGGCAAGAGCTACAAGGTCAAGGTGGACGGGTTGACCGTTGGCGAAGTGGGCATGACCGACGTGAAGGCCAAGGGCAACGTGTACGACCTGAAGAGCCTCGACGACTTCGACGGCGTTTACGCGGCCGCCGGCGCCGGCGCGACGGCAGGAAAGGGCAAGGGCGCCTCGGCGCTGACCAACGCCAAAGGAGTCTCGATCCTGCTGACGAGCATCACGAAGGGCGCGAGCCTGAAGATCGCCGCCGAGGGACTCAAGCTCCAGATCGAGAAGTAGCGTCCGCACCGCTTCATGACCCGCCGGGACTCGGGGCGATCGCCCTCGCGCTGTGGGCGATTGCCCCGGGTCTCCTGGCCGCGCAGGAATCCGAACCGGCGCCGGCGGCCCTCGCGAGCGACGCCGCGCCCCGCTCCTTCAACGACTTCTCCACCGACTGGATCGCGCTCCAGCTCCACGTCACCCTGATGGAAGACGGCGCGCTCTTCTCCCAGAACGCGGCGAGCGTGTCCCAGGTCGGCGCCCTGCCGGACGTGCAGGAGTTCCGCGCGAGCCGCCTCGAGCTCGACGGCCAGATGAAGGCGCCCTTCGCGTGGAGCTTCAAGGTCAACGCCGGCGACAACGGGCTCGACGAGAACCAACGGGGAAGCGAACTGTCGATCGCCGAACTCTACGTCGCCGTCCCGCTGACGTCGTGGGCGACGATCAACGTCGGCGAGCAGGAAGCCGGCGTCGGCATGGAACGGCTCACGCACGGCGAGGATCTCTCATTCATGGAGCGCTCGACGATGACCGAGGCCTACAAGAAGGCGCACTCCCTCGGCATCCGCTTCACGGGCACGGCCGCGGGCGGACGCATGACCTGGTCGGCCGGATGGTTCAACAACTGGCTGACGGACGGCCTCTCCTTTTCCGCGATTGCGACGGTTACGCCGGGCGCGTGACGGGACTGCTCGTCGATTCCGGCGACGGCCGTGAGCTCGTGCACCTCGGCGCCTCGGCCGCGTACCAGCGGGCCCAGGGGCGGCGAGCTCCAGACACGAAGCCGGCCGGAGGTGCACCCGGCGCCCGACTTCGTCGACACCGGATCGTTCCCGGCGGCCTACTCCGACGGCTTCGGGTTCGAGCTCGCGGCCGTTCACGGACCCTTCACGCTCTCGGCTGAGTACACACTCGTCAGCATCGGCGCTCCTGCCGCCGGCGACGGGCATTCTCCGGCTGGTACGCCCCCGCGTCGTGGGTCCTGACCGGCGAGACGCGCCCGTACGAGCGTGCGAACGGCTACTTCGGGCAGCTCCTGCCCGCGGCGCCGATCTCGTTCGCGCCCGGCGGCGGCTTCGGCGCCGTCGAGCTCGCCGCGCGCTACTCCGCCATCGACCTCGACGCCGGGACCATCCAGGGCGGCCGGTTCGCGCGCTGGACGGGCGCGCTCTCCTGGTATCCGGCGAAGCTCTGGCGCCTCGAGTTCGACGACGGCTACGGCCGCCTGGAACGCTTCGGCACGACCGGTCTTTCGCGCTTCTACCGGCTCCGCCTGCGGCTCGAGTTCTAGAAGCGCCTCCGCACTCATTTGCGCCGTCGGCCAATCGGCTCTAGGATCGCGCCCCACTTGAATCCAAGGAGGACTCGATGAAACGCTGGATCACCGCTGTGGCGCTGGCGCTCCCCGTGGCGCTCTTCGCCCAGGACAAGGCCCCGGAACCGACCAAGAAGCCTTCCGAGCTGCAGAAGCTCGAGGGCGACGCGAAGAAGGACGCCAAGACGGCGGAACAGGGCGTCGACAAGGCGGCCAAGGACGTCGCCAAGGACGCCTCGACGGCCGGCAAGGCCGTCGGCGCGGAAGGCAAAAAAGTCGGCGAAGGCGCCGCCAAGGGCGCCTCGGCCGCCGGCAAGGCCGTCGCCACGGACGCGTCCAAGGCCGGCAAGGCCACCGCGGGCGAGACCAGCAAGGTCGGCAAGGACGTCGGGGCCGGCGCCGACAAGGCAGCGAAAGCCACCGCGGGCGAGGCCAGGAAGGCCGGCGACGCGGTCTCGGGCGAGGCGAAGAAAGTCGAAGGCAAGGACAAGCCCAAGGTCGAGCCCACGCCCAAGCCGTGACGTCTGCCCGGGGCGGCGGTCTTCGGCAATCGCCGTCCCGGATTCCTCCGGAGGCCGCGGGGCGATAGCATTCCGCGCCGAGGAGGATCCCCGACATGCCGCTTGCCCGTCTTCGCGCCGTCCTGGCGCTGTCGCTGCTCGTCTCGGCCGCCGCGGCCGTCGCCCAGGAAGGTTTCCCGCTCTTCACGACCGACTTTCCGCCCGAGGAGTTCGCCGCCCGGCGCGCGAAGGTCTACGACGCGATCGGAAACCAGGCGTTCGCGGTCTTGCAGGGCGCGCCCTCGAGGCCCGACTACATCCGGTTCCGGCAGAACAACGACTTCTACTACCTCTGCGGCATCGAGGTCCCGAATGCCTACCTGATCCTCGACGGCGCGACGAAGAAGGCGACGCTCCTGCTCCCGCACCGCAACGAGGGCCGCGAGCGCGGCGAGGGCAAGACGCTGTCCTCGGAGGACGCCGACGAGGTCAAGAAGCTCTCCGGCGTCGACAACGTCGTCGCCACGGACCTGCTCGGCGAGCAGATCATGGGCCTCCAGCTGCGGCGCGGCCTGAAGGTGCTCTACACGCCGCTCGAGGCGGCCGAGAACGCCTCGATGAGCCGCGACCTCGCCACGCGCTTCATCGCCGACACCTCGGCGGACCCGTTCGACGGGCGTCCGTCGCGGGAGGGCGCGTTCGTCGCGAAGATCCACGAGCGCTTCCCCGTGCTCGAGGTCAAGGACCTGTCGCCGATCCTCGACTCCCTGCGCCTGATCAAGAGCGAGCGCGAGCTCGCCATGATCCGCAAGGCCACGCACCTGGCCGGCCTCGGCATCCTCGAAGGCATGAAGTCGGTCAAGCCGGGTCAGTACGAGCGCGAGCTCGACGGCGTCGCGAAGTTCATCTACTGGCGCAACGGCGCGCAGGGCGACGCGTACTTCTCGCTGATCGCGAGCGGTCCGAACGCCATCTGGCCGCACTACAACGCCGGCAAGCGGAAGATGCTCGACGGCGATTTTCTCCTGATGGACTACGCGCCGGACTACGGGTACTACCAGAGCGACGTCACACGGATGTTCCCGGTCAATGGCAAGTTCTCCCCGTGGCAGAAGGAGCTCTACGGGTTCTATCTCGCCTGCTACCGCGAGATCCTGAAGGCGATCGCGCCCGGCAAGACGAGCGGACAGGTCATCCAGGAGGCCGGCGCCGGCATGGACAAGGTACTCGCCTCGGCGAAGTTCACCAGCCCCGCGCACCGCAAGGCCGCCGAGGACTGGGTCGCGAAGTACAAGAAGAGCGGCGAGAGCGAGTATCCGTACCTCGGACACTGGGTCGGCATGGCCACGCACGACGACGGCCCGCACACGGGACCGTTGAAGCCCGGCATGGTCTTCACGATCGAGCCGGCCCTGACCGTGCCCGAGGAGAAGATCTACGTGCGCCTGGAAGACGTCATCTTCATCAACGACAAGGGCGCCGAAGTCGTCTCGACCGACGCGCCGTGGGACATCGACGCGATCGAGAAGGTGATGAAGGAAGACGGGATGCTGAAGAAGTACCCGCGCGTGTACCCGGCGCCGTAGGACGCCCCTCACCCCGTCCCTCTCCCGCCGGGAGAGGGGGTTCTACACGCCGGCCTCCTCAAAACGAAACCCTCTCCCCCCGGCGGGGGGAGAGGGCAACGGTGAGGGGGTCCACTACGTCCCGGGCTGGACCTCGACCGGCTGCGGCTTCGGCGGGACCTCGGGCTTGCCCTGCCCCGCCCTCCAGTCGATCGACCCGCCGATCTCGACCCGATGCGCGCCGCCCCGCACCGAGTCGACGGTCAGCGGCAGGTTCGCCGGCATCTGGAAGAGCTTCATCTCGCTGTAAGTCTTCGTCAGGAAGGGCGTCAGGAAGTTGATGACCCAGCCGATGACGCCCTTGCAGTGGGTCTCGATCTTCACGTCCTCGAGGAGGAACGCGCGCTCGGCCTTGTCGACGACGAGATTCGCCTTCCCGACGGGAGCGCAGAACTGCGAGAAGAGCTTCTTCAACCGGTTCGCCGAGGAGCGCTTCTCGGCCGTCACCTCGAGGCCGAGCGTGAAGCACGTCTCCCCGCACGGGCGGAACATTTTCGGGACGATCGCGAAGTCGACGTGCTTGACCGCGAGGTCCTGCTGCCACTTCGCTTCGAGAGCCAGAAGCGCCGCCTGCTCGATCGGGTCCCACGGCGCCTTGAAGACGTAGGTCCCGGTGACTTCCCCGTCCGAGCCGCCGGCGTCCTTCAACTGGAGCGTCGCCGCGAACGGCCCGTGGAAGTCGAGGTCGAGCCTCTTCTCGGGAACTTCCTTGATCGGATACTTCACGACGAACGGGTACTGGAGCTGGTAGTCCATGGTGAGCTCGAGCGGGCCGGTCGCCCTCCCGTCGACGACCGTCAGTCCCGAGGTCTTCAGGCGGATGTTCGACGCGGAGATCGTCGCGCCCTGGCGTGAGAGCTCCCCCGTCTTGCCCGCGAGATCGAGCTTCGCGACGCCGGAAAAGTGGCCGGCCGTCGTGACCCTGATGTCCCGCACGTCGAAGGTCGAGCCCGCGTCGAGCGCGACGCCGAGGCCGCCCGGAACCACGAACTTTCCGGAGGACAATTCGAAGAAGAGCTCGCGCGCCTGGAGCGCCGAGACGACCTTGCCGTCCTCGAGCGTCGTGAGCTGGAACGCGGCGCCGGTGAGGCGGCCATGGGCGATCGTCGAGCGGTTCTGCTCGAATTCCATGACGCCGTTCTCGATCTCGCCGTCGAGATGCCCCGAGAACTCGAGGAAGGACGGCGCGCCGCTGCGGCCGGGCCGGAACGTCCCCTTGTCGATCGAGAACACCATCGCCTCGCCGCTGACCGGGTGCGACGCCGTGTCGAACTCGACGAACGGCCGCAGCCGCATCGGCCGCCCGGGAAAGGCCGTCACTTTCAGGTCGTAGAGACGGACCTCGTCGACGAGGTCCATCATCGAAGGGCCGGGGGCCGCGGGGGCTCCGGTCCCGGGGGCGGGGGTCGGCGCTCCCGCGGCCGGCGGCGCAGACGGCGTCTTTTTCCCGCCGAGGATCTCGCCCCGTACGACCGACGGAATGTCGGTGTGAAACTCCATCTTCCGGACCGCCGAGCGCGCGATGCCGCCGAAGATCGCGACGATCGGCTTCCAGATCCCGAGACCGTGGAACTTCATCGTCGTGATGCCCTGCGGCGCCTCGAAGTCGAGCTCTTCGATCGAGACTTTCGGGCGCAGACCGGAACCGCGCACGACGAGCTTGCCGTTCCCGACGACGAACTTCATTTTCGTCACGGTGCCGTCGACCGCCTCCGCCTCGATCGTCGTCCTCGGCGAGCCCTGCGTCTCGAGCGCGTATTTCGGGATTGCGGGCACGCTGCCCGCGTGGAGGTCGGCCTCGACCGTCAGGTGGCCGTCCTTGATCAGGCCGCCGAGGATCTCGCTCGGGGACGGCTCGACCACGGCCGGCGGCGCGGAGGCGTTCGGCAGGGCGAGCGCCGGGGAAGCCGACGCCTCCGCCGCCGCGAGGAGCGCGGCCGCCGCCGATCCCTCGGCCCGGGCCGGCGCCGCGAGAACCGTGAAGACGAGGAGGACCAGGAGGGCGCGCCGCGACGGCATGGCCGAAATATACGATTGCAGGCGATGCCGCGAGAAACGATCCGCGCCGTTTTCATGACCGGGCCGGGGCGCCCCGTCGAGACCCGTCGGCTCGAGGCGCCGCGCCTTCGCGCGGGCGGGGCGATTCTCGAGACCGTCGCGAGCGAGGTCTGCGGCACCGACGTCCACCTGCGGCACGGCCGCCTGCCCGGCGTGCCCTATCCGATCGTGCCCGGGCACGTGAACGTCGGCCGCGTCCTCGAGACGGCCGTCCCGCTGACCGACGTCGAGGGCCGCGCCATCGCGCCCGGCGCGCTCGTCACCTTCTACGACGTCTACGGAACCTGCGGCGCCTGCTGGCACTGTCTCGTCGCTCGCGCGGCGACGCGCTGCCCGAGCCGCCGCGTCTACGGGATCACGGCGCCGGCCGCCGACGGAATTCTCGGCGGCTGGGCCGAGCGGATCGAAATCCTGCCGGGCGTCCGGCTCGTGCCGCTGCCGGAGGGCCTCGACGCCGAAGACTTTCTGGGGGGCGGCTGCGGCCTCCCGACCGGGTTCCACGCGGTCGAGCGCGCCGGCATCGCGATGGGCGACACGGTCGTCGTCCAGGGCAGCGGCCCCGTCGGCTTGAATGCCGCGATCTTCGCGCAGCTCTCGGGAGCGCTGCGCGTGCTGGTCGTCGGGTCGCCGAAGGAGCGCCTCGACGCCGCCCGCCGGCTCGGCGCCGAGGACACGCTCGACGTCGCCGAGGTCGCGGACGCGGCCAAACGCGTGCGCTGGGTGAAGGATCGGACGTCCGGCCGCGGCGCCGACGTCGTCATCGAGGCTTCGGGCAACCCCGCCGCCTTCCCGGAGGGCCTCGAGATGCTGCGGGACGCGGGCCGTTACGTCGTCGTCGGGCAATACACCGACGGCGGCGACGCCGTCGTCAACCCGCACCGCCACGTCAACCGCCGGCACGCGACCATCCTCGGCTGCTGGGGCTACGAGTTCTCGCATCTCCACCGCGCGCTCGCGCTGATGCAGCGGCATCGGGATCGCTTCCGGTGGCGCGAGCTGATCACCCGCGCGTACGGCCTCGACGAGGCGGGTCAGGCCCTCGACGACATGGAACGGCTTTCCGTCGTCAAAGCGCTCGTTCGCCCCGGTCTTCGGCGCGCTTGATCCACAGCGGATCCGGGACGCGCACGCCGAACGCGTGAGACACGATGCGCAGCCCGACGATCGTCAGCGCCGCCAGCGTCCCCGCCACGATCCCCGGCGCGCCGAGCTTCAAGCCGCCCAGGTAGACCCAGGCGCCGGCGAACGACGAGATCGCGTAGAGCTCGCCCGGCCGGAAGAGCAGCGGGATCTCGATCGAGGCGACGTCGCGCAGGACGCCGCCGAAGGTCCCCGTGATCACGCCGATCAGCGACGACACGAAGAGCGGCAATCCCTTTTCCTGCGCGAAAGCGACGCCCGTCAGCGTGAAGAGCGCGAGGCCCATCGCGTCCACGATCAACCCCTGGCGGTGCCACCGGCTGGCGCGCGCGTGGAAGGGCCGGCTGTACACGAAGGCGACGCACAGCGCGACGATGATGAGCAGGTACTGGTCGTGGCTGATCCAGAAAAACGGCCGGCGGTCGATCAGGAGGTCGCGCAGGGTCCCGCCGCCGAACGCCGTCACGATCGCCAGGCAGTAGGTGCCGACGATGTCCATGCGCTTGCGCGCGGCGGTGATCATGCCGGAGACGGCGCAGACGATGACCGCGGCCGCTTCGAGAGCGGTGCCGACGAGAGCGGGTTTCATGCCGTCTCCCCCCCTCGCCCCCCGCACGGGGGGAGAGGGCGGGGGTGAGGGGGGGAGTTCCGCCTCACTGCGGCCGCCTCGGGGAAGGTGCCGGCGCCTGCGGCGTCAGGATCGGAAACCCGTTTTGCCCGATCGGAGGCGGCGTCGACCCGGGCGAGCCCGGCGGCGCGAGAATCGGGAACCCGTTCGGGCCGATTCGCGTCGGCGGCACGGGTACCGGCGGGCGAAGGGGCGGGACGTAGCCGCCGCCTCCCCACTCGTAGCCGGAGTAGCCCCACCCGCCGTTCTGGTCGAGGAGGACGACGTCACCCGGCGGCGGGACGGCTTGCGCCGGCGGGGCGGCCGCGGCCGACAGCACCGGCCCGACGTAGAGCGACTGCCCCGGCGCGAGCCCGCCCGCGGGCGGCGGCGGGTCGGCCCGGGAGACCACCTTCTCGACCTCGGATGCCGCGAGGCTCGTGTAGATCCCGTCCGGATACCTGTGAAAGAGATAAACGCGGCCCTTCTGCACCGGCCGGTCGACCGACCAGACATGGGCTCCCCCGTGAACCTCCAGGGCGTAATAGGTCGTAGAAGTCGCCATGGACGCCGCCAGGAGACTGCCTGCTGCGAGACCTGCGGCTCTGTTCATCGGGCACCCCCCGCCTTTTGGGCCGGACCCCCTATGGTATAGACTCACAGGTCTGGGCGGAACAGCGCCGACTCCGGCACTGGTGGGATGGTTCCCGCCCGGACCAAGAACCAGGACATCGAGGGTCTGAGAGTATGTCAGTCCGAAATGACTCGGGCTCGGGGTCTGACAGCGCCCATGAGGGCAGTTCCCGCGCCTCAGTCGAGAACGCCGTCGAGGCGGCCAAGCGCTACCTCGTCGCCACCCAGGCCGCCGACGGCCACTGGGTCGGAGAGCTCGAGGGCGACACCATCCTCGAGTCCGAATACGTTCTGACCATGCACTTCCTCGGACGGACCGGGGAGGAGAGGGTCCGGAAGGCCGCCGAGTACCTGCGCCGCAAGCAGTTGGAGACCGGCGGCTGGGCGATCTACGAGGGCGGTCCGGCGGAGGTCAGCTCGTCCGTCAAGGCGTACTTCGTCCTGAAGCTCGTCGGCGACGATCCGAACGCGCCCCACATGGAGAGGGCGCGCCAGACGATCCTGTCGCTCGGAGGGATCGAGGCCTGCAACTCCTTCACGCGGATCTATCTCGCGATCTTCGGCCAGTGCTCGTGGGACGACACTCCCGCGGTGCCGCCCGAGATCGTGCTGCTTCCGGACAGCTTCATCTTCAACATCTACAAGATGTCCTCGTGGTCGCGCGGGATCGTGATCCCGCTCTCGATCATCTGGGCGTCCAAGCCCTCGTGCAAGGTCCCGGACCACGCGGCGATCCCGGAGCTCCACGTGCCGCGGACCGAGGCGCACGTGCCGCGGACGCGGCGCGAGCGCTTCTGGCGCGGCTTCTTCACGCGCTGCGACCGCTGGTTGAAACGCCTCGAGGCCGCCGGGTTCACGCCGCTGCGGGAAAAGGCGCTGCGCGCCTGCGAGACGTGGATCCACGAGCGCCTCGCCCTCTCCGAGGGCCTCGGCGCGATCTTCCCGCCCATCATCAACACGATCATCGCCTTCCGCTGTCTCGGCTACGAGCTCGACGACCCGCGCCTGATCGGGCAGGTCCGCGAGCTCGAGGCCCTCGAGATGGAGGACGAGGAGACGCTCCACGTCCAGCCCTGCAAGTCGCCCGTGTGGGACACCGCGCTCGTCATCGAGGCGCTGTCCGACGCGGGAATTCCCGCCGACGACCCGGTGCTGCTCAAGGCCGGGCGCTGGCTCCTCGACCGCGAGGTCAAGGAGGTCGGCGACTGGAAGAAGGCCTGCCCCGCGGCCGAGCCGGGCGGGTGGTACTTCGAGTACGCCAACGAGTGGTATCCCGACACGGACGACACGGCCGAGGTGCTGACCGCTCTCGCGCGCGTGCGTTTCCCCGGCGAATCCGAGGACCTCGCGCGCCAGGGCGCGGTGGCCCGCGGCCAGGCCTGGATGATGGCGATGCAGAACCGCGACGGCGGCTGGGGCGCCTTCGACAAGGACTGCGACAACGAAGTCCTGACCTACATCCCCTTCGCCGACCACAACGCGATGATCGACCCGAGCTGCGAGGACATCACCGGCCGCGCGCTCGAGGCCTTCCACGCGATCGGCGTCCCGGCCAACCACCCGGCCGTGCGCCGCGCCGCCGCGTTCCTCGACGCCAAGCAGCTTTCCGACGGCACGTGGTACGGCCGCTGGGGCTGCAACTACCTCTACGGCTCCTTCCTCGCGCTGCGCGGCCTGCTCCACGCCGGCGAGGACCTGCGTCAGCCGCGCTTCCAGCAGACGGCCGAGTGGATCCGGTCCTGCCAGAACGACGACGGCGGCTGGGGCGAGCTGCCCCTCTCCTACGACGACCCGGCGACGAAGGGACAGGGCCCGTCGACGCCGTCGCAGACCGCGTGGGCGCTCGTCGCGCTCTACGCCACGGGCGACCGCGACTCGGAAGCGGTCCGCCGCGGCATCGATTACCTCCTCGCCAACCAGCAGTACGACGGCTCGTGGAAGGACGACCACTGGACGGCCACGGGCTTCCCGAAGGTGTTCTACCTGCGTTACCACCTCTACGCGACGGTTTTCCCGCTCCGGGCGCTCGCCCTCTACACGCGGGCGGCGGCGGAGGGACAGAAGGGCCGGGCGGAGCTCGGGGCGCCCGCCCCGCGCCGCTCGGAGCACGGAGTGAACTGATGCGATTCCCCGTCCACATGATGACCGACACGATCCAGAACTCGGTGAGGAACGCGATCCGGGGCAACAAGCGCTACCCGTTCGTCCTCATGCTCGAGCCCCTCTACACGTGCAACCTCGCGTGCATCGGCTGCGCGATCGAGCGCCACACCGGGAAGCTCAAGGACCGGCTGCCGCTCGAGAAGTGCCTCGAGGCCGTCGACGTGTCGAAGGCTCCCGTCGTCTCCATCTGCGGCGGCGAGCCGACGATCTACCCCGAGCTGCCGCAGCTCGTCGACGAGATCATCAAGCGCAAGCGCCAGATCATCCTCTGCACCAACGGCCTGCTCCTCGACGAGAACCTCTACGGCAAGATTCCGCCGCACAAGCGGCTGACGATCAACGTCCACCTGGACGGGATGCGCGAGACGCACGACTACGTGTGCGACCGCGAAGGCGTCTTCGACAAGGCGATCGCGATGATCCAGGAGGGCGTGAAGCTCGGCCACCACATGATGGCCAACACCACGATCTTCAAGGAGACCTCGATGGACGAGGTCGAGGAGCTCTGCAAGCTCCTCACCGACCTCGGGGTCGACGGCATGCTCGTGTCGCCCGGCTACCAGTACGAGTCGGTCGGGAGCGACATTTTCCTGTCGCGCTCGGAGATGCAGCAGAAGTTCCGCCGGGTGCTCGACATCTCGAAGAAGTACAAGCTGACGTCGACGCCGATGTTCCTCGAGTTCGCCGCGGGCCTGCGCGACTACAAGTGCTCGCCCTGGTCGACGGTGACCTACACCCCCAACGGCTGGAAGGGTCCGTGCTACCTGATCGGCAAGACCTGGTCGCCGACGTTCGAAGAGTTCTGGAACGGCACGAACTGGGAGTACTGGGAGTCGCGGCAGGACCCGCTCTGCAGCAACTGCGCGATGCACTCGGGCTTCGAGGCGTCGGTCGTCCGCGAGCTGCCCAAGCACCCCGGCGACATGGTCCGCATGATCGCCTGGAACCTCGCCGCCTAGCTTCCATCCCCCTCTCCCCGTGAGGGGAGAGGGTTGGGGTGAGGGTCCCGGCTCCCGGGATGACAGACTGAACTCATGGATCTCGTCACCGGCGGCACCGGATTCGTCGGCTCGCACGTGGTGCGCGCCCTGCTCGCGCGCGGCCGCTCCGTGCGGTGCCTCGTGCGCCCGGGCAGCCGCCGCGACAACCTCGCCGGCCTCGACGTCGAGCTCGCCGAAGGCGACCTGACCGACCCGGCTTCTCTCGAGCGGGCGCTCGCGGGAGTCGCAACGCTCTACCACGTCGCCGCCGACTACCGGCTCTGGACCCGCGACCCGGAGGAGCTCTACCGCGCCAACGCCGGCGGCACCGAGAACATCCTCGCCGCCGCGGCGAAAGCGGGCGTGTCGCGCGTCGTCTACACGAGCTCCGTCGCGGCGCTCGGCCTGACGGAGGACGGCTCGCCCGCCAACGAAGAGACGCCGGTCGTCCGCGACCGGATCGTCGGCCACTACAAGAAGTCCAAGTACGACGCCGAGCGCGTGGCGCTGTCGTGGGCGAGGCGCGGGCTCCCGGTCGTCATCGTCAACCCGTCGACGCCGATCGGCGAAGGCGACATCAAGCCGACGCCGACCGGCCAGATGATCGTGGATTTCGTAAACCGCCGCATGCCGGCCTACGTGGACACGGGCCTGAACCTGGTCGACGTGCGCGACGTCGCCGCGGGCCACCTCCTCGCTGCCGAACGCGGGCGCCCGGGCGAGCGATATATCCTCGGAAACCGCAACATGACGTTGAAGGAGATCCTCGATCGGCTCGCGGCGATCACGGGGCTCCCCGCGCCGCGCACCCGGCTGCCGCACTGGGTGCCGCTCTCGGCCGCCGCCGTCGCCACCGGGATCGCGCGCGTCACGGGCAAACCGCCGCGCTTCTCGCTCGAGAGCGTCCGCATGTCGACGCACCGGATGTACTTCGACGCCTCGAAGGCGGTGCGCGAGCTCGGACTTCCCCAGACGCCCGTCGAGCAGGCGCTCTCCCGGGCGGTGGCGTGGTTCCGCGAGAAGGGTTATGGCCGCTAGCCCGGTGCGGGCGCTGATCGTCACCGCGATGCCCGAGGAGCTCACCGCCTTCGCGGCGCGGCCGCTGCCGCCGGGAGTCCTCGCCGCCGCCACCGGCGAGGGTCCGACGAGAGCGGCTCGCGGCGCCGCGCAGCTCTGCGACCTTCACCGGCCGTCGGTGCTGGTCGGCGCCGGGGTCGCCGGCGCCCTCTCGACGGACCTCGCGTTCGGCGAGATCCTGGTGGCCCGCCGGGTCGTCGACTCCTCCGGCGACGCTCCCGCCCCGGACCCGACGCTGGTCGGCCGCGCCGCCGCCATGCCGGGAGCGCGCGCGGCCGCGTTCTTCACGAGCGACCGCATGGTCGTCGCCGCTTCCGAGAAGACGGCGCTCGCGGCGCAGCTGCACGAGGAGCCGGCGGCCGTGGACATGGAGTCGGCGGCCTGGGCGCGCGCCGCGGCCGCCCGCGGCATTCCGTACGCCGTCGTCCGCGCGGTCCACGACACCGCGGCCGAAAACCTTCCCGACTTCCTTCCGAGCTGTTTCGACGCCGAGAGCGGCATCCGGCGCGCGCGCGTGATCCTCGCCGCCCTGGCGCGGCCGGGCTCCGTGCCGAAGCTCCTCGAGATGCGCCGGCGCGTGCGCGAGTGCGGCGAGCGCCTCGCGGCCTTCGTCGCGGCCTTCGTCGCCGGGAGCGTCTGACGATGGCGAACCTCGACGATCTCCTCGAGAAGACGAGCCGCACGTTCGCGCTGTCCATCCCGGTCCTGCCGGAGCCGACGCGCCGCGAGGTCACGATCGCGTACCTGCTCTTCCGCATCGCCGACACCTTCGAGGACGCGTCGCACTGGAGCCCCGAGGACCGCATCGCCGCCCTCGCCGACTTCAAGGCGCTGCTCCACGCCGAGGCCCGCCCCCGCGCCGAGGCGCTCGCGAAGGACTGGGTCGCGCGCGACGTCGCGCACCACGCCGGCTACCGCGAGCTCATGGCACAGACGCCGTTCGTCCTCGACGCCTTCTTCGCGCTCTCGCCGCGGGCGATCCCGCCGATCCGCGCGCACGTCGCGCGATCGGCCGACGGCATGGCCTCGATCGTCGCCCGCACGCGCGGCGGCTCGCTGACGCTCCACTCGCTCCAGGAGCTCAAGGACTACTGCTATCTCGTCGCCGGCATCGTCGGCGAGATGCTCTCCGAGCTCTTCCTGCTCGACCGGGAGAACCTCGCCCCGGTGGGCGCGTACCTGCGCGAGCGCGCGGCCACGTTCGGCGAGGCGCTGCAGCTCGTCAACATCCTGAAGGACTCGGCGGGAGATGCGAAAGAGGGCCGCCGCTACCTGCCCGCGGAAGTGCCCGTCGCGGAGGTGTTCGCGCTCGCGCGCCGGGACCTCGGGATCGCGGGCGATTACATCCGCGCGCTCCAGCAGGCGCAGGCGCCGCGCGGCCTCGTCGAATTCACGGCGCTCCCGGTGCGCCTGGCCTGGTCCGCGCTCGAGAAGGTCGAGAAGAGCGGCCCCGGCGCGAAGGTCTCGCGTCCGGAGGTGTTCTTGATCGTGCAGAGGCTCAAGCGCGCGCTCGATCGGGACGAACCGGCCGTTTAGGCCGATCCCCCCTTCACCCCAACCCTCCCCCCCGCCGGGGGAGGCCCCTACGCCGCTTTGGCGGACTCGGCTTTGCCCGAGCTCTTCTTTCTCGGCAGGACCTTGATCATCGCGCGGACGACCGAGGGCACGAGCATCGGGCGCAGCAGCCGCTCGTCGTAGCGCGCGAGCCGTTTGTCGTTCTCGGCCAGGCACGTCTCGAGGAACGCGCGCAGCGAGAAGTCGCCGAAGATCGAGTGGGTCTTGAGCGTGAACCCGACCTGGGTCTCGTCCTTGCCCGATGGGTCCGCCGGTTTCGCCTTCTTCTCGCCGTCGCCGCCCGCCATCGCGAGCGCGCCCTTGAGGCGGTCGAAAGCCTGCGCGACGATGTTCCAGCCGCGCCAGAGGTCGAACCCGGGACGCAGCAGGACCGGACGCCGCGCCCGCAGGTACGCCGCCCAGTTGACGATGAAGAGGATGTGGCGGGCTTCCTCCTGCATGATCTGCTCGAACACGTCGGTCAGGGCCTTCGGGAAGAGCTCCGCGTTCACGCCCAGGCGGAAGAGCCCGAACGCGAAGAACGAGTCGAGGCACTCGCCGTAGCCCGTCCGAAGAAACGCGAGCGTCGGGTCCCTGGGAACTTCGGGGGGCGGATAGGGCGCGACTTCGATGCCGTAGTGCTTCGTCAGGAGCTTCAGCACGTCGGCATGCCGGCCCTCCTCGTAGCCCTGCAGGCTGATCGCCTCGGCCAGAAGCGGGTCCTTTTCGACGTCGCCGAGGGACTGGACCTTGACGGCCGTGGCCGCCTCGGTGCGGGTGGCCTCGTTCCAGACCGGCATGGCCTTGAGCCGCGCTAAACCCTCCGGGTCCAGATCCGGCCAGCGGATCTCCTCCGGCTTGAAAGGATCGTGGGTGTCGATGAACGTGCGGCAGAGCAGCTGCTTGTGCTCTTCGGAGCCGAGGACGAGCTTCTTTGACATAAAGCGAGGTAGAGTATCATGCGCGTTTTCCCGCGATGCGGGGGATGAGAGAAGCATGCCCATCTTGAGCCGAATCCAGGGTCCGCAGGACCTCAAAGCACTCTCCCATGAGCAGTTAGCGGAAGTCGCCCAGGACTGCCGCGAGCTGATCATCGAGACGATCACGAAGACCGGTGGACACCTCGCGTCCAACCTCGGCGTGGTCGAGCTGACGCTGGCGCTCCATCGCGCCTTCGACAGCCCCAAGGACCATCTGGTGTGGGACACGTCCAACCAGTGCTACACCCACAAGCTCGTGACGGGACGGCGGGACCAGTTCCCGTCGATCCGGACCCCCGGCGGCCTCTCCGGTTTCGCGGAACCCACGGAGAGCGCCCACGACACCCTGGCCGCCGGCCACGCCGGCACGGGACTCTCCTACGGGCTCGGCATGTCGATCGCCACTCAGAACGAGCCGGGCGATCCGTACACCATCGTCATCGTCGGCGACGGCTCGATGACCTCGGGCCCGAGCTACGAGGCGCTCAACAACATCGTCCACGTCAAGCCCAAGCGCCTGATCGTCATCCTGAACGACAACGGCTGGTCGATCTCCGAGAACGTGGGCTGGCTCGCCCACTGGCGCAACCGCTTCGAGCTCCACCCGACGTACCAGAAGTTCATCGAGGCCGGCCACAGCTTCTTCAAGCGCCTGCCCAAGGGAGACAAGGCGTGGGAGCTCGCGCGGAAGGTCAAGAGCTCGGTCGAGGGACTGTTCTTCCCGAACCTGATCTGGGACGAGCTCGGCTTCCACTACGTCGGTCCGGTCGACGGCCACGACTACCGGGAGCTCGAGGAAGCGCTCGCCCGGGCCAGGGACGTCTCGAAGGACGGCACGCCGGTCGTCATCCACGCGCTGACCCACAAGGGCCGCGGCTTCCAGCAGGCCGAGCAGAACCCGTCGAAGTTCCACCAGCCCGGCACGCCCACGGGGATGGGCGGCGCCGGCGTCCGCCTGACGTACTCGCAGACCTTCGCGAAGACCCTCATCGCGATGATGGAGAAGGACCCGAAGATCGTCGCGATCTCCGCGGCGATGCTCGAGGGGACCGGCCTCGTCGAGGTCAAGAAGAAGTTCCCCGAGCGCGTCTACGACGTCGGCATCGCCGAGGAGCATGCCGTGATCATGGCCGGCGGCATGGCCAAGGCGGGCTGGAAGCCGGTCGTCTCGATCTACTCGACCTTCCTGCAGCGGTCCTTCGACCAGCTCATCCACGACGTCGCCCTCCAGAACCTCGGCGTGACGATCTGCATCGACCGCGCGGGCCTCGTCGGCGACGACGGCAAGACGCACCAGGGCGTCTTCGACATCTCCTACACGCGCGTCATTCCGAACATGACGGTCGCGGCGCCCAAGGACGAGAACGAGCTGCAGCACCTGCTCTGGACCGCCATCAACTCCGGCAAGCCCTTCGCGGTGCGCTACGCGCGCGGCCTCGCGCTCGGCGTCGAGCTCGATCCGGTCCTGAAGACCATCCCGATCGGCCGCGGCGAGGTCCTGCGCGAAGGCCGCGACCTGACGCTCGTCGCCTACGGCTCGATGGTGGCGATCGCCATGCAGGCGGCCGAGGAGCTCGAGAAGCGCGGCATCTCCTGCGGCGTCGCTAACGCCCGTTTCGCCAAGCCCCTCGACATGGAGCTGCTCGCGCGCCTCGTCGCGGCGACGCCGCGCCTCCTGACCCTCGAGGAACATCTCGAGATCGGCGGCTTCGGCGCGGGCGTCCTCGAGGCGTTCCACGACGCGAATCTTCCGACCGAGGGCCTGAAGGTCCACGCGATCGCCGACCAGTTCATCGAGCACAGCCCGCAGGCGCAGCAGCGCCACACCCTGAAGCTCGACGTCGAAGGCGTCGTCGAAAAGGTCCTCGCCACCTACCCCGATCTCGGCCGCTCGTCGGCCCCCGCCGCCGGCTCCCGCGCCGAGAAGAAGTTCGCGGAGACCGTGACCTGGTGAGCGAACACGACTTCTCCGGAATTCACGTCGAGAAGCTGCTCGTCGCCGGGCTGCGCGGCTTCTGCGCCGGCGTCGTCCGGGCGATCGACGTCGTCGAGAAGGCGCTCCAGGTCGTGGACGGGCCCGTCTACGTCCGCAAGGAGATCATCCACAACCGCTACGTCGTGGACGAGCTGCGCGACAAGGGCGCCCGCTTCGTCGAGGAGGTCGACGAGGTGCCGGACGGCGCCGCGCTCATCTACTCGGCGCACGGCATCGCGCCCGCGGTCCGCGAGATGGCGACGGTCAAGGACCTCCGCACGATCGACGCGACCTGTCCTCTCGTGACGAAGGTGCACCTCGAGGCGATCCACTACGCGCGCCAGGGCTACACGATCATCCTCGTCGGCCACAACGACCACGACGAGACGGTCGGCACGCTCGGCGAGGCCCCCGACGCGATCCGCCTGGTCGAGACCAAGGAGGACGCCGAGACGGTCACGGTCCCCGACCCGGATCGCGTGGCGTACCTGACCCAGACGACGCTGTCGATCGACGACACGCGCGAGATCCTCGCGATCCTGAAGCGCCGCTTCCCGAACCTCAAGGCGCCCTCGAAGCAGGACATCTGCTACGCGACGCAGAATCGCCAGGACGCCGTCAAGGCGATGGCGCCGCACGTCGACCTGCTCCTCGTGCTCGGCGCGCCCAACTCGTCCAACTCGCTCCGCATGTGCGAGGTGGCCCGCGCCAACGGCGTGGCGTCGCACCTGATCGAGCGCGCGCGGGACATCCGGCCGGAGTGGCTCGCCGGCGTCCGGGTCCTCGGCCTCACCGCGAGCGCGTCGGCGCCGGAGATCCTCGTGCAGGAAGTCGTGGCCTTCGCGAAAGAGCGGCTGGGCGTGCGCGTCGCCGAAGAGTTCGAAACGGTCAAGGAGGACGTCTCCTTTCCGTTGCCCCAGGAGCTGAAGGCGCTCCTCCCGGTCCGAGTTTCGTAGTCACTGGCAGGCGTCTTCAAACGTCGGAGACCCGCATGAATCCTCCGGGCGCGCCCGCCGCGACCGATCGCGCAACCCCCGAGCCGGCCCCGCCCGGCCACGGGCCGAGCCGTCGGCGGGCGTGGCGCGTCGCCCTCTTCGCCGCGGGCCTGGCGGTCCTCGGCGCGATCCTGGCGAAAGTCGGCTGGAGCTCCGTCGCCGAGAACCTGGCGCGCATCGGCGGCTGGTTCGTCGCCCTCGTGGCGCTCTACGCCGTCGCGCAGATCGCCTTCGCGCTCGGCTGGTGGGTGCTGACCGGGCCGGCGCCGCGGCCGGTCTCCTTCGGCGCGCTCTTTGCCGCGTACCTCGGCGGCGACTCGATCAACTACTTCACGAGCGTCGGCGGCGAGCCGGTCAAGGCGGAGCTGCTCAAGGACCGGCTCGGCTTCTCGCACGGGCTCGCCACCGTCGCGGTCCACCGCCACGCCGACGTGCTCGCGCAGTGGATCTTCCTGACCGCCGGCGTCGGCATCGCGCTCGTGCGCTTCGACCTGCCGCCGGTGGCCCGGGCCGCGACGATCGCGAGCCTGGTCGTCCTCGGCATCGCGGTCTTCGCGATGACGGTGGGGCTGCGCCGGGGTGCCTTCCGGCCGATGATCGCGGGACTCGGCAAGTTCCCGTTCCTGCGCCGGCGCCTCGGCCGCCTCGAGGAAGGGGCCGGCCGGCTCGACGCGCGCATCGGCGCGTTCTACACGGAAAAGACCGACCACTTCGGCTGGGCCGTCGCGTGGTGCTTCGTCGGCTGGTGCGGCGGTCTCGTCGAGACGTACATCGTGCTGCGCCTCCTCTCCCCCGCGCACGACTGGTCCACCGCCGTCGCGATCGAATCGCTCGCGATGGTCCTCAACAACATCCTGCTCTTCATCCCGGGCCGCGTCGGGAGCGCCGAAGGCGTGCGCATCGCCGTCTACGCGCTCGTCGGCCTGACCGCCGCGCAGGGAACCGCCTACGCGCTCGTTCGCCGCGGCCGCGAGCTGCTCTGGCTCGTCCCCGGGTTCGTGGTCCTCCTCAAGCGCCACGTCCTCGGCGCCGGCCGCCTGAACCTGCCCGACGTGAAGCTGTCGGAAGGAGGCGCGCGGTGAGCGCCATCGTGTCGGGCGCCGTCATCGCCGCCGGCGAGGGCTCGCGGCTGAAGAGCGTCGCGCCGTCGAAGCCCATGCTCGAGGTCGGCGGCACGCCGCTGATCGGGCACGTCCTTTCGAACTTCGAGGCCGCGGGAATCCGGTCGGCCGCGGTCATCTTCAACGACGCCGGGAAGGCGGGCGCCGACTACGTGCGCGCGCACTTCGCCGAGCTCGTCTCGACGGTCGTCGTCAAGACGACCCGCTCCTCCCTCGAGAGCTTCCGCGAGATTCTCGCCGCGGCCCCGCCCGGCCGGCTGCTCGTCTCGACCGTGGACGCCTTCTGCCCGCGGAAGGAGTTCGTCCGGTTCGTCCGCCGCGCCGAGGAGCTGCCGGCCGCCGCGACCGTCCTCGCCGTGACGGGCTACGTCCACGACGAGAAGCCCCTCTGGGTCACGACGACGCGGTCGGGCCGCGTCACGGTCGTCGGCGGCGCGTCGGGCGACGCCGTCACGGCGGGCATCTACGTCTTTCCCGAAAGGGTGCGCCGGCTCGGCATTCCGTCCGAGCTCGGCCGGCTGCGCGACTTCCTCGCGTGGCTCGCGAAGTCCGGCGAGCCGATCGAGGCGGCGGACATTCCGAAGGTGGTCGACGTGGACCGCGCCGAGGACCTCGCCGCGGCCGAGGAGCTCGCGGCGGCTTCTTCCGAGAGGATTCGATGAGCGAAAAGATTCGGTGTTGGGGCGTCTACCGCGAGCTCGCCCACTCGCCGGGGCGCGAGACGGACGACGCCGAGATCCTCCGCGCGACCGCCCGCGAGCTCGAGGGCTTCGGCCTGAGCGTCGAGCTCAAGTCTCCCGACGAGCTGCCCGAAGCGGACGACTTCGGCGACGTGCCGCCCCATCTCTTCGTCATGTGCGAGCGGATCCCCGTCGTCGAGAAGCTCGCCGGGTGGGAGCGCCGCGGCGCGCGGATCGTGAACCGGCCGTCGGGAATCCGGAACACCGACCGCGCGAGCACCCTGACGCTCTTCGTGAAACACCGCATCCCGTATCCGGAGAGCGTCCTCGTCGAGACCGCCGCGCCCGCCGCGTTCCCCGGCCCCTGCTGGGTCAAGCGCGGCGACGTCCACGCGACCGAGGCCGGCGACGTCTCCTACGCGGGGGACGAAGCGACGCTCGCGAAGAGCCTCGAACGTCTCGCGGGCCGCGGCATCCGCCGCGCCGTGGTCCAGGCGCACGTGCCGGGCGACCTCATCAAGTTCTACGGCGTCGCCGGATTCAACGGCGAAGCCGACCGGCCGTCCTGGTTCCAGTGGTTCTACCACCGCGACCAGAAGCTCGCCAACCATCCCTTCGACCCGGGCGCGCTCGCCGCCGCGACGGCCCGCGCGGCCGCGGCCCTCGGCCTCGAGGTCTTCGGCGGGGACGCGATCGTTTCGCCCAACGGCGCGATCACCGTCATCGACCTGAACGCCTGGCCGAGCTTCGCGCTCTTCCGCCCCGTCGCCGCCGCCCGCATCGCCGCGCTGCTCGCGGCGCGCTTTACCTCGACCGGAGTGACGCGATGACCGAAGTCCTGAAGAAGCGCCTCGAAGTCGGAGAACGCTCGAAGAAGATCGCGGAGCTCGAAGCGCGCCACATGGCGCCCGGCCTCCAGTCCTTCGCGCTGTACGCGGGCCTCGCCATGGCGCGCGGCGAGGGCAGCCGGATCTACGACGAGGACGGCAACGGGTACATCGACTTCATCGCGGGCATCGCGGTCGGGAGCGTCGGCCACTGCCACCCGCACTACGTGAAAGCGCTGCAGGAGCAGGCCGGCAAGCTCACCTTCGGCAGCTTCACGACCGAGGTCCGAGCGAAGTTCCTGAACCTGCTCGGCAGCGTCACGCCGGAGGGGCTGACGCGCGTCCAGCTCTTTTCGGGCGGCGCCGAGGCGGTCGAGGCCGCGTTCCGCCTCGCCAAGTCGGTGACGAAGAAGTTCGAGTTCGTCGGGTATACGGGCGCCTTCCACGGGAAGACGGGCGGCGTTCTGCCCCTCCTCTGGGGCGACTTCAAGGACGGCCTCGGGCCGTTCGTGCCGGGGACGTACTCGGCGCCCTACGCCTATTGCTACCGCTGCCCGCTGAACCTGACGTATCCGGACTGCGGCATCGCCTGCGCCGAGAAGACGCGCGACGTCATCAAGAACCAAACGGGTGGAGCGGTCGCCGCGATCATCGTCGAGCCGATGCAGGGCACCGCCGGCAACGTCATTCCGCCGCCCGGTTTCATTCCCGCCGTGCGCGCGATCGCGAAAGACCACGGCGCCCTCTTCATCGCCGACGAGATGATCACCGGCTTCGGCCGCACCGGCAGGTTCTGGGGCGTGGACCACGACGGCGTCGTCCCCGACGTGATGACGTGCGGAAAAGGCATCGGCGGCGGCTTCCCGCTCGCCGCGGTCGTGTCGACGGACGAGTTGACGAAGGCCAAGCCGTTCGCCAATCCGTCGGGCTCCTCGTCTTCCTATGGCGGCAACCCGCTCGCGTCGGCCGCCGGGCTCGCTGCCCTCGAGATCATCCTCCAGGACAACCTGGTCGAGAACTCGGCGAAGGTCGGCGCCGCGATGCTCGCGCGCCTGCAGCGGATGCAGGAGAAGCACCGAATCATCGGCGACGTGCGCGGAAAGGGGCTCCTCCTCGGAATCGAGCTCGTGAAGGACCGCCGGACCAAAGAGCTCGTGTCGAAGGATTTCACCAGGGCCCTGTTCCAGGAGTGCCTGCGCCGCGGCCTCGTCGCGATGGTGTACTCGCCGATCATCCGCTTGAACCCGCCGCTCAACACCGACGAAGCGACGGCGCTCGAAGGCCTCGAGATCCTCGACGAAGCGCTCGGCGCCGTGGCGACGGAATGGAAGCTCGCCTGATCTTGCGCCCCCCTCACCGCGACCCTCTCCCCCCGGACGGGGGGCGAGGGAGACTGGCCGGGCTCCCGTGCTGAAGGGCGCCTTGCTCGGCGCCGGCAACGTCGCCGTCAACGGCCACGTCCCCGCCTGGAAAGAGCGGAGCGACGTCGAGATCGTCGCGGTGGCGGACGCCCGCCCGGACCGCCTCGAGGCGTGCAGCGCCGAGCTGCCGCGGGCCCGCTGGTACGCCTCCGCCGAAGAGCTGCTCAACGCGGAGCCGCTCGACTTCGTCGACATCTGCACGCCGCCCGGATCGCACGCGTCCCTGGTCCGCGGGGCGCTCGAGCGGTCCCTGCACGTCCTCTGCGAAAAGCCGCTGGTGCTCTCGCCCGAAGAGCTCCGCGGCCTGCCCGCGCTCGCGGCCGAACGCGAGCGCACGCTGTTCACGGTTCACAACTGGAAGCACGCGCCCGTGCTCGCGCGCGTGGGCGAGATCGTGCGCGCCGGGGCGATCGGCGAAGTCCGCTACTGCCGCTGGGAGACGCTGCGCGACAGGCCGGCGAACGCCGTGGGCGACGGGAGCAACTGGCGCGTCGACCCGGCGCAATCCGGCGGCGGCATCCTCGTCGATCACGGCTGGCACGCGCTGTACGTGCTCCAGGCGTGGATGCCGACCACGCCGCGCACGGTCGCGGCGCGCCTCTCGACGCGCAAGCACCGCGACTTCCCGATCGAAGACACGGCCGAGCTGATGCTCTTCCATCCGTCGGCGTCTTCCGAGATCTTCCTGACCTGGGCGGCCGACGAACGCGCCAACCGCATGGAGCTTTCCGGCACGAAGGGCAAGCTCTTCCTCGACGGCGGCCGCCTCGCGCTCCGCGACGTCGACGGCGTCGAGACGCTCGAGGAGTGGACCTTCCCGTCGCTCACCGAAGGCTCGCACCATCCCGACTGGTTCGGCGGCGTCATCGCCGAGTTCCTGGGCGAGATCGAGAGCCCCCGCGCCCGCGGCCACAACCTGGCCGAGGCCGCTCTCTGCGCCAACGTCCTCTCCCTCGCGAAGGAGTCCGACCGCCGCGGCGGCGAGCCTCTGTCGGCCGAGCGCGCGGTGGGACCCGGAGCGAGGCGATGACGGCCGGTCCCGTCCTCGCTCTCCACGCGCCCGACGGGCCGGGCCTCCCGCCCGAGACGATGCTGCTCGGGCTTCCGCTCGCGCGGCGCACGGTGCTCGCCGCGGCGCGCTCGGGCTTCTCGCGCGTCGTCGTGGTCGGCGCACCGCCGGCCCTCGCGGCGGCCCTGGAGGGATCGAGCGCGGAGCTCGTCGCCGCATCGCCCGCCGGCGCCGTGCGGCTGCCGTGGAACGTCGTCGTGCACCGCAAGGGCCTCCAGGCTCTCGCCGCCGGCGCCGCGCCGGGCGGCGTGGCGGTCGCTTCGGCCGCCGACCGGCCCCGGGCCGAGAAGTACCTGCTGCGCGGGTTGATCAAGGACGAGGAAGGCTTCATGTCGCGGTACTTCGACCGCGCGATCTCGCTCGCGATCAGCCGGCGCCTCGCCCCGACGCGGATCACGCCGAACCAGATGACCTTCGTCGCCGTCGGCATCGGCCTGCTCGGCGCGCCGTTCTTTCTCTGGTCGCGTCCCGCGATCCAGGTCGTCGGCGGCCTCCTCTTCCTGCTCCACTCGATCGTCGACGGCTGCGACGGCGAGCTCGCGCGCCTGAAATTCCAGGAGTCGCGCGACGGCGGCATCCTCGATTTCTGGGGTGACAACGTCGTCCACGTCGCCGTCTTCGGCGCCATGGGCCTCGGCCTCGCTCGCTCGACGGGCAGGACCTGGCCGCTCTGGTGCGGCCTCTCGGCCGTGGTCTTCACCGGCATTTCGGCCTGGTACGTCTACCGCCGGACCATGATCGGCCCGAAGGAAGGCCCCCTCTACACGTCGGTCGCGACGGTCGAGCAGACGCAGCTCTCGAAGGTCGCCGACGCCGTCTCGCGGCGGGACTTCATCTACCTGATTCTGATAATGTCCGCGTTCGGCGTTGCCGACTGGTTCGTCGTTTCGTCGGCCGTCATCATCCCGGTCTACTTCCTCGCGCTTCTCGCCGTCGCGTGGAACGACCGCCGCGCCGCAAGGAGCCCTGCATGAACGACCGCACGTCCTTCTATCCCGAGCTCGCCAAGAAGATCGCCCCGGCCGACGGGCGGCTGGCCGTCCTGCTGCCCGGGCTCGGCGCGGTTTCGACGACGCTGATCGCCGGCACGCACCTGATCCGCAAGGGCCTCGCCAGGCCCTTCGGCTCGGTGACGCAGATGCAGAAGCTGCGCCTCGGCAAGCGCTCGTCTCCGCGCCACGTGCTCGTCAAGGACCTGGTGCCGCTCTCGGGCCTCGACGACCTCGTCTTCGGCGGCTGGGACATCTTCACCGACAACGCCTACGAGTCCGCCGCGAAGGCCGGGGTCCTCGGCAAGGAGATGCTCGAGCCCGTCCGCGCGGAGCTCGAGTCGGTCCGGCCCATGGCGGCCGTCTTCGAACGGTCGTGGGTCAAGAACCTCGACGGCCCCAACGTGAAGAAGGGTAAGACGAAGATGGACCTGGCGCAGGCGCTCATCCAGGACATCGGCGACTTTCGCAAGGCGTCGGGCGCTTCCCGCGCGGTGATGGTGTGGTGCGGCTCGACCGAGGTCTATGCGCAGCCCACGGCCGTGCACGAGAATCTCGCCGCGTTCGAGAAGGGCCTGAAGGAGAACTCCCCCGACATCCCGCCCTCGATGATCTACGCCTACGCCGCGATCGCGAGCGGGACCCCGTACGCCAACGGCGCGCCGAACCTCTCGGTCGACGTACCCGCGCTCATGGAGATGGCGAAATCGAAAGGCGTCCCGATCGCCGGCAAGGACTTCAAGACCGGCCAGACGCTCATGAAGACGATCATCGCGCCGGGACTGAAAGCGCGCATGCTCGGGCTCCAGGGCTGGTTCTCGACGAACATCCTCGGCAACCGCGACGGCGAAGTCCTCGACGACCCGGGCTCGTTCCGCTCGAAGGAGGTCTCGAAGGCGTCGGTGCTCGACGCGATCCTCCAGCCCGAGCTCTACCCCGAGCTCTACCGCGACTACTTCCACAAGGTGCGCATCGAGTACTACCCGCCGCGCGGCGACGCCAAGGAGGGCTGGGACAACATCGACATCGTCGGCTGGCTCGGCCAGCCGATGCAGATCAAGATCGACTTCCTCTGCCGCGACTCGATCCTCGCGGCGCCGGTCGTGCTCGACCTGCTCCTCTTCCTCGACCTCGCGGGCCGCGCGGGACTCTCCGGGATCCAGGAATGGCTCTCGTTCTACTTCAAGTCCCCGATGTCGCGCCCGGACCTGAAGCCCGAGCACGACCTGTTCGTCCAGCACCTGAAGCTGTCGAACACGCTGCGCATTCTGGTCGGCGAAGAAGTGCTCGACCACTCCGGCCTCGACTACTACGAGGGCGCCGGGGCGTAACCGCCGCCATGTCCCCTCTCCCCCCACAGGGGGGAGAGGGCCAGGGTGAGGGGGGGGGTGAGGCGAATCAGCCCAGGTCGACCGAAGCGCTCCCCGGCTCCAGGACCGCGGTGCGCACCGTTGCGCCGCAGTGCTCGCGCACGAGCGCGGCGAGGTCCGCGAGCGCGGCGTCGAGCTCGGCGCGGCCGACCGGCGGCAGCGCCTCGACGACGAGAAACGCGTCGGTCGTCGCCTCCGTGAGCCTGGTGCGGTCGGCTTCCTTCCAGTTCCACCGCCGGCAGAGCGCGCCGACGTCGTCCGCGTAGATCACCTCGCCCGGCTTGGGCGGCCGCGGCTCGGGCTCGCCGAGGAGCCGGACGGCCGGCTCGGCGTCGCCGGCGAACCGCAGGGCCACGTCGCCGGCGACGGCGCCGAGATCCTCGCCGCCGACCGGCACGAAGCGGCGCAGCGACACCGTGTTGTAAAGATCCACCAGGCGATTGATCGGCGTGACGCGGTGCCCCCTGGCGACGCGGCGGAGCAGGTTCTCGATCGAAGACGGATGGTCCTTGGGCTTGGCGCCGAAAGCCCGATAGGCCTCGCGCCACGGCGCGACGTGGGGATGCTCGGCGACCGGCGCGGCGCCCAGCCGCGCGGCCGCCGCCTCCTGCTCCTGCCGCAGGAGCGCCGACAACGCCGGGCTCTCGCCCGCGTTGACGAGGCCGTGCGCGACGACGACCCCGATCCGCACGTCGGGGAAGCGCCGGAAGATCTCCTCGTGGACGCGGAGAACCGTCATCGCGGCCCCTCATACCACACGGGTAGACTGCGCGCGTGGCGGTGCGCAAGATCCTGCACGTCGACATGGACGCGTTCTACGCGTCGGTCGAGCAGCGGGACGATCCGGCGCTGAAGGGGAAGCCCGTCGCGGTCGGCGGCCGCCCCGAGAGCCGCGGCGTCGTCGCCGCGGCGAGCTACGAGGCGCGGCAGTTCGGGGTGCGCTCGGCGATCCCGATGGCGCGGGCCGTCCGACTGTGCCCGGAGCTCGTCATCCTCCGCCCCGACTTCAAGAAGTACGGCGCGGTTTCCCAGCAGGTCTTCGCCCTCTTCCGCGCGGTGACGCCGCTCGTCGAGCCGCTCTCGCTCGACGAGGCGTACCTCGACGTCACCGAGAACGCGTGGGGCGAGCCGCTCGGCGTCGAGGTCGCGCGGAGGCTGAAGGCGCAGATCCGCGAAACGACGGGCCTGACGGCGTCGGCCGGCGTCGCGCCGAACAAGTTCCTGGCCAAGATCGCCTCCGGCTGGAAAAAGCCCGACGGCCTGACCGTCATCGCTCCCGAGCGGATGGAACGGTTCCTCCAGGAGCTGCCCGTCGACGCGCTCTGGGGAGTCGGCCCCGTGACCGCGGGACGCCTGCGGCGCGCCGGCATCGCGCGCCTCGTGGACGTGCGCGAGGCGCCGGAGGATGTTCTGCGGCAGGCGGTCGGAAGCTGGGCCGAGGGGCTCCGCCGGCTCGCCTTCGGCGACGACGACCGGGCGGTCAACCCGAACCAGGAGCGCAAGTCGATCGGCTGCGAAGAGACCTACGCGCAGGACCTCGCGGAGCTGCCGCCGATTCGCGGCGAAGTCCAACGCCTGGCGCGCCGCACGGCTTCGGTCCTCGAGCGCCAGGGCCTCTTTGCGCGCACCGTCGTCCTGAAACTGCGCTACCGCGACTTCCGGACGATCACGCGGAGCCAGACGCGGCGCCCGGCCACGCGCTCGGCCGACGAGATCTGCGAACGCGCCGTCGCCCTCCTCGAGAAGACCGACGCCGGGAAGATTCCCGTGCGCCTTTTGGGCGTTTCGGTCCACGGGCTCCTCGAAAAGGACGGCGAGCAGACGCCGCCGCCCGACCCCGGCCAGCTCGACCTCCCCGTCCGTTGATCGCCTCTACAGGCGCCCGACCCGCTCCGGGCGCTAGTATCGGCTCGTCGCCGTGTCCGACGCCGCGCCGCTCCTGCCGCCTCCCTGGCTGATTCACTCCGCCATCGCCGCCGTGTGGCTCTACGAGGGCCTCTGGTGCAAGCTGCTCGAGGGCGATAAGCGCCAGCGGGAGATCGTCGCCCGGGTACCGCGCCTGGGTCCGAGCTTCAGCGGCCCCTTTCTCAAGCTCCTCGGCGCCGCCGAAGTCGGCATCGCCGCCTGGGTGCTCTCCGGCGCGCACCCCGTCGCCGCCGCGGCCGTGCAGACGCTCCTGCTCGTCGCACTCAACGCTTCCGGCCTGATCTTCGCCCGCCGGCTCATCCACGACCCGGCCGGCATGATCGTCAAGAACTTCGCGTTTCTGGTTCTCGCCTGGGTCTCGGCGAGCCTTCCGCACGGACCATGAGCGCCACCGAGCCTCGCACGGCCTGGGACGCAGGCCGTTTCGACGCGGCGCAGGCTCCGGGCCGAGTCCTCTTCGGACGCATGCACGAGGACGGGGCGATCGAGGCGCGCGCTTTCGCAGCGGGCAGCCGCGTCTTCTGCATCGCCTCGGCCGGCTGCACCGCCATCGCGCTCTCGCACCGCCACGAGGTCGTCGCGGTGGACGTCAACCCGGTTCAGCTGGCTTACGCGGCGGCGCGCTTTGCGGGTGCGCCGGCGTCGCCCGGCTCCGCGGAGCGATTCATGGGCCGGCTGCGCGCCCTGGCGCCGGCCGTCGGCTGGTCGCTGCCGACTCTCCGCCGCTTCCTCGAACTCGACGACCCAGCCGAGCAGCGCGCCTTCTGGAGGCGGCGGCTGGACACGCGCCGGTTTCGCGCCGCGGTGAACCTCGCGTTCTCCCGGCCCGCGCTCCGCCTCGTCTACGCCCGGTCCCTCCTCGGCGCGCTGCCCGACCGATTCGGCGAGGTGCTGCGATCCCGACTCGAGCGCGGATTCGGACGGCATCCGAATCGCACGAACCCCCACGCGCGCGCCCTGCTCCTCGGTGAGCTACCCGGGACGGCGGAGACGGCGCAGGCGCCGCGGATCCGCGCTGTCCGCGCCGACGCGGCGGATTTTCTGGCCTCGTGCCCGGCCGGAGCCTTCGACGGCTTCGCGCTGTCGAACATCCTCGACGGCGCCCGCTCCGGCTACCCGGAGCGGCTTTTCGCCGCGGTGCGCCGCGCCGCGGCGCCCCGCGCGATGGTGGTCCTCCGCAGTTTCGGCGAACCCAAAGCCCGGACTCCGACCAACCTCGCGGCTGAGGACCGCTCGATGCTCTGGGGGGTCGTGGACGTTCGGCCCGTGGAGGCTCTCTGAGCCGGCCCGCCGTCCTCGCCGTGACCACGGCCGGGCGCTTCCCCGTCTCGGCCGCCCTCGCCTGGGAAAGGCTGCTGCTCTACGAGCAGATCGAGCGAAAGCCACCGCTTCTCCTGCGGGCGCTGCTGCCGTCCCCCCTCGGCACCGAAGGCCCCAAGGCCTCCGTCGGCGACCGGACGCTGTGCCGCTACCGCGAGGGCCTGCTGATCAAGCGCGTCACGGCGGTGTCGCCCCCGCACCATTGGCGCTTCGACGTCGTCGCGCAGGATTTCGCGATCGCGGGCGGGATTCGACTGGTCGGGGGCCGCTACGCGTTCCGGGACCTCGCGGACGGCGGCTGCGAAGTCGAGCTCGAGACCCGCTACGCCGCCGCCCGGCGACCCCGCTGGCTGTGGCGCCGCGTGGAGGCCGCCGTCTGCCACGCGTTCCACCGGCACCTGCTCGCGGCGATGGCCGCCGTGCCGTGGCCCGTGACGCCGACGCCGCCCGTCTTCGCGCGGCGAGAACCTGCCGCCGGCTCTAGCGGCCGGTCGTGATGCCCTTGCGGATCGACGCCAGCGGCGCCGCGTCGTCGTAGACCACCCCGGCGTCGGTCGCCTTCACCCCGAGGCGCGCGAAGACGGCCGGCAGGTCGTCGCGGGGAGGCTGACGGGCCATGCGTGCGTAAACGTCCTGGAGCACCGGGGAACCGATCTCGCGGTCGCCGGTGTCGAGCGCCCTGGCGAGGCTCCAGGTCACGGTGACGTTGCCGCCCGCGCGGACGATCGCGCGCAAGGCGTCGTCGAGCGACTTTTTCCCGCCGGTCTTTTCCCGGATCGCGACGTCCGCGTCGAAGCAGTAGAGCGCGCCGCCCCAGTACGTCGCGGCCCAGCTGCGCGCGCCGTCGAGCCCCCAGCCGGACAGTGCGTCCTGGCCCTTCGGCAGGCCCCACACGAGCCACTTCCAGATGTCGTCGGCGGGGGCGAGCCCGGCCCGCGCGCGCACGAGCGGCTCGACGTAAGTCGCGAGTCCTTCTTCGATCCAGGCCTCTCCGTCCATCGACGGGAACGCCAGGTGCACCATCTCGTGGACGAGCTCCCAGTTGGTCTTCAGGTCCGCCGTCGTCGCGGCATCGCCCACCGAGATCACGATGCGCGCCGCGCCGCGCACGCCGACCGTGCGGCCGCTCGAGACCCGGCCGGGACCGCCGCCGTGGACGATGAGCGTGGTCCGCGCGACGGGAAACGTCCCGTAGTACGCCGCCACCGCGCGCGCCGCGCCCTCCACCCAATCCAGGAGCTGCGGCTCGGAGAGAAGAGCGGGCTTGCCGTCGAGGACGACTTCGACGACACCGCCCGGCACCTCGAGGCGCGCGTTCGACGGGGTCGCCGCGAACGAGCCCGCCGCGGCGAGGAACCAGGAACCGAGAAGGGTCAGTCGGTCAGCGCCTTTCCATGGGGACGAAGGCGCGCTCGCCCTCGCCGAGATACACCTGGCGCGGCCGCGCGATCTTCTCCTCCGGGTCCTCGAGCAGCTCCTCCCACTGGGCGAGCCACCCCGAAGTCCGCGGGATCGCGAAGAGCACCGTGAACGCGTCGCTCGGGATTCCGATCGCCTGGTAGATCAGGCCGGAGTAGAAGTCGACGTTCGGGTACAGCTTGCGCTTGACGAAGTAGTCGTCCTGGAGCGCGATCCGCTCGAGCTCGAGCGCGATGTCGAGCAGCGGGTTGCGGCCCGTCACGTCGAAGACCTCCTCGGCCATGCGCTTGATGATCTTCGCGCGCGGGTCGAAGTTCTTGTAGACGCGGTGCCCGAAGCCCATCAGGCGCTTCTCGCCCTTGCCCTCTTTGACCTCCTGGATGAACGCCGGGACGCGGGCGATCGAGCCGATCTCCTCGAGCATCTTCAGCACTTCCTCGTTGGCGCCGCCGTGGAGCGGCCCGTAGAGCGCCGCCGCCGCGCCGGCCACCGCCGAGTACGGGTCCGTGTGCGCCGAGCCGATGCCGCGCATCGCGTTGGTGCCGCAGTTCTGCTCGTGGTCCGCGTGCAGGATGAAGAGCACGTCGAGGGCCTTCACGAGCGCCGGGTTCGGCTTGTAGTCCTCGGCCGGCGTCTTGAAGAGCATCGTCAGGAAGTTTTCGCCGTATTCGAGGGCGTTCGACGGGTAGACGTACGGCATTCCCATCGAGTGCTTGTAGGCGAACGCCGCGATCGTCGGCATCTTCGCGATCAGCCGGTGGATCTGCTTCGTCCGGCTCTCGGCGCTGTGGACGTCCCGCGCCTCCGGGTAGAACGTGGACATCGCGGCGACCGTCGCGATCAACATGCCCATGGGATGCGCGTCGTAGTTGAACGCGTCCATGAGCTTCTTCAGCGATTCGTGGATCATCGTGTGGTACGTGATGTCGTGGACCCACTGCTCGTATTGCGAGCGGCTGGGCAACTCGCCGTAGAGCAGCAGGTACGCGACCTCGAGGAACGTGCACTTCTCGGCCAGGACCTCGATCGGATAGCCGCGGTATCGCAGGATCCCCTTGTCGCCGTCGATGTAGGTGATGCGGCTCGTGCAGGACGCCGTGTTCAGGAACGCGGGATCGTAGGCCATCAGGCCGAAGTCGTCCGGCCCGGTCTTGATCTGCCGCAGGTCCATCGCGCGGACGGTGCCATTCTTGATCGGCAGTTCGTAGGTCTTGCCCGTCCGCCGGTCGGTGACCGAGAGGGCGTCCCGGGTTTCCCTGGATCCCGCCGTCGGGTCGTCCGTCTTCGTCGCTTCGAGAGTACCCATGGAAACCTCCGCCCCTATTCTCTAACGAATTCCGGGTGAAACATCGGAGGCGTCGGGACGTCCCTGCAAGTCGTGGAACCGACGAAGAAGACGGGGATTTTCCCCGCCGCCGCGCTGTTCGCGCTCTTCGCCTCCCTGGCCAGCGCCCGAGGGCCGGCGGCGCCTCCCGCCATTCCGGAAACCGTTCGCGTCCGCCTGGCCGAGGCGTTTGCCCTCGCGACCGAAGCGGATTGCGGGGAAGCCGGCGGCGCGAGAGGATAACGGGCGTGACGGACGCCCGAAGCCTCCAGGACACCTACGCGCCGCAGAACCGCTGCTTCGGCTGCGGTCCCGCCAACGACAAGGGCCTTCGCATCAAGAGCTTCGTCGACGGCGACGAGGTCGTCGCCGAGTGGCGCCCGGAGCCCCACCACGCGGCCTTCGACGGCATTCTGAACGGCGGCATCTGCGGCGCCCTGCTCGACTGCCACAGCAACTGGGCGGCGACCCATCACCTCATGAAGAAGTCGGGCGATCCGACGCCGCCGTGCACGGTGACCGCCGACTTTCACGTCACGCTGCGCCGGCCGACGCCGATGGACGTGCCGTTGAAGCTGCGTGCGCGCGTCGTCGAGTCCGCGGCGGACCGCGCCGTCGTCGAAGCGTCCCTCGAGGCCAACGGAAAGGTGACCGCGACCTGCCGCGGCACGTTCGTGGCCGTCAAGGAAGGCCACCCCGCGTACCACCGCTGGTAGGGCGCCGCGCGATGAAGAGAGCCTTCGCGGCCGCCGCGTCGCTCCTCCTCGTCGGCGCCGCCGCCCTGGGCGAGGACGACGTCGCGAAGAGAGCGGTCCGCTCGCGCGACAAGGACCGCGTCTATTACCTCTACGCGCCGCCCGGCCTCTCCGCCGGGCACCCCGCGCCGCTCGTCGTGACGCTCCACGGCTCGGGCCGCGACGGCAGGACGCTGGTCGACCGGTGGAAGGATCTCGCCCGCAAGGAAGGCATCGTGCTCGCGGGCCCCGACTCGACCGACGCCGTTCACTGGGCGTCGCCCCAGGACGGCCCGCTCTTCCTGCGCGACGTGGTCGACGCCGTGTCGGCCGCGCAGCCGATCGACCCGCGCCGCGTCTATCTCTTCGGCCACTCGGCCGGCGCGGTCTTCGCCCTCCAGATGGCCAGCCTCGAATCCGAGTACTTCGCCGCCGCCGCGGTCCATGCCGGCGCCGTCGACCCGCGCTACTTCTCGATCTTCGACTACGCCGCCCGCAAGATCCCGATCGCGATCTGGATCGGGACCAGGGACAGTTTCTTTCCCCTCGCCGACGTGCGGGCCACCGCCGAGGCCCTGGAGTCGCGCGGCTTCCCCGTCACGCTGACCGAGATCCCGGACCACACGCACGATTACGCGGACGTGTCGAAGGACCTGAACCCGGCAATCTGGGCTTTCCTGTCCGCGCAGAAGATTCCGGGCGACCCCCACTACCGCGTCTACGCGGACCCGTAGTCACCCCCCTCGCCGCGCGACCAGGGCGACGGTCTTCCTGGACCCGGTTCGCCTAGCCCGGTTCGCCGCGCGACCAGAGTTCGCGAGTCCGGGCGAGCGAACCGACGCGCGCGGCGGGAGCCGGAGCGAGAGGAAGGAATCAGGCGCTCGGTCGAGCCCCTTTGGGCGAGCCGAGCGCCGGTGGCGAGTCGGACG
>DATJPZ010000038.1:0-42722 GCA_035506175.1 Thermoanaerobaculia bacterium | reverse complement strand
TGCGGCGCCGCCCGACGGCGGCACCTCGGCGGGATCCTGAGCGGCGAGCCGGCCCGCGGCGGCGAGCGCCACGGCAGCGAAGTTGACGCGTCGGAGTCGCTTTGTTAGCGTGCCCGCCACCATGCCCCTCCGCGAATTCCCGATCGGTCCGGTCGGCGAGGAAGTCTATCCTCGCTTCCTCGCGCGCCTGGCCGAGAAGCTCGACGACCCCGAGCTCGACCGTAACGTCGTCGTGCGCGACGTGCTTTCCCAGCTCTACCTCGGCCGCGCGATCGACCACGACGCGGCAGTGAAGGACCCCGACCTGCCGCTCGCCACGAAGACGCTGATCGCCTCCTTCGACCCGCGCAACGGGACGCTCGAGGCCGAGTACTACAGGGAGATCGACCTGGCGAAGTGGGCGAAGGTCAAGCCGCTCCTCTGGCTCTGGCAGATGTTCGACCACTCGCCGGTCGGCCGCAACGTCCGCCTCGGGACGCAGCTGCGCTACCTGCTGGCGCAGCGCGTCTTCAAGAAGTGCGGCGAGCGCGTCCGGATCTTCCACGATTGCGAGTTTTCTTTCGGTTACAACCTCTCGGTCGGCAACGGCGTGACGATCCACCGCAACGTCCTGATCGACGACCGCGGCGAAGTCGTCATCGGCGACGACGCCTCGATCTCGGACTACGCCAACATCTACTCCCATGCGCACGCGGTCGAGGACATCCACGACGTGTCTCTCGCCCGGACCGAGATCGGGGCGCGGGCGCGGGTCACCTACCACGCCGTCATCCTCTCCGGCGTCAAGGTCGCCAACGACGCGATCGTCGGCTCGATGGGCGTCGCGTCGAAGCCGGTCGAGCCCGGCTGGATCGTCGGCGGCATCCCCGCCAAGCTGATCGCGCAGAAGAGCTTCAAGAGCTAGGGGGCGGAGGCAGGAGGCGGCAGGTCTCTGCCTGTAGACTTCGCTCGTGCTGCGCCGGCTGACGGTCAGGAACCTGGCGATCGTCGAGGACCTGGAGCTCGAGCTCGGCGAAGGTCTGACCGTGATCACGGGCGAGACGGGCGCGGGCAAATCCATCCTCGTGGACGCCCTGGCGCTCCTCGCCGGGGGACGGGGCGCCGCCGAGCTCGTCCGCCAGGGAGCGCCGCGCCTTTCGGTGGCGGGGGAGTTCGAAACGGACGCGGAGGCGCGACGCCGGCTCGCCCAGGCGGGGCTTCCGGAAGGGGAGACGATTCTCGTGCGCCGCGAGCTCTCGGCCGACGGGAAGGGGCGCGCTTTCGTCGAGGACGAGCCGGCGCCGATCCGCACGCTCGCGCGCGTGGGAGAGCGCCTGGTCGCGATCCTCGGCCAGAGCTCGGAGCAGGAGCTCGTCGACGCCGGCGCGGCTCTGGAGCTGCTCGACGGTTTCGCCGGCGCGGATCGCGAGCGCGAGGCGGTCGCCGGGGCCGCGGCGGCGTGGCGCGAGGCGAAGGCGCGGCTCGAGGAGCTCTCGGCGTCGCGCCGCGAGCGGAGCCAGCGCCTCGAGACGCTCGAGTTCCAGATCCGGGAGATCGAGGCCGCGGCGATCGAGCCCGCGGAGGACGATCGGCTTCCGGCCGAGCGCGACCGGCTGCTCCACGCGGACCGGATCCGGCGCGCCGGCGAGGCCGCGCTCGACGCGCTTTCGGAGGGCGAGGGCTCGGCGGCGGATCGCCTCGGGGAGGCCGCGCGCGCGTTTGCCGAGCTCGCCGCGATCGACCCCCGCGAGGGCATCCACCGGGAGGAGGCCGAGGACCTCAAACGCCGCATCGCGGATCTCGCCGCGGCCGCGCGGGACGCCGCGGGGGCGATCGAGGCCGACCCCGACCGGCTGACCGCGCTCGAGACGCGCCTGCAGGAGCTCGGCCGGTTGAAGCGCAAGTACGGCGCGTCGGCGGCGGAGGTGCTGGATCGCCTCGCGGCGCTCCGGGCCGAGCGGGGGGACCTCGCGAACATCGAGGACGCGCTCGAGCGGCGATCGGCCGAAGAGTCGGAGGCCGCGAAGGCTTATCGCGAGGCGGCGGCCGTCCTGACGGCGAAGCGGCGCGCCGCGGCGCCGCGCTTTTCGGCGGCGGTCGAGAAGGAGCTCGGCGGCCTCGCGCTCGAGAAGGCGAAGCTTCGCATGGCGCTCGAGCCTTCGGGGCACGACGGGCCGAAGGCCTCCGGCGCGGAGACGGCGGCGCTCCTCTTCGCGCCGAACCCGGGGGAGCCGGAGAAGCCGCTCGAGAAGATCGCCTCGGGCGGCGAGCTGTCGCGGCTGCAGCTGGCGATCCGTTCCGTCGCCGTGCGCGGCGGGCGCGGGCGGACGCTCGTCTTCGACGAGGTCGATGCGGGCATCGGCGGGCGCGTCGCCGAGGTCGTCGGCAGAAAGCTCCGGGCCCTCTCGGCCCGCGACCAGGTCCTGTGCGTGACGCACGTCCCGCAGATCGCCGCGCTCGCCGACCGGCACTTCCTCGCGGAAAAGCGCGAGAGCCGGGGCCGGACGGTGGCGACGGTTCGACTCCTCGAAGGCAAGGAGCGCGTGGCCGAGATCGCGCGCATGCTGGCCGGGGAGAAAGTGCCGGAGACGGCCCTGAAGCACGCGCGGACGCTCCTCGAGGCCGCGGCGCGATGAGCGGCCGCTACTCGCGGTCGATCCTCTTTCCCGGGATCGGGCCGGGGGGGCAGGAGCGCCTCCGCGGCACGGCGATCGCCTTCGTCGGCGTGGGGGCGGTCGGCGCGGCCGCGGCGGAAATCGCGGTGCGGTCCGGCTTCGGCCGCGTCACGGTGATCGATCGGGACGTCGTCGAAGCGTCGAACCTCGCGCGCCAGTTTCTCTTCGACGCCGCCGACGCCGAGGCCGTGCGCCCGAAGGCCGAGGCCGCGGCCAGGCGCCTGCGCGCCATCGACCCGTCGGCGGACGTGCGGCCGGTCGCCGCCGACCTCGACCCCGCCAACGCCCGGGAGCTCCTCGGCGGCCACGCCCTCGTGTTCGACGGCTCGGACAACTTCGAAACGCGCCTGCTCGTCTCGGACGCGAGCCGCGCGCTCGGCGTCGCGTCGGTCTACGCGGCGTGCGTGGGCGAGGAAGGCCGCGTCGCGGTCTCGGTGCCGGGCCGGACTCCGTGCCTGCGCTGCTACCTCGAGGCGCTGCCGCCGCCGGGCTCCGGACCGACGTGCGACACCGCGGGCGTCGTGCCGTCGCTGCCCCCGCTCGTGGCGTCGCTCGCCATGGGCGAAGCGCTCCGTCTCGCCGCCGGCGCGGCGCCGGCCACGGGTCTGGTCGCGCTCACCGTCTGGGAAGGCGGGTTTCGATCGCGGCGCCTGTTCGAGGGCGCGGCGCCGTCGAGGGCCTGTCCGGTGTGCGCCTTCGGCCGCCACCCGGCGCTCGAGGGCGAGTCCGGCGCGGATCTCGTCAAGCTCTGCGGCAGGCAGTCCGTGCAGATCCGGCCGCGCGTGCGCGCGCGGCCCGACTTCGACCTGCTCGAGCGGCGTCTGGCGCCGCTCGGGCACGTGCGGCGGTCGCCGGAGCTGCTGAACGCGGACATCGAGGGCCTGAGCCTGTCGGTCTTCTCGGACGGGCGCTGCGTCGTGCGGGGAACGGACGACCCGGCACGCGCCCGCGTGTATTACGACCGCTACGTGGGAGGCTGAGCACGAAGCGGGTTCCGATCGACGGGCTGGCACGCGGGAGCGCCGCGGTGCGCGAGCTCGCCGCCACGCTGCGCGCCGGAGGCGTCCTGGCCATTCCGACGGAGAGCTCCTACGGCCTGGCCGTGGATCCCGGCAGCGCCCGCGGCGTCGAGCGCGTGCTGCAGATCAAGGGGCGCGACGCCGCGAAGGCCCTGCTCGTCCTCGTCGCCGACCGGGCGCAGCTCGAGGGGCTCGGCGTCGCGGCGCCGAAGGCGACGCTCGATCGCTTCGAGACGCTCTGGCCGGCGCCGCTGACGGTGGTGCTGCCGCTGGCCGCGCCGCTTCCGGCTTCGTGCGGCGCGCCGACCCTCGCGGTTCGGATCCCGGCCCACCCGAGGCTCCGGGCCCTCGTCGCGCAGACCGGTCCGCTGACGGCGACGAGCCTCAACCGTTCCGGGCAGTCTCCGTGCGTCGATCCGGACGAAGCCGCGCGGCTCTTCGAGGGAGAGGTGGACGTGCTCGTCGACGGCGGCGCGACGCCGGGCGGACTCCCTTCGACGCTCCTCGACGCGACGGTGGATCCGCCGCGCGTGCTGCGCGCGGGCGCCTTTCCGTGGCCCCCGGCGGCGCGCTGATTCCATGCTAAATTGCCCGCTTTCATGGGGATCGTCAGAGAATACGGCGGCAAGCACCCGAGCCTGGGCGAGCGCGTTTACCTCGCCGAGACGGCGGCGGTGATCGGGGACGTCGTCCTCGGGGACGACGTCTCGATCTGGTACAACTCGGTCGTCCGCGGCGACTGCAACTTCATCCGCATCGGCGCCCGTTCGAACATCCAGGACAACTGCGCGATCCACGTCACCGTCGAAACGCACCCGACCGTCCTCGAAGAGGAGGTCACGCTCGGCCACGGCGCCATCGTCCACGGCGCGACGGTCCGACGCGGGGCGCTGATCGGGATCCGTGCGACCGTCATGGACGGCGCGGACGTGGGGCCGTCGGCCTTCATCGGCGCCGGGGCGCTCGTCACGCCGCGCACGGTCGTGCCGCCGCGGACCCTCTGGCTCGGAGCCCCGGCCCGCCAGGTCCGTGTCCTGTCGGACGCGGAGGTCGAGGACCTGAAGCATTACCACCGGAACTACCTGGGCTACAAAGAGGAGTACTTCCGCGTCGACGGGGCCTGGGCCCGATGACCGGGAAGCTCAAGGCGCCCAAGGGAACCCACGATCTCTTTCCGTCCGACAGCGAGAAGTTCGCGGCGGTCGAGGCGACCGCGCGCCGCGTCTTCGGGGCCCACGGGTACGGCGAGATCCGGACGCCGACCTTCGAATCGACCGAGCTCTTCGCGCGATCCGTGGGCGAGACGACCGACATCGTGCACAAGGAGATGTACACCTTCCCCGATCGGAAGGGCCGCTCGCTCACGCTCCGCCCCGAGAACACCGCGGGCGTCGTCCGGGCGCTCGTCGAGAAGGGGATCCAGGACATTCCGAAACCGATCCGTCTCTGGTACGCCGGCTCCCAGTTTCGGTACGAGCAGCCCCAGGCGGGGCGCTATCGGGAGTTCCGCCAGATCGGCGTCGAGCTCCTCGGCGTGGCGTCGGCCGCCGGCGACGCCGAAGTCCTCGCCATGCTGTTCGCGTTTCTCGGCGCGCTCGGCCTGACCGACGTCGCCGCCACGATCAACTGCATCCCCCGAGGCGACGCCCGCGCCGCCTTCTCGAAGGCGCTGCAGGAGCACGTGCGGCCGCACGCCGACCGCCTCGGGGCCGACGACCGCAAGCGGCTCGACGAGAACCCGCTCCGGCTCTTCGACTCGAAGGACCCGGAGACGCGCCGTTTTCTCGAGGGCGCGCCCGCGACGCTCGAGTTCCTGGACGCGGCCTCCCGCGCGCACCACGAGGAGTTGAAGAATCTGCTCGGGAAGCTCGGCGTCCGGTTTACCGAGAGCGCGGGCATCGTGCGCGGGATCGACTACTACACCCTGACCGTCTTCGAGGTGACCTCGGACCGGCTCGGCGCGCAGAACGCGATCCTGGGCGGCGGCCGCTACGACGATCTCGTGGCCGAGCTCGGCGGCCCGCCGACGCCCGCGGTGGGCTTCGCGATCGGCGAAGACCGCCTCGTCGACGCGATGACCGCGGACGTGAGGGAGCCGAGGACGCTCTTCGCCGTGATCCCGGACGGCCCCGAGGATTTTCCGTATGCGCTCGGCGTCGCGCAGGAGATCCGGGCGCTGCTGCCCGAGGTGATCGTCGAGAGCGATCTCCTCGGGCGCGGCGTCGGCAAGGGGTTGAGCCGCGCGGGCCAGCTCGCCCGCGAGCCCGGCCGCCACGCTCACCGGATCGCGAGGGTGCAGGCGGTGCTGCTCGGCTCTCAGGAGCGCGAGAAGGAGTCCGTGACGTTGAAGGACCTGACGACGGGAGCCCAGGACACGTTTCCGCGCCGGCAGCTCGCCGAGCGGCTGGCCGGGAGGGAGCGGTGACGGCGGGTCGTCAGGCCGCCGGCGGCCTCCGCGACGGGGACGCCGGACGCGAAGTCCTGCTGAAGGGCTGGGTCGCGCGGCGCCGCGACCTCGGCGAGCTGATCTTCCTGACGTTGCGCGACCGGAGCGGCCTGGTCCAGGTCGTCTTCGACCGCGCGCGCTGCCCGGGCGCCGCGGTGGACGCCGCCGGCGAGGCGCGCAGCGAAGACGTCGTCGCCGTCCGCGGCGAGGTGCTGCGGCGCGCCGAGGCGCAGCGCAACCGCGACCTCCCGACGGGCGACGTCGAGGTCCTGGCCCGGAGCCTCGAGTTTCTGGCGCGCTCCGAGACGCCGCCCTTCGTCGTCGAGGACCGCACGAACGCCACCGAGGAACTGCGCCTCGAGTACCGGTACCTGGACCTGCGCCGCCCGGCGCTGCTGAAGAACTTCGTCCTGCGCGACGAGATCGCGTTCCGGGTCCGGAAGGTCCTGCACGAGCGCGGGTTTCTCGAGGTCGAGACGCCGATGCTGACGCGGTCGACCCCGGAAGGCGCCCGCGACTTTCTCGTGCCGTCGCGCGTCCATCACGGCCAGTGGTACGCGCTGCCGCAGTCGCCTCAACTCTTCAAGCAGATCCTGATGATCTCGGGCTTCGAGCGGTACTTCCAGATCGCCCGGTGCTTCCGCGACGAAGACCTGCGCGCGGACCGGCAGTTCGAGTTCACCCAGATCGACCTCGAGATGTCGTTCCCGACCGAGGAGGACGTCTTCGACACCGTCGAGGCGTTCCTCGTCGAGGCCTTCGCCGCCGCCGGGATCGCCGTCGCCCGGCCCTTCCGCCGGCTGACTTTCCGCGAGGCGATGGACCGATTCGGCACCGATCGTCCCGACCTGCGCTACGGGCTCGAGCTGTGCGATCTCTCGAAGGCCGCCGCCGGAACGGCGTTCGCGCCCTTCGAAAAGGCGCTGGCCTCGGGCGGGACGGTGCGCGGGCTCCGCGTGCCCGGGGGCGCGGCGTTCTCGCGCAAGCGCCTCGACGCGCTGACGGAACGGGCGAAGGAGCTCGGGGCGGCCGGCCTCCTCTGGTTCAAGAAGACCGGCGCCGAAGTGTCCTCGCCCGCGAAGAAGGCGCTGACCGACGCCGAGCTCGAGCGGCTGCTCGGGGCGGCCGGCGTCGCCGACGGCGACCTGCTCCTCGCCGTCGCCGACAGGGAGAAGGCGGCTCTGGCCGCGCTCGCGGCGCTGCGCGCCGAGGCGGCCCGGGAGCTCGGGCTCGTCGACGAGACGCAGTACGTGTTCTGCTGGGTCACGGAGTTCCCGCTTCTCGGCTTCGACGACGAGACGAAGCAGTGGTTCCCGATGAACCACCCGTTCACGGGACCGCGCGAAGAGGACCTCGAGCGTCTCGAGGCCGACCCCGGAAGCGTCCGCGCGCGCGCCTACGACGTCGTCGTCAACGGGTGGGAGCTCGGGTCGGGCTCGATCCGGATCCACCGCGCCGATCTGCAGGAGCGCGTCTTCCGCGTTCTCGGCATCGGCGAGGCGGAAGGGAAGGAACGGTTCGGATTCCTGCTCGACGCCCTCAAGTACGGGGCGCCGCCGCACGGCGGCATCGCCCTCGGCCTCGACCGCATCTGCGCCATCGCCGCGGGCGCTCCGTCGCTGCGCGACGTCATCGCGTTCCCCAAGACGACGTCGGGCATCGACCTGATGACGAAGGCGCCGGCGTCCGTCTTTCCGGAGCAGCTGCGCGAGCTCGGGATCGCGCCCCCGCGAGCGCCGGAATCGCCGCGGGAAAACGCCGCGTCGCCGGGTGGTCCGGGTGAAACGAGGCCCGGTCGGTGAAGAGAAAGGATCGGTGACCGCCGCCACGCCCGAGCGGATTCCGGTCTCGGGGCCGCCGGCCGAGAGCACGGCCTGGGTCGGTCCGGGACTTCTCGCCGACGCGGCGCGGTATCTCGCGTCGCCCTCGGGACGCTTCCTCCTGGCCGCGGCGCCGTCGGCCGGGGCCTCGGCCGCGGTGCTGCGGCACGCTCTCGGGGCGCGCTGCTTCGCCGAGGTGGCGGTCGACGACGCCGAGGCGTCGAAGTCGCTCGCCTCGGTCGAGCGGATCGCCGACGCCGCGTTCGCCGCGGGCCTGCGGCGCGACGACGCGGTCGTCGCCGTCGGCGGCGGCGTCGTGACGGACCTCGTCGGCTTCACGGCGGCGATCCTCCTGCGCGGCGTCACGTGGAACGCCGTGCCGACGACGACAGCCGGCATGGCCGACGCCGCCATCGGGGGCAAGACGGGAGTCAACCACCGCCTGGGCAAGAACCTCCTCGGCGCGTTTCACCCGCCGGCCGTGATTCTCGTGGACCCGCGTGCGCTCGCGACGCTGCCCGACCGCGATTACCGCGCCGGCCTCGTCGAGGCCTACAAGGACGCCTGGATCGGCGACGGCGCCCTGGCGGCGCGCGCGGGGGCGGCGCTGGCGGAGATCCTCGCGCGGCGGGAGGCGCCGCTGCTCGATCTGCTCGCCGGGTCGGTGCGCGTGAAGGCCGCCGTCGTCTCCGCGGACCCGAAGGAAGGCGACCGGCGGCGATTGCTGAACTTCGGGCACACGCTCGGCCACGCGGTCGAGGCGGCGGCGGGCTGGGGAGGGCTCCGTCACGGCGAGGCGGTCGCCTGGGGCATCGCGGCGGCGCTCGAGATCTCGCGGCGGCGCGCGGGTCTGCCGGATCCCGACGCGCGCGCGGTGCGGCAGGTGCTCGCGGGCCTCGGCCCGTTTCCCGAACCCGAGCGCGACGCGGGGAAGCTGCGGGGATTTCTCGCGCGGGACAAGAAGGCGACCGCGCGCGGCCTCGCTTCGGTGCTGCTGTCTCGCCTCGGAGCGGCCGTCGTCGACGAAAACGTGCCGCCCGAGGAGTGGCTCGACGCAGCCGCTATAATGTCCCTATCGTGAGTGGGCGTTCCGGTCGTCGTCGGATCCGCCTCTTCGTCCTGCTCTCCGGCGCCCTGGTCCTCGCTTCCCTGGTGCCGCTGGCCGTCGCCGAAGCGGTGCTGATCCGGCGCAACCGCCGCACCCTCGAGACCCTCGAAGAGAAGTACCTGACGCGCTCGTCGGCCGCGATCGCCGACCACATCGCCGCCTACTACGCCGCCGCCTCCCAGCAGCTCACGAAGGCCGCCGACGCGATCCGGCTGGCGCTTCAGCTCACCGGGAAGGACCCATTCGGCTCGGCCGACGGTCCGGAGATCCTCGGCTCGGCGCTGTCAGGGCAGACGCAGCTGGCCGCGCTGCGCGGGGTCAACCTGGACGGCCGGGGGAGCTTCGTCGGCCCGGACGTCCGGTCGCCCGACATCGACCTCGAGTTTCGGAAGGGCTTCGAATCGGCCCGGGACGGCCTGCGGTACGAGGGCAATCCGTTCGCCGTCGTCGGGCTCGGGACCGTGGCGGTACTGGCCGAACCGGTGCTCGACGCGAAGGGCACCCGAATCGGCGTCGTCGAGGCGCTGGTCTCCTGGCGCCCGATTCTCCACGAATTCGAGGACGAGGCGCGGCGCGAAGTGCGGGCGACGCTGGTGGACCGCCAGGGCAAGATCCTGTTTCCGCCGGCGTCGGGCACCCGCGGGCCGAACCATCCCTCGAGCCTCGTCGCGGACTTCGTGCACTTCCCGGCGCGCCTGACGCGCTCGGAGACGAGCCCGTCGGGGGACGTCCTCGCCTCGATCGCGCCGGTCGAGGATCCGCCGTGGGGGGTCCTCGTCGAGCGCGACCGGGACATCGCTTTCGCCTCGGTCGACACCATGGTCCGCGACACGCTCCTCTGGAGCGCCGCGTGTCTGGGCGGCGCCCTCGCGCTCGGCCTTCTCTTCGCGCGCCGCCTCTCGCGTCCCATCGCGCAGCTCGCCGAATCGACGCGCGCCGTGGCCGGCGGCCAGTACGGCACCGGCGTCGAGGTGACGGGCACGGCGGAGATCGCCGACCTGTCCGAGAACTTCAACCTCATGAGCGCGTCGATCCGCGACGCCTTCGAGAAGGTGCAGAAGGCCGCTCGCGAGAACCAGGAGCTGTTCATTTCGTCGATCCGGGCCCTCGCGGCGGCGATCGACGCGAAAGACCCTTACACCCGCGGCCACTCCGAGCGGGTCGCGCGCTACGCGTCGGCGATCGCCAAGGAGCTCGGGATCCCGGCGGAAGAGGCGCGCAAGGTCCGCCTCTCGGCGCTGTTGCACGACGTCGGCAAGATCGGCGTGGACGACCGCATCATCCGCAAGCCCACGGCGCTGACCGACGACGAGTTCGAGCTGATGAAGGCGCATCCCGTCAAGGGCGCCGCGATCATGGAGACAATCCCGCAGCTGGCCGATATCATCCCGGGAATGAAGTACCACCACGAGAAGTGGGAAGGCGGCGGGTATCCTGACGGCCTGAAGGGCGAGCAAATTCCCCTGCAGGCGCGGATCGTCGCGGTGGCGGACGCGTTCGACGCGATGACGACGACGCGTCCGTACCAGAAAGCGATGGAGGTTTCCTACGTGCTCGAACGCCTGAGAGAGATGTCCTCGAAGCGGTTCGACGGTGCGGTGGTCGAGGCGCTCGCCCGCTCCCACGGCAAGGGCGAGCTCGTGCCGACGGAGGCGGCGCCGTCGTCGCGGCCGGTCCCCCGGGCGGCCGCTCGATGAGGGCGCGCCGGCGTACGGCAGCGGCGCTGCTCGTGCTCGCGGCGGCCGCGTGCACGAAGACCAAGCCGAAGACCTCGGCGGAGCTTCTGTTGAACGAGCGCATGGCGCAGGTTCTCCTGCGCGACGGACGCCCGGCGGAGGCCGAGAAAGCGTTCAAGGAGTGCCTCAAGGACGACCCCAAGAACCCCGAGGTTCTCGACGGGCTGGGCGTGGCCATGCTCATGCAGGCGCGCTACAAGGATTCCCTCGTTCCCTTCGACAAGGCCGTGGGCTACGCGCCGGAGAACGGCGCATTCCGGAACAACCGCGGCGTCGCGTTGATGGAGCTCGGCGAGTTCAAGCGGGCCCAGGACGACTTCCTCGTCGCCGCCGCGTCGCAGAGCTCGGACGACCGCCTCTCGGCCACCATCAACCTGGGACGCCTCTTCCAGCGTCAGGGCGACTACGCCGCCGCGGAGAGCCAGTTCAGCTCGGCGATCGCCCACGATCCGAAGAACTACGCGGCGTTCGTCGGCCGCGCGGTGGCGAAGGAGTCGGCGGGGAACCTCGAGGGAGCCGCCGAGGACTACCTCACCGCCGTCAAGCTCGAGCCGACCAACGCCGACGCGAACCTGCGGCTCGGCATGGTGTTGATCTCTCTCCAGAAGCTGGATCTCGGGCGGCGATATCTCCAGCGGGCCGTGGACCTCGACCCGGCAGGAGACGTCGGCGCGCGGGCGCGTCTCCTGCTCGAGAAAGAGGCCGTCAAAGGGGCGCAGTAGCATCGGCCGGGCGGCCGGGGGCGGCGCCCGGGCTGCGGTATCTTCCGTCGTCCATGGCCGAAGATCTCGACAAAGACGCCGCGCCGGCGCCCCGCCCCCGCGGCGGCTTCTTCGCGAAGATCAAGCGGGGTCTCTTCATGACCCACACCGAGATTCTCGAGAAGCTCGGGACGGCGGTCAAGCAGGGGCTCGGCTTCGACGAGTCGGTCCTCGAGTCGCTGGAGGAGGCGCTCTTGTCGGCCGACGTCGGCGCCGACACGGCGTCGGCTCTGGCGGACGCGGTCCGCGCCCGCACCGGAGGCGCCGAGCGCAAGGACCTGCCGGCGCTGAGGACGATCCTGCTCGAGGAAATCGAGAAGCTGATCGCCGCGGCGCCGAAGCCTCCGGCCCGGATCGAGACGCCGCTCTTCGTGACGTTTCTCGTCGGCGTCAACGGGTCGGGGAAGACGACGACGACCGCCAAGCTGGCCGCGCGCGAAAAGGCCGCCGGCCGGTCCGTGCTCCTGGCGGCGGCGGACACGTTCCGGGCCGGTGCGATCGAGCAGCTCCAGACGTGGGCCGACCGGCTCTCCCTGCCGCTCGTCCGCCACCGCGAGGGCGCCGACCCGTCCGCGGTCCTCTTCGACGCCCTGTCGGCCGCGAAGGCCCGCGGCGTCGCAAGCCTGCTCGTCGACACGGCCGGCCGCCTCCACACCAAGAAGAACCTGATGGAGGAGCTGGCGAAGATGCGCCGGATCGCCGGCCGCGAAGTGCCGGGCGCGCCCCACGCCACGCTCCTCGTCCTCGACGCGACCACCGGGATCAACGGCCTCGAGCAGGCGCGCCGGTTCGTCGAGGCGGCCGGCGCGACCGGCGTCGTGCTGACGAAGCTCGACGGCAGCGCCCGGGGCGGCATCGTTCTGGCCATCTACCGGGAGCTGAAGCTGCCCGTGCTCTTCGTCGGCGTCGGCGAGTCGGTGGACGACCTCGTCCCGTTCGACCCGGCCGAGTACGCCCGGGCGCTGCTCGGGGACGATGCCTCGAATTGACCTCGCGTTTCTGGAGCGGGCCGGGGCCCTCGCGGAGCGGGGGCGCTACACGGTTTCGCCCAACCCGATGGTCGGCGCCGTCGTCGTCCGCGGGGGCCGCGTCGTGGGCGAGGGTTTTCACCGGCGGGCCGGGGGGCCGCACGCGGAGGTCGCGGCGCTGCGGGCGGCCGGCGCGAAGGCGCGCGGCGCCGACCTCTACCTGACGCTCGAGCCCTGCGTTCATCGGGGCCGGACGCCGGCCTGCGCCCCCGTCGTCGTGGCCTCGGGAGTCCGCCGCGTGGTGGTCGCGGCGAAGGACGCGAACCCGCTCGTCGCCGGGCGGGGCATCGCCGCCCTGCGGCGGGCCGGCCTCGACGTCGTCCTCGCGCCCGCGCGCTTCCGGCGCGCCGAGGAGGAGCGGAACGAAAAGTTCCGCGCCGCGATCGTCCGGCGTCGGCCGTTCGTGCTGGCCAAGTGGGCGTCGAGCCTCGACGGGCGGATCGCCAGCGCGCGCGGCGAGAGCCGGTGGATCACCGGGGAGCCGGCGCGGCGCCGCGCGCTGGCGCTGCGCGAGGAGTACGACGCGGTGCTCGTCGGCGCCGGCACCGTGGGCGCGGACGACCCCCGGCTGACGCGGCGCCTCGGGCGCGCGGGGGGCCTGCCGCACCGCCGGATCGTTCTCGACGGGAAGCTCCGCGTGGCGGAGTCCGCCCGCGTGCTGCGCGGCCGGGGCGCGATCGTCGTCACCGCCGCGCCGGCTTCGCACCCGAAGGCGCGGCGCCTGAAGACGCGGGGCGTCGAGGTCTGGAGCCTGCCGGGACGCGCCCCGGGCCGGGTCGACCTCGGCCGCCTGCTCGACGCGCTCGGGAGCGCCGGCGTGACGAGCCTGATGGTGGAGGGCGGCGCCGAGACGCTCGGCGCGTTCCTCGAAGCGCGCCTGGTCGATCGCATCGCCGTGTTCCTCGCGCCGAGCCTCCTCGGCGGGCGAGGGGCCCTCGGCGCGGTGGGCGGGCGCGGCTTCGCGCTTGCCGACGCCGCCGTCGTCCGCGGGCTGCGCCTGGAGCGCCTGGGCGGCGACGTGCTCGCGACCGGCCGCCTCGCGTAGACTCGGGCGCGGCATGTTCACGGGAATCGTCGAGGGCGTCGGCCGCGTCGCCGACGTGCGCGCCCGGAGCGGCGGGCTCCGGCTGACGGTCGCCCCGCCGCCGGGGTTCGGGACCCTGCGCCGCGGCGAGAGCGTCGCGGTCGCCGGCGTCTGCCTGACCGCCTTGACGAAGGGCCGCCGGCTCGTGGCGGACCTTTCGAGCGAAACGCTGCGCCGGTCGCGGCTCGGGCGGCTCGAGAAGGGCAACGGGGTCAACCTGGAGCGGGCGCTTCGCTGGGGCGACCGCCTGTCCGGACACTTCGTGCTCGGGCACGTGGATGGGATCAGCCGCGTCCGCCGCGTCGCGGTTTCGGGCAATTCGTGGACCTACACGTTTTCGATTCCCGCGGGTCTCGGCGCGATGGTGGCGGTCAAGGGATCCGTCGCGCTCGACGGCGTGAGCCTGACCGTCGCCGCACGGCGGCGCGGGTCCTTCGACGTGGCCGTCATCCCGGAGACCCGCCGCCGGACGACGCTCGGCGCGGCTCGCGCCGGCGACGCGGTCCACTTCGAGGCGGACGTGTTCGCCCGCTACGGCCGCGCGGGAGCGCTCCGCCGGGTGCGCGCCGCGAAGACCCGCCGATGATCGTCTTCGAGGCCGCGTCCGCGCCGGCGGCGCGGTCTTCCGAGGCCCTCGCCGCCGGGCGCCGCGTCGCGGGAAGACTCCTGCCTTACGGCCCGGACGGAGACGGCCGGTTTCCGCGGTTCGACCCGCTCGACCGTCGATTCACCCGACGCCGGCACGACGCCGTCGTTGCGGCGGGGCCCGCCGACGCCGAGGCGTGGGCGGAGGCGATCGCGAGGCTCCCGTCCGGACCGCTCCTGGTGGGGCCGGGCTCGTCCCCGGAAGACGTGTGGGGGGCGTACCGCGCGGCGGCAACCGCGGCCCTCGCGGCGGGCCGCGCCGTTTACCTCCTCGACCCGGAGCCCGAAGGAATCCCGGCCGACGCCGGCCGAGCCGCCGTCGCTCTCTGCACCTGGCGGCCCGGACGGGCGTTCGAGTTTCCGAGCGCGGCGGCGGCTCGACGGGCGGGGGTCGCCGCGGCGGCCGTCTTTCCGGCCGTTCCGGGTTGGACCGGCGAAGCCGACGCCCTCGAGGCGATCGCCGCGGCGGCCGTCGGGGCGGGAGCGGCATCGCTGACCGCGGTCGTGCCGGAGACCGACGGCGAGTCGCGCCGAGCGCTCGTCGAGGTGCGTACGGATGCCGAGCCCGAAGCGGGGGAAGCGTTCTTCGAGACGGTCCACCACGGCGCCTGGGGCGACCGGATGCCGCGGCTCCTGGCGCGGGCCCGGGAAGCCGCAACCGGGCAGGGGCTCCTGACGCTGCCGCCCCGACCCGTCGGGCGGGGAGAGCGGGCGGGAAACGCCGCGGCTTCGGCGCGGCTCGAAGAGCTGGCCGACGCGAGGGAATCCGAGGAGCACAAGGCGGCCCTCGCCCATGCCGCCGTGCGCTGGATCGACGACGCCGGGCGGGACCTCGCCGCGGTCGCCCGGGAGGGCAACTTCCGCAAGGTGTTTCCCTTCGAGGCGGAGCTGGCCGAGACGGCGGAGGCGGCCTTCCGGGAGGTTCGGTGAGCGGTGAACCCGCCGGGGTCTACGTCCACCTGCCGTACTGCGCGTCCCGCTGCGGGTACTGCGCGTTCGTCGTGACGACGGATCCGTCGAGCCGCGAGCGCTATCTGGCGGCTCTGGAGCGCGAAGCGCTGCTGCTCGAGGGGGAGGCGTCGGACGTCTCGTTCGACGCGATCTATCTCGGCGGAGGCACGCCTTCGCTCCTGCCGCCCGACGCGGTCGCGCGCCTGCTCGCGGCGCTCCGCGGCCGATTCCGGATCGGGGAGAGTGCGGAGGTCACGCTCGAGGCCAACCCGGAGGACGTGACGGAGGCCGCGGTCTCGGCCTGGTCGGCGGCCGGCGTGAACCGGGTCTCGCTCGGCGTCCAGTCGCTCGCCGACGCGGAGCTGTCGGCGGTCGGGCGCCGGCACGACGCGGCGCGGGCCCGCGAAGCCCTGGCGGCGCTCTCGCGCTCGCGGTTGTCCGTCTCGGGAGACCTGATCCTCGGGCTCCCCGCGCAGACGGCGGCGACCTTCCGCGAAAGCCTCGAGGGCCTCGGCGATGCCGGCGTGGGCCACGTTTCCGTCTACCTGCTCGAGACCGAGAAGTCGAAGACCATCGAGGAGGACCGGCGCGCGCACCCGGAACGGTATCTGTCGGACGACGCGCAGGCCGACCTGTGGCTGGAGCTGGGGGAACGCCTCGCCGCCCGGGGCTTTGGCCACTACGAGATCTCGAACTGGGCCCTTCCGGGACGCGAAGCCCGCCACAACCTCAAATACTGGCGCCGGGCTCCGACGCTGGGCCTCGGCGTGTCCGCGCACGAGTTCTGGGAAGGCCGGAGGCGGGCCAACGTCTCGAACCTCGAGCAATACCTCGACGGCGTCGAGGCCGGCCGGCGTGCGATCGGGTTCGACCTGCCCGTCAGCGCCGCCGAGGCGGCGCGCGAGGAGCTCTTTCTGGGACTGCGTCTCCGGGAGGGAGTGCCCGTCGAGCGCGTGGCGGCCTTCGTCGCCGACGCGGGGGACGTTCGTCTCTGGAGCGACTACGAGACCTGGCTGGAGGGCGGCGTCCTCGAGCGGCGCGGCGACCGGGTCGCCTTCACCGAGCGAGGCTACCTCGTCTCCAACGAGGTCCTCGGCCGCTTCGTCTAGAGACGCCGACTCGACGGGGAAGAGGGAACCGTGCCACCGTTCCCTCTCTCCGGCCGGGCCGCGCCGCGGCCCGCGTTAAATGAACAGCGGCGCGAGAACCAGCGTGATCGTCGCGAGCAGCTTGATCAGCACGTGCAGCGACGGGCCGGCCGTGTCCTTGAAGGGGTCGCCGACCGTATCGCCGACCACGGCGGCCTTGTGCGTCGGCGAGCCCTTGCCGCCGTATGCCCCGGTCTCGATGTATTTCTTGGCGTTGTCCCAGGCGCCGCCGCCGTTGTTGAGGAACGTCGCGACGACGATGCCGGCGATCGTGCCCACCATGAGCAGTGCGGCCACGGCTTCGGCGCCGACGCCGAACTGGCGGAAGACGAGGCCGACGGCGATCGGGGTGCCGACCGCGACCAGGCCGGGCGCGATCATCTGGCGCAGCGCGCCCCGGGTGACGATGTCGACCGTCCGGCCGTAGTCGGGCTTCTCGGTGCCCTGCATGATGCCGGGGTGCTCCTTGAACTGCGCGCGGACGTCCTGGATGACGACGTAGGCGGCCTTTCCGACGGCCTTGATCGCGAGACCCGAGAAGAAGAACACGAGCATCGCGCCGATGAGCGCCCCGACGAAGACCTCGGGCTTGGACAGGTTGACCGACGTCAGCTCGGCGCCGTAGTTCTTGAGCTCGTCGAGGTAGGCCGAGAACAGCAGGAACGCGGCCAGGGCGGCGGAGCCGATGGCGTAGCCTTTGGTCAGCGCCTTGGTCGTGTTGCCGACGGCGTCGAGCCGGTCGGTCTTCTTGCGGATCTCCTCGGGCTGCTTGGACATCTCCACGATGCCGCCGGCGTTGTCGGTGATCGGGCCGAAGGTGTCCATCGCCAGGATGTACGCGGCCGTCCCCAGCATTCCCATCGTGGCGACCGCCGTTCCGAAGAGGCCGCCGCCGGGCAGCGCCGCCGACCCGATCTTGTAAGAGGCGAGGATCGCGATCGAGATCGCGATGACCGGAGCGAGGGTGCACTCGAAACCGACCGCGATGCCGGCGATGACGTTGGTGGCCGGGCCCGTCTGCGAGGCCTCGGCGATCTCGCGAACCGGGCGGTACTTGTACTCCGTGTAGTACTGGGTGATGAAAACGAAGACGATCGACGTCAACACGCCGATCATGCCGCACAGGAAGTACATCCACCACGCGTCGGGCCTGGCGGGATTGGCGAGCAGCCACTTCGTCGCGACGAAGAACCCGCCGATGGCCAGGACCGCCGCGATGTAGTAGCCGCGGTTGAGCGCCTGCATCGGGTCCGCGTCCTCGCGGGTCTTGACGGCGAAGATGCCGATGATCGAGGCGAGGAGGCCGAAGGCCCGGGCGACGAGCGGGAAGAGCATCACGCCGACGACCCCGGCCGAGAACGCCATGCCTTGCTTCTGGAGGGCCGCGGCGAGCGTCGCGCCGAGAATCATGGCGCCGATGTTTTCGGCCGCCGTGGACTCGAAGAGGTCGGCGCCGCGGCCGGCGCAGTCGCCGACGTTGTCGCCGACGAGGTCCGCGATGACCGCGGGGTTGCGCGGGTCGTCCTCGGGGATGCCCGCCTCGACTTTGCCGACGAGGTCGGCGCCGACGTCGGCGGCCTTGGTGTAGATGCCGCCGCCGAGCTGGGCAAAGAGCGCCACGAACGAGGCGCCGAAGCCGTAGCCGACGATGAGCAGGGGAATCTGCGCCGGCGGCACGGCCGTCATGTGGCTGACGAGCCAGTACAGCCCGCCCACGCCGAACAGCGACATCGCCACCACGAAGAGGCCCGATACCGCGCCGCCGCGCAGCGCGATCCGAAGGGCGTCGTTGAGCGACGAGCGTGCGGCCGAGGCGGTGCGGATGTTCGTCCGGATCGAGACCCACATGCCGATGTAGCCGGCGATGACCGAGCACGCCGCGCCCAGGGCAAAGGAGAGCGTGGTCCAGAAGGCGAGCCGCAGGGGCGTGTCGACCGGGTCGAAGTCGTGGTGGCTGCGGACGAAACCGTAGAGCACGAAGATGACGGCCGCGAGCAGGACCGCGAGCAGTCCGATCGTGCGGTTCTGCCGCCGGAGGAAGGCCTCGGCGCCCTCCTTGATGGCGTTGGAGATCGCCTGCATGGCGGAGGTCCCGGTGTCCCGCTTCAGCACCCAGGAGGCCAGGAAGCCGGCCACGAAGAGCGACCCGACCGAGAAGACGAGGACGAGCGGCAGAGCAAGCTCGAAAGACATGCGTCGAACTCCTGTTTTCGCGTGATCCGGTCAAGCGCCGGTGCAGATGCCCCGGCCGCGGCGCGGGAGAATATCAGAACGGGTTTCGGGTTGCTCGTTCCCGGTCGGGGGCGCGGATCTCAGCCCTACGAACCGTCGGGAACCGGAAACGGGAGAGCAGAGGCCCGCTACTGACCGACCGGCACGGCCTCCATGACGATGCCGATGTTCTTGGCGCCCGCCGCGCGGCAGATGTCCATGACCTTGATGACCTCGCCGTAGTTGGACGCGTCGTCGCCCGAGAAGAACACGGTCTTGGTGGCGCGGTTCTTGAGGATCTCGGTCAAGCGCAACGAGAGCGTCTGCGCGTTGACCTCCTCTTTGTTGAGGAAGATCTTGTTCTGCGGCGTCAGGGAAACGATGAGCAGGTCGGTCGGCGGGGGCTGGTTCAGCGGCTGGTCGACCTTCGGCGGCACTTTGACGTCGTAGCCCATCTGGAGCAGCGGCGTGATGACCATGAAGATGATGAGCAGCACCAGCACCACGTCCACGAGGGGAGTGATGTTGATGTCGCTCTTGTAGGCTCCGCCGCTCGAGGCGCCCATTCCCATGTCGCTGGTCTCCTTGGCCGCTCGCCCCGCGGGCTAGCCGGCGCCCTTCTGTTTCTTTTCGGCGATCAGGCCGACGTCCTGGAAGCCGGCGTCCTTGGTCATCTTGAAGACTTCCTTGACGTCGCCGTACTTCAGGCGCTGGTCGGCCTTGATGACGATCTCCGCCGACGGGTTGCGCTGGTAGAGCTCGTCGAGGGCCGACTGGAACTCCGCCTTCGACAGCTGCTTGGACTCGTAGTGGTAGATCGGGGGAGTCGCAAATTGCACCACGATCATCTTCTGCTTGCTCGACTCCGGCTTCTTGGCCGGGTCGTCGGCCTGCGGGATCTGGACGCTCACGCCGTTCTGAAGGAGGGGCGTGACGACCATGAAGATGATGAGGAGCACGAGGCAGACGTCCACCAGCGGAGTGACGTTGATGTCACTCTGAAGCTTGTCCCGACCGCCGCCGCCACCCATGCCCATGGAAAAACTCCTACGCGGAGAGCTGGGCGCCCGCGCCGCGCCGTTTGATGAAGTAGTCGATGAGCTCGTTCGACGAGTTCGACATCTCGACCTGGAAACGCTCGATGTTGTTCATGAAGATGTTGAACATCCACACGGCCGGGATGGCCACGAAGAGGCCGAGGGCCGTCGTGACGAGGGCTTCGGCGATACCGGCGGAGACCGCCGCGATGCCGCCCGAGCCGGTCAGCGCCATGCCGCGGAACGCGTTGATGATGCCGATGACCGTGCCGAAGAGGCCGATGAACGGCGCCGTGGTGCCGATCGTCGCCAGGCCCGAGAGCCCCTTCTTCATGTCGGCCGTCGTGACGAGGGCCTCGCGCTCGATCGCGCGCTCGGCGGCCTCGATCATGTCGTGGCCTTTGACGCTGGCCCCGCCGCTCTTGATGTCGTGGGAGAACTCGTACAACCCCGCCGAGAGCACCCGGGCGACGTGGCTGTTCTTGAACTTCTTGGAGGCGTCGATCGCGTCCTGGAGCTTGTCCTGCTTCAGGAATCCCGTCACCATCTTGGCGTAGGCGACCGACTGGTTGCGGGCCTTGCGGTAGTACAGGAAGCGCTCGAAGGCGATCGTCAGCGAGTACACCGACATGATGAGCAGAATCACGACGACGCCCTGGGCGACGATCGTCATCTTGCCCCACAGCTCAATTGGATTGAAACTCATTTAAAACGCTCCTTCTCGTTTCGTTGGCCCTTCGAGCACCTCGGGACTGCCAATCCTAGTTCAACCGGAACGTCACCGTCACCGTGAGGTAGACGCGCACCGCCCGGCCGTTCAGGGTTGCCGGCTTGTACTTCCACTGCTGGACCGCCCGAACCGCCGAAGCGTCGAGCAGGGGGTTGACCGACTTCAGGACGCGGACGTCCTCGACGTTGCCGTCGGCCGTGATGATGGCCTCGAGGATGACGACCCCCTCCATGCGGGCCTTGCGCGCGGCCTCCGGGTACTGGGGCTCGGTCCGGGACTGCAGGACCGGCGCCTTCACGTCGCCGCCGACCCGGAGGGGCTCCTCGCCGCCCGCGCCACCGGTGCCGCCGACGACGCCGCCCATCACGCCGCCGGGCACGCCGCCCTCGACGCCGCCTTCGACACCGCCTTCGACCCCCGCGTCGGCGGCCGGCTCCGGCGCGGCGAGGGGCTGGGGAACGGCGTCGGGAACGACGACCGGCTGCGCCATCTCGACGGGTTTGACCTGGACGGGCTTGGGCGCTTCGGGGGCTTTGGGCGCGGCCTTGGGAGCGGCCGGGGGCGGCGGGGGTGGGGGAGGCGCCGCGGCGTAGAAGGTGACCGGAATCGGGGGCTCGGGCACATCGCCGACGAACCAGATCGAGGCTCCGAGGATGCCGCCGATGACGAGGGCGTGGATCAGGATCGAGATCGGCGCCGAGATGGCCCTCTTCGATTCGTCCTTCTTGTGCGTCGATTCGATCAGCGAGTTCTCAAACATGGATCATCCCCCCGACCCGTAAGACACCGGCCCTACTTGCCCGGTTCCGGCGTCGCCTGAGCCGCCTTCGCCTTCTCCTGGGCCGCCTTGCGCATCGCGAGCGCCTGCTGCAGGTACTTGTTGGCTGTGTCGGTGTACTCCTGCTTCTTGGCAGGATCGGTTTCCATCTTGGCCTTTTCCCGGTAGAGCAGGTTGATGTACGAAACCGCTTCGAAGTAGTCGGGCTTCAGCTCGACCGCCTTGTTCAGAGACTGCAGACCCTCGTCGACGATCTTGGCGCGCAGCGCCGGGTCGAGATCGGGGAAGTTGTACGACCGGTCCCACGCCTGGACGCCGATCAGGTAGTAGACCTCCGGGTTGGTGCCTTCGAGCTCGAGCCGTTTCTTGAGCCAGAGGACTCCGTTGTCGAAGTCGCCCTTCTTGAAGTAGAGCATCGCCAGCGAGTTCATCGCCTTGGCGTCCTTCGGATTCCGCTTCAGGAACTCGTTCTGGTAGAAGGCGATCGCGTCGTCGTAGCGCTCGGTGTTCAGGTACATCGACACGAGGTACTCGAGCGCCTTGTTGTCCTCCGGATAGGCCTGCACGTACAACTTGAGGTTGTCGATCGCCTTCTGCGCGTACTCGAGGTCCTTCGGGTGCTTCGAGCCCGGCTGGTACATGCCCATGTACGCGATGCCGAGGTGCTTGTGCAGCTTCGTCTCGCCCGGATCCAGCCGCAGCGCTTCTTCGTACTCGGCGAGCGCGCTCTGGTACTGCGCCGCCTTGAGGAACTCGTTGCCCTTCTTGATCGCCTGCTTCGACTTGAACTTGTCGCAGCCGGCGAGCGCCGTCAGCGCAAGGAGGAAGAACGCGGCCGTGGCCGCACGTTGCCGATGGCGCATGCTCTTGCTATCGCTCCTCGCTTCGCTTTCGCTTATTCACCCGGGTTTGCCCGGCCCGCCCCGGAGTGCCGAATTCTGTTGAATTCCCCCCGACAAAGCAACAAAGTTTTTCGGCCGCAGGGGCTTCCGCGCGATCGGCCCGGAGCGACCCGGGGTCGGCTCTGTCGCGGCGTCGGAAACGGCCGCCGCGGGCGCGCCGGCGGGGAATAATGTCGGGAGCGCCAGCGCTTTGCGCGGCAGGAGGAATCGTTTGAAGCGTCCGTCTCTGTTTCTCGTTCTGCTCGCCTGCGCCGCGGCCTCCGCGGCCCAGGACAAGCCTCAGGCCGCCCTGCCGCCGCCCGCCCAGAAGCCCGCCGACGCGCCGATCATCCCGCCGATCACCGAATCGGTCGACGTCACCGTCACCAACGTGGACGTCTTCGTGACGGACTCCAAGGGGAATCGCGTCCCCGGCCTGAAGGCGGAGGACTTCGAGGTCCGGCAGGACGGCATCCCACAGAAAATCACGAACTTCTACGCCGTGTCGGGCGGCAAAGTCATCCTCGAAGACGGGACGACCCTGGCGCTCGACTCGAAAGAGGCGGCGCCCGAGCTTCCGGCCGTGGTCAAGGCCCACTACGTCTTTTACATCGACAACCAGAACATCCAGCCCCAGAGCCGGAACCACATGTTCAAAAGGTTGAAGGAGTTCATCACCCAGGCCATCGGGCCGAACGCCGAGGGGATGATCGTCACCTACAACCGCTCGCTCAAGGTCCGCAAGAGCTTCACCACCGAGCCCAACGAGCTGATCGGGACCCTGGAGCAGGTGGAGCTCGACACGGGCGGCGGGACCAACACGGCGGCGGACCGGAAAGACGCCCTCCAGCGCATCAACGACGCCAAGAGCTCGACCGAGGCCCAGAACTACGCGCAGACCTACGCCAAGGCCCTCCGCAACGACATCGAGTTCACGGTCGACGCGATCGACGACACGATCGCCAGCCTCGCGGGCCTCCAGGGGCGCAAGAACTTCGTCTACGTCTCCGAGGGCTTGCCCCAGACGGCGGGGCTCGAGCTCTACGAGGCAATCCGCGAGAAGTTCCAGGATCCGTCGGCGTCGATGAACGAATTCGACTACGACATGAGCACGCGCTACATGAAGATCGTCAGCGCGGCCAACGCGAACGGCGTCACGATCTACACGCTCGACGTTTCCGGGCTGCAGACGAGCGACATGCTCGACGTCTCGAACAGGTCGACCGACGTCCACCTGAACGACTTCTTCATGCGGCAGAACATGCAGGGACCGATCCGCATGATGGCCGAGGAGACGGGCGGGCTGTCGGCCGTCAACACCAACGACCTGAAGGGGAACTTCGACCAGATCGCCGCGGACTTCTCCAACTTCTACTCCCTGGGCTACCGGGCGGCCAAGGGCGCGACGGACCGCGGGCACAAGATCGAGGTCACCGTCAAGAAGAAGGGGCTGACCGTCCGAACCCGGACGAGCTTCATGGAGAAGTCGATCGAGACGCGAACGGCCGAGTCCGTCGTCGCGAGCCTTCACTACGCGCGGACCGACAATCCGCTCGGAATCAACGTGTCGATCGGGGACGCCAAGCCCTACGATCGGGACAACTATCAGCTGCCGGTCCGGATCTCGGTGCCGATCGGCAAGCTCGGCCTCGTCCCCTCCGGCGACAACTACGAGGGGTACTTCTTCGTCTACTTCGTCGTCCTGGACGTCTCCGGCAAGCAGTCGGACCTTCAGATCCAGCGTCAGCTCGTGAAGGTGCCGTCGAAGGACCTGAACATCGCCCAGCGCAAGGACTTTTACTACGACGTCTCGCTCATCGTCGTGCCGGGGGGCCAGAAGCTCGCGGTCGGCGTGCGGGACGGCGTTTCGAACCTGACCTCCTACATGCAGAAGAACGTCTTCGTCTCGGTCCTCCCCAAGGAGAAGCCGCTCGAGACGACGAATCCGGGGGCGAAGCCGGGCGCGCAATAGCGGGATAATCGGCGCGTGCTCGCACGAGCCGCGTTGACGCTTCCGTCTTCGGCGACGCCGGCGGCCGTTTCGGCCGCATGATTCCCGTTCTCGACGCGCGCTCGATGCGCGGGGCCGACGCGGCCACGATCCGCGCCGGGACACCCTCGGACGCGCTCATGGAGCGCGCCGCGGAAGCGCTCGCCGCGGCGGCCCTCGGGGTGTACCCGGCGTGGCGCCGCGTCGCCGTCGTGTGCGGCCCCGGCAACAACGGCGGCGACGGGCTCGCGGCGGCTCGGCTGCTCGCGGCCCGCGGCGTCGCCGTCCGGCTGTTCACGCTCGGCGACCCGGAGCGTTACCGCGGCGACCCGGCGGCCAACCTCGCCCGGGCCCGCGCGGTCGGCATCGTCCCCATCTCGCTCGCCGCACGGGGCGGCTCGGCCGAGCTCGCGCGCGAGCTCGCCGAAGCCGACGGCGTCGTGGACGCGCTCTTCGGCACGGGCCTGACGCGGCCGCTCTCGGGCGCCGCCCGGCGCGCGGTCCGTGCCCTGAACGGCTCGGGCAAGCCGGTCGTCTCCGCCGACGTCCCGTCGGGCCTCTCCGCCGACGGCGGCGAGGTGCCGGGCGAGTCCGTGCGCGCGGCGCTGACCGTGGCGTTCGCGGCGCCGAAGCGGTGCCACGTGCTGCCGCCGGCGAGCGGCTTCTGCGGCCGCGTTCTCGTCGCCGACATCGGGATCCGGCGCGCGACGCTCGAGGCGCGAGCGCGCCGCCTGTGGCTCACCGAGAGCTCGGACATCCGAACCCTCCTGCCGCCGCGCCCCGGGGAGGCGCACAAGGCCACGTTCGGGCGCCTCGCGATCGTCGCGGGATCGCGCGGCAAGACAGGGGCGGCGATTCTCGCCGCCCGCGGCGCCCTGCGCGGCGGCGCGGGCCTGGTCACCGTCTTCTGCGCCGAGTCGCTCGAGGGCGTCGTCGTCGGCGCGCTCCCCGAGGCGATGACCGTCGGCCTCGCGGAGGAGCGCGGCGTGCTGTCGGAGCGCGCCGTGCCGGCGCTCCTCGAGGCGCTCGCCGGCTTCGACGCCGCCGTCGTGGGGCCGGGCCTCGGCACGGCGCCCGGCACCGTGCGTCTCGTGGAGGCCATGGTCTCGCGGGCGCGGATCCCGCTCCTCGTCGACGCCGACGCCTTGAATGCCTTCGCGGGCCGCCCCGCGTTCTTCCGGCGTCGGCGCGCCGCGACCGTGTTGACGCCGCACCCCGGCGAAGCCGCGCGCCTTCTCGCGACGACGGCCGCGCGTGTTCAGGCCGATCGCCTCGGGGCCGCGCGCTCTCTCGCGCGCCGCTCGGGAGCGACGGCGCTGCTCAAGGGCGCCCGCACGCTGATCGCGGCTCCCGCCGGAGAGGTCGCCGTCAACCCGACCGGGACGCCGCTGCTCGCGACGGCGGGGTCGGGCGACGTTCTCGCCGGGCTGATCGGCGCGTTTCTGGCCGGTGGTCTGGCGGCGCGGGCCGCGGCCGTCGCGGGCGCGTGGCTGCACGGCGCCGCGGCCGAGGCGCTCGCGCCGCGGCTGGGCGATGCGGGCCTGCTCGCCCACGAGGTGGCCGACGCCGTTGCCGGCGTGCGGGCCGCGCTGCGCGATCGCCCGAGTCCCGATGCGTGAGCCCGCGACGCTGACGCGAAACGCCGCGGAGACCGAGCGCCTGGGAGAGGTCCTGGCGGCGCGTCTTTTCCCGGGGGACGTCGTCTACCTCGAAGGGGCGCTCGGCGCGGGGAAAACCGCCTTCGCGCGCGGCGTGGCGCGCGGCCTCGGCGCCTCCGAGCGCGAGGTGGCGTCGCCGACGTTCGCGATCCTCCACGAGTATGCCGGAGCAGGCGGCGGGATCGTGCTCCGCCACCTCGACCTTTACCGGCTCGAAGACTCCGAGCGGGAGCTCGCCGTCCTGGGCCTTCCGGAGTCCGTCGCGGACGCGCCGGTCTGCGTCGAGTGGCCGCGGCAGGCGGTCCGCGCGCTGCTGCCGCCGACGGTGGAAGTGCGCATCGACGGCGAACCCGGCGGCTCGAGCCGCCGGGTTTCGATCACGGACGTCGCGAGAGGCGGGAGACCTAGAACGCGATGATGACGCCGCCGTTCGGGACGAAGTTCGTCACCCAGGTCGTCCCGGTGCAGTAGTAGCCGTAGCCACAGTAGAACGTCCGCGAGCCCACGGCGGTCGAGTAGAGCCGGGCGTCGAGGCGAAGGCCGAAGTGGGGGTTGACGAAGTACTTGTACCCGCCGCCGATGGCCGCGGTGCCGTACGTCTTGGAAACCGATCCGACGTCGCCGTAGTGGACCTGGAAGTCCGCGGCGCCGCCGCCGATGGTGAAGTACCCGACGCTCCGGCCGCGTCCGAAGTTGAAGGTCATGTAGCCCATGAAGTACTGAAGGGTCAGGGGCGCGAAGTCGACGGTCGGAAGGTTCGAGCGGAACGGATCGACCTGAAGGTTCGTCGGCGAACGGGAGTACTCGAACTCGGCCTCGAAGGTGTTGTTGAAGTTGTAGCCGAGCCGGCCGCCGTAGGCGACGTCGTCTCCGACGTCGAGGCGGTAGCCGTAGTTGTAGTCGGGGGTGGCCGGCACGTCGCCGAAGTGGCCGCCGACGAGGTAGCCGGCGAAGCCGGAGAGCTCCACCGTGCCCTCGCGAATCTGGGCGGTCGCGGAGGCGACACCGAGGACGGCGGAAGCAGCGGCGATCAGGAAGACGCGGATCTTCATGGGACGACCCTCCTCTTGTTTCTACGCCCGGAGCGGGCGCCGGGGTTACCGGGTCACTTGCGGTTCTTCAGGTACTTTTCGACCACCTTTTTCCAGCGCTCTTCCCACTCCGGCGAGTAGCCCACGGCCCGGTCGACGAGCGAGCGGTCGGGGCCCAGGATGAACGTCGACGGAATGCCGGTGGCCGTCAGCGGTCCCGCGTCTTCCGGCGACGCGTAGTAGACGGGAAGCGAGATGTTGAACTGTTTGAGAAACGGTGCCACGCGCCGGCGGTCCGCGTCCACGTTGACCGAGACGACGACGAAGTTCCGGTCGCTGTAGACGTCGTACATCTTCTGGACGATGGGGAGCTCTTTCTTGCAGGGGCCGCACCAGGTCGCCCAGACGTTCAGGAGCACGACGTTTCCCTTGAGATCCGACAGCCGGACGCTGCCGCCCTGCTCGCCCGCGAACTCGAGGTCGGGAAACTGGATGGGCGCCTGGGTCGGTTCGGCGGAGGCGCTCGCGGCCGAGATTCCGGCCACGGCGAGGCTCAGCAGGAAGGCACGCATTCGGAGTTCCGAACGGTCCGGGAAGAGCGAATATTCCGTCGCATTCGGGAGTCCAGAATAACCGATGTTGCCATAATGGGCGCCGTGACGAAGGCCCCCCCGGTGCTCGCGCGGGTGTATCGCGGGCCGCACGTGGAATCCGTGCACCGCGGCAACCTCGCCGTCGTGGACGAGCGCGGGCGCCTCCTGCACGGCTGCGGCGATCCCCATCTGCCCGTCTACGCGCGCTCGGCCGCGAAGCCGTTTCAGGCGATGCCCCTTCTTCTCGCCGGCGGCGAGAAGCGCTTTCGCCTCGGCGACGCCGAGATCGCGCTGCTGTGCGCGTCGCACGGGGGCGAGCCCGCGCATGTGAGCCTCGCGCGCGATCTCCTGAAGCGCGGCGGCTTCGGTCCGGCGGACCTCGGCTGCGGCGCGCACGCGCCGATGCACGAGCCTTCCGCGCGGGCGCTCGTGCGCCGCGGGGAGGCGCCGACGGCGCTCCACAACAACTGCTCCGGCAAGCACGCGGGACTGCTGCTCGCGTGCAAAGCGCTGGATCTCCCGAGCGCGGGATACACGGATCCGTCGCACCCGCTTCAGCGGCGGATCCGCACGCTCCTCGCGCGCCACGCGGACATCCCGGAGTCGCGGATCACGATCGCGGTCGACGGGTGCAACCTGCCGGTCTTTCGCCTGCCGCTGTCGGCGCTGGCGGCCGCCTACGCGCGGCTGGCGGCGCCGCGCCTGCCGGGCGAGGACCGGGCGTCTGCCGCCGTGCGTGCCCGCCTCGTGCGCGCGATGGGAAAGCGGCCCGACATGGTCGCGGGCACGGGGCGTTTCACGACGGATTTCATGGCGGCCGGCAAGGGCCGCTGGATCGGGAAGGAGGGCGCCGAGGGCGTCTACGCCGTCGCCGTCCTGCCCGCACGCGGCGCGAGAACGCTCGGGATCGCGTTCAAGCTCGACGACGGATCGGCGCGTCCGCGCGACGCCGTGACGCTCGCCGCGCTCGAGCGGCTCGGCCTGCTTCCGCTCGAGATCCGCCGTGCGCTCGCGACGTACGCCGAGCCGGTGGTCCTCAACGCCGTCGGCGCCGAGGTCGGAAGGATCGAGGCCGACGTCCCGCTCGCCGCGGCCCGCCTTCGGGCGAAGGGGTAGCGTGGCGTTTCGCGACCTGTCCGCGTTCCTCGAGGCCCTGGAGGCGGAGGGCGAGCTCGTGCGCGTGCGGGAACGCGTCTCGCCGCGCCTGGAGATCGCCGAGATTGCCGACCGCGCCGTCAAGGGGAACGGGCCCGCGCTCCTCTTCGAGAACGTCGAGGGCTCGGCGATGCCGGTCGCGATCAACGTCTTTGCGTCGCCGCGCCGGATGCTGAAGGCGCTCGGCATCGGCGACTGGGCCGAGTGGGACGCGCGGCTGGAGTTCTTTCTCGACCCGAAACCCCCTGAAGGGATTCTCGAGAAGCTCAAGGCGATCCCCCGGGTGACCGAGCTCGCGGCCGTCTTTCCGAAGACGGTCCGGAGCGCGCCGTGTCAGCAGGTCGTCGCGGCCGGCGACGCGGTCGACCTCCACGCGTTGCCGGTGCTGACGTGCTGGCCGCAGGACGCCGGACCGTTCGTGACGATGCCGCTCGTGATCACGAAGGACCCGACTTCCGGCGGGACCAACGTCGGCATGTACCGGATGCAGGTGTACGACCGCGCGACGACCGGCATGCACTGGCAGAAGCACAAGGACGGCGCGGGCCAGGCGCGGGGCTACGAGCGCGATCGGCGGCGCATGGAGGTCGCGGTTGCCATCGGCTGCGACCCCGCGACGGTCTTCTCGGCGATCGCGCCGCTGCCGCCGGGGATCTCGGAGCTGCTGTTCGCCGGCTTCCTGCGCAGCGAGGCGGTGCCGGTGGTGCCGGCGAAGACCGTCGACCTGCTCGTCCCGGCCGAGGCGGAGATCGTCCTCGAGGGCTACGTCGACCCGGGCGAGCGCCGGCGCGAGGGGCCCTTCGGCGACCATACCGGCTTCTACTCGCTCGACGACGACTTCCCGGTCTTTCACGTCACGGCCGTCACGCGGCGGGAAAAGCCCGTCTACCTGACGACGATCGTCGGCAGGCCGCCGATGGAGGACGGGTTCCTCGGCGAGGCCGTCGAGCGCCTGTTCCTGCCGCTGGTGAAGAAGACGATTCCCGAGATCGTCGACATGCACCTGCCGGTCGAAGGGATCTTCCACAACCTCATGATCGTCGCGATCGACAAGCGCTATCCGGGCCACGCGCGCAAGACGATGCACGCCATCTGGGGCACGGGGCAGATGATGTTCACCAAGACGATCGTCGTCGTCGATCGCGGTGTCGACGTGCGCAACGGCGGCGAGGTGCTCTGGCGGGTGCTGACGGCGATCGACCCGGAGCGCGACCTCGAGCTCGTGAAAGGCCCGGTCGACGAGCTCGATTTCGCGTCCCGGCTGCCCTGCTTCGGCAGCAAGATGGGGATCGACGCCACACGCAAATGGCCGGAGGAGGGCTTCGCGCGCCGCTGGCCGGATGCGATCGAGATGACCCCGGAGGTGAAGGCGAGGGTGGATGCCCTCTGGCCGCGCCTCGGCATCCGGACGGGCGGGCGATCCTGAGCCGCCCGGGTGTAGAATTCACGTTCCGGTCATGAAGGTCCTGTTCGTCGATCCGGAGGAGTCTTCGCGAGACGCCTTGCGCCGCGCCCTCGCGGCGCTCGGCCGGGCCGCGCGGGGCTTCGCCGGATTCGCGGAGGCCGAAGCCGCCCTGGCCGAGTTCGATCCCGACGTGGTGATCGCCGCCGTCGACGGCGCCGCCGAAGGCGGATCGCGGTTCCTGGCGCGCGCGCGCGCCTTGCGGCCGACGCGGTCGACTCTCGCGCTGGTGCCGGCGGACGCCCTCGATCGCGCCGTCGTCGCGATCGCGGCGGGCGCGGACGACTTCCTCTGGCGGCCCATCGCCGAGGCACGCCTCGCCCAGCTGCTCGCGGCGGCGCAGGGACGCGCCGCGCGCGACGCCGAGGCCGAGAAGACCCGCCTGGCGCTGGCGCGCGCCGACGTCCGCGACGCACTGCCCGGCCGCTCGCCCCGATGGCTCGCGACGCTCGCCGGAATCGAGCGCGCCGCGCGCGGCGGCGGATCGGTCCTGCTGACGGGGGAGTTCGGCACCGAGAAAGACGCCGCCGCCCTGGCGCTCCACCGGCTTTCGCCGCGCGGCGCCCGGCGGTTCGCCTACATCTCCGAGGGCGAGTCGCTCGACCTCGCGATGGGTCAGTCGGATGCCGGCACGCTCTATCTGCCGGGCGTCGAGACGGCGTCGCTCGGGTACCAGGAGATGCTGTTGTCTCGCCTCGAGTCGGGACCGACGCGCTTCGTCGTCGGGCTCGACGAGGAGCCCGGCGACGCGCTCGCCGCGGGCCGGCTGCTGCCGGCGCTGCGTGAAGCCCTCGCCGAAGACGTCGTCCACCTGCCGCCGCTGCGGGAGCGCGACGGCGACGCGGCCATTCTCGCCGAGCGGCTCCTCGAGGACAGCGAGACCGGGCTCTCCTTCGAGGCCGAAGCACTCGACGTCCTGAAGGCCCACGACTGGCCCGGCAACGCGATCGAGCTCCGAGAAGTGGTGCGCCGCGCCGCGCGGCTGTCGGAAGAGACGGTCGGGGCGCTCGTCGTCCGGTCGGTGCTGGCGCGGCCGCTGCCGCGCACCAAGCTCCGTGCGCGCAAGGCTCCGGTCGTGCGCATCGCGGTCGGCGACTCGCTCGCCGACGTCGAGCGCCGACTGATCTCCAAGACCCTGGAGTTCGCGCGCGGCAACAAGAAGAAGACCGCCGAGCTGCTGAAGCTCTCGCTCAAGACGATCTACAACAAGATCAAGGAATACGGCCTCGAGCACTGAGCGCCGCGGCGGCTGACGCCGGCGCCGCGCGGAAAACCATGGTGCCGGAGGCCGGACTCGAACCGGCACGCCCTTGCGAGCGGGGGATTTTGAGTCCCCTGCGTCTGCCATTCCGCCACTCCGGCGAGTTCCGACGATGATAGACCACGAAGAGTCGGGGCGCCCGGTTGCCGGCGCCTTCTAGCTCTTCTCGGGCTCGACCTCGACGAGCAGGATCACGGGTCTGCCCGACCCGTCGAAGAAGCGCGTCTCCCGGCGCGGGCCGGCGTAGCGTTCGTAGGCGCGGCGAAATCCGGCGGCGGCCGCGTCGAGCGATTCCGAACCGGTCGGCAGCAGCGACAGCAGAAACGTTCCGCCCTCGCGCACTTCGTCGTCCCAGAGCCGGCCGCGCGACGACCGCTCCGTCGTCGCCTTCCAGAACAGGTCGGTCCCGTGCACGCGGCCGCCGGAGACGACGTAGAGATTCGGGTGGAGGCCCCAGGTGAGGACCTTCAGGCGCTCGGGAGGGACCCCCATCGCTTCGAGGCGCTGAGCGAGCGGGTATACGGCGCTCGAAAAGAACTGCCGGCCGCCGCTCGACCGCAGGCCCCGCTCGATGCGCCAGTCCCAGAGCAGGGAGACGGCGGCGAGGCCGGCCAGAAGAGCGGCGAGAGGCCCCACGACCGTTCGCCGCGTCCGGACTTCGGCCGCGAGGAGAACGACCGACGCGATCGCCAACGGCAGGGCGGCGACGAGGTGATGCCCGATGACGTTGAGCCGGGAGGTGGCTAGCAGCAGCGTCGCGACGACCGTCGCCGCGCCGAACAGTCGGCGCCAGCGCGCGAGGTTCTCGTCGGGGCCGGCGACGGGCAGGGCCGCCGCGACGGCGCCGAGGCCGAGCACCAGGGCGCCGAGGCCGAGCTGCCACGGCGGCAGGGCGGGGCCGCCCCAGACCGCCCGCTGTTCCTCGCCGGCGATCAGGACGTCCGCGAGGCCGCGCAGACGCTCGAGACCGAGGCCGAGCGACCAGGGCCGCTGCGTCTGGCGGATGAACTGGAGCGTGGCGAGCCCGGACGCGGCTTCGTAAGCGATCAGGGGAAGCGCGCCGAGAAAGGCGCCGGCGGCGAGGGCGATCGCTTCGCGGCGCGGCGGGATGGCGCGACGCCCGAAGGCGAGCAGCGCGCCGGCGGCGAGGGCCGCGAGGAGCCAGAGGACGTTCAGACGAGCCCACGCGCCGAGGCCGGCGGCGGCGCCGAGCAGAAAGGCGGACGTCGCCGAGCGGCGCCGGAGGTGCCCGAGGAGGGCGAGCGACACGAGGCCGAGGCTGCCCAGGCACAGCGACGCGCCGCCGTTGTCGAAGACGGTGAAATCGAGATAGGAAGGGTTGACGGCGAGGAGCGCCCCCGCCGCCATCGCGGCCGGCGGCGAAACGCGCCGGGCGAGCAGGCGCGTCAGGCCCGCGATGCCGATTCCTCCGAGGAGAATCCCGGAGAAGCGCGCCGTGTCGGGGCCGATGCCGAAGACCGCGAAGAGCGGCAGCGCGACGAGGTCCTTGACCGTGCCGATGTAGGGCATGATCATGACCGGCCAGCGGCGTCCGTGCGAGGCCGTCCAGCTCGCGGCGTCGTAGTGAAACGGCGCGGGCGCTCGGCCGCGGAGCAGGTAGACGTCCGACTCGACGAAGATCGCTTCGTCCACGTGGTACCCGATGTGCGTCGCGACGAGGCGGGCGGCGAGGACGACGTAGAGGACGATCGGGACGGTCAGCCACGCGGTCGAGAGCCGCGGCGCCGCTTCGGGAGATCGGCGGGGCGCCGCGGGTTTCCTCATCGCGTCCGGGTCGTCGACTAGAGGTGCGGGCCGACGAGCGCCGCGAGGGCCAGCGCGAGAACGCCGATGAGCGCCGCCGAGAGCGCGCCGACGTAGAGCGGCCGCCATCCCATGCGCCCGAGCGAGCGCAGGTTCGTCGAAAGACCGACCGCGGCCATCGCCGTGGCGAGGGCGGCGGTGCCCCAGGTTTCGCCGACGGTCTTGACGGTGTTCTGCCACGCGGCCCCGTCCCAGACGCCGAAGGCGCGGCCACCCGACGCGAGGCCGGCGTCGCCGGCGGACCTCAGGAGCGCCATCGCGAGGAACCCCAGGACGAAGACGGGGAAGAGCCGGGCGATCCGGACGCGACCGCCCTCGTGCCCCGTGCGGCGCGCGTGAAGATACGCGAGCAGCGGCACGACGGCGACGAGGAACACGTTGCGAGTCAGCTTGGTCACGGTCGCGACGCGGAAGGCGGCCTCGTCGCGGAAGATCTCGCGATAGGACAGAGCGGCCCCCATGACCTGCGACGTGTCGTGGATGCCCGTGCCGAGGAAGAGGCCCGCCGAGGTCGAGGCCGCGCCGAAGAGACCGTGGGCGAGGTAGGGATACGAGAGCATGGCGACGAGGCCGAAGAGGGTGACGTTGGCGACGGTGTAGGCGACCTCGTTTTCGTCGGCTTCGATCACGGGCCCGACCGAGAGCGCCGCGGTGACGCCGCAGATCGCGGTCGACGCCGCCGCGAGGGTGCCCAGGCGGTCGGAGACGCCGAATGCGCGCGCGATCGCGTGGGCGAGCAGGAGCGCCACCGCGATGATCACGGCGACGACCGGAACGCCCCAGGCGCCGAGCTTGACGACGTCGAAGAACGAGAGCCGGATGCCCACGAAGATGATGCCGAGGCGCAGCAGGCGCTTGACCGAAAACGTCAGGCCGGGCCGCAGCACGGGGAAGGTCCCCAGCGTGTTGGCCACGACGAGGCCGAGAACGATCGCCATCGAAATGCCCGAGATGGGGCTCGGCCGGCCGGCGGGATCGAGCCCCTGCAGGCGCAGAACCGCGGCGCCGGCAAGCCGCGCGAGCTCGTTGGCCGCGAGCATCACCGCGACCGCGGCCGCGAGGCCCGGGACGACCTCGAGAAGACGCCGCGCTGGGGACGACGACATGGCGCGCGAGGATATCGCGGCCGGCCGGGCTCGCGGGCTCGGCCATAATCCCGCCATGAGCGCGGCACGGTCGCGGGCCTGGTTCGTCGACCGTTACGGCGGGCCCGAGCGCCTGGTCCTGCGGGAGCGGCCGGATCCGGTTCCCGCCGCGGGCGAGGTCCTCGTCCGGACCGCCGCGATCGGCCTCAACTTCGCCGACCTCTTCGTGCGCTCGGGGGCGTATCCCCGGACGCCGAGGCCGCCCCTGGTGCCGGGGATGGAAGTCTCGGGCGTCGTCGAGGCGGTCGGCGACGGCGCGCCCTTTTCGGCGGGACAGCGCGTCGTCGCCGTGCCGCTCTTCGGCGGGCACGCCGAGAAGGTGTGCGCACCGGCCGCCCGCGTCTTCCCGGTCCCGGACGGCGTCGACCTGGTCGAAGCGGCCGCGGTGCCCGTCGCGTTCCTGACGGCGTGGTACCTGGCGGCGCGCGCCGAGGTGACCGAGGGCGATCGCGTGGTCGTGACCGCCGCGGCCGGCGGCGTCGGTACGGCGCTGCTGCAGGTTCTCGCGACGCGCGGCGCCCGAACGCTCGCGCTCGTGGGCAGCGAGGGCAAGCGGGCTCTCTGCCGTTGGCTCGGCGCCGAGGCGGCCGGGACCTACGACGAGGCGCCGGGCCTGCTCCGCGACGTTTTCGGCGGACGCTGCGACGTGGTGGCGGACGCGATCGGCGGCCGGACCTTTCGCCGCCTCTGGAAGACGCTCGCTCCGGGGGGCCGCTACGTGCTCTACGGGTTCGCGGCGGCCTCCGGACCCTCGGGTGTGGCGAAGCTCTCGGCCGCGCGAGAGCTCGCGGCGATGGGGCTCTTTTCGCCGTATGCCTTCGTCCAGTCCTGCCGCACGCTGATCGGCTTCAACCTTTCGCTGCTCCCGGATCGGACCGGGGAACTGCGGCGCGGCGCCGCGGCGCTCTTCGATCTCTGGAAAGCCGGCCGGATCCGCCCGATCCTCGGTCCGCGCTTTTCCTTCGAGCGGCTCCCGGACGCTCACCGCGCTCTGGCCGGCCGCGGCACGACCGGCAAAGTCGTCGTCGTGGTCGGCTGATAGCATCGCCCGACTTCCGGAGGCCGCCATGCGCATGGACCGATTCGACATGGAACGGACCCAGTGCCTCTACGAGAACGCGGTGCGGTGGAACCTCTCGGAGAGCGGTGTGGAGCCCCTGCGGGTCGAAGAGCTTCTCGGCGAGGAGTACGGCGCCGAGGAGCTTCTCGGGCAAGCGCTCAAGTACCCGGAGTCCAACGGTTCCGCGCGGCTCCGGGAGCGCATCGCCGACTTCTATCCGGGCGCTGCCGCCGAGAACGTCCTGGTGACCACGGGCTGCTCGGAGGCCAACTACACGACCCTGTGGGGACTCCTCGAAAAAGGCGACCGCGCGGCGATCATGATTCCGAGCTACCTCCAGGGGTGGGGCCTGGCCCGCGGCTACGCGGGGAGCGCCGACGCCTACCGGCTCGTCGAGAAGCGGCGAGGCCTGAAGACGCGGTGGGCCCTCGACGTGGCGAGCCTCGAGCGCGCGGTCGGGAAGAAGACGCGCCTGATCATGGTCACGAACCCCAACAACCCGACCGGCGCGGTGCTGACCGGGGAAGAGATGGACGCGATCGTGCGCGTCGCCGACCGGGTCGGCGCCTGGATCGTTTCCGACGAGGTCTACCGCGGCGCCGAAGTCGGAGGCCCGCCCACCTCGCCGACCTTCTGGGGACGGTATCGGAAGGTGATCGTGACGGCGGGACTCTCGAAGGCCTTCGGGATGCCGGGCCTGCGCATCGGCTGGATCGTCGCGCCGCCGAAGACGGCGGCGTCACTCTGGGCTTATCAGGACTACACGACGCTGACGCCGACGATTCTCTCGGATCGCCTCGCGGCCGCGGCTCTCGAACCGGCGCGGCGCGAGCGGATCCTGGCTCGAACGCGGGCGATCCTCGCCCGCAACCTGCCGGAGGTCGAGCGCTGGATCCGGGGCCATGGGGATCTCTTCGACTACATCCCGCCGGTCGCCGGGGCAATCGTCCTCGTCAAGTACCGCCCGGCGATCGGGTCGACGGCGCTGTTCGACCGGCTGCGCCTGGAGCAGTCCGTCCTCGTCACGCCGGGCTCCCATTTCGGGATCGGCCGGTACCTGAGGATCGGTTACGGGTACGACCCCGGGAAGACGCGGGAGGGGCTCGGCCGGGTCGATCGACTCCTGTCGACTCTCCCGGCTTCCTCGAGGCCCGGGCGAAGAGCCGCGTCCGCCCGGTGAGCCTCCGTTTTTGCCCGGTCAGCCGGAGCGCGTCGGGCCATCGTATTGAGCCCTACTGATTTAGCCTGGAGTCAGACCTGTGACAGAAATCACAGAGTCTCGATAAATTGCTGAAACAGCATAACTTCTGTCCCTGTCCAGTGGAACAGAAGATTGAGTTCCCACCCTCTTTTGCCTATAATTCGCGGCTCCCGTATCAGGCTCTTTTCACTTTCTTTGAGGAGGACCGAGTGGGATTCAAGGTGGGAGAGAAGATCGTTTACCCGAATCACGGCGTCTCGGTGGTCGAAAAGATCGGCGAGGGGTTCCAGACGGAGCCGGTGGCTCCCAAGAGCTTTTACCATCTCCGGCTCCTTTCGAACAATTCCCGGGTGATGGTGCCGGTCGGGAACACGAGTCTGATCGGCCTGCGCCGGCTGACGCAGCGCAAGGACATCACCGGCCTCATGAAGACCCTCGGCGACGGCCGCTTTTCGGCGACCGGCGACTGGAAGGGGCGGTACAAGCAGAACCTCGACAAGATGAGGAGCGGCGAGCTCAACAAGATCGCCGACGTCCTGAAGACGCTCAACTACATCTCGTCCCGCAAGACGCTCTCGTTCCGCGAGAAGAAGATGTACGAGCGCGCCAAGTACCTCATCGTGTCGGAGATCGCGGTGATCAACGGCCTCGACGAGAAAGAGGTCGAGCGCCAGGTGGACCGGGCCCTCGCCCGGTCGGCGGGAGCCCGCGCCACCGCGCACTGACGTTTCCAGGCTCGAATCGACTCGACGGGGCGGCTCCAGGCCGCCCCGTTTTTTCTTGGGCTCCGTTCCCCGTTCATTAGAATGTCCCCGATGGAAACTTCCCGGCGGGCTTCGGCCGCGCAGAAAATCGTGATGCTGCTCGTCGGCGTCCTGGTCGGCTTCGGCGCCGGGTATTTCGCCGGCGGGGGAGGACGGCCGAGCGCCCCCGTCCGCGCGGCGGCTGCCGGGGACCGCGTCGCCGAGCTCCAGCAGGCGCTCGATCGCGATCCGGAGAACCCCGAGATCCTGATGGACATCGGCAACGCGTACTACGACCAGGAAGACTGGGACGACGCGATCCGGTGCTACGAGAAGGCGCGGCGGAAGGCGCCGAAGAACCCCAACCTCCTGTCGGACCTCGGCGCCGCCCACCGCAACCGCGGCGAGTTCGAGCTCGCGGTCGCTTTCTTCCAGAAGGCCCGCGAGGCGAACCCGGACCACTGGCAGTCGCTCTTGAACTGGCTTCTGGTCGAGGCGTACGACCGGCGCGATGCGAGAGCCGCGCAGCCTCTTCTCGACGAGGTCAAACGCCGGTACCCCGAGATTCCGCAGCTCGACCGCCTCCAGGAGCAGATCTCGAGCCTGAAGCCGGGCGCCTGATGGCGCGCGTCCTCCTCTTCGTCCTCGTCCTGTTCTTCCTGCTGACCGTGCTCCGCGGCCTGCGGATCTTCCTCCACGCGTTTTTCCGCGGCGGGGCCCGCCGGGTGGCGCCGTCGCCGCCGCGCGTCCGGGAGGCGGAGCTCGTGCGCGATCCGGTCTGCGGGACCTGGATCGATCGGGCGATCGCCCTCACCGCCCGTCGCGAAGGCCGGGACGTGCCGGTGTGCTCGGAGGCGTGCCGCCGGGAACTGGAGAAGGCGGGATGACGGGCGAGCTCTTCGAGGGCCCCGAGGCCTCGGGCGGCCCGGCGGGGAAGGACGCCTTCGCGCCGGCCACGCCGCTGGCGGACCGCATGCGTCCGCGCTCCCTGGACGAGGTCGAGGGGCCCGCGGCGGTGGTGGGACCGAACGGATTTCTCGGCCGGGCGATCGCCGAGGACCGCGTCCCGTCGCTGATCCTCTGGGGGCCGCCGGGAGTCGGCAAGACGACCCTCGCGCGGCTGATCGCGTCGCAGACGTCGTCGCTCTTCCTCTCGTATTCGGCCGTCGCGACGGGCGTCAAGGAGATGCGGGAAGTGCTCGAGGAGGCGCGTCGGCTCCGGGCGCGCCACGGGAAGCGGACGATCCTGTTCCTCGACGAGATTCATCGATTCAACCGGTCGCAGCAGGACGTGTTCCTGCCGTACGTCGAGGCGGGCGACATCGTCCTCGTCGGCGCCACGACGGAGAACCCGTCGTTCGAGTTGAACGGGGCGCTGCTGTCCCGCTGCAAGGTCGTGGTTCTCGAGCCGCTCGCCCCGGAGGCGATCGCGCGAATCGTCGAGCGGGCGCTGCGCGACATCCCGCGCGGCCTGGGCGCCCGGGACTTTTCTCTCGACGACGACGCCCTGGCCTTCATCGCCCAGGCCTCCGGAGGCGACGCGCGCCGGGCCCTGAACCTGCTCGAAGCCGCGGGGGCGGACGCCGAGGCCACGCGGGTGCGGACGATCGACGTCGCGCGCCTGCGCGACCTGCTGCAGCGCAAGGTGCTGCTCTACGACAAGGCGGGCGAGGAGCACTACAACCTGATCTCGGCGCTCCATAAGTCCATGCGCGAGTCGGACCCCGACGCCACGCTGTACTGGCTCGTCCGCATGCTCGAAGCGGGGGAGGACCCGTTGTACGTGGCCCGCCGGATCGTGCGGTTCGCGTCGGAGGACGTGGGCCTGGCCGATCCGCGGGCGCTCCGCGTCGCCCTCGACGCGAAGGACGCCTTCGACTTCCTCGGCATGCCGGAGGGATCACTGGCCCTCGTCGAAGCCGCGGTCTACTGCGCCCTGGCGCCGAAATCGACCGCGCTCTACGAGGCCGAGGGCGAGGCCAAGCGCGACGTCGCCGAGAAGCCGGCCGAGCCCGTGCCCCAGGTCATCCGCAATGCCGTGACCAGGCTCATGAAGGACGTGGGCTACGGTCGCGGCTACCGCTACGCGCCGGCCGAACCCGAGGGCGTCGGCGGCATCGAATGCCTGCCCGAGAGCCTCCGGGGACGGCGCTATTACCGGCCGCGCTCGGCGGGCGAGGAGGCGGAGATGTCCCGCCGGCTCGAGGCGGTGCTCAAGCTGCGGCAGCAGAAGTGGGCGAAGGAAGCCGCCGACGAGAGCGGCCGGAAGAAGCGCCGGACCGGGAGCACGAAGACCGAGGCGAAGAGCCCGAAGACCGAGCCCTGACCCGGTCGGTCCCCGCGGCCGCTTCGTCTCGAAGGCGGGGCTTACTCTTCGCGGCGGTAGTTCGGGGCTTCCTTGGTGATGATGACGTCGTGGGCGTGGGACTCCTTGAGCCCTGCCGCCGTGATCCGAATCAACTTCGCCCTGGTCCGCAGGTCGTCGACCGTGCGGCAGCCCGCCAGGCCCATGCCGCTGCGCACGCCGCCCGTCAGCTGCAGGACCAAACCCTCGACGCTGCCCTTGTACGGAACCATGCCCTCGATGCCCTCGGGCACGAGCTTGGAGAGCGAGCCGTTCGACGGCGTTTCGCCCTCCATGGATTCCTGAAAATACCGGTCGGAAGAGCCCGCCTTCATGGCGCCGAGCGAGCCCATCCCGCGGTACGCCTTGAACGTACGGCCCTGATAGAGGATCGTCTCGCCCGGCGACTCCTCGGTTCCCGCGAGCAGGGAGCCGATCATCACGACGTGAGCGCCCGCGGCCAGCGCCTTGGTGATGTCGCCCGAGAACTTGATGCCGCCGTCGGCGATCAGGGGCACCTTCGTGCCTCGCGTCGCCTTCGCGCACTCGCGGATCGCGTGGATCTGGGGCACGCCGGCGCCGGTGACGACGCGCGTCGTGCAGATCGAGCCGGGCCCGATCCCGACCTTGACGGCGTCGGCGCCCCGGGCGACGAGGTCGCGGGCGCCTTCCTCGGTGGCGACGTTGCCGGCGATGATCGGCGTCGAGGGGAACCGCTTCCGGACGAGCTTCAACGCGTCGAGAACGCCCTGGCTGTGGCCGTGCGACGAGTCGAGCACGAGGACGTCGACCTTCGCGCGGATGAGCTCCCGGGAGCGGTCGAGGATGTCCTTCGTGACGCCGATCGCCGCGCCGACGCGCAGCCGGCCGAGGCCGTCCTTGGCGGCGTTCGGGTACTTGATCGCCTTCTGGATGTCCTTGACCGTGATGAGCCCCTTGAGGTTCCCGGCGCGGTCCACGACGAGGAGCTTCTCGATGCGGTACTTGTGGAGGAGCTCCTTGGCCTGCTCGAGCGTCGTGCCGACCGGCGTCGTGATCAGCTTCTTCTTCGTCATCCGCGACGAGATCGGCCGGTCGGTGCGCGTCTCGAAGCGCAGGTCGCGGTTGGTCAGGATGCCGACGAGCTTCCCCCGCCCGTTGACGACCGGCACGCCCGAGATCTTGTAGCGGGCCATCACGTCGAGGGCCTCGGCGATCGTCTGCTCGGGCCGGCAGGTCACGGGGTCCACGATCATCCCGGACTCGGAGCGCTTGACCTTGTCCACTTCGGCGGCCTGCGCTTCGACCGAGAGGTTCTTGTGGATGACGCCGAGGCCGCCCGCCTGGGCCATCGCGATCGCCAGGCGCGACTCGGTCACCGTGTCCATGGCGGCGGAGATCACCGGAATGTTGAGGCCGATGTCCTTCGTCAGCGAGGTGGCGAGGTCCACGTCGCGGGGGTGGACTTCCGAGTGGGCGGGCAGGAGGAGGACGTCGTCGAAGGTCAGCGCCAGCGGAACGTCGTCATCGTGGTTGCGGGAACGCGCTCGCGGATTCGGCATCAGGCCCCCGCCACGGCCGCGCCGTGGCACTTCTTGTATTTCTTCCCCGACCCGCACGGGCAGGGGTCGTTGCGCCCGACTTTGGGCGCGTTGCGATGGAGGGTTTCGACTTTGGCGTCCTGGCCTCCCGAGGCCGCCGTGCCGTAGGAGTAGTTCACGTTGGCCGGAACGCGGCGGGCGGGCATCGGGACGGGCGCCCGCCGTTCGGTCGCCCGGGCGTTGACGTCCTCGGCCGACTCCTCCCGCGCCACGGGCTGGAGCTTGAAGAGGTACTGGACGATCTGGTCTTCGATGCGCTCCTTCATGAGCGTGAAGAGCTCGAAGGATTCCTTCTTGTACTCGATCAGGGGATCGCGCTGGCCGTAGCCGCGCAGGCCGATGCCCTCCTTCAGGTGGTCGATCGCGAGGAGATGGTCCTTCCACTGCTGGTCGACGACCTGGAGCATCACGAATTTCTCGTGCGTCCGCATCATCTCGGCGCCGAGGATCCCTTCCTTGCGGTCGTAGACCTGCAGCAGACCCGCCCAGAGCTCCTCGCGGATCTGCTCGCGGGTTTTCTCGGCGTAGGGGAACGACCCGGGCTTCAAGCCGAAGTATTCCTGCAAGTCGAGGTCGCAGGCGGCGAGGTCCCACTCGGCCGCGTCCTTCTCGGCGTTCAGGTGGCGCCCGAGGATGTAGTCGAGGATCGTCTCGGCGAGCTCGAGGACGTGCTCGCGGGCGGTCTCGCCGCGCAGAATTCCGCGGCGCATGCCGTAGATCTCCTCGCGCTGGCGGTTCATCACGTCGTCGTACTCGAGGAGGTGCTTGCGGCTCTCGAAGTTGCGGGCCTCGACCTGCTTCTGGGCGCGCTCGATCGAGCGCGAGACCATGCCGTGCTCGATCGGGACGCCCTCCTCCATGCCGAGCCGGCGCATGATGTTCTGGAGACGGTCGGACCCGAAGATGCGCATCAGGTCGTCTTCGAGCGAGAGGTAGAAGCGGGAGGAGCCGGGGTCGCCCTGGCGCCCCGACCGGCCGCGCAGCTGGTTGTCGACGCGGCGCGACTCGTGGCGCTCCGTGCCGATGATGTGAAGGCCGCCCGCCTCGAGGACCTTCGTCTTGTCGGCGGCACAGGTCTCGCGGAGCCTGGCGAGCCGGCGCTCGCGCTCCTCCGCGTCCTCGACTTCCTTGAGCTCGTGCGTGGCGAGGGCCTCGGGGTTGCCGCCGAGCACGATGTCCGTGCCGCGGCCGGCCATGTTCGTCGCGATCGTCACGGCGCCGGACCGGCCCGCCTGGGCGACGATCTCGGCCTCTTTCTCGTGGAACTTGGCGTTCAGGACCACGTGAGGGACGCGCCGCTCTTTCAGGAGCTCGGAGAGGCGCTCGGACTTTTCGATCGACACCGTCCCGACGAGGACCGGCTGGCCTTTCTCGCGGAGTTGAACGATCTCGTCGGCCACGGCCTCGTACTTCTCGCGCTCCGAGGCGTAGACGACGTCCTGGTGGTCGATGCGGACCATCGCCCGGTTCGTCGGGATCACCACGACGTCGAGCTTGTAGATCTGGTGGAACTCGGCGGCCTCGGTGTCCGCGGTGCCGGTCATGCCGGCGAGCTTCTCGTACATGCGGAAATAATTCTGGAACGTGATGGAGGCGTAGGTCTGGCTCTCCTTCTCTATCTGGACGCCCTCCTTGGCC
>DATJPZ010000037.1:0-6115 GCA_035506175.1 Thermoanaerobaculia bacterium | reverse complement strand
CACCGCGGGATGCGCGACATCGACTCGACGCCGCCGGCCACGATCGCCTCGGCCTCGCCGGCGGCGATCCGGTAGCTCGCGTCGGCGATCGACTGGAGACCCGAGCCGCAAAGGCGGTTGACCGTGTACGCCGGCACCCGCTCCGGCACGCCGGCCTTCAGGGCCGCGACACGCGCCACGTTGACCGCGTCGGGCGGCTGCGCGATGTTGCCGAAGATCACCTGGTCCAGGGCGGCCGGATCGAAATCGGTCCGCGCGAGCAGCTCGGTCACGACGATCCGCCCGAGGTCGGCGGCGGACACGCCCTTCAGCTCGGTGCCGGCGCGCGCGTACGGCGTCCGGACCCCGTCGACGACGACGACGTCACGCGACATGCGATCGCCCCGCCGCCTCGTACATGCGTTCGATCAGTGCGGCGTAGCGGCCCTCGAGAATCCGGCGCTTCACCTTGAGCGTCGGCGTGATCGACCCGTCCTCGACCGTCAGGTCCGACGGCAGAAGGGCGAAGGCTCGGATCTGTTCGTGGTGCGGGCGCTCGGCGTTGTAGGCGTCGATCTCCGACTGGTAGAGCTGGCGCACCGCGGGATGCGCGTCGAGAGCGTCCCAGGCGACGTGGAGTCTGGCCGCGTCGGCCCACTGGCGCAGCTGGTCGAAGTTCGGGACGATCAGCGCGGCCAGAAACTTCTGGCGGTCGCCGATGACGATCGGCAGGGCGATGTAGGGCGACTTCTTGAGCTCGTTCTCGATCGGCTGAGGCGCCGCTTTCTTGCCGCCGGCGAGCACGATCAGGTCCTTCTTGCGGTCCGTGATCGAGAGAAAGCCGTCCCGGATCTCGCCGATGTCGCCGGTGTGGAACCAGCCGTCGGCGTCGATGGCGTCGGCGGTGGCCTGCGGCTTCTTGAAGTAGCCCTTCATGATGTGCGGCCCGCGCGTCAGGATCTCCCCGTCGGCGGCGATCTGGACCTCGACGCCCCGCAGCGGCTTGCCGACCGTCCCGAGCCGCCAGCGCCCCGGCCCGTTGACGCAGACGACGGGCGACGTCTCCGTCAGGCCGTAGCCCTCGTAGATCTGCACGCCGGCGCCGATGAAGAACTCGGCGAGGTCGCGCGACAGCGGGGCGCCGCCCGAAACCGCGAAGCGAAAGTTCTTTCCGAGAGCCGCGCGGATTTTCTTCAGAACGAGCGCGTCCGCGAGGCCGGCCTGCCACGCGAGCCCTCCGGGGAGCTTCTCGTCCCTCTCCTGGTACGGGACACGGCGCCGCGCGATGCGGACCGCCCAGTCGAAGAGCTTCTTCTTCAGGGCGCCGCCCGCCGCCGCCTTCGTCGTGATCCGGTCGTAGACCTTTTCGTAGACGCGCGGCACCGCGCCGAAGCACTCCGGGTTGACCTCGAGGAAGTTCTTCCCGAGCTTGTCGATCGACTCCGCATACGCGATCGAGGCCGTCTTGTGAAAGTAGGAATAGTCGAGCATGCGCTCGAACACGTGCGACAGCGGCAGAAACGAGAGCGCCACGGCGTCGGCCGTAAACGGAATGACCTCGCAGCCCGCCAGCACGTTCGAGACGAAGTTGCCGTGGGTCAGCATCGCGCCCTTGGGTTCGCCCGTCGTGCCGGACGTGTAGATGATCGTCGCCACGTCGTCGCTCCGGACGCGGGCCGCGCGCTGGTCGAACACCCCGGGGCTCGTCGCCAGCGTCGGACGTCCCCGATCGACCACCTCGTGAAAGCTCGCGAAGCCCGGTTCGCGCGGCGGGTTCCCCTCGATCAGGACGACGTGGTCGAGCTCCGGAAGCTGGCCGCGCACCGTGAGGATCTTGCCGAGCTGCTCGAGGTTCGACACGAAGATCGCGCGGGCACCGCAGTCGGCCAGCAGCGGCGCCACCTGGGGCGCGGGCAGGGTCGGGTAGATCGGCACCGACCAGGCGCCGGCGCACAGGATCGCGAAATCGGCCATGGCCCACTCGGGCCGGTTCTCCGACAGGATCGCGACGCGGTCGCCCGGCTGAACCCCGAGGCCGTTCAAGCCGAGCGAGAGGGCTCGGACCGTGAACCCGAAGTCCGCGGCGGAGATCGGTTTCCACGCGCCGCCGACCTTGGAGAGGAGGAGATTGGGCTTCCCGCACGCGGCCGCCGCGACGAACACGTCGCACAGGGTCCGGGGCTCGCTCGCCATCGCTTCACTCCCCCTTCGTCTCGATTGTGTCGCGCCCCCCGGAGCCGGTCAAGGTTCGGACGAATCGCTCGCGGCGCGGGGATTCGGCGCGCGTGGGTTAGGCTTGCCGCCGATGGCCATCGCCCTGCTCGTGGGAACGCTGCTCGCGCTCGGCGGATTCCTGCTGACGTCGGTCCAGGGCTTCGTCGTCGCCGCGCACCTGACCCAGTCCGGGCCGGCGGCGCACTTCCTCGTGACGAAACACGTCGCCTACGCCATCCCGACCGTGCTGCTGTCGCTCTTCTCGCAGTCCATGGTGCTCTTCTTCTTCATCGGCACGGGCCGCCTCGTGAAAGACGAGATCGTCGGCTACCCCGAACCGGAGCGGCGAGCGGTGCTCGGCGCGCTCCGTCGGTTCAAGCGGCGCACCTCGCCGCCCGCGACTTTCGCGCTCCTGTCCGCGATCGCGGTCTTCGTGCTCGGGGGCGCCGCGCACACGAGCGCCGTCCCGCCGTGGGTCCACCTGGCGGCGGCGATTACCGCCGTGGCCACGCACCTCTGGGCCCTCGGCGCGGACTGGACGGCGTTCCTCGACAACGCGCGCCTCATGGCCGACCCGGCGGCTTACGGGCGCCGCGCGGCTTCGGACGTCGCGCGCAGCGCGGCCGCGGCGCCGCGCCCGGCTCCGTGACGAACGCTCCGCTCGCGGGGCGCGCCGCGCTCGTCACCGGCGCCGGCGTCCGAGTCGGCCGCGCGATCGCCCTGGCCCTGGCCGAAGGCGGTGCCGACGTCGCCGTCCACTACCGCGAATCCGCTGAGCCCGCCGAAGAGGTCGCGGCGTCGATCCGCGGCCTCGGCCGCCGCGCCGTGCCTCTCGCGGCCGATCTTCGTCAACCCGCCGGCTGCCGCGACCTCGTCCGCGGCGCCGTCGCGGCGCTCGGCGGCCTCGACCTGCTCGTCCACTCGGCGGCGAACTTCCATCGCGCCGCGCTCGAGGACTCCGACGAGAAGCTCTGGGACGACGCGATGGACTTGAACGCCCGCGCCGGATTCCTGCTCGCCCGAGAAGCCGCCTCCACCCTCCGCGCCCGCCGCGGACGCGTCGTCCTCATCTCGGACTTTCTCGCCCGCCGGCCGGCGAGGTTCTACGCCGCGCACTCGGTGTCGAAGGCCGCCGTCGAAGGCGTCGTGCGCGCGCTCGCCATCGAGCTCGCGCCCGAGGTCTCCGTCAACGGCGTGGCGCCGGGGACGGTCCTCGTTCCCGACGGCACGCCCGCCGCCGTCGCCGAGCGCTGGGCGCGCGAGGCGCCGCTGCAGCGCAACGGGGACCCCGCCGACGTCGCGGCCACGGTCGTCTTCCTCTGCGCGGGACCGTCCTTCGTGACCGGACAGATCCTGCGGGTCGACGGCGGCACGTCCCTCGGCTGAGGCGCCGGCGGCTACTTCACCGCCAGCTGCCAGCGCACCGTCAGGGTCCCGCCCTCGGCGCCCGCGCCCCGGGTCTTGATCGTCTCCGTGCCGCTCTGATTCTTCCAGTCGCCCTTGACGGCAACCGTGAAAGACTTCGGCATCTCCGCCGGGAGGCGCACCACCCCCGGCGAGCTCCCGCTCCGGGCGCCCGGCTTGTCCGTCGTCACGTTCTGCGTGTAAGCGAGCGGGAACGGCCCGGGCAGCAGGATCTCGAGCGTCTTGTCCCTGGAGTCCCACTCGAACCGCGCCCCCGTCCCCGACGGGGCGATCGCGCCGCTGCCCTGGCGCGTCTCGTTCCGCGTGCAGTGGAGGTTCTTGCAGATCGGGTCCGCGTCCACGAAGTGCGCGGTTTCGTCGATCGCGTACGTCCCCTTCTGGGACGTGCCGCTCCAGGCCTGGAACCGGGCCGGGCCCTGCTTGCCGACCTGGGCGACGTCCTTGCCGGCCGACTGCGCCGACTCCTTTTCCGCGTCGCTCATCCCGAAGCCGTATTTCTTGACTTCCCGCTCGACGCACGCTTCGTCGTCGCCGCACTGCGCCGCGATCTTCGCCATGTCGGCCGCCATCGGCTCGAGCTTCTTCTGGGCGCTCTTCGCGTTCGCCTGCTTCTTCGAGACCTCGGCTTGCTGGTCGGCGCTCATCGCGTGCATCGCCGAGTACGCCGCCGCCGCTTGTGCCGTCAGGTCGACCGTCACCGTCGCGGATCGTTTCGCCTTCCACTCGCGCGAATCGTTCTTGTCCGCCGTCTTCCCGGAGGAGTCGTACGCGTACTCCACCGTGAGCGTCGCGGTCGCGCCTTTGGGCGCGAAGTCCGCGCCCCGCGACGACCGTGCCGCGAGCGCGACGAGCACTGCGAGGATGCCGAATCGCTTCATACTTTCCTCCCTCGTCCGAAAGTTGCCCGGCGTTTCGTTGTAAAATCCTCGTCATCACACACTTCAGAAGGTTCTTCTCGCGAAGGAGGGAAGTCACGATGACACGGTCCCGCTTCGTCCCCGCCCTCGGTGTGCTCGCACTCGGAATCGCGAGCGTCGTTTCCGCGCAGTCTTTCCAGCACGCCGGCCCCGTGCTCCCACGCGCCTCGGCGGCCGCGCCCGACGGCGGGCTTCCCCCGTGCGGGCCCACGTCGATCACGCAGTCCTCGTCGCAGACCGTGACGCCGGGGTCGGTCGCTTGCAACACCGGATCGCCGAACTTCTACACGACGGAAAACAGCTACTGGCGCGCCTTCACGCTCACGGACTCCGGCATCAACGGCGCCTACGCCATCTGTGCCGTCTCGATCGGCGTCGAGGTGGCTGTCGCCAACTCCGGCGGCGGCGGGACACAGCCGCTGGACGTGCGCCTCTACACGTCCGACACGGCGTTCCCGGGAGGCACGCTGACGCAGATCGGCACGGCAAGCATCGGCGTCGCCGATCAGAACGGCACGATCCTGGTCATCCCGGTCGCGGCGCAGGCCCCGGCCGGCTCGGAGCTCGTCGTCGAGATCCACATTCCCGACGGGACCACCGCCGGCAACGAGTTTTTCATCGGTTCGAACGCCGCGCTCCAGACGGGAACGAGCTACATCTCGGCCGGTTCCTGCGGCGTCACGACGCCCACGCCGACGGGTGACATCGGCGCCCCCGACATGCACATCGTCATGAACGTGATCGGCCAGGAGCTCAACGCGACGCCCGCCGCGCTCGCGGTCGACACCACCGGCGCGGGCAACCAGAACGGCGTGCTCGAGATCGGCGAGACCGCGACGATCCAGCCGTCGTGGACCAATGCGACCGCCAACACGTTCGTTCTCGACGGCACCGTCACCGAATTCAGCGGCGCGGCCGGTCCCTTCTACGTGGTCGACGACGGCAACGCGAGCTACGGGGTCCTCGCGGGGGGCGCCACGGCCGACTGCACGTCGGCGACGGCCGATTGCTTCGCCGTCCACATCTCCGGCGCGCGCCCGGCGCAGCACTTCGACGCCCAGCTGACCGAGCAGCCCACGCCCTCCCTGCTGACGGCGCCGGTGCCGATCCTGCCGGCCAAGGTCTGGACGCTCCATGTCGGCGAGAGCTTCGAGGACGTCCCGACCGACTACCAGTTCTACAGGTTCATCGAGACGATCTTCCACAACGGAATCACCGGGGGGTGCGCCGGCGGTGCCGATTACTGTCCGGACAACAACGTCACGCGCGCGCAGATGGCCGTCTTCCTGCTCAAGTCGAAATACGGCTCTGCGTATGCGCCGCCCGGCTGCACCGGCACCATCTTCACGGACGTGCCGTGCACCGGCGGCATCTTCGACCCGTGGATCGAGGATCTCTACGCCAAGAGCATCACCGGCGGATGCGGCGGCGGCCTGTACTGCCCGGGTGACCCGGTCACCCGAGCCCAGATGGCGGTCTTCCTCCTGAAGACCGAGCACGGCCCGGGGGTCAAGCTCCCCGCTTGTACCGGAACGATCTTTCTCGACGTGACGTGCTCGGGCATTTTCGACCAGTGGATC
>DATJPZ010000036.1:0-44039 GCA_035506175.1 Thermoanaerobaculia bacterium | reverse complement strand
ACGCGGGCGTGCGTGTCTCGAAAAACGCGCTCTCTCGGGAGGAGCGAGGAGCCGTACTCGTCGCCGATGTTCATCCCGCCCGTGTAGGCGGCGCGGCGGTCGGCGACGAGGATCTTGCGGTGATCGCGAAACGCCAGGGCGCGCAGCGGGACGCCGAGCCCGTGGAAGAGCCGCACCTCGATGCCGGACGCGCGCAGGGCTCGCCAGAACTCCCCCGACGTCGTGAGGGACCCGAAAGCATCGGCGAGCACGCGCACCGTCACGCCCCGCGCCGCGGCCGCCGCGAGAGCGCGCTGAAACTCCCGACCCGTCGCGTCGTCTCTCAGGATGTAGGACTCGAGCAGGATCTCGGACCTGGCCGCGGCGACGTCCGCGAGCATCGCCGCGAACGCTTCGGCTCCCTGGAAGAAGACGCGGACGGCGTTCCCCCGGTGGACGGGGCTCTGCTCGATTCGACCGAGCAGGCTCTCGAAACCGGGATCGGCCAGACCGCCCGGGAGCGCCGCCGCGAGACGGTCGACGCGGTCGGGCGCCAGCTCCCGCGGAAGCCTCCGCCCCGCGCGCGGCGCGAGGGCCGGCCGCCGGCGCCGCCGCCCCGTCACGGCTAGCCGACGGCGCGGGCGATCGCGAAGGCCGCCGCGGCCGCCACGCCGCCGATCAACGCCGTTTGGACGGCGCTCTTCCAGGGGCGGGCGCCGGTAAAGCGTCCCTTCACGAACCCGAAGACGAAGAGCGCGGCGAGCGTCACGGCAACCGAGATCCGGAGGGCCGCCGACGCCTCGCGGAGCACGATGTACGGCGCCAGCGGAATCAGGCCTCCCACGGCATAAGCGCCGCCGATCGTCAGCGCGCTGCGCAGCGCCCGCCGCGGATCCGGCTTCTCGAGCCCGAGCTCGAAGCGCATCATGAAGTCGATCCACTCCTGCGGCCGCTTCTGAAAGGCCCGCAGGATCGGCGCGATCTCCTCGTCGGTCAGCCCGTATCCGCGAAAGATCTCGCCGACTTCTCCCGCTTCGACGGCCGGCTTCTCGCGGACCTCGCGGTGCTCGCGCTCGCGCTCGCTCGCGTAGTGCTCGGCGTCGCTCCGGCCCGCGAGGTAGCCGCCGAGTCCCATCGCGATCGAGCCGGCGGCGATCTCGGCGAGGCCCGCCGTCACGATCACGCCGGCGCCCGTCGCGGCGCCCGACAGCCCCGCCGCGAGAGCGAACGGGACCGTGAGCCCGTCGGACATGCCGATGACGACGTCGCGGACCGCGTCGCTCGCCGTGAAGTGCTGCTCGATGTGGGGTGTCTGGGGCACGGCTCTTCCGGCTTTTCGCGTCGGCCGTCAGGCGTGCTCGGGCGCGACGTGACAGATGGTCTCGTCCCCCTGCTCGATCTGGACCGTCGCGTGGTCGATGCCGCCCCCGTCGCGGAGCACCCGCTGCACCCCGGCGAGGACCTCGCCGCGGGAGCTGTCGGGCGTGGCGCGGATGTGCACGCTCGCGGAGTGAAGCCCCGACGTCAGCGTCCAGAAGTGCACGTCGTGGATCGCCTCCACGCCGGGAACGCCGAGAATCGCCTCGCGCAGGCTCCCGACGTCGATGTCGGCGGGCGCCCCCTCGAGAAGGATGTGGGCGGCCTCCCGGAGGATCGAGAACCCCCGTGGCAGGATGACGATCGCAATCACCGCCGAGAGAATCGCATCGAGGCCGTACCAGCGCGTCCAGGTCATCACGGCGGCGGCGGCCAGCACGGAAACCGAGGCGAGCGCGTCCGTCAGGACCTCGAGGTAGGCCGCCCGCATCGCCAGATGACCGTGCCCGGCGTGCAGAAGACGGGCCGCCCCCGCGTTGGCCACGAGGCCGACGGCGGCGACCGCGAGCATCAGCCCCGTGTGGATCGGGGCCGGCGACCGGAACCGGTTCCAGGCCTCCCAGAGAATCACCAGAGACGCGACGAGCAGCATCTGGGCGTTGACGAAGGCCGCGAGGACCTCGGCCCGCGCCAGCCCGAACGTGTGCCGGCCGGTGGGCGCGCGATCTCCGAGCGCCATCCCCGCCCAGGTGAGCGTGAGCGCCGCGACGTCCGCGAACAGGTGCGCCGCGTCGGCGAGGAGCGCGAGGCTGTGCGTCAGGACGCCGCCCGCGACCTCGAAGAGCAGGACGACGAGCGAGATCATCAGAGCGGCTCGGAGCCGCCCCTTGTTCGCGGCCCGCTCCGCGGCGAACGCGGCGGTTCCGGTCACGCGGGAAGCCGTTCGACCTCGACCCTCGCGTCGTTGAAACACGCACCGCCGGCGAGATCGGTCAGCGTGTCGGGCGACAGCGCGTTGGCCGTCGTGCCGCTGTCGGTGTTGTGGCTCCAGAGACCCTTGGGGAGGAACACCACGCCGGGCCGCAGCCTCTCGTCGAGGCGCGCGCGGCACGCGACCGAGCCGAGGTCATTGAACACGCGGATCCGGTCGCCGTCCCGGAGGCCGCGGGCCCGCGCGTCCTGCGGGTGAATCCCGAGGGGCACGGGGGCGCGGTGCAGCTCGCCGAGGGTCGAGCTGATGGTGCGGTCGGTCGCGGGCGAAATCAGCGCCAGCGGAAAGCGCCCTCGCGCGGATTCCGGCTCGTAATGGTAGAGCCCTCGCGGGGCCTCGCGGTCGAGCGCCTCCGGGACGAGGTCGATCTTGCGGTCGGGCGTGCGCGGAAACACGTCGACGAAGGGGACCGGAGAGGCCCCTTCCTCGAGGTAGGCGATCCGGTCCCGCGCCAGAGCGCTCGCGAGCGCCGGGCCGCGCCGGCTCGACCCGAGCAGCACGCGCTCGATCTCCTCGGCCGACTCGGGGTCGCCGGGCCGGGCCACGCCGGTGCGGCGGCAGAGCTCGGCGAAGACGGCGTGGTTCGGGCGCGCCTCGCCGTACGGTTCGATGACCGCGTCCGCCCGCTGGAGAACGAAGGCGCCGTAACCGCGCGACAGTTCGGTGCGCTCGAGAAACGTCGCCGCCGGCAGCACGACGTCGGCGTACCGCGCGGTGTCCGTCAGGATCGGGTCGAACACGACGGTGAACAGGTCCTCCCGCTCGAGCCCGGCCCGGACCCTTTGCTGCTCGGGCAGCGTCATGAGCGGGTTCGCGTTGTAGACGAAGAGGAGCGCGACGCGGCCCGCCCCGCGCTCGGCCAGCGCCGCTCCGACGCGGTTCATGTTGACCGCGCGGGTCGCCGGCTCCGGCTCTCCGGCCGCGGCCATCCCGTCGATCTCCTTCCACGCGCCCGAGTTCGAGAGCGTGTAGCCGCCGCCGCGGACGCCGAACTTGCCCGCGACCGCCGGCAGCGCCAGAATCGCGGCGATCGCCGAGCCGCCGTTGCGATTGCGCTCGGGACCCCAGCCGCACCGCAGGGCCGCGGGGCTGGTCTCGGCATAGAGGCGCGCGAACGCCTCGAGGTCTTTCGCCGGCACGCCGGACTCCGCCGCGGCCCGCTCGAACGTCCACGGCGCCGCCCGCCGCTCCAGCTCTTCGGCGCCCCGGGCCTGCCGGGCGAGGAATGCCCGGTCGGCGCGCCCGCTCTCGAAGAGCCAGCGGATCACCGAGAGCGCCACCGGCAGGTCGGTGCCGGGCCGGAGCGCGAGGTGCAGGTCCGCCCCGTCGGCCAGGCGGGTCCGTCGCGGGTCGACGACGACCACGCGCGCGCCGTTCTTCTGTGCCGCCAGGATGTAAGGCACGAGATGAATCCCCGAGACCGAAGGGTTCATCCCCCAGACGACGACCAGCTTCGCGTGGGCATAGTCCTGGTAGGCGACTCCCGGCATCTTGCCGTAGAGACCCATCGCGGCGCGCCCCGAGGGCGCCGCGCACACGGTCCGGAGAAGCCGCGACGCGCCGAGCCGGTAGAAGAGCCGCGCGTCCGTCGTGTCCTGCGACAGGTAGCCGTTCGAGCCGCCGTACGAGACCGGCAGAATCGCTTCGCCGCCGACCTCCCGCCGGACCGCCATCATCTTTTCCGCGACGAGGGCCAGGGCCTCGTCCCAGCTCGCGCGGCGGAACGCGCCCTCGCCCTTGCGCCCGGTCCGGATCCCGGGATGCGTCAGGCGAGACGGGCCGTAGAGGTGCTCCGGGTACCGGCGGACCTTGGCGCAGATGAAACCGCGCGTGACCGGGTTGGTGTCCGAGCCGCCCACGGCGACGACGCGCCCCCCGGCGACGGTGACGTCGAGGCTGCAGGCGTCCGGACAGTCCAGGGGACAGGCGCTCTCGACGTGCCGCTCGACGTCGGGCCGAGCGCTCACGCCCCGACTCCCACGATGCGATCGACGGTGTCCACCGCGATCGGATGGTAGCCCGGCCGCGCCCTGGCGTAAATCGCGCGAGCGCGGGCGCGCCCGGCCTCCGTCTTGACGAGCTCCTCGTAGAGCGGCTTGATGAACTTGCGGCGTCCGATCGACACGAGAAACTCCTCGAGCCGTGCGTCGGCGCCCGGGTAGCCGCCCTTGAGCGCCATCAGCAGAAACTGAAACGCGATCTCGGCGTTGCGCGAGGCCGACAGCCCGAAGGCCGCGTCCAGGGCCGCGAGCCGCTCGACCGACAGCGGCGACGGCAGGCGGCGCAGGAACTGGAGTCTCTCCTGCGTCGTCCAGCCGGGAAACGCGCCCGCGGCTTGCTGCGGGTTTCCCGCGGTCCACGCTTCGGCGGCCCGCGCGACGCGCTGGAGCGCCTCCGAGGCCGGGCGCGGTGCGGCCGACGGCAGGCCGGGCCGCTCGGTCCACTCCTCGATCGGGACCGAGGCCGCCCGTCCGCCGTCGCGTCCGAACAGGTGCTCGCCCAGGTAGGCAAGGAAGTCCGCGGTGGTGATCGACTGGAAGGCGAAGTGGTCGAAATAGCCCTGGAGGAACCGGTCGAACGCCTCGCGGCCATAGAGCTCCTCGAGCGAGCGCAGCAGGAGCGCCCCCTTCTCGTAGGGCAGCCGGGTCGCGCCTTCGTCGGGGTCTCGTCCCGCGAGGTCGATGTGCAGGATCTCGTCGCGGTCGTCGAGGCGCGAGAGCTCCTCTTCGAGATCCTGGCGGCCGAGGACGGCTTCCATCGCCGCGGCCTCGCGCCCGTAGACTTCTTCGATCAGGCGACGCTCGATGTACGTCGTGAAGCCCTCGTTCAGCCAGAAGTCGCTCCAGGTCGCGTTGGTCACGAGGTTGCCGGACCACGAGTGGGCCAGCTCGTGCGCGATCAGGGCCACGAGGCTCTTGTCCCCGGCGAGGACCGTCGGCGTCGCGAACGTCAGCCTCGGGTTCTCCATCCCGCCGAACGGGAAGCTCGGGGGCAGCACGAGGATGTCGTAGCGGTCCCAGCGGTAGGGCCCGTAGAGGCGCTCGGCGGCGGCCATCATCCTTTCCGTGTCCACGAACTCGCGCGCGGCGGCCGGAAGCACCGAGGGCTCCGCGTAGACGCCGCTGCGCGATCCGAGCGGCGAAAACGCGATGTCGCCCGCCGCGATCGCCATCAGATAGGCCGGGATCCGCTGCGGCATCCGAAAGCGGTACGTCCCCCCGCGCTCGCCCGCCGAGTTGCCCGCCGCGCCCATGAGAGCGACGAGCTCCGGCGGCGTCCGCACGACGGCCTCGTAGGTCAGCCGGACCGCCGGGGTGTCCTGGACCGGGACCCAGCTCCGGGCGTGGATGGCCTGCGACTGCGAGAAGAGAAACGGGTGGCGCTTGCCCGCGGTCTGCTCGGGGCTGAGCCACTGGAGCCCCGACGCGGCCGGGCTGGTGCCGTACCGCACCCGGACCCGGTCGTCGCCGGGGCGGAGGGCCACCGACAGCGGCGCGCCGAGGATGGCGTCGGAAGGACCGAGCTCGTGAGCCGCCGGCGTCCAGGCCGCGCCGTCGCCGCTCTCGGCCCCCCCGATCGAAAGCCCGCGCGTGTCGAGCAGCAGCCGCGACGCCGAGCGGTCCGGCCTTTCCAGGTGCAGGGTCGCCGAGCCCGACAGGGTCTTCGTCCGGAAGTCGACGTCGAGGTCGAGGGCGACATGCCGCACGCGGACGTGCGCGGGGTTGGCGAAGGAGTGAACGTCGCGCGGCGCCTGGGAGCTCGTCATCCGGAGAGCGTAGCAGACGGAAAAAGAAAACGGCGCGCCGGTTACCCGACGCGCCGCGGTCTGACGGCCGGCTCACGCCGGCAAGGCGACCTTACTGCTTGGCAGCCGGAGTGGGCTTCGCGTCGGTCGACTTCTTGGTGCTCTTCTTGTGGGACTTCTTGGTCGACTTCGAGCTGTCCGTCTTCGGGGCGTCCGTGGACTTCGGCGCTTCGGCGGCCGGCTTGGCCGTCGGGGCCGGGGCGGCGGACTGCTGCGCGATGGCGGCAACCGGGAACGCGAGAGCGAGGGCGAGGGCCATGAGCTTCTTCATTGACTTCTTCTCCTTTTCGCGATGCCTTTTTGCATCGCGCCTTTCGAAGAGACAAGCTACGCGCGCCCAGATGAACCCAACATGAACGATTCCCGGCGTGTAAAATCCGCCCGCTCATGAGGCTCGGCCTCTCCGCGGAGGACAATCGATGCGACGCGCCCTGCTCACTTCGGCCATCGCCCTGCTCCCGATGACGACGCCCGAACCGCCTTCGGCCGCACGGCGCCAGCCCGTGACCGACGTCTATTTCGGGACGGCCGTCACCGACGACTACCGCTGGCTCGAGGACTGGTCCGACCCGGCGGTCCAGGCCTGGAGCGAGGCGCAGAGCAAGCACGCGCGCGCCGCCCTCGACGGGCTCCCCCACTTCGCCGAGATCCAGCAGCGCGTCCAGCAGATCGCCCTCTTCCGCACGTCGTCCTACCGCGGCCTCGTTTCCAAAGGTGGCATGATCTTCGCGCTCAAGACCGAGCCGCCCAGGCAGCAGCCGTTCCTCGTGACGCTGAGGTCGGCGGACGACCCGGCTTCCGAGCGCGTCGTGGTCGACCCGAACGCCCTCGACGCCAAAGGCGGCACGGCCATCGACTTCTTCGTCCCGTCGCTCGACGGCCGGCTCGTCGCCGTCTCGATGTCGGAGGGCGGGAGCGAGGCGGGGTCGGTCTCGGTCTGGGAGACCGCGACGGGCCGGCGTCTGACGGACGCGATTCCCCACGTCAACGGCGGCACGGCGGGCGGCGGGCTGGCCTGGAATGCCGACGCCTCCGGCTTCTTCTACACGCGGTACCCGCGCCCCGGCGAGCGGCCGCCCCGAGACCTCGACTTCTACCAGCAGGTCTATTTCCACCGGCTCGGCGACCCGACCGCCGACGACGCCTACGCGCTCGGCAAGGAGTTTCCCCACATCGCGGAGACGACGCTCGCCTCGTCCGACGACGGCCGCTTCGTCCTCGCGACCGTCAAGGACGGCGACGGCGGCGAGGCCGAGCAGTACCTGCGCACCCCGGACGGGAAGTGGACGCGGGTCGCCGCGCTCGCCGACGACGCGGCGCAGGGCCGCTTCGGTCCGGACGGGACGCTCTATCTGCTGTCGCACCGCGATGCCCCGCGCGGCAAGATCCTCCGGCTCGCGCCGGGGGCGACCGCGCTCGCGACGGCGACGACGCTGATCCCCGAGGGCGCCAACGCGATCGACGACTTCCGCGTCGCCCCCGGCCGCCTCTACGTCGCCGACATCGTCGGCGGCCCCTCGGCGCTGCGGGTCTTCGACGCAAACGGAAAGGCCGTCGGCCCGGTCGCGATCCTGCCCGTGTCGTCGGTCACCGGGATGATGGCCGCGCCGGACGGGACGCTCCTCTTCGAAAACCAGAGCGACCTCGTGCCTCCGGCCTGGTACCGGGCCGGAACCGACCTGAAGGCGAAGAAGACCGCGCTCGCCACGGCCTCCCCCGTGGACTTCAAGGACTGCGAGGTCGTCGAAGAGGCCGCGGTCTCGAAGGACGGGACGAAGATTCCCCTCCGGATTCTCCGCCCAAAGGCGGTGCACCTCGACGGGAACAACCCGACGCTTCTCTACGGCTACGGCGGCTACGCGATCAGCCAGCGGCCGACCTACGAACCGATGCTCAAGGTCTGGCTCGAACAGGGCGGCGTCTACGCGAGCGCCGGAACTCGCGGCGGCGGCGAGTACGGCGAGGGCTGGCACCGCGCCGGCCGGCTGACCGTCAAGCAGAACGTCTTCGACGACTTCCTGGCCTCCGCGCGGCGACTCATCGCCGCCGGCTACACCAGGCCGGCGCGGCTGGCCATCGAGGGCGGGTCGAACGGCGGGCTCCTGATGGGCGCCGCGTTCACGCAGGCGCCGGAGCTCTTCGCCGCCGTCGTCTCGCACGTCGGGATCTACGACATGCTGCGCGTCGAGCTGTCCTCCAACGGCGAGTTCAACATCACCGAGTTCGGCACGGTCAAGGACCCGACCCAGTTCCGGGCGCTCTACGCCTACTCGCCCTACCACCATGTGAGGGACGGCACGGCCTATCCGCCGATGCTCTTCATGACGGGCGCCAACGACCCGCGCGTCGATCCCATGCAGTCCCGCAAGATGACGGCCCGGCTGCAGGCGGCGTCGACGACGAAGTCCCCGGTCCTCCTGCGCACGAGCGCGAGCTCGGGCCACGGCATCGGGAGCTCCCTGTCGGAGAAGGCCGGCGAGGAGGCCGACGTCTACGCTTTCCTGTTCGACCGCCTCGGCGTCACCTACAGGCCGATCGTGCGGTGAGGCCTTGAAGCCCCGATGGGTAGGATGACTGAGGTGCTCCGCCGAAGCGGTTTTCGAGTCGGCGTGTCGCTCGCCGCGTGGGCGACCATGGCCACGCTCGTGACCGCCGCGACGCCCAACGGCTTCCGCGCCCCGGGCCGCGGAGACCGCGCCGCTCCCGGCGACGTGCTCGAGGTCTCCTGGGAGCTCGATCTCCCACCGGGCGATGGGAAAGACGAGATGGAGCTGGTCCTCTCGCTCGACGGCGGCGCGACGTTTCCCGTCCGCGTGACGAATCGGCTGGAGCCCGGCGCCGTCGGCCTCCGGTGGCGGATCCCCGCCCTCCCGACGCGCAACGCGCGGCTGGCCCTCCGCGCCGGCGAAGACGGCGAGGCCGAAGTGATCCTCGCCGTCAGCGATCCCTTCGTGATCGAAGCCGCGGGTTTCCGGGCGCCCGAACCGCTCTACGAGATCTCCGGAGAGTGGCGCACGGGCGATGCACTCGACGGCCTTCCCGCCCGCGGCCCGGCGCCGGACCTGCGCCCCGACGCCGCGCCCGACGAAATCGAGCCCGACGACGCGGCGGCCGATGACACCGACACGCCGCCGGCTTCGAGCACCGGCCCCTCGACGGTCGATTCCGGCATCGCCGCTGCCCGGCGGCCCGCGAGGCGCGAAGCACTCGCGCCGACGCCGACGCTCCACGCCCCGCTCCCCCTGCGGCTGTAGAGCCCTCCCTTCTCGCGGTCACGGCGCGGACGCGCCGCCCCTCAAGAGAGAAAGGAAGGAAGTTCATGGACTGCGTTTCTCTCCGAAACGGAGAATCGCGGCTCTCACGAGCCGTTCTGGCCTCGCTCCTCTTCGCCGCCGGCGCCCTGGCCTCGGCCCAGACGCCGGCGCCCTCGCCGACGCCCCAGCCCTCGGTTCCCGTCGTCAACGAGTCCGTCGTCGTCTCCGCAACCCAGGGCCCGGAAACCGAGCTCGAAATCCCCGGCGAAGCCACCGTCGTCACGGGCGAACAGCTTCGCGCCCGCGGCGTCACGAACCTCGCCGACGGCATCCAGGACGTGATGGGCATCGACACCGGCATGGGCAGCGACAACGGCTCGCGCCAGCCGAACGTCGGCATCTGGGGGCTCAAGGAGTTCGACGCCCTCCTCTTCATGGTGGACGGCGTGCCCGTCGGCGGCCCGTTCCTGCCCCAGCTCGCCCAGATCGACATCAACGACATCGACCACATCGAGATCGTCAAGGGGCCGCAGGGGACGCTGTACGGCGTGTCGGCCTTCGCCGGGATGATCCAGGTCTTCACCAAGACCGGCGCGTCGGGAAACTACGTCTCGCTGGCCGGAGGTTCCTTCAACGAGGGCCGCGTCACCGCGCAAACGGTGATCCCGCTCGGCGGCAAGTCCACGTTCAAGATCTTCGGCGACTTCGACAAGCTCACCAACGGCTGGCAGCCGAACACGGATTTCCAGGACGCCCGCGGCGGCTTCCGCGTCGACGTCCCGCTCGACAGCGGCGCCTCCTTCTTCCTCAACTACCAGATGTTCCTGAACCAGCAGCAGTTCGGCTCGCCGCTCCCGGTGGACCCGCCGACGGGCACGGTCATCCCCGGATTCCAGCCCGACAACAACTACGAGTTCATCGGCGCGCGCGTCGACCACCGCGTGTACGCCCTGACGCTCGGCGGCACGATCCCGCTCAACCGCACGACCTCCCTGCAGAACACCCTCGGGCTGACCAGGGACGACGCCACCATCGCGCAGAGCTTCCTGGGCGAGGTCAGCGAAGAGAACCCGAACATGGCCAACTCCAACGGCTACAACATCAAGCCGAAAGAGAGCGACCTCTACGACGACCTCCACCTCGTGACGACGTTCCAGGCGGCCGGAACCCACCGCCTGGTCGGCGGCGCCGCCATCACGACCGGGCGCATCGAGTCGAGCGGCACGTCGTTCGACTTCGACTTCCAGATCGACCCGGTCATCGTCCCCAACCTGACCGACATCCCGGCAACCGGCGCCCAGACGCTCAAGGACGACCGGACGTTCATCGGCCTCTACGTCAACGATCAGTGGACCCCGGTGCCCTACCTGACCATCTCGGCCGGCGCGCGCTACGACATCACCTCCGAAACCGAGACGGTTTTCTCCACCGACGACGGCGCGTCCCAGGCGACCAAGCACGCCGACCAGTGGTCGGGCGGCGGATCGATCCTCGGCCGGGTCGTCAACGGCCAGGCGGGGATGCTCAACGACGTCAACCTGTACTTCGCGGGGAAGACGAACTTCAAGCCGGCCGCGCCCGACCTCCACGTGCTGTCGGCGGAGATCCTCTCCCCCGAGCGGACGACGAGCGAGGAAGTCGGCGCGAAGACGAACTGGTGGGACAACCAGATCGCCTTCAACCTGTCGTTCTTTCACATGATCTTCAACAACCTGGTCGTCTCGATCCTCGGTCCCGACGGCCAGCCGAAGCTCGTCAACGCCGGCCAGGAGCTCTTCCAGGGCATGGAGCTCGAGCTCTCCTATCGGCCGAAGCAGATTCCCTACGCGGCGTTCACGTACGGCTATGCTCACCACGACGCGCTCTACAAGGTCTTCACGTTCATCGACCCGGACGAGGGGCCGCAGGACGCCTCGGGCCAGCGCCTCGAGCTGACGCCGCGCGACCTGTACAACTTCGGCCTGAGCTACGGGCCGCCGAGCGGCTTCGGCGGATGGTTCGCCCTGCGCCACCAGAACCACCGGCCGTTCGACAAGATCAACATCGCGTACACGCCGTCGTTCTTCGAGTACGACCTCGGCCTGTCGTACACCTGGGGCCCCGTCCGCTTCTCGGTCATCGGCCGCAACCTCGGCGACAGCCGCCACTACGTCGGCGAAAGCGAGATCGGCGACGCCCAGGACTACGTCGCGTTCCCGCGGCGATTCTGGGGCGAAGTGTCCTTCCGCTTTTAGCCCCCGCCGCCTCCGTTCCGGCCCGGTTCCCGCGAGGGGACCGGGCCCCCCTTTTCCGGGCGACGACTCCCATCCGCCCAGATAAAAAGGCGGCCCGTGCGGACGGAGGGCCGCACAGGCCGCGTGAAATCCCGGTATGGAGCCCGGCGAAAGAACGCGCTCAATCCGGGGAAACGGTCGTCGGTCGCGCCCGCGCGCGAGCGCGGCCGCCGACCGGCTCCCCTTTTCCGAGGGGGCTCGATCTCCTGGGCCTCTGTCCGAGGCGCAGAGAGAGCCGACTAGAGACGCAGCGGGGTGGGCGCGCCCGCCGGGCGGGCGCTCGAGAGCACGAACGAAACCGCGGCCTCCCGGCGCGCGGGGGCGTCTTCGTTGATTCCCCGGGATGGACGCATCGCGCCCGAAAACGTCGTCGTCAGGGCGAGATCGAAGCGAGCCGCGGTTGCGCGCACCGCGTTGCCCGAGCCCGAAAGCCGCGTCTCGAGCAGGTCTTCGGCCGAGGAAACTCCCGGCTCGGACGGAACGAACCACTCCGCCGCGCGGCGCTTGAGCTCCGCCACGCGCCCGTCAGGATCGGGCAGGATCCGGAAGTCGCGGCTGACGATCTCGATCGTCTCGGTGGCGTCCCGCTCGTCCGATCCGGCCCGCAGGGCCAGCCGCGCGTGCGCGGCCGGCAGGGCCGGGACCTTCCAGAGGACGTGCGTCGCGCAGGGCTTCAGGTCCGGCGTGACGCGAATCGGGAACGTCTCGCCGCCGTCGAGCGACAGCACCAGCTCGGCTTCGTCGACACCCCGTTCGGCGCCGCCGCAGAGCGACGCCCAACGAACGTCGACGATCGAGCCCGGCGCCACCGATTCTCCGGCGCCCGGCGCCAGGAAGCCGTCCGCCGCGACCGCAGACGACGCCGCTCCCGCTGCGAGCGCCGCCGCCAGGAACGCGCCGAGCCGATTCGTCTTCAGGGACAAAGCGTCCAGATCATATCCCGGCCGTCAAGCCTCCAAGCCTCAGGGATGCTGGGGGGGCGAATCGTAGGTCGTCCGTACCGTGCCGTCGGGGTTCAGGGGCCCGGGGCCGCACACGTAGGCTTCTCCGAACTTGCCGTCCCCCCGGACGAGCACGGTATCGGCGCCCATCAGGACGGCCTGCACGCGGAAATAGTCGGCGTACTGGGACTTGGGGATGCCGCCGACCGGATCCTGCTCCGGCTCGACGTTGCCCATGAACTTGCAGATGCCGACGACCGACTCGACGTTCGTCGTCAGCCGCACCTTGTACTTGCCCTTCGTGTTCGCGTCGTTCATGTTCTTCTGGTAGGTGCTGTTCTGGGAACAGCCGGACGCCCCGAGGCAAAGAGCGGCCGCGGCCGCCAGGATTCGCGGGACCCTCGTCTTTCGCATGGGTGCAGTATCGCCCAAGCCTCAGCGCCCGGGTAGCGCGATCGCGCCCGGAAAGGCCGTCCCGAGAAGGAGCACGAGGCCGAGCAGCCCCAGGTAGACCGCGAACGGCCTCAGGCTGTGGTTGCGCAGAAAGCGCAGCAGCCCCTCGATCGACGCGTACCCGACGACGGCCGCCGCCGCGAACCCGGCCCACAGCTCGACCCCCGGCATCGAGGGACCCGCGGCCTTGCGCAGATCGAGAAGCGCTTTGGCCCCCGCTCCGAGAATGATCGGCAGCGCCAGGAGGAAGGAGAACCGCGCGGCATCGGGCCGCGCAAAACGGCGCAACCGGCCCGTCGCGATCGTGAACCCCGAGCGCGAGAAGCCCGCCAGGAGTCCGGCGGCCGCCTGGGCCAGGCCGATCCAGAAGCCGTCGGCGGCGTCGATGTCGGCAAGCGGCCGGTCCGGCGTCCGACGCCGGTCCGAGAGCCCCTCGGCGAGAAAGAAATAGACGCACGCCACGAGCATCGAAGCCCCGATCAGCGCGACCGAGCGCCGCGCTTCGAATTTCTTCAAGAGGAACAGCCCGGCGAGAACCCCCGGAATCGTCCCGACGACGAGCGGCAGCAGCAGTGCCCGGGCCGTCGCATCCCGGGCCGGTTCACGGCGCACGAACAGCCAGGTCTCCTCGAGCATCCGGAGAAGCTCCCGCCGCGTCGACACCATCAGCGCCGCGGCCGTGCCGAGGTGGAGCACGATGTCGAACGACAGCGCGATGTCGTCGTTGCGGATCCCCATCAGCGCCTGAGCCAGGAAAAGGTGTGCCGTCGACGAGACGGGCACGAACTCGGTGAGGCCCTGGAGGGCCCCGAGGATCACGGCCTGAAGCATCGACATCGAGACAGTGTAACCGGGGCGCGAGTCAGCGAGCTCCGCGTCTCACTTCTCCCCGTACCGCTCCTTGTAGAAGTCGTCGATCTGCTGGCGCTCCTCGGGAGACAGGCCCTTCTTCCACAAGTTGGGCCGGTCGTCCTCGACCGCCTGGATGACGGCGAGGACCCTGGGGTCGCCCCCGGCCGCCTCCTTCGCCTGCGGCAGAAACTTCATGTAGAAGTTCTCGGCCGCTTCGAAGAAGCCGTGCCACTGGACGTAGTCGGGGCCCTGCATCGACGCGCCCATGCGCGCGCGCCGCCCCTCGTGGTGCCAGAGCCGGTAGTACGTCCACTCGATCTCCTCGTCGAAGGGCGTGGGCGTGAGCCTCCCGGCTTCGCGCAACGCGCTCATGACGTTCGTCGCCGGCTGGCCGAACTTCGTGTTCCACAGGTCGACCGTGGCGTCGAACGTCCTGTAGAACGAATCGATGAAGGCTTCGCCGTGGCAGTTGGTGCAGACCTCCTTCATCGCGTCGCGCTTGCCTTCCCAGTGGTCGAGCTTCTTCGAGATCACCGGGCGGAGCGTCCAGGAGATCCGCGCTCCGACGTCGTGCGTGACGGGCTGGTTCCGCGTCGCCGACATGTGACAGGTCGAGCACGTGGGCGCCGCCGTGTAGTCCACCCCGACGACCCAGTGATCGTCGTCCAGGTGCATCTGCGACTTCTGGGTCCGGTAGGCGATGCCGTGCTTGCTCTCGTCGTAGATCTCGGCCTGGGGATGGTCCGGGCCGAGGTGGCACTTCCCGCAGACCTCGGGCTGTCGCGCCATGGCCTTCGAGAACGCATGGCGGCTGTGGCACGCCGTGCAGGCGCCGAGCGACCCGTCGAGGTTGACGCGCCCGATCCCCGTATTCGGCCACGTCGCCGGATCGAGCACCGGGGCCCCGACGGCGTTCGTCTTGATCGTGCCGTCCGTATTCTTGAGGATCGCGACGGTCGAGCCGTGGCATTGCCAGCAGCCGTTGACGGCAGCGAGCCGCCCTTCCACGACCTCGCCGAGGACGTTGTCGAGCGATCCGATGAACGACGCGGCCGCGGCGTGGTGGCTGCGCTGGTTCTCGGCGACGATGTCGCCGTGGCAAGCCGCGCACGCCTTCGGCGTCACGATCGTGACGATCGTCGCGCCCTCGTGCCGAAACGCGCCGGGGTCCTTTGCCTCGGCGCCGTGGCACTCGAGGCACGCGACGCCCTGGCGCGCGTGCCCGCTGTGCCGCCACTGCGCCACGATCCCGGGCGAGCTCTTTTCGTGGCAGGTCACGCACTTCCGGCTCTCGGGCGCGATCGAGACGGCGGCCGGTTTCGCGGCGGCTTTCTTCGGGACGGGAGCGGCAATCTGGGCGCTCGCCGCACCCGCCGTCAGTGGTGAGAGCAGCGCAACCGCCGCCACGAACCATGTTCCCCGTCGCATGTTTCCTCCGCAGAATTCTCGAGGAACGATACGCCAACGAACCGTCCAGCGTCTCCGGCGATCGGGGGGCGTCGCATCAGTCCTCCGTCGAAAGCGGCGAGGAGGCTCGCCATGCCGCGTCGACTTCCGACTCGTTTGCTCGCTTTGCTCGGCGGCGGAGCCGCGGCGGCCTCTACGGCCCGGGACGTCACCGGCTTTCCGGTCTCGAGGGGTCCGGCCGTGGGAATCCTGGCCGGGACCGACGGGATCCTCTGGTTCACCGAGGTGTTCGCAAAAAGAATCTGACGGATCACGGGGAAGGCGTCGTGGACGCGGAGTTCTCGGTCCGCGGCCTGCGGCCATCGGAGGCATGCTAGATTTCCGCCCTCGACGGCCCCATCGTCTAGAGGTTAGGACACGGCTCTTTCAAGGCCGCGGCACGGGTTCGAGTCCCGTTGGGGCCACCAAGTTCCCCGCCGTCGCCGCCGCGCCTCGCCGTGTCTGGACACGGCTGGCTCTCTCTCACAGGGGGCCTTGCGGCCCCCTCACCCCCGGGGCCGCGGCACGCGTTCGAGTCCGGCTGGGGCCGCCAAATCCCTCGGCCTCTGCCGAAATGACTTCACGAGCAGAATCTCCAGGGACAAGCGCCAGCGCGCTTCGTCGTCCTTGCGGCACTCCCAGGCGATGACGCGCCCGGCGACGTCGAAATCCATCGCGGCGGGACGCTCCACGCTCTCGACGAGGTAGAACCGCGCAACTTCGTCGCGCGAAAGCTCGCGGTCCAGGATCACAGCGCAGCAGACGCGCCCGCCGCCCAGATCGTCCGTCTTCTCGCGCACGACGTCCGGCGGCCGTTCCGACGGCATGGGACCCGGAAACCTACCATACCCGCCGGCCGTGGTTTGACTTGGGTCCCCCCCAAAACCATAATCCCGCCGCCTCCAGACGGTGGCCGAAGCCTTGCCCAACACAATCAAGACCATCCTCGTCGGGAAGGCGCGGGATCCGATGGATCCGCGCGTCTTCCACAGCGTGACGCTGGCCGCGTTTCTCGCCTGGGTCGGTCTCGGCGCCGACGGCCTGTCCTCTTCCGCGTACGGCCCCGAAGAAGCGTTCAAGGCCCTCGGTTCGCACGCGTACCTGTCGGTCTTTCTCGCCCTGATGATCGCGGCGACCGTCCTGATCATCTCGGCCTGTTACAGCAAGGTCATCGAGCTCTTCCCGGGCGGCGGCGGCGGCTACCTCGTCGCGACGAAGCTGCTCGGACCGCGCTTCGGCGTCGTCTCCGGCTGCGCGCTCATCTTCGACTACGTCCTGACGATCTCGACGTCGGTCGCCTCGGGCGTCGACCAGATCTTCAGCGTCCTTCCGGAGACGTGGCACGGCACCCGTTTTCCGATGAAGTTCGTCGTCCTCGGCGTGCTGGTCCTCCTGAACCTGCGCGGCGTCAAGGAAAGCGTGCAGATCCTCGTGCCCATCTTTCTCGTGTTCATCGGCACGCACTTCCTCATGATCGTCGTCGCCCTCGGCACGCACCTGACGCAGCTGCCGAGCGTCTACACGGGCGCGGCGCGCGAGGCGAGCGCCACGGCCGCCGCGATCGGCTTCGTCCCGATGATCTTCATCATGCTGCGCGCCTACTCCCTCGGCGCCGGCGCCTACACGGGGATCGAGGCCGTGTCGAACGGCGTGCAGATTCTTCGCGAGCCGAAGGTCCCCAACGCCAAGCGGACGATGTTCTACATGGCCGTCTCGCTCGCTTTCACCGCCTCGGGCATCATCCTCGGCTACCTCCTGACGGGCGCGCGCCCGACGCCCTACCGCGTCATGAATGCGGTCCTCGCCGAGAACGTCTTCGGCAAGTGGACGCTCGGCGGCTTCGCGTTCGGCCAGCTGCTCGTGGTCCTCACGCTGATCGCGGCCGGCGCGATCCTCTTCGTTGCCGCCCAGACCGGCTTCCTGGACGGCCCGCGCATCCTCGCCAACATGGCGGTCGACTCCTGGGCACCGCGACGCTTCGCCCAGCTGTCCGACCGACTGGTCACCAACAACGGCATCTGGCTGATGGGCCTGGCGGCGTTCGCGACGCTGATGTACACCCACGGCTCCGTGTCGAGCCTGCTCGTCATGTACGCGATCAACGTGTTCGTCACGTTCAGCCTGACTCTGATCGGCATGACGCGGCACTGGCTCGAGGAGCGCGGGCGCGACGCCGCCTGGAAGAAAGGCATCCTGCTCCACGGCGCCGGCGCCGTTCTCTGCGTCGGCATCCTGATCATCACGATCTACGAGAAGGCTTTCGAGGGCGGATGGATGACGATCGTCGTGACGGCCCTCCTCGTCGGCCTCGCGTTCTCCATCAAGCGCCACTACGAGCGTGTCCGTTCGCACCTGCGGCGGCTCGACGAGCAACTCCTCGACGTGCCGCTCCGCAAGCACGAGTACGAGCGGGGCCAGATCAAGCAGGAAGAGCCCGTGGCCGTCATGCTCGTCAACGGGTTCTCGGGCCTCGGAATCCACACGGTGCTGTCGGTCCAGACGCTCTTCCCGCACCAGTACAAGAGCTACGTGTTCGTGTCGGTCGGCGTCATCGACTCGGCGATCTTCAAGGGCCAGGCCGAGGTCGAGGGCCTGAAGCGCCACACGATCGAGGACCTCGAGAAGTACGTTCAGTTCGCGCACCGCCTCGGGTTCAAGGCCGAGTACCGGTTCGAGATCGGGACCGAAGCCGTTCAGTCGGTCGTCGAGCTCTGTGAGTCGGTGCGCAAGGAGTTTCCGCGCTCGATCTTCTACCTCGGACAGCTCGTGTTCGAGAACGACCGCTTCTACTACCGGCTCCTGCACAACGAGACGGCGTTCGCGATCCAGCGCCGGCTCCAGTTCGCCGGGCTGCAGGCCGTCGTGCTGCCGATCCGGGTGCTCGAGCCTGGACCGCGCCGGCCGCCGCGTCCGGGACCGACGCCCGCGCCGGCTCCCGCGTCGTAGGCCGGGTCGAGTCGGAGTCCGGGCGTCACTCCGGCCGGAGCGCCCGCGTCATGAGTCGCTCGACCGCGTCGCGCGGCGGCACGCCTTCGTAGAGCACCTGCACGACGGCGTCCGCGATCGGCACCTCGACACCGGCGGCACCGGCCATCCGCGGCACGGCCAGGCACGTGCGCGCCCCTTCGGCGACCTCCGGCATCTCGACGAGGACGTCCGCGAGCTGCCGCCCGCGCCCGATCTGCTCGCCGACGAACCGGTTCCGAGACTGCTGGCCGGTGCACGTCAGCATGAGGTCGCCGACGCCGGCCAGGCCCTGCACCGTGCGGTCCTGACCGCCCTGCGATCGGACGATCCGCCCGATTTCCGCCAGACCGCGCGTCACGAGCGCGGCGAGCGTGTTCGGCCCGAACCCGAGCCCCGCGACGATCCCGGCCGCGATCGCGACGACGTTCTTCAACGCTCCCGCGAGCTCGACGCCCGTGAGGTCGTCGGAGCGATACAGGCGAAACGTCGGGCTCGACAGGCTCGCCTGCAGCGCCTCGGCCGCGGCGACGTCGCGCGACGCGATGACGGCCGCCGTCGGGTCGCCGCGCGCGACGCCCTCGGCAAACGTCGGGCCCGAGAGGGCGGCGACCGCGGCCTCGGGATAGCGCTCGGCCAGAATCTCCGACATCCGCCGCAGCGTGTCGGGCTCGATCCCTTTGGCGGTCGAGACGAGCCGCCACCCGCGGCCCGAGCCCGCCGGAGCGAGGTCGAGCAACCGGGGGAGCGAAGCGCACGGCACGGCCACGAGCAGCGTCGAGGCGAACGCGAACGCTTCGCCGAGATCGGAGCCGCCGCGGGCGGACGGCGGAATCGGGTACTCCGTCAGCCGCCGCGGGTGGCGGCCGTCGGCCTCGATGCGGGCGGCGACGGCGGGGTCCCGTCCCCAGAGGAGCACGTCGTGCCCGGACCGGGACAATTCGATCGCCAGCGCCGTGCCCCACGAGCCGGCGCCGAGGATGGCGACGCGGTCTTTCACCTCTGCCCCAGTTTGCGCTCGGTCCCGGCCGCGAGGCGCTTCAGGTTCTCGCGGTGCTTCAGCACCACGAGGACGGCCGTGGCGGCCGCGGCGGCGACGGTCGGGGTGGCCGCGTGGAAGAGTCCGCCGGCGACCGGCGGCAGCAGCACGATCGCGACGACGGAGCCGAGGGACACGTAGCGGGTGAGCGCGACGACCGCGACGAACACCGCGACGCACACGAGCGTCGCCAGGGGCGCCAGCGCGAGGAACGCGCCCACGGCCGTCGCCACCCCCTTGCCGCCGCGGAAGCCGTGGAAGAGCGGGAAAACGTGGCCGAGAACGGCCGCGAAACCGGCCGCCGCGGCGTAGCGCGGATCCGCGGTCACCGCGCGGACGAGGAGCACGGCCGCCGCTCCCTTGGCGATGTCGAGGGCCGCCACGGCGAGGGCGAGGCCCTTGCCGTGCGCCCGCAGCACGTTGGTCGCACCCGCGTTGCCCGAGCCTTCGGTCCGGATGTCCTTGCCGGTCGCCCGGCGCACGAGAAGGACGGCAAAGGACATCGAGCCGAGGAGGTAGCCCACGCCGACGAGAAACGCGGCGAGCGGATTCATGCCGGGGCCTCGACGGGGCGCGGGGCGGCGACCCAGCTTTCCACCGGCGCGTGCACCGCGCCCGCCGGGTCGAGCCGGCTCGAGAACAGGACGATCGAGCGGACGGTCCACGACGGGAACTCCCAGTCCCGCGCCGCCGACTGGAACGCCGCGACGGCCGCGTCCGGCCAGGGATCCCGGAGCCTCGCGAGCGTCACGTGCGCCCGAAACGGCCGCTCCTCCGGGGCGCAGCCGATCGACCGCGCCGCGCCCTCGGCCGCGGCGGCCAGCCGCGCGAGGCCGTCCAGAGCCGCTCCGGCCCCGAATCCGACTCCGAGCACCCGCGGCCGGCCGCGCGGCGGCAGGACCACGGGTCCGTCGGTCGCGAGCTCGGCTTCGGCGAAGGCCCGGGCCTCCGGAGCGAACGCCCGCGTAAACGCCGGAGCGGCGGACTCTTCGATGTCACCGAGAAACCGGAGCGTCAGGTGCCAGGTCTCCGCGCGCGTCCACGAGGCCTTCGGAAGCCCGGGCCGCACGCGCGCGACGAACGCGCGGGAGCTCTCGACCCAGGCCGGATCCGCCGCGGCCGCGACAAACGCCCTCACGCTTCCCCGCCCGCCAGATACCGCCGGAGCGTCTCGAGCGCCTGCACCGACGCCGCGCGCCGCACCACCGCCCGGTCCCCGCCGAAGAGCCGCTCGCTGGCGATTTCCTTCCCCTCGCGAGCCGAGAGCCCGAAGTGGACGGTGCCGACGGGCTTCTCGGGCGTGCCGCCGTCTGGCCCGGCGATCCCCGTCACCGACACCGCGACGTCCGCGCCGAAACGGCCGCGCGCGCCGCGCGCCATCGCGAGGGCCGTCTCGGGGGAGACCGCGCCGTGCTGCCGCAGCGTCTCGTCGGGCACATCCAGCAGCGTCTCCTTGGCCTCGTTCGCGTAGGACACGACCGAGCCCAGAAAGTACCGGCTCGACCCGGGGACATCGGTCACGAGGGACGCGATCATCCCGCCGGTGCACGACTCGGCGAACGCCACGGTGCGCCCGCTCTCGCTCAGCAGCCGGCCGACCACGCGGGCCAGGTCTTCGGAGTCCTCCCCGAAGACGCGCGCCCCGAGCACCGCGCGGAAGTCGGCCTCCATCGCCGCGAGCTTCGCGTCGGCCTCCTCCGGCCGCCCGCGGACCGCCAGGTGCAGCTGCACCTCCCCCGGCGAGGCGAGGATCGTGACGGGGTCGTCCTTCCAGCGCGCGTACACCGGCGCGACGAGCTGCTCGACGGCCGACTCCCCCATCCCCGCGATGCGGAGGACACGCCGCCGGCCGACGACGCCTCCCGCGCGCTCCCGCAGCACCGGAAGGACGCTGTCCTCCATGATCTCCCGCATCTCCGACGGCACGCCGGGCAGGACGATCAGCTCGACCCCGCCGTTCTCGGCCCAGAAGCCCGGTGCCGTCCCGCGCGGGTTCTGAAGGACGCGCGCGCCGACGATGAAATCGGCCTGCTTGGCGTTGCACGCCGGCATCTCGAACCCGCGCCGCGCGAATCGCTCGCGCATCTTTTCGAGAAAGGCCTCGTCGCGCCGGAGCGGCGCCTTCAGCCACCCGGCCACGGCCGCCACGGTGACATCGTCGGCGGTCGGGCCGAGGCCGCCCGTCGTGAACAGGTAGCGCGCCGAGCGCGCGCCGTGCTCGAGCTCGTCGGCGAGCGCCGCCGGGTCGTCGCCGACGATCGACTTGCGCACGACCGGGATGCCGATCTCCTCCAGGCGCGCCGTCAGCCAGAGCGAGTTCGTGTCCTGCCGCAGGGGCCCCAGCATCTCGGAGCCGACCGCGACGATGGCCGCCGCGTCGACGGACTTCGCGCTCATGGGCGCGGCGAAGCGGGGCTCTCCGCCTCCTCCGACAGCTGCGCCCACTCCTCGACGAGGGCGTCGAGCTCTTCCTTCCGCGCGACTTTCTGCTGCGACAGGGCGTGCGCCGCGACCGGTCCGAGCGTCAGGGCCTCTTCCCAGAGCCGCGTCTCGAGCCCTTCGACCTCGGCCTCGAGGGCCGCGATCTTGTCTTCGAGCGTCTTGATCCGGCGGCGCTTCTTCGCGGCCTCCCTTTCCTCGGGCGACTCGGTGCGGCGGGGACGCGCGGGCGTCGTGGGCACGGCTGCCGGCGGCGCGCTCGGCGCCGCGGCGGCGGACGCCTTTCCCGCCCCCGGCTTCGGCGCGTCGGCCGGCTCGGGCTTGCGCCGGCGCTCGGCGCGCACGTCGGCGGTTCCCGTGTAGTTGCCGGGCAGGGACACGGCCCGGCCCTGCCGCAGATCGATCACGCGCGTCGCCAGCCGGTCGATGAACGCGCGGTCGTGGGACACGAAGACGATGGATCCGGGGAAGTCGTCGAGCGACTCCTCGAGCGCTTCGCGGGAGTCGAGGTCGAGATGGTTGGTCGGCTCGTCGAGCAGCAGCAGGTTGTGGCGCTGCTTCATGACGACCGCGAGGGTCAGTCGGCCCTTCTCGCCGCCCGAGAGGCCGTCGATCCGGGAGAAGACGTCGTCGCCGCGAAACGCGAACCGCGCGAGGTACGAGCGAACCGATTCCTCGGTCTCGTTCGGGTGCTCGTCCCAGACCGCGTCGATCGCCCGCTTTTTCGGGTCGAGGTCTCGCAGCTCCTGGTCGTAGTAGCCGATCGAGACGTCGTGGCCGGTCGTCGCGCTTCCCGCCAGGGCCGGCAGGCGTCCGGCGAGCGTCTTCAGGAGGGTCGTCTTCCCGGTGCCGTTCTCGCCGAGGATCGCGAGGCGCTCGCCGCGCAGCAGCTCGAAGGAGACGCCGCGGACGATCGGCGCCCCGGCCGCGTAGCCCGCGTCGAGGTCCCTCGCCCGGAGGAACACGCGGCCGCCGATGCGGGCGGCGTCGAACCGGAAGTCCACGCTCGTCGTGTCGCCCTCGGGCTTCTCGAGGCGCTCGACGCGGGCGAGCTTCGTGCGCCGGCCCTTGGCCTGCCGCGAGTTGACGCCGGCGATGTTGCGGCGGATGTACTCCTTTTCCTTCTCGATGAACTCCTGCTGTTTCTCGAAGGCGCGCGTCGCCGTCAGCAGGCGCTCGGCCTTCTGACGGCGGTAGGAGGTGTAGCCGCCGGAATACGCGGTCAGCTTCCCATTCTCGAGGTCCACGATCTCCTCGGCCACGCGGTCGAGGAACCGGCGGTCGTGCGTCACGACGAGATACGCGCGCCGCGAGCGCGCCAGGTATTCCTCGAGGAACTCGACGGCCTGGAAGTCGAGGTGGTTGGTCGGCTCGTCGAGCAGGAGCACGTCCGGCGACGAGAGGATCGCGCGCGCGAGCATCGCCCGGTTCTTCTGGCCGCCCGAGAGGTCGGACAGGGGCCGCTCGAAGTCGGCGCGATCGAAGCCGAGCCCCGAGAGGGCCTTTTCGACCTCGGCGACCATGTCGTATCCGCCCTCGTTCTCGAAACGATGCGACAGCGCGTCGTACCGGTCGTGAAGGGCCGGCGTGTCCTCCCCCTCGGCCATGCGGTGCTCGAGCCGGCGCAGCTCCGACTCGATCGCGTGGAGATCGGCGAACGCTCCGGCGGCGTAGTCGTGAAGCTTTTCGCCGAGGTCTCCCGGGAGGGCCTGTTCGACGGTCGCAATCCGCAGGGCGTTCGCCTTGAGGAACTCGCCGCCGTCGGGCTCCTCGCGGCCGAGGGCGATGCGCAGGAGCGTCGTCTTTCCGGCGCCGTTGCGCCCGATGAGGCCGACTTTCGCGCCCGGGTTGTGCTGCCAGGTCGCGTCGCGGAGGACCTCCTTGGGTCCATAGCTCTTGTGGACGTGGTCGAAGCGGTACAGCACGGCGCGATTCTACCGGGGCGCCCGCGCCGCGTCAGAACCGCGCCATCGCGGCGGGATAACGTCGCCCGCGCCATCGCACCTCGCGGTGGAGAAAGCGCCAGGCGAGCGACCGCGCCGTGATCGCGATCCACACGACGGCCATGAACGGGTGTGTCAGCGCGGGCCAGACCGGGTACGCGAGAAACCGCGCGATCGCGGCGCGACCGAGCAGGGTCGCCCCCACCGCCACGGCCGCCCAGACGACGTCCCGGGGGGCGATGCCGGCGCCCGCGGCCGCGGCGACGAGGACGATCGCCGGCAGCGACCAGGCGACGAACGAGAAGAGGGTCGTCAGGGCGAGGGCGGCGCCCGCCCAGCCCTCGAACACGTAGGCCATGTTCTTCGTGAACCCGTCGAACACCTCCCGAAAGCCGCGGTACATCCGGAGGCGCAGGCGTTCGTCGGCGCGAACCATCCGGCAGCGTCCCCCCGCGCGGCGCACGCGCGTGGCCAGGTGGAGGTCGTCGATCATCGAGGCGCGCAGCGCTTCATGGCCGCCCGCCGCGCGATAAGCCCGGGCCCGCACGAGCATTCCCGCGCCGGCGCCGGCCGCAAACCGCCGCTGCGCGTCCGAGTTCAGGAGAAACGCCGGACCGAAGAAGTAGGACACCGGCAGGTACGCCATCAGCACGTTTTCCCAGAAGCCCTCGAGCTCGAGCCTGGGAAAGAGCGCGACCAGGTCGAGCCGCCGTGCCTCGAGCAGCCCCACGGCCTCGGAGACGGCCGCCGGCGCGAAGCGCACGTCGGCGTCGGCGAAGAGAAGCAGCTCGCCCCGGGCCCGCGTCGCGCCTTCGTGGAGTGCGTGGGGCTTGCCGAGCCAGCCTTCGGGCGGCTCGACCCCGGAAACGACCGTCAGGCGCGGATTCTCCCGGGCGAGCGCCGCCAGAATCGCTCCCGTCGCGTCGGTCGACCGGTCGTCGACCACGATCACCTCCGCGTTCGCGTAGTCCTGCGCGAGGTGCGAGCGTACGGCGGCCTCGATGCCGCGCTCCTCGTCGCGCGCCGGGACGATCGTCGAGACCAGCGGCCCGCCCGGGCCGGCGGCCAGAGCGGGGTCGAGGCCGTCCATCGTGGCCGCGTTGACGAGGAAGAGGAGGACGCAGACGCCGCCGAACGCGGCCGAGGCCACGAGAACGAAGTGGAGGACGCTTACGACAGCGGGACCTTCTGCCGCGCGTCGGCGCGGTAGGGCGAGTTCGGGTAGTCCGTGATGAGACGCTGGTAGGTCGCGCGCGCATCCGCCGACGCGCCGGTCTGCTCGTAGATGCCCGCCAGGGTGAACAAGAGAGCGTCCTTGGGCGCAGCCGTGCCGGGCGACTCGATGGCGCGCTTGAGGCGGTCGATCGCTTCCGTCGTCTTCCCTTCGGCGGCCAGGGCCTTGGCGGCGTCGATCTCGGCCGCGGCCGCGGATTCCGACTTCGACTGACGCGCGGCCTTCTCGAAGGCGTCGACGGCGGGCGCGGCCTTCTCGGTTCCGCTCGCGGCCAGAATCACCTGCGCGGCCCGGCCCGACGCCGTCGAGCCATGCCCGGCGGCCTGGCGCAGCAACTTGTCGGCCTGTGCCTGGCGCTCTGCCGCGGAGGCAAACGTCTTGCCGCCGGGCGCCGGCTGCTCCGAGGCGAGCGGCGTGCCGAGGACGGTCAGCGCTTCCGACAGCGAGCGGCCGGCCGAACGCTCCATCCAGCTCCGGTACAGAAGGAAGCCGCCCGCGAGCGCCACGATCACGGCCCCCGCGACGACCGCCTCGGTGACTCCCTTGCGGTGCCCCGTGACGTAGTCCACGGTCTTGCCCACCGTCTCGGCGAGCTCGTTGCGCTTCAGGTCCTGGCGGCGGATCTTCTGTGTCATTAGGGCGGAATCTCCAAAAACGGCGCATTATCTCCGAGCGGGCGAGGGCCGTCAAACGCTTTCGCCGCCGGCTTATACTGCCGGACGCCATGGATTCCGACATCAAGATCACCGGCGAGCCCTCCCGAAGCGGGGACCGCTGCGGCTTCGCCGTCGATCGGCCGCTCTTCCCGGGGGAGTCCGCACACTTCTCGGGAGACGGGGCCGCGGGCGTGTCGCCGCTCGCGGCGGAGCTGCTGGCGATTCGCGGGGTCGAGTCCGTGCTGATTGCCGACAACACCGTGACGGTCGGCGCCGCCTTCGAGGTGGACTGGCCGGCCCTCGGCATCGGCAACGTCATCCGCAAGCACCTTCGTTCCGGGGTTCCGATCGTCTCCCCCGACTACCTCCGTCACCTCCCGTCCGAGGGGGACCTGAAGTGGGCGATCCGGGACCTGCTCGACCGCCAGATCAACCCGGCCGTGGCCGCGCACGGCGGCTACGTCGAGTTGATCGACGTTCGCCGCAACAACGTCTACCTGCGCCTGGGCGGCGGCTGCCAGGGCTGCGGCGCCGCCGACGTGACGCTCAAGCAGGGCATCGAGAAGGCGATCCGGGAGCTCGCCCCGCTCGTGGGCGAGATTCTCGACACGACCGATCACGCGGCGGGACGCAACCCCTACTACGCCCCGTCCAAGTGACCGCACGCTCTCGCGCGCGGTCATCCCGCGGCGCCGCAGGCCCTCGGGCGCCTTCCCGCAGCACGGAAAGGGATTCTTCGCTCCCCCCGGAATGACGACGTCTCAGACGATCTCGAACTCCAGCCGGGCGTGCGCCTCGCGCAGCGCCGCCTCGGCTCGTTCCGGCGTCGACGCGCGCGAGAAGAGGAAGCCGAGGTAGCGGTCCCCTTCCGGAAGCGGCACGATCGGCTGACCGAGGCGCGCGGAGATCGTGACCTCGACGACGTCCGGAATCGTGCGGGCCGCCTCGACGCCGCGCACCGCCTCGAGGACGCCGCCCTTGGGGATCGGGATCATCATCACGCCGGCCGCCCGGTCCTCGCGTTCCGTCGGTGACTCCAGGCCGAGCGCGTGCGCCAGCAGAATCTCTTCGAGCGACTGCCCCGTGCCGAAACGCAGCGTGCGCGAGCACAGGCCGCCGATCGACCGGGCGGCGATCTCGATCACGAAGACGCCTTCCTCGTTGACGCGGATCTCGGCATGCACGGGGCCGTGGCGCAGGCCGAGCGCCCGGGCGCCCTCCTGTGCCGCCGCCGCGCAGCGACCCTGCAGGTCGCCGGGAAGCCGCGACGGCGTGACGTAGATCGTCTCCTCGAAGAAGGGGCCGTCGAGCGGGTCCGGCTTGTCGAACACGGCGAGGACGCGGAGCGTACCGTCGGTCAGGAGGCCCTCGAGCGAGACCTCGATTCCCGGCACGAAGGCTTCGACGAGGATCTCCCGCGCCGCCGCGCCGCCGCGCGCCGCGACCACCGGGGACGCCAGAAGACGGGCGATCCGCTCCCAGGCGGCGACGAACGCATCCGGGTCGTCGGCCCGGATGACGCCGCGGCTCGCCGCGAGAAACGTCGGCTTGAGCACGCAGGGGAACGGCGACCTGCCAGCCGCTTCGCGCGGATCGTCGCCGACGCGGTGGAGCCGGTGCCGCGGCGCCGCAACGCCGCCCGCCGCGAGCAGCTCGCGCATCCGGGCCTTGTTGGCGGCGGCGTCGGCGGCGGATATCGGATTGTGCGGCAGGCCGAGCCTCTCGGCGATCGCCGCGGCCACGATCGCCGTGCGCTCGTCGACGCCGAGGACCGCGCCGAGCGCATGGCTCCGGGCGAAGGCGGCCGCGCGCTCCGCGCTGCCCGCCGGATCGTCGAAGTCGAGCGTCAGCAGCCCGGAGGGATTCAACGCCTCGAGCGTGCTCGCCTCCTCCGAGGCCACCGCGACCTCGATGCCGAGCCGGTCGGCCGCCGCCAGGAAGTCCGGAATCCGGTAGCTCGTCGTCGGCAGGAGCAGCAGGACTCGGGGCACGGCGCCGATCCTAGCGCCCGGCGCCGGGCGTAGCAGCAGCGCATGGAGAAAACGCGAAAGACCTCGAAGGGCTCGAAGAAGGCGTCAAAGAAACCGACGGGGCGCGGCGGGAAGCGCAAGCCGATCATGCGCCACTCCCGGGAAGGCTGAGGCGGGCCCGCCAACCGACGCTAGTTCTGCAGGTCCTGGAAGTAGCCGTGGAGCTCGCGCAGCGCCTGGCGGTTGATCTCCTGGCGGCGCGCGGATTCGCGGACGAGCGAGAGCGCCGCCATGCCCTCGGGCGCCATCTTCAGCTCCGAGATCACGGGAAGCGCCTCGGAGATCTCGCGCAGCGCCTCGACGGTCTTTCCCTCTTCGAGCAGAAGGTCGGCGACCACCAGGTTCAGCGCCGCGACGTCGGCGCGCATGCCGATCGTCTCGAAGTCCTCCTGGGCCTTGCGGTAGGAGTCGATGGCTTCGCCGAGGTGCCCGGTCTCGCGCAGGAGGATCGCCAGGCCCCAGTGAACCTTCGCCAGCGCGATCCGGTCGTCCAGGCGCGTGAGCACCGGGATGGCGCGCCGCGACGCCTCCACGGCGGCCGCGGCTTCGCCCAGCATGCCGTGCGCATGGATCAGGTTTCCGTAGGACTCGGCGAGCAGACGCTCGCTCCCGAGGGCGTCGGCCTCGATGCAGACGGCGTTGAAGACTTGCACGGCCTCGGACGGCTCGTCCTTCTCGACGTGCGCCAGGCCTTCGAGGAAACGGCACTTCAGCGCGTCTTCCGGCATGCCGAGCCTCTTGAAGCTCTCGACCAGAGACGGCAGCAGCTCGATCACGAGGTCGAGCTGGCGCTCCTCGAACCGCTCCGCGAGCTTCTGGTAGGCGAGCCTCGACATCTCGGCGGGCGCGTTCATCGTGTGCCGGAAGCCGGCCTCGGCGCGGTCGAACCAGATCCAGGCTTCCTCGCGCAGCGACAGGTTCCGGCAGGCGTTTCCCGCCAGAAGCGCCGTCTCGCCGAGGAAGTAGTCCCGTTCGTCGAACAGACCGATGTCGCGCTTCGGGCTCTCGATGAAGCGGTAGAGAAACTCCGCTTCATCCCTCACCGATGCCGGAGAAGTGCCCATGCGCTCCCGCAGGATGCCGCAAAGCGCGAGCAGGGTCTCCGGGTCCTCGAGGTGAAGCGCTCTCGTCTTGGCGGCGCGCTCGTCGAAGGGCGTCGCGAGGACGCGCTCCGCGGCCTGGATCCCGGCTTCCGAAGAGAGGGGGCGGCCCCGGAACGGCAGAACGCGTCCGCTCACGAGCGCTCCTCCTCGAAGCGGCGGTCCAGGTCTCCCGCGACCTCGTCCGGCTCGCGCGCCAGAATTTCGTTCAATGCGAGGTCGCTCGATTGCTCGCCGCCGAGCTTCCAGAGCTGAAAGGACCTTCCGTACTGACAGGCCGCCGAAAGCAGCGAGATGCGCAGCAGCTTCGGCGGCATCTGACCCGCGCCGCCCCGGCGGGACAGGCGCTGGAACCAGATGAAGAGATCTTCTTCGGCGCCCTTCGCCTCGTCGTCGCTCAGGCGGTAGTAGGAAACGAGCGCCGAGTGGATGACGTCCACGGTCAGCGCAAAGACCGACTGGACTTCGTCCGGACGCTTGGAAGACGGATTTTCCACTGAAGGGGAAAGGATACAGCACCGCCCCGGGGCGGTCAAAAACCGCCCGGCGCCCGAACGACCAGACTTCTTCTACGAGAAGGACTTAGTTCGGAATGATGCCGCCGACCTTGATGACGAAGCGCGAGGGCTTCTTCTCCGGCCTCCAGGTCGTCGGACGCGAGTTGGTGTTGGGCTCGGGCTGACGCTCGGGAACGCGGGCGGGAACGTTCGTGGTGGCCATAAAACCTCTCTACTCCTTTATGAAGCGGGCTCGGAGGCCGAGCCGAAAAGAATCACCGGTATTTCACCACAAAGCTCCGGGGAGGGTACCGCCTTTTGCCGGACGCCGTAACTCTTGCGGCTCAGCCAGATAGAGTGAACGCCGTGGGTTCGACCCCGCATCGCCCCAGGGTCGTCGTCGTCGGCGCCGGCTTCGGAGGCCTCGCCGCGGCGCGGCGGCTCCACGGCGCTCCGGTGGAGCTGACGGTCGTCGACCGGCGCAACCATCACCTGTTTCAGCCGCTCCTCTATCAGGTGGCGACGGCCGCGCTGTCGCCGGGCGACATCGCGTATCCGATCCGCGCGACCCTCCGCTGGCAGGCCAACGCCCGCGTGCTGCTGGCCGACGTCGTTTCGATCGACGTCGCGCGCCGCGAAGTCCTCCTCGCCGACGGCGCGCTCCCCTACGACTTTCTGATCCTCGCGGCGGGCGCGGGGCACGCCTACTTCGGCCACGACGCATGGGAGAAGGACGCGCCGGGGCTCAAGACGCTCGACGACGCGCTCGAGATCCGCCGCCGCATCCTGCTCGCGTTCGAGAGAGCGGAGCGGGAGACCGATCCCGCCGTGCGCCGCGACCTCCTCTCCTTCGTGATCGTCGGCGGCGGCCCCACCGGCGTGGAGCTCGCCGGCGCCATCGCCGAGATCTCGCGCCACGTCCTCGTCAGCGACTTTCGCGCCATCGACCCGCGCGAAGCGCGCGTGATCCTCGTCGAGGCCGGCCCCCGGATTCTCGCGGCGTACCAGCCGGCGACCTCCGCGCGCGCGGAGGAAACACTCCGCTCCCGAGGCGTCGACGTGCGCACCGGCGCCGCCGTCACGGGCGTCGACGCGCGCGGCGTGTCCCTCGACGCCGACCGGATCGACGCGCGCACCGTCGTGTGGGCCGCCGGCGTCGCCGCCTCCCCGCTCGCGCGCTCCCTCGGCACGCCCCTCGACCGGGCGGGCCGCGCCCTCGTCGAGGCGGACCTCTCGATCCCGGGACACCCCGAGGTCTTCGTCATCGGCGACCTGTCGGTGTTCACGCATCAGACCGGGCGTCCTCTGCCGGGGCTGTCTCCGGTCGCGCTCCAGATGGGCCGCGCCGCGGCCCGGAACATTCTGAGCACGCTGGCGGGCCGGCCGCGAGAAGCCTTCCACTACGTCGACAAGGGCACGATGGCCGTCATCGGCCGCGCCGCCGCCGTCGCCGAGATCGCGGGACTGCGCGTGTCGGGATTCGCGGCCTGGCTCCTGTGGTGCTTCGTGCACGTCTTCTACCTGATCGGCTTCCGCAACCGGATCATCGTCATGCTGGAGTGGGCCTGGGCCTACGTCACCTATCAGCGCGGCGCCCGCCTCATCACCGGCGACGTGGGCCCCGAGGGGCGATAGGATCGCGCCAGGTCTTCGCGGAGGACAATCGATGAGCCTCGACCGACGCAGCCTTCTCGCACAGGTGACGGGCGCCGCCGCTCTGGCCGCCTTTCGCGCGGACGCGTTCGCCCGCGTCGCCGAGGCCGGCAGACAGGCCGCCGGGCGCAGCCCGGCGGAGCTTGCCTCCGACGAGGCGTACTGGGCGGAGATCGGCCGCGCCTTCGAGGTCGATCGCACGCTGATCAACCTGAACAACGGCGGCTGCAGCCCGGCCCCGGCGCACGTCCTCGACCAGATGATCCGGGATCTGCGCTTCTCCAACGAGATCCCGGTCTACCAGATGTGGGTGGTCCTCGAGCCTCGCATCGAGTCCTGCCGGCAGCAGCTCGCGGCCGAGTTCGGCTGCGACCCCGAAGAGATGGCGATCACGCGCAACGCCTCCGAATCGCTCGAGACCCTCATCTTCGGCATCGACCTGAAGCCGGGCGACGAAGTCATCCAGACCAACCAGAACTACCCGCGCATGATCACCTCGTGGGAGCAGCGCGCCCGCCGCGACGGCATCGTCCTCAAGCAGATCTCCTTCCCGGTGCCGCCGCCATCGTCCGCCGATCTCGTCGAGCGCTTCCGCAAGGCGATCACGCCGAAGACCCGCGTCATCGAGGTCACGCACATCACGAACCTGACGGGCCAGATCTTCCCGGTGCGCGACATCGTGCGTCTCGGGCGCGAGCACGGCATCGAGGTCTTCGTCGACGGCGCGCACGCGTTCGCCCAGTTCCCCTTCAAGCGCGACGAGCTCGAGTGCGACTACTACGCGACGAGCCTCCACAAGTGGCTCTTCGCGCCGATCGGCACGGGTTTCCTCTACGTCCGCAAGAACAGGCAGAAGTCGATCTGGCCGCTGATGGCCGCGCCCGCCGCGATGGACGAGAACATCCGCAAGTACGAGGAGATCGGGACGCACCCGGCGGCCAACCACAACGCCATCGCCGCCGCGATCGCCTTCCACCGCGAGATCGGCTCCGAGCGCAAGGCCGCACGGCTGCGGTTTCTCCGGGATCGCTGGGCGATGCGCCTCGCCGCGGCCGACCCGCGCGTGAAGATCCTCACGCCGCTCAACGCGACGGAGTCCTGCGGGATCGCCATGATCCACGTCGACGGGGTCGACACGGAGAAGCTCCAGGCCTGGCTCTGGGAGAAGAACCGCATCATGACGACCCCCATCGTCCACAAGGAGTTCAACGGCCTGCGCATCACGCCGAGCGTCTACACGACCCTGCCCGAGCTCGACGTCTTCGGCGACCGCATGGAAGAGGTCCTGAAGAAAGGCCTCCCGGCCTAGGTTTTCCGGGAACCCGCGGCCGTCTCCGGTGTCCCCTTTGACCGGAGGGGACCCATGAAAAGCCCGATTCGCTCCACGTTTCCGGCTCTCGGCCTCCTGGCGGCTTCCCTGCTCCCGGCCCGCGAGATCCCTCAGCCCTTCGACATGGCCGTCCTGGTCGACGGCGCCGCCGTGCCCGAATACGCGAGCCGCGGCCGCACGTACATCGAAGCCTTCAGGGGCAGGGAGTTCACCATCCGCCTCTCGAACCCGACGTCGGGCCGCGTGGCGGTCGCGCTCTCGGTGGACGGCCGAAACGTCGTCGACGCGCTGCACACCACGGAACGCGCGGCCTCGAAGTGGGTCCTGAACCCCGGCCAGACCGTCGTGATCCCCGGCTGGCAGATCTCGGGCCAGACGGCGCGGAAGTTCTTCTTCACCGACACCCGGAGCTCCTACGCGCAGTGGCTCGGCGACACCGCCAACGTCGGTACCATCGAAGCCGTCTTCTTCCGCGAGAAGGTCCGGATGCCGCAGCCGGTCCTGAAGGACCGCGCGGCCGACGCGGAGAACCGCGCCGAGGCCTCGCGGGAGACGGCGGGCGCTCCCGCGCCGAAGTCGGCGGCCAGAGCACCGTCCGCGGCCGACGACTACGCGGCGACCGGCATCGGCGACCGCACGAGCTTCCCGGTCCAGTGGGTCGCGTTCGAGGAAGAAACCGCGCCCGCGGCACGCCTGTCGATCCGTTACGAGTTCCGGCCGCAGCTGGTCCGCCTCGGGGTTCTCCCCCGAGAAGACGACGGCCTCGCCTCCCGCGAGCACGCGCGCGGGTTCGAGCACGGGTACGCGCCCGATCCCGACGCGCACCGCTGACGGCCGGATCCGCCGTACAATCGCGGCCGCGCCCCGCGCGCGGCCCGATGCGCCCTTGACGCGACCCGACCGCACCGACGAAGAGCTCCTCGCCCTCGCGCGGCAGGGCGAGGAGGAAGCCTTCGGCGACTTCGTCCGTCGGCACACGGCCACGGTCCACCGCTGGATGGCCCGCGCGGTCGGCGAAGGCGACGCGGACGACATGACGCAGGAAGTCTTCGTGAAGGCATACCGGGGTCTGGCCCGCTTCCGCGGCGACGCGCCGCCGCGCGCCTGGCTCGCCGCGATCGCGGACAACGCCGTCAAGAACCGCTATCGCGCGCGGAGCCGGTTCCGCCGCGTCTTCGCCGGCAGCACCGACGACGAGACGGCGCCCGAGCCCGCCTCCTCCGGCGCCGGGCCGGAGGACGAAGCCCGCACGGGCGAGTCGCGGCGCTTCGTCGCCGAGGCCCTGAAGCTCCTCCCGCCGGATTTCCGGATGCCGGTGGTGCTGCGCGACATCGAAGAGTGGAGCTACGAGGAAATCGCCGCGTCCCTCGCAGTCCCGGTCGGCACCGTCAAGTCGCGCATCGCGCGCGGCCGGGGCCAGCTCAAGGAGATCCTGACGCCCCTCCTCTCCGGAAGGTTGCCATGAACGACACCCTCGACTTCACGCACCCGGCCCGCTCGCCGGAGTTCCTGTCTCGGCTGCGCGACGGCGAGCTCGCCGACGGCGAGGCGCGGGCCTTCGCCGAGCACCGGGCGGCCTGCGACGAGTGCCGGGAAGCGGCCGACGCCTACGCCGCGACGCTCGCCGCATTCCGCTCCTCGCCGACGGCCCCGCCCGCCGCGGACCTCTCCGCCCGAATCCTCCGAAAGATCCGGCAGCAGTCGCCGTCGCGGCGCCCGTTCGGCGTGACGTTTGGCATCGACGTCCGCTGGGCCGGCGCGCTACTGGCCGCCCTGCTCGTCGTGCTCATCTCGGCTCCGCTCGTCATGCGCCACGGCGCGCTCGCGCCCGCGAATGCGCCCCGGCCGCCCATCGCCGCGCGGATCCTCGAAGGCGCCGAGTCGAAACAGGCCGCCGCTCCGACGGAAGCCGAACCGGCGCCACAGCCGGCGGTCGCGGCTGCCCAGCGTGTCGAACCGGCCGCGCCGCCGCCGAGCTCGAAGGACCAGGCGCCGTCGGCCCGCGCGGCGACGAGCGACAACCGCGTGGCGGCAGCCCCGGCCCCGGCGCCGCCGGCGCCACGGGCGATGGCCGCCGAGCCGCCCGCCGACGAGGAGAAGACGCGCCTGGCGCTCGCGCCGCGAAGCGATCGGGCCGCGGCGGCGAAACGATCTTCGGCCGACGCGTCCGGCGGCGAGGCGGCCGCGCCGCGTCTGGCCGAAACCGTCGAGGCGGCACCCCGATTCTTCCTGCAGCCGATCGACGGAGAGGGTCTGCCTCCCGGGATCGCCTCCCGTCCGCCGAACGATCGCCTGGCGGCTCTGAAGGGCCGCGAGTTCGTCGTCCTCGTCGATACCGGGGGCCGCGTGCGCCGCGTGCTGACACCGGCCGGCGTCGCCGCCCCCGACGGCGCGCCGCTCCAGGAGCTGCGCTTCGTGGCCGGCGACCGGCCGCGCCGCCTTCTCGTCCGGATCGAGTGAGGGCCTCGCCGCAGCGCCTCAGAGGCGAAGGACCGCGGCGCCCCGAACCTCGCCTCGCTTGACCATCAACAGCGCCTCGTTGGCGGACTCGAGCGGGAGCTCTTCGGTCCTGGCGCGCACCGGAATCGCCGCCGACAGCGCGAGAAATTCCTCGGCGTCCCGCCGGGTGAAGTTCATGACGCTCCGCACCACGCGCTCGCCGTAGAGCAACGTGTAGTCGAAGGACGGGATCGGGCTCATGTGGATCGCGTTGACCGCGACCGTGCCGCCGGGCGCGACCCGCGACAGCGCCGCGGGAACGAGCTCCCCGGCCGGCGCGAACGTCACCGCCGCGTCGAGCGCCACACCCGGGTCGGCGTCGGCCGCGCCCGACCAGGCCGCTCCCATCTCGAGCGCGAGCCGCCGGTGATGCTCCTCGCGGGTGAACGCGTAGACCGGGCAGTTCCAGTGCAGCGCCACCTGGATCGCCAGGTGCGCCGACGCCCCGAAGCCGAACAGCCCCAGGCGCCCGCCCGGCTGGATTCCCGAGAGGCGGAGCGACCGATAGCCGATCACCCCCGCGCAGAGTAGCGGGGCCGCGTCGCGCGCCGTGAAGCCGGGCGGAAGCCGGTAGACCCACCGCGCGTCGGCGATCAGCCGCTCGGCATAGCCGCCGTCGCGGTCGCGTCCCGTGAACGTCGCTCGCGGACAGAGGTTTTCCCGGCCGGACCGGCAGTACTCGCAGACGCCGCACGTCGAAGCGATCCACCCGACGCCGACCGCGTCGCCGACCGCGAATCCGGCAACGCCCGGCCCGAGCGCGACGACCCGGCCCGCCGCCTGGTGCCCGGGCACGACCGGCAATCTCGCCGCGACCTCGCCCTCGACGAGATGGAGGTCCGTGCGGCAGACGCCGCAGGCCTCGACCGCCATCGACACCTCGCCGGGCCCGGGGACGCGGGCCGGAAGCTCGGCCACCACGAGCGGCCTCGTCTCCGCCGGCGCCGCGCGCTCCAGCCGCATGCTCCGCACGAAAAAACTATACTCGGCGCGGATGAAGCGGATCGACGCGCTCTTTTCCGACTACGGCGACGCTCACCGCGCCGCCGGCAACGTCGCCTGCCACTCGGTCGGCATCTCGCTCATCGTCTTCGGGGTCCTGTCGATGCTCCAGGGCGTCCGGATCGCCGGGCCCTTCACGGCGAGCGAGGCTCTCGTCGCGGCGGCCGGCGCCTGGTACCTCGTCCTCGACGTCCGCCTCGGGCTCGCGATGCTCGCCACGGCCGGCCTCGTGGACGCCGCGGCGCGGCTCGTCGCCGACTGGCGGGTCGGCGCCGCCGCCTTCGTCATCGGCTGGGTCTTCCAGGGAATCGGCCACGCCGTCTACGAGAGGAACTCGCCCGCCTTCTTCCGTAACCTCGTGCACCTGCTCGTCGGGCCGGCGTTCCTCGTCAACAAGCTCGTGCACGCCCGACCCGCGCCGCGCACGGCCGGCTAGTCGCGCGCGGCGCTCAGCTCGGCGTCGACGGCGCGGCCCGCGCGGGCGACGATCTCGGGGATCGCGTCGACGTCGGCGGCGCTCGTCCGGAAATTGACGATGCAGGCGCGCAGCAGGAACCGGCCGCCGACGACCGCGTTCGAGAGAAACACCTCGCCCTCGCGCTGCAAACGCTCGAGGAGCGCCGTGTTCAGCCGGTCGAGGTAGGCCTCGTCGCGGACTGCCGCCGAGCCGCCGCCGCGCGGCACGTAGCGGAACGTGGCGATCGAGAGGCCGACCGTGCGCGCCTCGAGCTCCGGGTGCCGGCCGACCGCTTCGAACAGACGCCGCGCCAGCGCCATGTCGTCCGCGACCATGCGGCGCTGCCCGTCCCGACCCGCGACCCGCAGGCCCAGCCAGACTTTCAGGGCTCGCAGGCCGCGCGAATTCTGGAGCCCATACGAGTGGTAGTCGATCGTGTCGGGCTCCGCGTCGGCCGGCGGGTAATACGGCGGGCGGTACTCGAACGTGTGCCGAAGCCCCTTCGGGTCGCGCACGAGCGCGCACCCGGCTTCGAGCGGCGCGTAGAGCCATTTGTGCGGATCCACCGCGATCGAGTCGGCGCGCGCGAGGCCCGCGAGGTCCTCCGGCGCCCCCGGGACGCCCGCCGCGAACCCCCCGTAGGCCCCGTCGACGTGGAACCACAGACGCTCGCGCTCGGCGATCCCGGCCAGCCGCGGCAGCGGGTCCACGGCGCCGGTCGACACCGTGCCACCGCTCGCGACGAGGAGGAACGGAAAGCGCCCGGCCTTACGGTCCTCCCGCACGAGCCGCTCGAGATCGCCCGGATCCATGCGGAGCGAGGCGTCGACGGCGACCCACCGGATCGCGTCCGTCCCGAGGCCGAAGAGATCGGCGGCCTTGTGAAGCCACGTGTGCGTCTCGTGCGTGGCGTAGACCGAGAGCGGCTGCGCCGACGCCCCCGCCATCCCCGCCGCGCGGGCGTCCCAGGGCACTTTGGCCCGGCGCGCCGCGAGAAAGCCGACGAAGTTGGCGACGTTGCCGCCGCTCGTCAGGAGGCCGCCGCACGAAGGCGGGAACCCCAGCATCTCGGCGATCCAGCGAATCGTCTGCGCCTCGATCTCGGTCGCCATCGGCGCCAGGTGCCACGCGCCGAGATTCTGGTTGACCGCCGCGGCGAGCAGGTCCGCGAGCGCGCCGATCGGAGCGCCCGCGCCGACGACGTATCCCGCAAAGCGCGGATGCCCGGGAAACACCGAGGCATCGAAGAGCAGCCTCCCGGCCTCCTCGAGCAGCGGCCCCGCCGGGCTCCCCGCCGCCGGCAGGCCTCCCGTCCCGAGGCGCGCGCGGATCGCCTTCGCGTCGAGCCCGGGCGCCACGCGCCGGTCCGGGAGGGCCGCGAGAAAGCCCGCGATCCGATCGACGAGGGCGTGCCCCTCCTTCCGGAACTCCTCGGGCGACATGTCGAAGGGCGCGTCGCGCGTGCCGGAATCCCTCCTCGTGCCGCTCAACCCGCGCCGCCTCAGCAGAACGTCGCGAGGACCGCGTCGGGGTGATCGAGCCGGTAGCCCTCGCCGGCCGGATCCGGGTCGAGCTCGATCACGGCCCCTCGCAGCGTGCGGAAGGAAAGGTCGTCCATGACGACCGGGATGCCCGCCGACTCGAACCGGTGACCTTCGTCCGGTGCGTTCTCCTCGACCGAGATCCGGAAGCCGCTGCCGCCGCAGCCGAGGACGTGGCGGACGCACAGCACCGCCCGCGAGAAGTCGGCCTCGGCCCGCAGGCGCGCCGCGGCTTCCGGGGCGATCGCGAGGGGGCCGGCGTCGGGGGCCATAAGATCGCCATTCTATGAACAAGACGCCTCGCGCGCGCGGCGCGCGGCCCCCGACGGCCGTTTCGATCGCCGCGTCCGACTCGGGCGGCGGCGCCGGAATCCAGGCCGACCTGCTGACCTTCGCGGCCCACGGCGTCTACGGCGCGACCGTCCTGACGGCGGGCACGGCGCAGAACACGCTCGGGGTCCGGGCCGTCGAGCCGTTCTCCACCCGCTTTCTGAAGGCACAGCTCGACGCGGTCTTCGAGGACCTGCGGCCCCGCGCGACGAAGATCGGGATGCTCGTCGACGGCGCGCGCGTCGTCGCGGTCGCCCGGGGCCTGCGCCGGCACCGGGCCGAGAACGTCGTGCTCGACCCCGTCATGATCGCCAAGAGCGGCGCGCGGCTGCTTTCTCCCCGGGCTCTCGGCGCGCTGCGGCGGGAGCTCCTCCCGCTCTGCGATCTCGTCACGCCGAACATCCCCGAGGCGGCGGCGCTCGCCGGCATTCCCGTCGAAACGGTCGGCGACGCGCGTCGGGCCGCGGGACTCCTCGCGGACCTCGGGGCGCGCGCGGTCCTCGTCAAGGGCGGCCACCGCCGCGGGCGCGAAACGCGCGACGTCCTCTTCGACGGCCGGTTCTTCGCCGAGATCGCCGCGCCGCGCATTCCGACGCGCGCCACCCACGGCACCGGCTGCACGCTGTCGGCCGCGATCGCCGCGAACCTGGCGCTCGGCCGATCCCTCGAGGACGCGGTCGTCCGGGCCGTGGCCTACCTGCGCGCCGGGCTCGCGCGCGGCCTCTTTCCGGGCCGCGGCTTCGGCGTGCCGGACCACTTCCCGGGTCAGCGGATGTAGTAGCCCGAGACGCGCCACACGCCGCTCTTCTCTCTCATCGGCGTGATCGTCTCGGTCGCCCCCGCGAGCTTCTCGAACTGCGTGTCGTATTGAAGGACGACGTACTCCCCGGGCGGTGCGCCGGGCACCTCGGTGCGATACGTCGCGCCGCGAAGCTTTCGCGAGAGCGCTTTGCCGAGCGGCCGACGCACGCGGTCGAGCGCCTGGATCCACTGCGCGCGCGTGATCGCCGACTGGAAGAGGCCCGCGCCGGCGTCCCAGCTCTCACCGTACTGGCCGGCATCCACGATCGCGAGCCAGGCCTCCGCCGCGGCCCCGGCGGCTTTTTCCGCCTCCGCCCTCGCGGCGGGATCGGCGGCCCGCCCCGGTGCGGCGACGAGCAGGGCCGCCAGGAGCGGAGCCAGCGCGCCGAAGCGGCGAGAGCGCGTCATTCCCAGAGCGAGAACGCGTAGCCGAGCGACGCGTACGCCGTCTCCGAGATCGCGGTCTGCTCCGCGTCGCGATTCTTGTCCATCTCCTTCAGGTGCCCGACCATCCGGTACTTGGCGCCTTCGACGAAGCTCCGCGCGACCCGCACCTCGTCGGCCGCCTTGCCGGCGCCCCGCGTCTGGATCGCGGCGGTCGCGCGCGACAGCACCGCGAGCGACGCGTACAGGTCGATCGCGACGTTGGCCAGCCGCTCCTGGTGATACTCCTTTCCGATGACGCCCTTGCCGTACTTGCGCAGGAGCGTTTCGACGGCGCCGTTGGCCGCTCGCGCGTAGCGCGCGACGAGCTCGCCTTCGCGCGCGAGCTCGGGGGCGATGCGCGTCAGCCGGGACGGCGCGACGGCCCCCTTGAACTTCTTCGCGGCGTACTCCGACAGGATGCCGAGCGACGAGAGCGGCGCCTTCAGCGCGCGGCCGACCTCCTTGAGGTCCTCGCCGACGTCGCGCATGCCCGAAAGCGCGACGAGCACCCGCAGGATCTCGTTGGTCCCTTCGAAGATCATGTTGATGCGCGAATCGCGCAGCGCCTTCTCGTACGGGTACTCCTCCATGAAGCCGTTGCCGCCGGCGATCTGGAGGGCGTCGTTGATGTTGCGCCACACGGCCTCGGTCCCGAAAATCTTGCAGCACGCCCCTTCGAGCGAGTAGTCCTCCAGGCCGCGGTCGATGAGGCCGGCGGTCAGGTAGACCATCGACTCGAGCGCGTAGGTCGAGACCACCATCCGGGCGAACTTGGCCCGGATCATCTCGAAGTCGGCGATCCGCGTCTGGAACTGCTGGCGCTGCGTCGCGTGCCGGGCGGCCTCGCGCAGCATGACCTTCGAGCCGCCGATGCACCCGGCGCCGAGGGAGGTCCGCCCCGTGTTCAGGATCTCGACGGCGATCTTGAATCCCTGCCCCCGTTCGCCGAGCACGTTGAAGGCCGGCACGCGGACGTTCTCGAGCTCGATCGGCACGGTCGAGGAGCCCTTGAGGCCGAGCTTGCGCTCCTCCTTGCCCGGAAGCACGCCGCCCAGGTCCTTCGTCACGGCGAACGCCGTGATCTTCCGGTGCTCGTCCTCGGCGGGCAGGCGCACGTCCTTGGCGAACACGGTGAAGAACTCGGCGAACCCGCCGTTGGAGATCCAGTGCTTCGTGCCGTTCAACACGAACGTGTCGGTCGTCTCGTCGTAAACGGCCGTCGTCTTGATCGACGCGGCGTCCGACCCGGCTTCCGGCTCCGTCAGCGCGAAGGCCGCGATCATCTCGCCCGAGGCCAGGCGCGGCAGCCAGCGCGTCTTCTGCTCCTCCGTGCCGTAGAGCAGGAGGCCCTTCAGGCCGATCGACTGGTGGCCGCCGATGAGGATCCCGAGCGACGCGTCGGTCTTTCCGATCTCTTCGGTGACCCGGCAGTACGCCGACGCGGAAAACCCGTAGCCGCCGTACGCCTCGGGGATGCTCATCCCGAAGGCGCCGAGCTCGGCGAGGCCGCGGATCACCTCGGGGCCGATCGCGTGGTCCCGCTCGATCCTGGCCGAGTCGACGCGGTCGCGGGCGAAGCTCCGGAAGGAGTCGAGAAAGGCCGACACCGTCTCCTTTTCCGAGGCGTCGATCTCCGGATACGGGAAGACCGTGTCTTCCGGGATCTCCCCGGCAAAGAGCGACTTCACCACGGGGACGAGGCGGGACTCGGCCGGCGCGGCAGGCGCGGCGGTGGCGGAGGCTGAGGAACGGTCGTCGGTCATACGGTGATCTCCCTCGTGGAAACGGGCGCGTCGGGATAGAAGCCGCGCCGGGCGTTGGCGAGGCGTTGGATGAGTTCGGACGGCGCAAACCGGGGGCCGAGGCGCTCGGCCAGATCGTCCAGCCGCGAGAAGACCCGGCCGAGGCCGATCGCGTCGGCGTGGCGCAGCAGCCCTCCGCGAAAGGGCGGGAACCCCGTGCCGAACACCATCGCCAGGTCCAGGCGCGCCGGGTCGTCGACGATGCGGTCCTCGAGGCAGAACGCCGCCTCGTTGATCATCGGCAGGACGAGGCGGGCCTCCATGACGCCCGACGGGAGCGGCGATTCGGAGCGGCGCTCGACGCGCAGCGCCGCGTAGGCCTCGAGCGCCGGAGATCCGCGCTTGCCGTTTTCGTATTCGTAGAAGCCGCGGCCGTTCTTGCGGCCGAGCCGGCCAGCCGCGGCGAGCGCCTCCTCGCCGCCGAGCGTCAGGCGCTCCGGGAACGCCGCCTGGAGCACCTCACCGCCCTTCGACGCCACGTCGAGCCCGACGTCGTCAAGGAGGGCCAGGGGGCCCACCGGCATGCCGAACGCGGTCATGGCCGCGTCCACGTCCTCGATGCGGCACCCCTCCTGGACCAGCCGCACCGCTTCCGACAGGTACGGCGCGAGGATCCGGTTCACGAGAAACCCCGGCGCGTCCCGCACCACGACGGGCGTCTTGCCGAGCGTCTTCGCGAGCGCGAAGACGGTGGCCACGGTCTCGTCGCTGGTGCGCTCCCCGCGGATCACCTCGACGAGCGGCATCCGGTGCACCGGGTTGAAGAAGTGCATCCCCGCGACGCGTCCGGGCTCGATCGCGCCGACCGCGATCTCGGAGATCGGCAGCGTCGAGGTGTTGGAGGCGAAGATGGCCTCTTTCGGAACCGCGGCCTCCCACTCCGCGAGCACCGCCCGCTTGACCGCGAGCTTCTCGACGACGGCCTCGATCGTCACCGCGCAGCGGGCGAAGCCCGAGTAGTCGAGCGTTCCGGAGAGCAGGTCCATCTTGCGGCTCATCTGCCGCGGCGTCAGCCGCCGCTTGCGCACGGCTTCCTTCCAGATGGAGGCCGCCGCGGCGTAGCCGTGCGCCAGCGCCTCGGGCTGGATGTCTTTCATCCGCGCCGGAAGATTCCTGTCGGCGGCGAGCTGCGCGATGCCGCCTCCCATGACGCCGGCGCCGAGGACGCCGACGCGCGCCACCTCCTTCGGGCGCACCGCCGGGTCGGCCACGCCCGTCTCCCTCTTGACCTCCTCGGTCAGGAAGTAGAGGTTGAGCAGGTTCTTCTGGACCTCGCCGCCGAAGACGAGGCCGATGTGCCGCGCCTCGGCCGCGAGGCCATCCGCGACCGGCCGCCCGTAGCCCTCCTGGACGACCTCGAGCGCTTCGAGCGGCGCCGGATAGTGCCCGCCGGTCGACTCCTCGACGCTCTTGCGCGCGCGGGAAAAGATCACGTTTCGGCCGATCGGCGTCGCCTCGAGCGCCCTTTCGGCGAGGGAGGCGCGCCCGCGGTACGTCCGCGGCTTGCCGCGCCCGATCTTCTCGCGCGCGAACTGCCTGGCGAACTCGTCGAGGATCGCCGCCGGCACCGCCTCGTCCACGAGGCCGATCCGCCTGGCGCGCCGCGCGTCGAGAGCCTTGCCGGTCAGGATCAGGTCGAGGGCCGGCGCGAGGCCGACGGTCCGCGGGAGCCGCGTGCAGCCGCCCCACGCCGGAAAGATGCCGAGGCGGACTTCGGGCAGGCCGATCTGAGCCTTCGGCCCGTCGGACATGAGGCGATAGTCGCAAGCCAGCGCGAACTCCGTACCGCCGCCGAGGCACGCGCCGTTGATCGCCGCGACGGTCGGGTACGGCAGGTTCGCCAGCTGCTCGAAGAGCGCCTGCACGCGCGCGACGGCGGTCGCAGCTTCTTCCGGCGGGGTCGTCGCGAACTCCCGGACGTCCGCGCCGGCGATGAAGATTTCGGGCTTGCCGCTGCGGATCACGAGGGCCCGGACGCGAGCTTCGCGGGTCAGGCGAACGAGAACGTCCGCGAGCTCGGAGACGACGGCGGCCGAGAACTTGTTGACCTTCTCGCCGGGAAGGTCGAACGTCAGCGCCGCGAGCCCGTCCCCGTCCACCTGCAGCTCGAAGGCGCTCATGACGGCAGCAGCTCCACGACCGCGGCGCCGCCCTGGCCGCCGCCGATGCACATCGTCGCGAGGCCGAACTGCGTGCCGCGGCGCCGCATCTCCTTCAGGAGCGTCAACACGAGGCGGTTCGCCGACGACCCGACCGGATGCCCGAGCGCGACCGCTCCCCCGTTCACGTTGGTCCGGTCCCAGTCGAGCTCGCCGATCGGGCCGCCCGTGGCGTACTTCGCGTGCCACGCCGCCGACGGAAACACGCGCGCGCAGGCGAGCACCTGCGCCGCGAAAGCTTCGTTGATCTCGACCAGCCCGATGTCCGCCCACGCGAGCCCGGCGCGCTTGAGGGCGAGCGGCGTCGCGACGGCCGGACCCAGGCCCATCCGTTCGGGCTCGAGGGCGCAGAAAGCCGTCGCGCGGAGCCTGCCGAGAGGCTTGTAGCCGCGGGCCTTCGCCGCCCCGGCGCTCATCAGGAGAACGGCCGCGCCGCCGTCGGTGATCTGCGACGAGTTCCCGGCGGTCACGGTCCCGAAACGCCGGTCGAAATAGGGCTTCAACCTGGCCAGCGCTTCGAGCGACTGGTTCTCGCGCACGCCGTTGTCCTTCGTGGCGACGCCCTCGTATTTCGGCGGGATCGGAACGGGCACGATCTCTTCGGCGAGCTTGCCGCGCGCGAGGGTGACGCGCTGGTGAGAGCGCAGGGCGAAGGCGTCCTGCTCTTCGCGGGTGACCTTGTGCTCTCGGGCGAGCACCTCCGCCGTCTCGCCCATGTTCAGGCCGCAGACCGCGTCGGTCAGGCCGAGCTGGAGGCCGATCTCGGGCTTGAAGTGGCGCGGCCGGAACCTCGTGGCCGCCCCCACGCGGCCGCCCAGCCCCTTCG
>DATJPZ010000035.1:0-28297 GCA_035506175.1 Thermoanaerobaculia bacterium | reverse complement strand
CCCGGCAAACGTGGTAACTTCGAGCGCTTTGGGGGGCTTGACGATGGGGGGCTGTTCGAGCGGCGGCGGCTGCGGGATCGGAAACGCCTACAACCCCGGCCAGTACGTCGGCATCCGGATCAACGAACACGAGGACGGCCGGAGCCTCCTCTGCGACACGATGGGCCTCGAGGTCGTCCGGAAGCAGAGGGTGATCGTCGAGGGCGACGCCGGCCTGGAGTATGCCGAGGTCACCAACCTTCGGCCCATGATCCTGAAGCAGTGTCAGTTGCGCGATTCCCGGCGCCTGGTCCGCACGGCCACGGAGACCGACCAGGCTTCCTACCAGGCCAAGGTTCAGCGGGAGACCCGCTTCCTGTCGGACGCCCGAACGCTCGCCGCCGACAAGCGGATGACCATGAAGCTCATCCGCGCGGAAGAGACCTTCGACGGGCGCAAAGTCACCGTCTATTTCACTTCCGAGTCGCGGATCGACTACCGGAAGCTCGTTTCCGACCTGGCCCTGGCGCACCCGGTGCGCATCGAGATGCGGCAGGTCGGGCCGCGCGACGAGACGAAGATGCGCGGCGGCATTGGTCCGTGCGGGCTGACGCTCTGCTGCTCGACGTTCCTGAAGGGCTTCCACCCGGTAACCATCAAAATGGCCAAGAACCAGAATCTCTCGCTCAATCCGTCGAAGATCTCGGGGATGTGCGGGCGGCTGATGTGCTGCCTCGCCTACGAAGACGAGGGATCCGACCGTTCGGCCGCAGGGCCGAAGAAAGCGCAGAATATTCCGGCGCCCACGCCTGTTTGACCAGCCAAGAAGTCCCACCTTTTCGGGACAAAGAGAGACAGCCGTGGTCAATCGAAATGCCTCAGGCGGCGCTTTCCGAAACGACGACGAGGGTCCGGCCAACCGCAAGCTGATCCGCCCGAACCTGGCCGAGCTCGCGGACCGCTACCCGACGCGGTCCTTTACACAGCGTAAACAGGTCCCGCCGGAGCAGACCAACGCCGAGAGCTACTACTACCTCAAGCAGATGGCGGCCAAGACCCCCATGGTCGTCGTCCTGAACGACGGGGAGAAGCTGCACGGCTGGATCGAGTGGTACGACAAGGGCTGCCTGAAGGTGAATCGGGAATCGGGCCCAAACCTGCTCGTCCCGAAAGCCTCGATCAAGTACATGTACAAGGCCGCCGAGGCGGGCACGACCGACGAAGTGAGCGGGAACCGGTAGTTCTCCCCCGGGAAACGAAGCCGCGATGCGGCGGAAGATCGTTGGGGCGGGGCTCGTCCCCGCCCGCGGGCGGCCGCAACAGCCGCCCCTGCCCTGAGGGTGGTGTCGGGACTGCGGTGACGGGACTCAGGCAGGCGCCGCGAGACTTCTAGCGAGCGCCCCGTCCCGACAGGACGGCCGGCACCGTCTTGAGCAGGATCTTCAGATCGAGCATCGGAGACCAGGTGTCGATGTACTTCAGGTCGAGCGCCATCCACCGGTCGAAGTCGAGTTCGCTTCTTCCCGAGACCTGCCAGAGACACGTCAGCCCCGGCTTCATGCTCAGCCGCCGACGCTGCCAGGGCTCGTAGCGCGACACCTCGTCCGGCAGGGGCGGGCGCGGGCCGACCAGGCTCATGTCGCCGACGATCACGTTCCAGAGCTGCGGCAGCTCGTCGATCGACAGGCGCCGCAGGAGCTTGCCGACCGTCGTCAGGCGCGGGTCGCGCCGGACCTTGAATACCGGGCCCGTCATCTCGTTCAAGTGCGAGATCTCGGTCAACCGGTCGGCGGCGCCCGGCTCCATCGTCCGGAACTTCAGCAGCGTGAACTGACGGCCGTTCAAGCCGCAGCGGATCTGGCGGAAGAGGACCGGCCGTCCCGACGAGAGCCGGATCGCGAGGGCGGCGGCGAGCTGGATCGGCAGCGTCAGGACCGCGAGCGCCAGGCCCAGCACGAGGTCGATCCCGCGTTTGGCCGCGAGCTCCGCCGGGTTCGACGGCGTCGTCGTGAAGCTCAGGAGCGGGATCCCGTCGAGCTCTTCGAGGACCGGCCGCGCGAGGACGTGCGGGAAGATGTCCATCGAGACGTGGGCGCGCACGCCGTGCCGCTCCGCGACGAGCAGGGCGCCCTCGTACTCGCCGAGCTTTCCCTTCTCGATGACGAAAATGACTTCGTCGACCACCTCCGAGGAGAGCACCGACTCCATGTCCGTGATGCGGCCGAGGCACGGCCAGCGGCCCCGCAGGCCGATCTCGCCGCCGTTGTCGTCGTCGAGATACCCGATGACGCGGAAGCCCCAGTGCGGGTGGGCCTCGAGGAATTCGCCGAACTGCGCGGCCTTGGGGCCCGTGCCCACCAGGAGCGCCGTGCGGAAGTTGAAGCCGCGCGAGCGCACGAAGCGCGAAACGGTTCTCAGCGCCGTCTTCTCGGTCGCCAGCAGCAGGAAGTTCAGGAAGCCGAAGAGGACGAGGAACCAGCGGCTGACGAAGTCGAGCCGGAGGCCGAAGATCAGGAGAACGAGGATCACCGTGCCGCCGAAGGCCACCCGCGCCGACGCCCAGATCTCCTCGCCGAGGGGCTTGGTGCGGTGGCTGCGGTAGAAGCCGGACGCCGCCAGCAGGAGACCCCAGATCGGGAGAATGAAGAAGAGCAGGAGCAGGTACTGCTCGAGCGGAAAGAGCGGCAGCGGGAAGAGCGCGGGAAAAGTGTGGCGCAGCGGTCCCTGACGCAGCGTCCAGGCCACCGGCAGGGAAACTGCCGTGAGCGCGAGGTCCGTCAGCAGGACCCCGAGGGCGATGGCGCGCGCTTTCTGTTTCAGCATGAGACGTTTCGGACGGCGAGAGAGAAGCCGGCCGCCGGGATGTTATGGGAGGACGCGCCGGCCTTCAAGGACCGCCTCGTATCGATCGACCACCTCGTCCCAGCGGTATCGCTGTCGTGTGCGCTCCCTGGCTCGCTCTTTCCATACGGAATGCGCCGCCGGATCGTCCAGGATCCCCTGCAGGAGGCGGGCCAGAGAGGCCGGATCACGGGCGTCGAAGGGCAGTGCCGCGCCGCCGGCCACCTCCTCGTTTTCGGGCGTGGCGTTGTAGCAGACGACCCGGCCGTAGCCCATCGCTTCGACCAGTGCGGGGTGCGTGCCGCCCACTTCCGTGGCCTGCACGTAGGCCGCGGCGTGGGCGAGCAGCTCCCGGTACCCCTCGCCGTAGATCGCGCCCGGGAAGCGCACGCGGGCGTCGGCCTCCGCGCGCAAACGGGCGATGTAGTCCGCCGCGTAGGGCGCGTCGCCCACGACGACGAGGGGAACTTCGCCGCGCACGCTCCGATACGCCCGCACGACCTCGAGGGCGTTGTTCTCGGGCTCGAGTCTCGAGACGTACAGCACGTAGCGCTCCGCCGCCAGGCCGAGCCGCTCGAGCGCCGCGATTCCGGAAGGCTCCGGCAGGTCTCCCCCGTACGGGATCAGGACCGACTCCATGCCGTAGCGCGTCCGGTAATACTCCTGGATGACGGCGGCGTCCGAGACCACGACGTCGGGCAGGAGCGTCGAGAGCCGCTCGGACACGCGGTAGGCGAGCTTGCCGAGGGCGCTCCACTTCCGGCGGTTGCGCTCGAGGCCGTCGACGTTCAGCACGACGCGCGTCGCGCCCGAGAGCCGCGGCAGAAAGCTCGTCGCCGCGTTGATCGCGTTGCACACGAGCACCGCGTCGTAGCGCGCGAAGGCGGCGTCGACCCCGGAGAGCGCGCCGTGCACGACGGTGTCGAGGTACTTCGTCGGGATCGTCGGCAGCACGCGGATCCGCGCGCCCCGGTGGCTCGAGAGCCCCGGCGTGGCGTACCGCGAGCGCGTGTACACCGTGACGTCGTGGCCGCGCGCGGCCAGGCGCGCCGAAAGCTCCTCGGCGAGCGTTTCGAAGCCGCCGTACCGGGCCGGGATACCGCGCGTGCCGAGAATGCCGAGGCGCATCAGGGTGTCTTCCCCCGCTCACCCCAACCCTCTCCCCCCTTCGGGGGGCGCGGGGGATCAAGGGTCCCCTCGCCCGGCGGGGGAGGGACAGGCGGAGGGGCGCCCCGACGGGCCGCGACCTTCGCCTGGATCTGGCGCCGCTTTTCCCACAACCGCCGCCGGTTTCGCCACAGCCAGGAAAATGCCGGCAACGAGGACCGCTCGACGGTCGCGCAGGCGGCGAGGACGACGGCATCACGCGTGAGCGTCGGGATCGCGGTCCTCCAGAACTCGCCGGCCGTCTGGTTGTTGATCCGGAGCAGGAAGCGGTTCTTGACCGAATGCAGGTTCGCCAGGGCCGACATCTGCCGCCGCCGTTCGGGCGTGTTGCGCCGCCGGTGCGCCGCGACCGCCGTCGGCACGTAGAGGCAGCGCCAGCCGAGCTTGCGCAGGCGCCACGCGAGGTCGGCGTCTTCGCGGTAGAGGAAGAAGTCCGCGTCGAAGCAGCCCGTCGCGATGCGGGCGCTTTCGAGCGCCGAACGCCGGTAGAACCCGGCCGCGCCCGAGCAGCCCGCGATCTCCTCCTCGCTCTCGTAGAGGCCGCCGGCGTTCTCCCCGGCGCCGCGGTCGAAGTGACGGCCGGAGGCGGTGAAGCGGATTCCCGCCGAGTCGAGCACGGCCGTGCGCGCGAGCCCCGGCCCCTCGGCGCGGTAGAGCCTGCCCGAGGCCGAGCCGACGTCCGCGGCGTCCGCGGCGTCGAGCCGGCGCGTCAGGACCGCGGCGAAGTCGGGCTCGAGGCGGCAGTCCGGGTTCAGGGCGAGCACGTAGCGGCCCGACGACGCCTCGATCCCGGCGTTCATCGCGGCCGCGTAGCCGCGGTTCTCGGGCAGCGCGAGCAGGCGCACCGCGCCGCCGAAGGCGGCCGCCGCCTCGCGCGAGGCGTCCTCCGACGCGTTGTCGACCTGCAGGACTTCGCACGAGACGCCGCGCTGCGCCACGGCCGAGGCGAGCGAGACCGGGAGGTCTCCGGCGCTGTCCTTCGAGACGACGACGATCGAGACGTCAGGCACGCGAAAGCCCCACCGCGAGGCCGAGAACGCGGACGTAGGCGCGCGCGGCGTCGGAGCGCTCGCGCGGCACGTCGCGGCGAAACGGCAGGAGCGCCAGCCGCAGCGTCATCCCCGCCGCGAGCAGCAGCCGGTAGACCGCGCGCGCGGCCGGGCCGTAATGCAGAGCGCGATACCGCAGCGCATTTCCGTAGAGGACCGGCAGGAACCGCGCGTAGCCGAGGCGCGCCGCCGACTCGCCGCCGCGGTGGCGCACCCGGGCCTCGGGCGCGTAGACGATCGCCCCTTCCGCGCGAAGGCGCGCGCAGAGGTCCACGTCCTCGTACCAGGCCGGCACGAAGCGCTCGTCGAAGCCGCCGACCCGCACGAAGGCCTCGCGCCGCACCGCGAGCGCCGCGGCGGCCGCCTGCTCCACGGCGAAGCCCCGCTCGCGATCCTCGTCCGCGTAACGGCGGCGGCGGCGGCCCCGATGGTTGGGACGCCAGTGGTCCAGGAGCAGCAGCTCGCTCGCATCGCCCGCGAGCGTCGGCAGCGCGCGCAGCTGGAAGGTCGCCTGGTCCTCGCGGCCGGGCGGCGCGAGGACGAGCCGGCCGCGCGGCGGCGTCGCGCCGTCCATCTCGACCAGACGCGGCGCCGCGGCGACGACGCGCGGGTCCTCGTCGAAGAGCCGCGCGAGCGGCGTGAACGGGTCGCCCTCGACGCGCGCGTCGGGGTTGAGGAAGAAGACGACCTCGCCCGCCGCGGCGGCCGCGCCCTGGTTGGCGGCGGGCCCGTAGCCGCGGTTCTCGGCGTTGGCGAGGACGGTCGCTCCGGGAAAGCGCTCGCGGACCAGGGCCGCCGACAGGCCGGAGCCGTTGTCGACGACGACGAGCGAGACGGCGACGCCGCCCCGCGGCACGAGAGCGCGCGCCCGGGCGAGCGCCGCCACGGCCTCGAGAAGGTCCGCCTCGTCGTTCCAGGAAACGAGGACCGCCGTGATCCCGCGGATCATCGGCCGGGCCAGGCGCGGCGCCGCGCCGGGTTCCCGCCCGGCCACGCCGAGAGGCGCCCCGATTCCGAACGCGCGCGCCACGCCATCCAGGGAATCCTCGGCCACACGAGCAGCGGGAGCGCGGCGCCGCCCCAGCCGGCCGCCCGCGCATGGGCGAGGTCGGCGCGCAGCAGCGAGGGAAACCGCCTCGCGAGCCAGCCTGCCTCGAAGTTCCGAAAGAGAACGCGCCAGCGGTTGCGCGCCGTCCACAGCGCGCGCCGAAACGGCGTCCGCCGCCCGGTGCGCGATCCCTCGTGCCGCGCGACGGCGCCCGGATCGCACACGAACCGCCAGCCCGAGCGCGTCAGGCGCAGCGCCAGGTCCACGTCCTCGTAGTAGGCGAAGAAGGCGTCGTCGAAAACCGACCCGCCGCGGGCGACGGCGTCGAGCGCCTCGCGCCGGTAGAGCGCGGCGGTCGCCGAGACGCCGGGGACCTCGAAGGGCTCGCGCGGCGCCGCCGCCACGTCGGCGTCCGACAGCACGGGCACGGCCTCGCCGCGCGCGTTCCACTCGAATCCGGCCGAGTCCACGCGGCGCCCGTCCTCGGAGAGGACGAGCCCCTGCGCCCCGGCGAGCCTCGGATCGAGCTCCAGCCGCGCCGCCAGCCGCGCCACGTACGGCGGCTCGAGAACGGCGTCGTTGTTCAGCAGCAGGACGAGCGGGGCGCGCGTCCGCGCGATGCCTTCGTTCGCGCCGCCGGCGAAACCGAGGTTGCGCGAGAAGCCGATGACCCGCGCCGCCGGGGCCTCGCGGGCGATCCGCGCGCGCTCGCTCGCGTCGGACGCGTTGTCCACGACGACCACGGAAAGCGAGACGCCGGACTGCCGCTCGAGCGACGCCAGGGCCCGGAACAGCGCGCCCCCGCCGTCGCGGTTGACCACGATGGCGTCCACGTCGGGAAGGTGCGGGGCCCCGCTCAAACGGTTGACTCGATCGGCGCGCGCGATATGAAATCGCGCGACGATGCTACCACGCGACTTTCTGCGCGAGAACGCCGCGCGCCTGCTCGAGGAGCTGCCCGAGCGCTTCGACGGCACGGGCCTCGAGGACTTCGTGCGTCTGGACCGAGAGCGGCGCGACGCCGTCACGAAGCTCGAGGAAAAGCGCCGGCGCCGCAACGAGCTGACGTCGATTCCCGGCAAGCCCTCGCCCGAGGCGCTCGCCGAGATGAAGGGGCTCAAGGAGGAGATCAAGGCCCTCGAGCAGAGCGTCGACGAGGCCGACCGGATGCTCGCGGCCGTGGAGACCGGCGTGCCGAACGTCCCCGATCCCGACGTGCCGCGCGGCCGGGACGAGTCGGCGAACCGCGTCGAGCGGACCTGGGGTAGCCCGCGCGACTTCGGCTTCGCGCCGCAGGCGCACTGGGACCTCGGGCCCGCGCTCGGCATCCTCGACTTCGAGCGCGGCGCGAAGCTCGCCGGCGCGCGCTTCACCGTCCTCTCCGGCGCCGCCGCCCGGCTGTCGCGGGCGCTGATCCAGTTCTTTCTCGACGTTCACGTGGACGACCAGGGATACCGGGAGGTCCTGCCGCCCTTTCTCGCCAACGCCGAGTCGCTCTTCGGCACGGGCCAGCTGCCGAAGTTCGCGGCCGATCTTTTCCAGACGACGAACGGCTACTACCTGATCCCGACGGCGGAGGTGCCGGTCACGAACCTCCACCGCGACGAGGTGCTCGCGGCCGCCGACCTGCCGCTCCGGTACGCCGCCTGCACGCCGTGCTTTCGCTCCGAGGCGGGCGCCGCGGGACGCGACACGCGCGGCATGATCCGCCAGCACCAGTTCGACAAGGTCGAGGTCGTGATGCTCGTGCGCCCGGAGGACTCGCCCGGGGCGCTCGAGACGCTGACCGCGCACAACGAAGAGCTCCTGCAGCGCCTCGAGCTCCCCTACCGCGTCGTCTCGCTGTGCACGGGCGACCTCGGCTTCGCGTCGGCGAGGACCTACGACCTCGAGGTGTGGCTCCCCGGCATGAACGCGTACAAGGAGATCTCCTCCTGCTCGAACTTCGACGCCTTCCAGGCGCGGCGCGCGTCGATCCGGTTCCGAAGGGCCGAGGGCGAGAAGCCCGAGTTCGTCCACACGCTCAACGGGTCGGGCCTGCCGATCGGGCGGACGATCGTCGCGATCCTCGAGAACTACCAGCGCGCCGACGGCTCGGTCGCAATTCCGGAAGTCCTCCGGCCCTACATGCGCGGCCAGACCGAGATCCGTCGCGCCGGCTAGGTCGCGTGCCGCAGCCCCACGTCTTCGAGGCCGTCCTCCGCGCGGCGCGGCGCCTGCCGGGATATCCGAAGCTCCGCGTCCTGGACCTCTCCGCGGGGCGCGGCGAGATCGCGGCGGCGCTCGCGCGCGACGGCTGCGCGGTGCGGGGCACGCACTTCCGCGCCGACGACTACAAGCTCGCGGGCGCGGCCGGCCCGCTCCCCGCCGACGGCGTCGCGATCGACCCCGACGTCGACCTGACTCGGCCGCTGCCCTACGGCGTCGCGGCCTTCGACCTCGTCATCCTCTGCGAGGTGGCCGAGCACCTGACGACGGAAATCCCCGTGATCGCCGAGATCGGCCGCGTCCTCGCTCCGTCCGGCCACCTGATCCTCTCGACGCCGAACGTCGCGCGCCTGCACTCGCGCTGGCACTTCCTCTTCACGGGCACGCACAAGCTGATCCGGCGCCGCGTCGGCTGGGACCTCGGCCCCGACGACCTGTACGCGTACCACATCAACCCGATCGACTTCCCGCTGCTCCACACGCTGCTCCGCCAGGCGGGTCTCGAGATCGAGCGCCTCGACTTCACGCTCTTCAAGGCGAAGCACGCGTGGCTGCTGCTGCTCTATCCCTTCGTGTGGCTCTCGACGCGGATCGAGACGCGCCGCCACCGCTCGGGAGCGGCGCACGCGCGCGGCGAGGACGACCTCTTCTCCTGGATGATGCGCCCGGCCATGCTCGCGAGCGAGCAGCTGCTCCTGACGGCGCGCAAAGCCGCGCCGGCCGCGCGCTGACTCAGGCCGGCGGGACGGGCGGGACGAGAGCGCCGGCCGAGACGATCATCTTCATCGCCTGCTCCGGCGTCATGTCGAGGTAGGTCACCTTCTCCTGCGGGACGACGAGCAGGAAGCCGGTCGTCGGGTTGACGGCGCTCGGAATGAAGAGGCTGCAGACCTTGCGGCCGGTCTTCGCGCTCGCCTCGCCGTCGATCGTCGACGTCACGAAGCCGAGGCCCCACGTCCCCGGCGACGGGAACTCGACGATCGCGACGCGGCCGAACGAGCCCATCCGCGACGGCCCGAGGAGCAGCTCCGCGATCTGCCGCAGGGTCGCGTAGATCTTGTTGATCAGCGGCACGCGGTGCATCAGGCGGTCCCACATCGCGAACGCCCGTTTGCCGAGGAAGTTGGCCGCGATGAAGCCGAGCAGGAGAAGCAGCACGTTCAGCAGCACGAAGCCGAGGCCGACGACGGAGATCCCCCGCGCGCGGAGTTGCGCGCCGAGGATGTTGTCGAAGAAGTTGAAGAGGCTCCAGACGACCCAGAGCGTCAGCGCCGTCGGCGCGAGGACGAGGATCCCCGCCACCCAGTAGCGACGGAGGCGCACCCCGAGGCTCGCCGACATGACGCCATCGTAACTCGCCGGCGCCAGGGCGCGCCGAACCCGTACAATGGAATCCGATGCGCCGCGCCGCTCGACTCGCCGCCGGTCTCCTCGTGCTCCCCGCCGCGGCGCTCGCGCAGGGAGCCGGCTGGGAGTCCTTCGGACCGCCGCTCTTCCAGGTCAGCGCGATCTCGACGCCGGCGGACGACCAGACCGTCTACGCCGCGGCGGCCGACGCGACGGCGGGCCAGAGCGCGATCTTCAAGTCGACCGACGGCGGCAACCACTGGAGCGGCGTGGTCCAGGCGGCGTCGGGCGAGTTCTACGCCGATCTCCTCGTCGATCCCGCGAGCTCCGCGACGCTCTACGCCGGCGCGCCGAGCAGCGTGGGAGCGACCAACATCTATTACTCCAACAACGGGGGCGGCACGTGGCTCCTCGGTCAGGCGGTCCCCGGCTACTGCATCCCGTCCTTCGCGCCGGGAGCCGCGGCGGGAACGGCGTTCGTCGCCTGCGGGACGAACCTTTACGGCACGCTCGACTCGGGCCACACGTGGCAGCCGCTCCCCAACCCGTTCACGGAGCCCACGCGCCTGGCGTCGGGACCCGGCGGCCTGCTCGTCGCCTACGGACCGACGAAGATCTTCCGCAGCGCCAACGGCGGCGCGACGTGGACGGCGGCCGGCAACGCGCCGGCGGCCTGCGCCGGTCTGAATGCGCTCCGCGTCAGCCCGTCGAATCCCAGCGCCTTCGTCGCCGGGGCCGGCCTGACCGGGGCCACCGGATTCCAGTGCGGCGGCATCTACACGAGCTCCAACGGCGGCGCGTCCTGGACCGCCGCCAGTCTCACCGGGGTCTCGATCAGCGACGTGCTGTTCGACGCCAACGACCCCTCGCGCGTCTACGCCAGCGCCGATTACCTCGCGGGCTTCCTGCCCAAGGGCGGCGTTTTCGAGAGCGACGACGGCGGCACGACGTGGTCGGACCTGCAGCTGCCCCAGAACGGCGCCTCGACGCTGGCGCTGTCGTCGGGCAGCGACATCCTCTATGCGGGAACCTCGCTCGGCGTCTACCAGCGCGCGCTGTCGGTCGGGCCGGTCACGTGCGTCGTCGACCCCGTCACGCTGTGCCTCGACAACGCGCGCTTCCGCGTCCGCGCGACGTGGACGCGGTCCGACGGGACGAGCGGCGTCGGCCACGCCACGACGCTGACGGGCGACACCGGCGATTTCTGGTTCTTCGACGGCACCAACGTCGAGCTCATCGTGAAGGTCCTCGAGGGCTGCACCACCAACGCGCACCGCTGGGTCTTCGCGAGCGGCCTGACCAACGTCTTCGTGTCGCTCTCCGTCACGGACATCGTCAAGGGCACGACCCAGGTCTACAAGAACCCCCAGGGCACACCCTTCGCCCCGATCCAGGACACCGGCGCGTTCGCCTGCCCGTAGGGAACTCGCGGACGAAGGATGGCGGAGAGGACGGGATTTGAACCCGTGGTAGAGGTTTAAGCCCCTACGGCGGTTTAGCAAACCGCTGGTTTAAGCCACTCACCCACCTCTCCGCGAGTGGTCAGACCGGCGATGTTAGTGGATCGGCTGCCGATAGGGAACCAGCGGTTCGCCGCTCTGCGGCGCCGCCGGGCTTGCTTCGCCCGGGGTACCATCCGCGGCGGTGCGCAAGGTCCTCCTGGTCCTCGTTGCCGCCGCCGCGTTTCTTGGCGGCTGGTGGATTTACCGAAACGCGTCGATCGAGCGGCTGCGCGCGGAATACCGGCCGTGGATGGACCGGCTCGCGCGCTGGCGCGACGGGTGCGAGCAGATCCGCCGGTCGCTCCGAAGCCGCGAGCCGTTGCCGGAGGATCCGCCGGGCGTCGCCGCGCTCCGGGCCTGGGCGTGGGACGGGCTCGACCGGATTGCCTACGTCGACTATCGCGTCGAGAAGCCCGTCCACGAGACGGCCGCCGGCCGCGAGACGACGACCGGGCGCGTCGTCTTCACCGTCGGCGGCTTCGGCCGCGGAGGCGTCCGCGTCGAGCGGGCCGCGGGTGCGCGCGTCGCCGAAGAGAAGGACGCGTCGGGGTCCCGCGTCACGGCTGCGCTCGAGACGCCGCTCTGGAACCGCACCGAGGCGTCGCCCCGCTTCCACGACGCGACGGCCGAGGCGGGCCTCGGCGCGCCGCGTCACGACCCGCCGCTGAAGCTCGTCAACCACCTGCTCTCGGACCTCTGGCCGGGCTCCGGCGTCGCCGTCCTGGACTTCGACCGCGACGGCTTCGAGGACCTCTTCGTCGCCGACGGCGTGCGCTCGATCCTCTACCGTAACGACGGCCACGGCCGCTTCGCCGACGTCACCGAGCGCGCCGGCCTCGCCAGGTCGGCGACCGAAGGCATCGCGGCGACCGGCGTGGCCGCGGCGGACGTGGACGGCGACGGCTACCCGGACCTCTTCGTCACGAACGCGTTCGGCCCCGCGCGCCTCTTTCACAACCGCGGCGACGGCACCTTCGAGGAGACGACCGCGGCCTCGGGCATCGCCGTCCCGGGAAACGCGCGCTCGGCGGCGTTCGCCGACGTCGACGGCGACGGCGACCTCGACCTGTTCGTCGCCGTCACGGGCGACTACTACGCGAAGATGCCGGATCCGCCCTTCGACGCGAACGACGGCCTCGAGAACTTCCTCTATCTCAACGACGGCCACGGCCACTTCACCGACGCGACCAAGGCCTGGGGCCTCTCCGGCATGACGCGCTGGACTCTCTCCGCGCTCTTCCAGGACTATGACCAGGACGGCCGCATGGACCTGATGGCGACCAACGACTTCGGTCTGAAGAATCTCTACCGCAACGTCGACGGCCGGCGCTTCGAAGACGTCGCGAAGAAGACGGGCACGCTCGCGCGCGCCTACGGCATGTCCGGCGCCTGGGCGGATTTCGACGGCGACGGACGCCCCGACGTCTACACCACGGGCACCGACACCCAGTGGTACTTCATCCACGAGTACCCGTCGATTCCCGTCGGCCTGGCCGGTCGGCTCTTCCTGCCGTTTGCGATCCGCTGGTGCGAGGAGATGGCGTCGGGAAACTCGCTGCTCCTGCAGAAACCCGACCACACGTTCGAAAACGCGACGGCGCGCTCGGGGGCGCAGCACGCCGGGTGGAACTGGAGCGCGATCGCGGCCGACCTCGACGACGACGGCTGGCCGGACGTCTACGCGACCAACGGGCTCTGGGGCGACGGCCGCGACCGCGACGTCGAGCTCGAGTTCTGGTGGCAGACGCTCGCCTACTGGGACGACTACGTCGCCGGCACGAAGACGTTCGACCGCAAAGGCGCCGGCGTGGCCGGCATCGAGCGCGACCGCTACTTCCACAACCGCGGCGGCGCGGCGGCCGGGGCGCCGCTCTTCGAGGACCGGGCGTTTCTCGACGGCCTCGACCTCGAGTCCAACGGCCGGGCCGCCGTCGCGTTCGACGCCAACGGCGACGGCGCACTCGACGTCTACGTCCGTTCCGTCGGCGCTCCCGAAGCGCTCTTCCTCGGCTCGCGCAAGCCCGGCGAGCATTACCTGCGCCTGCGCCTCTCCGGCACGCCGGGCCGCGACAACCGCGACGGCATCGGCTGCGAGATCACCGCGGTCCTTCCGGGAGGCCGGCGTCTCGTGACCCAGAACGTCAACGAGAGCGGCTACCTGTCGACGGGCAGTCCGATCGTCCATCTCGGCCTCGGTCCGGCCACGCGCCTCGAGGGCCTCACCGTGCTGTGGCCCTCCGGAAAGAAGCAGGATCTGGGCGCGGTCGCGGCGGTCGACCGCACGGTCGTGGTCGACGAAGAGCGCGGTGTCCAGGTATTTGAGCCCGGCCGGCGGTAAACTCGAAGGTCCGATGGATGCCACCCACGCCAGCGACCCTCTCGCCTACGACGTCGTCATCGTCGGCGGCGCGATCTCCGGCGCGTCGACGGCGATCGTCCTGAAGCGCGGCAACCCGAAGCTCCGGATCCTCGTCGTCGAAAAGACCGAGAAGTTCGACTGGAAGGTCGGCGAGTCGACCGTCGAGGTCTCGGCCTATTTCCTGACGCGCGTCCTGAAGCAGTGGACCTACCTGACGCGGGAGCAGCTCCCGAAGCAGGCGTTCCGCTACTGGTTCGTCAACGACGACGTGACCTGCCTGCGCGAGGCCTCGGAGACGGGTCCGACGCAGCTTGCCCGCACGCCCTCCTTCCAGCTCGACCGCGCCAAGCTCGACACCCATTTGCTCGAGGTCGCGGCGGAGGAAGGCAGCGAAGTCTGGCGGCCCGCGAAGGTCACGGGATGGGAACTCGGCGAAGGCAAGGCCTCGAACACGCTGACCGTCCAGAAGGCCGACGGCACGAACGCGACCGTTTCCTGCCGCTGGCTGGTGGACGCGACGGGTCGGCAGGCGATGCTCGCGCGCCAGCGCGGCGGCGTGACTCCGATCGACTCGCACCCCATCGCCGCGATCTGGGTCCGCTACGAGAACGTGAAGGACATGGACGGGGTCGACTGCGCCGGACCCGACTCGGGCGATCCGTGGCAGCGCGCCGTGCTCGCGCCGCGCCGGCTCGCGACGAACCACTTCACGGGCTGGGGCTACTGGATCTGGTTCATCCCGCTCCACGACGGCGAGATGAGCGTCGGCCTCGTCTGGGACAAGCGCCTCGTGACGCCCGAAGGAACGACGCCGCTCGACAAGCTCACGCGATTCCTCGGCGGCAACCCGCTGACGCGCGAGCTCATCGAGGGCGCGACGCCGATCGAAGGCGACTGCCGCTACTACGCGCATCTCCCCTACCTCGTCGACAAGTTCATCGGCCCGGGCTGGACCTGCGTGGGCGATGCCGGCGGGTTCCTCGACCCGTTCTATTCGCCGGGCCTCGACCAGATGTCCTTCTCGGTCTGGACCCGCACGCGCCTCATCCTCGAAGACTTCGCGGGCGCCGAGCCGGACGCGATGGCGAAGAAGTACGACGACCACAACCGGCGCTACGACCGGTTCTTCAAGTACTTCTACGACTCCATCTACAAGGACAAGTACTACGTCATGGGCGACTACGACACCATGACGACGGCGTTTCTTCTCGACACGGCTTTGTACTACTTCGCTGCCATCATGCCGATCTACCGCTGGTCTCACGAGCGGCTCGGCGTCCCGCCGTTCTTCGAAGACGGGGCCGAGATCGGCTACTACCCGATTCGGTTCTACAACCGGCGGCTGACCGCGATCGCGAAGCGGAAGATGGCCCTCGGCATCTACGGCAATCACAACGCCGGCCGGCGGCCCAGGTTCGTCGGGTTCTCGATCCGAAGCGCCATGTGGGTGATGCTCTTTCACGGACTTCTGCGGTGGTGGAAGGCGGAGCTCGCCAACGCCTGGACGCACGTCGTCCGGCCGAAGCCGATCGGCCGCGCCGCGGCGGTAGCCCCCGCGTCGCCGGCGCCCGAGCCCCGCCGCGCCGCCGCGCCGTAGCCCGCGCGCGTCCGGATTCGGGCGGTCCCGCATGCCCACGGCCCTCGTCACCGGCGCCTCGAGCGGCCTGGGGTTGGAGCTGGCGACCCTCCTCGCCCGCGACCGCCACGACCTCGTCCTCGTCGCGCGGCGGCGAGACCGGATCGAGGCCGTCGCCCGCGGCCTGTCGGAGGAATTCGGCGTGCGCGCCACGGCGCTTCCCGCGGACCTCGCGCGTCCGGAGGCGCCGGGCGAGATCGTCCGGGAGCTCGAGGCGCGCGGCCTGTCGATCGACGTCCTCGTCAACGACGCCGGCTTCGGCGCGCACGGGCTCTTCGCCGACGTGCCGGTCGAGACCGATCTCGAGATGATCCGGGTCAACGTCTCGGCGCTCGTCGAGCTGACCCGGCGGCTGCTCCCCGGGATGCTCGAGCGGCGCCGCGGGCGGATCCTGAACCTCGCCTCCACGGCCGCGTTCCAGCCGGGCCCGCTGATGGCCGTCTACTACGCGACGAAAGCCTTCGTGCTGTCGTTTTCGGAGGCGCTGGCCAGCGAGACGGCCGGCACCGGCGTGACGGTCACGACGCTGTGCCCGGGCCCGATTCCGACCGAGTTCCAGAAACGCGCCGGCGTCGAGAAGACGGCGCTCTTCACCGGACCGCTCGTGCTCGACGCGCCGGCCGCCGCGCTCGCGGGCTACCGGGGCATGAAACGCGGGCAGCGCCTCGTCATCCCCGGCGTCGCGAACAGGGTCCTCGTCCAGGCGCTCCGCGTCACGCCGCGGCGGCTGGCGACGGCGATCGCGCGCCGGATCCAGGAGAAGCGCCGCTAGTCGAAGAGCGTCGGGATCGCGTTGGCCCGCGCGCCTTCGATCTCGAGCATCCGCAGCTTCGTCGTCACGCCGCCCGGCGCCGAGAAGCCCCCGGTGCGGCCGTGGGCGGCCAGGACGCGGTGGCACGGGACGAGAATCGGCAGCGGGTTGGCGCCGAGCGCCTGGCCCACGGCGCGCGCCTGCGAAGGATCGCCGAGACGGCGCGCGATCTCGCCGTAGGTGAGCGTCCGGCCCGGAGGGATCTCGCGGGCGATCGCGTAGACGCGGCGGTGGAATTCGGGGATGCCGCCGAAGTCGAGACGCACGTTCGAGAGGTCGGCCGGCGCGCCCGCCAGCAGCTCGACGATCCGGCCGATCGCGTCCCGGACTTCCGGCGTCGGCGCGCCCTCGCGCGCGTCCGGCAAGCGCCGCGCGATCCGCCGCCGAAGCGCCCGCGGATCCGAGTCCGGCAGCCACGCGCGCGTGAAGCCGCCCTCGCCCCACGCGACGGCGCAGGTCCCGATGGCGGTCTCGAAGAGCGCGAAGGCGTTCATCGTCGGTTCAGGAAACACGACCCGGCGCCGAAAGGTTGCCGCGCGGCGGAGATGGCGGAGGGAGAGAGATTCGAACTCTCGGTACCGTTTCCGGTACAGCGGTTTTCAAGACCGCCGCCTTAAACCGCTCGGCCATCCCTCCGGGGTCCAGTGTAAAGCCGCCCGCTCTCGACGCGCACCTCACCCGATCCTGATAGCCTCGGCTCAATTTCGAGGAGGAACCCATGGGAATCATCTGGTGGCTCATCGTCGGGCTCATCGCAGGCTGGCTGACCGGGAAGATCATGGGTGGCGGAGGCAAGGGCGCGTTGATGGACATCGTCATCGGCCTCGTCGGCGCGGTCCTGGGCGGATTCCTGATGCGGATGCTCGGGTTCTCCGGCGAGGGCGGCATGATCTACACGATCCTCGTCGCCGTGCTCGGAGCGGTCATCCTCACGTGGATCTTCCGCAAGGCCTCGGCGAAGACCGCCTGAGCACGAACCCTCGAACCCCGACGCGAGAGAGGTTCCGGTCATGAGAGTCGGCTTCCTCGGTCTCGGACAGATGGGAACCGGCATGGCGGGCAACCTCCTCCGCGCCGGCCACGAGGTCACGGTCTACAACCGCTCGCCGGAGAAGGCGCGGCCGCTGGCCGAGCGCGGGGCCCGAGTCGCGTCGAGCGTCGCCGAGGCGGGCGCGAACCCCGTCGTCCTGACGATGCTCGCCGACGACGCCGCACTCGAATCGGTGGTGTATGGACGGCGGGGGCTGCTCGAGTCACTCGCCCCCGGGGCGCTCCACGTCTCCTCGAGCACCGTCTCCGTCGCGATCTCCGAGCGGCTGGCGCGGGATCATGCCGCGGCGGGCCACCGCTACGTGGCCGCGCCGGTCTTCGGCCGGCCCGAGGCGGCCGCGGCCGGCAAACTCTTCGTCGTCGCCGCCGGCGATCCCGACGCGATCGCCGAGGCCCGTCCGCTGTTCGACGCCGTGGGTCAGAGAACGTTCGTGGTCTCCGACCGGCCCGCCGACGCCAACCTCGTCAAGCTCTCCGGCAACTTCCTGCTCGCCTCGGTCATCGAGAGCCTCGGCGAAGCCTTCGCCCTCGTCGGCAAGGCCGGGCTCGACCGGAGCCAGTACCTCGACCTGCTGACCTCGACGCTTTTCGACGTCCCGGTCTACAGGAACTACGGCAGGCTCGTCGCCGAGCGCGCGTTCACGCCTCCCGGCTTCGCCGCGCCGCTCGGGTTGAAGGACGTGCGCCTCGCGCTCGAGGCAGCGGAGACGCTCCGGGTGCCGATGCCGATCGCGAGCCTGCTGCGGGACCGTTTCCTGACCCTGCTCGCCCGCGGCGGAGAGAACCTCGACTGGTCGGCGCTCGGCGACCTGGCGCGCCAGGACGCGGGCGAGCGCTAGCTTCCGAGCTTCTCCTTCAGGAAGGTCACCGTCCGCGGCCACGCCTGCCGCGTGGCCTTCATGTTCGCGCCGTCGCGGCCGCTCTGGTCGCGCAGGAACCCGTGGCCCGCGCCGTCGTAGACGTGGACCTCGAAGCTCCTGCCGAGCTTCTTCATCTGCGCTTCCGCGGGCGGGATCGTCTCGTCCACGCGCGCGTCGTCGCCGCCGTAGTGCCCGAGCACGGGCGCCCGGATCGCGTCGATGACCGCCGAATCCGGCGAAGGCCCGTAGAACACCACCGCCGCCGCGAGCGCCGGCTGGGCGCCCGCGAAGGCGAAGCTCTGTCCGCCGCCCCAGCAGAAGCCGACCGTCCCGACGCGCCCGTTCCCGGCCGGGATCTTCAGCGCCCAGTCGCGGACGGCGTTCAAGCGCCGGGCCGCTTCCTCCGGCGTGATCCTGCGGACCAGCGCGACGACGTCGTCGCGGCTCGCGACCGAATCCGTTCCCCCGCCGTTCGGGCCGAAGCCCGTGACCATGTCGGGCGCGACCGCGATGAAGCCTTCCTTCGCGAGCTGATCCGCAACGCCGCGCAGCCAGTCGGTCAGGCCGAAGACCTCCTGGATGACGATGACGACGCCGGCCTTGTCCTTGCGCTCGGGATACGAGATCCACGCCTTGAGCGCGGGGCCGCCGGCCATCGGCACGTCCACGTATTCGCCGTGGCGCGGCGACACCTCGAGAGCCGCCCTGGCCTGCTCGGCCGACGGCGGCAGCGACGGATCGCGCGGAGGCGATGCCGGCGTCGACTGGATCCGAAGCGCGAGATCGAGGACGAGCGCGTGCAGCATGGTTCCCCCTCCGGTAAAAAGCCGCGAGTCCGGATTCTCCGATCAGCGCAGCCCGTCGACGACGTAGAGGCGCGCCAGCGCGCGCATGAAGCTGTAGCAGTAGGCCTTTCCGTCCGGCGTCATCTGCAGGGAGCTGATCGAGGCGATGCCGGTCGGATCGGCCGGGGTGATCTCACGGAAGAACGTGCGTTTCCCGGTCGCGATCTCGAAGCGCTCGACGCGCGTCCGAAGATCACCGGAGGAGACATTCAGGTATCGGCCCGTGTCGTCGAAGCCGAGCACGTCGACCTCTCCGGGTGGCAAGCCGGCGATGGGCCGCGGATCTCCCCCGTCGACCGGGTAGAGCGCCCACTGCCCCGTCTTCGAGTCGGCCGCCGCGACGAGCTTCCCGTCGGGAGAAAGGTGCCCCGCCGCGACCCCTTCGGGGGTGACGGGGCGGGGATTTCCGGCCTCGAGATCTCTCACCCACATTCTCGGGCTACGGCCCGGATTTTCTCCCGTCAGCAGCAGCCGCCTGGAGTCGGGAAACCACATCGGGCGCATGTACCGGAGATCCTTGTCTCGAATCGACTTCGATTCGCCGGCGCCGACGGGAACGAGACGAACCCCGCCATCCACGATCTGGGCTACCCATTTCCGGTCTGGCGACAGGGCCTGCCGGCGGATCCAGCCGTCGCTCAGGCGGACGGCCGACGACGAGCCATCGGTCTTGCGGAGGTACGTGCCACCCGCCGCTCCCGCGCCGGCGCCGCCCTCGACGAAGAGAAGATCCCGGCCGTCGTCGGACAGGGCCACGCTTTCCGAAAAGTCGAACCACGTCAGGTCCTGCTCGCGGCCACCGCCCGGCGGAAGGCACACCATCGCCTCCGGCCAGTCGTCGCTGCGCGCGAGGACGCGCCCGTCCGCCGCAACGTCCTGCACGACGATCAGCTGAGGGTTCTGCGCGACGAGCCGCTCCTTGCCCGAAAGCGTGATGGCATGGAGGTCGACGACGCCAATGCCGACGCCGACCCGGCGCCCCGAGAACCAGATCTCTCCCGTCCGGGGATGCCAGGCGAGCGAGGTGATGGTCTCCCAGCCCGTCGACAACATCGTCTTCTTGCCGGCGAGATCGACCACTCCGAGTTGCGCCTCCCCCTTCCCTTCCGTCTGCAGGAAGGCGATCCGGCGGCCGTCCGGCGAGAACCTCAGCGCGTAGAAGTGCGCGTCGCCGGAGGCCGGAAGGAGCACCTTGCCGATGGGGAACTCGATTTGACCCTGGCGCACCACCGCCAGGCGGTCCTCGCCCGGAGCGTAGTCCGCCACGGGCATCGAAAACTGAAGGGCCTCGGGCGGATCCGCCTCGACGAGCTCCCGGGGCGCGCCGCCCGCAAGCGCGACCTCGGCGATGGCCGCATGGTCGTTGCCGTGAAGCACCAGGACGGCGAGCTTGCCGGTCGCCGAGATCGAGAGCAGGTCGGCGCTGGGCAGCGGCAAAGCCGTCGACTCGGCCGAGTCGACGCGCGTCGAGTAGAGCTGCGCCGGTTTGCCCTCCCAGGCCGCGGAGTAGAGGATCGTCTTCCCGTCGGGCGCAAAGCGCGCGTTGCCGATCGCGCCGCGGTGAAAGGTCACCGGGCGGTACGTCGGGGGCCCCGGGCGTCCGGTCCGCGTCAGGAGGACGCCGAGCAGCGCGCCGGCCGCGAGCACGGCGGCGGCCGCGGCGGCGGCGAGGGCGCGCCGGCGGCCCGGCGCGGCCGCCGGAACGGCGATCGCGACACCCGAGAGGCTGCCCTCGGTCAGCCCTTCCCGAAGCCGGGCGAGGTCGCGCGCGAGGTCCTTCGTGGCGGCGTAGCGCTCCTCGCGGTCCTTGGCGAGGCAGCGCTCGACCACCCAGCGCAGCGGCACCGGCGAGTCGGGCGCGGCCGTCGCGAGCGGCTCCGGCTCCTCGCGGATGATCGCCGTCATCGTCTCCGGGGCGCTCGGCCGCACGAACGCGCGCCGGCCGGTCGTCATCTCGTAGAGAATCGCGCCGAAGGCAAACTGGTCCGACCGGAAGTCGAGCGCCTGCCCCAACGCCTGTTCCGGCGACATGTAGCCGACCGTGCCGAGCACGATGCCGGCCTCGGTCGCCGCCGTCATCGTCGGCGACTGCGTCAACTCGCCGCTTTCCTCTGCCGGTGCCGTCAGCTTCGCGAGGCCGAAGTCGAGGATCTTGGCCACGCCGTCCTTCGTGACCATCACGTTCTCGGGCTTGAGGTCCCGATGGACGATGCCCTGCCCGTGCGCCTTGGCCAGCCCGTCGGCGATCTGGGCGCCGATCGCGAGCAGCTTCTTCAACGGCAGGGCGCCCGGCGCGAGGAGCTTGCGGAGGGTGTCGCCGTCGACGCGCTCCATCGCCATCCACGAGATGCCGTCGGTCGAACCGATGTCGAAAACCGTGACGATGTTGTGGTGATTGAGCGCCGACGCCGAGCGTGCTTCCTTCTCGAAGCGCTTCAGGCGCTCGGAGCTTTCGGCGAGCTCGGCCGGCAGCACCTTGATCGCGACGTCCCGCCCCAGGCGCTCGTCGCGGGCCCGGTACACCTCGCCCATGCCGCCCGCCCCGAGGGGAGACAGGATCTCGTACGGCCCGAGCCTTGTGCCGGCAGCGAGGGTCACGGTTGCGACAAATCGTATGCCATCGAAGCGTCTCCCTCTCCCCCGGCCGCGGGAGACGGCGAGGCGAGCGGGAGGCCGACCCCTACGGCTTCGTGGTCAGCGGTTTTCCGATCGCCGAGATCCAGTCGGTCTTGCCCGGGTCGCGCTCGAGATGCGGGTAGCGCTCGCCGCCGTGGTAGTCGACCGTGTAGGTCCGGAACGTGTCCACGTTCTCGACGAGGAGCTCGATCTTCTCCTGGGTGCCCTGCGCCGCGTGCAGCGCGTCGCGCAGCCGCTTCTCGGAGTAGCGGCGCCCGTCGACCGCGACGAGCCTCATGCCGGGCCCGATGCCGGCCACCGCCGCGGGCGAGCCCGGAATGACGTCCTGGATTCGGCCGTCTTCCCCTTCGCCGGAAGTCCCCTCGCCGTCCTGGACGACGATGCCGAGCGAGAACCAGAAGTCGTAGAGCTTCGACTCTTCCTCGCCGGCGCGCGTCAGGTCCGGCGCCTCGGCGTTGTAGACGAGCTTCCAGCCCCCGTTCTCGATCCCGCCGAGCGGGGCGCGCGGCGCGACGTCCGAAACGCGCGCGCGGAAGAACCCGGCCCAGTCGTAGGGCACGATCGCGTTCAACGCCGCGACGACGTCCTCCGCCTGGTACGTCTTGACGGACGGCGGCCCGCCTGGCGCGCCGTGGAAAGCCTTCACGAAGTCGTCGAGGGACTTCTTGCCGCCCGACTTCTGCCGGATGATCGTGTCGGCCTCGAGCCAGACGAGCTCGCTCTCCGGGTAGAAGTCGACGCCGCGGCGCCAGTCGGCCCAGTCCGAGCGCCCCCAGTAGAGCAGCTGCGCCGAGGTCGCCGTGTCTTCGAGGGGGCGCCACGCGCGCCCCGCCTGCGCGTCCATCTGCGCGGCGTAGAGCGCGATGTTCTCGCGATACAGCTCGGGCGTGCGCAGACCGCTGCGCGCGCCGAGGACGTCGCCGAGATACTCGGTCAGCCCCTCGTAGACCCAGAGCAACCGGCTGTCGACCGGCGGCTGATAGTCCGCGGAGACGCCCGACACGAGACCCACGGGGCGCCGGTACTTCCCGTTCCAGGAATGGACGTACTCGTGAGACAGGAGCGTGCCGAGGACCTTCTTCGCGTCGTCGTCGGTCAGCGCGCGCTCGGCCGCGCGGTTGTCGCTCGACTCGTGGTGCTCGAGCCCGTTCGAAGGAATGTGGTCGGAGAGGGCGAGCAGGAAATGGTAGTTGTCGTAGTGCCGCGCGCCGAAGAGGGCCTGCGCCTCGGCGACGAGGCGCTGGTAGTGCTTCACGTCCTCCGGAGCGATCGCGACGGCCGCCGCGCTGTCGCCGGCCAGGTGCAGCCAGTGCCCGGGCTTCTCGCCCGGCGTCAGGTCGACCGTGTGGAAGTGGGCGCCCGCCAGCACCGGGGAGTCGATGAGCTTGACGAGCGACGCGTTCGCGAACGCGATCGTGTCCCCGGTTTCGCGCAGGACGGGCAGCGCGGTCCCGAACTTCCAGCCGGCCGGCAGGCGCAGCGACGGCGAGAACAGCGTCGCATTGTCGTTGGGCCCTTCCGGATAGAGGATCACCGACCACCAGTTCAGGATCAGGAGCTGCGCCGTCGCCGTGGTCTGCGAGGTCAGCGGCGCGACGTAGTCGTAGGCTACCTCGAGCGGTCCCGCGCCCGCGGGCACGTCGCAGGTGAACAGCCACACGTCGGTGGGCACGCGCTTCCAGGCGACCGGGCGGCCGTCGCGCGAGAGCTTCAGGCCGACCAGGTCCGTGATCGGCCCCGCCGCGCTGTGCTCGCCGGGGATCCACTTCGGGTACGCGAGCGTGAGCGCGCCGGCGGGCGCGGGAATCGACTCCCGGACGTGAAAGAGGCGCCGCGGCGCTTCGGTCGCGTCGACCGCAATGACGATCGGGCCCGGGATCGCCTCCGCGCCGACCCGGACCGCCGCAAGCCCCACCACCGCCGCCAGTGCGAGCCTTCCCCGAAGACGAGAAGCCGACATGCCCTGACCTCCTCGCCGCGCCCCGGAAGGGACGGGCGGCGGCACTCTATCGCGCCCGGGCCGACTCCGCCGCCGCTCCGGCCCAGTCCGCTTCCCCGGGCGAGGGATAGAGGCGCGTCAGGATCGGCGTCGTGACGACGGTCGTGAAGAGCGCCATCGTCACGAGCCAGAAGAACGCCGCCGGCGAGATCACGCCCATGTCGGCGCCGATGTTGATGACGACCAGCGCCATCAGCGCGCGCGTGTTCATCAGCAGGCCGATCGACAGCGACTCCTTCCACGGCAGGCCGCTGGCGCGGGCGGCGAGCGCGGTCGAGCCGAACTTCGAGGCGCAGGCCACGCCGATCACCAGGAGCAGCGCCGTCCAGAGCCGCGAATCCGCCCCGAGCGAGCCGACGTCCGTGCGCAGGCCCGAGAAAACGAAGAAGACCGGCAGGAACAGGACCGCGACGAGGTCGCCGATCGACGCCTGGATCGCCTCGGCGAGACCTCGATTGAAGGACCCCGCGATCCCGCACAGAAAGCCTCCGAAGATCGAGAAGACGCCGAGCGCGTTGGTGGCCGTGGCCGCCGCGAAAGCGACGACGAGCACGCCGGCGAGCATTCCCGGGGGGAGTCCCCCGCCCGCGGCGCGGCGCACCTTCAGGCGCGACAGCCCGTAGCGGCCGAGCGCCCAGAAGGCGGCGCCGAGGACCAGCACGCCCGAAAGCGAGAAGGCGAGCGCGCGCCAGTCCGCGCGGCCATGCGTCGTCATCGCCACGACGCCGCCGAGCAGCGTCCAGCCGAGCACGTCGTCGATCGCGGCGGCGGTGATCGACGTCAGCCCCATGCGCGTCCGGGTCAGGCGCGTGTGCATGAGGATCCGCCCCATGATCGGAATGGCCGTGATCGAGACCGCCGTGGCGAAGAAGAGGCGGAATGCGAGCTCCGGCGCGGCGACCGGCGAGACCCGGTAGAGATACCCGCCGAGCGCGTAGCTCGCCGCGAACGGCACGACGATCCCGGCGACCGCCACCAGCGCCGAAGCCCGGGCGGCCTGGCGCAGGCGGTCGAAGGGGAACTCGAGCCCGATCAGGAGCATCAGGAGCACGAGGCCGATCTGGGCCATCGCGGAGAGCACGGCCGTCGTCGCCGGCGTCAGGAGCGCGCGGATCGCGCCCGGGTACAGCCTCCCGAGGAGAGAGGGCCCGAGGATCACGCCGGCGAGGATTTCGCCGACGACAGGAGGTTGACCGACCTTGCCGAAGAGCCACCCGAAGCCCCGCGCCGAACCGATGATGATCGCGAGGTCGGCGCAGAGCAGCAGGAGGCTCTTCTCGACCGCGAGGTACGAGTCCACGCCCTCAGCCCTTGCGCGGTGTCGCCGCCGCCGCCGGCGGCGCCGCGAGCTGCTCGCGGATCGGCTTCGCCAGAGGGATCAGGCCGCTGCCCTTCTTCTGCGAAGCGCGGTCGTAGGCCTCGAAGAACGCGCGCGGCCCGGCGGCGAGCGCGGCGCGGTAAGCGTCGAGGCCGAGCCCCTGGACGATGCCGTCCGAGAGAAACGCGCCCGCGGGGCCGGCCAGGTTCGACGTGAACTCGGGCTTCTGGATCTCCGCCGCGATTTCCATCCGCGCGTCGAGATCCTGTCCTTTCGCCATCAGGTGATCCGCGTAGCGGTTCAGGTCGTCGATGCTGGTGCGCATGGGCTGGCGCAGCCATTCCGCGAGCGGGAAAAAATTCTCGTCCACGCTGTAGAGGGCGATCGGACCGGACTCGGCGACGCGGCGCATCAACGGCTCGAGCTGCCCGAGGGAGGCGTCGCGCTTCTGCCAGGCGGCGCTGCCGGCCCGGTACTCGGCCCAGGCGCGCTGGTACGCCTCGCCCGCCATCAGGCGCGCGAGGTGCTTGACCTGGTCCGACGGCGCGGATCCCTGCTCGTCGGCCAGCGCGCGCGCCAGGTCCACGACCACGTACCAGTTCGCGCCGTCCGGCGACGGCACCGCGACGTGGTCGGCGCGGCCCGGAAGGCCGAACGTCAGGAAGATCGCCTCGGTGACCCCGATTGGCCGGTCGCCCGGCATCAGCGCCCGCGCGCGGTCCGACGCCATCTTCGTCAGATCGGCCTCGCGCGCGGCGATCGTCTCGAGCAGCGGCTTCCAGCGACTGCTCTCCTCGCGGATCCGGTGAAAGTCGAACACGGTCGGCCGCGCCTTGTCGTCGAAGGCGCTCGCGAGATCCTTCTCGAAGACCTCCGCCGGCCGCCGGGACTCGCGAATCGCCACCTGCACCGCCGGCAGCGCCTCGAGAGCCCGGACGCGCTCGGGATCGAGCTGCGGCGCCGAGAGCAGGGCGAGAAGATCCCGCGCGGCCTGCAGGTCGAGGTTCACGGTCACCGCCACGTTCTGGGTCGGCGGCCCGTCGTAGGGAGCGCGCGAGACGGGGCCTCCCGGGAGAAGCGCCGCCGCGGGCGCGGTTGCGGCGGCCGCGAGCGCGAGCCCGAGAACGACGGGAGCGGGGGCCCGCTTCATCCGACGATCGCGGCGAAGGCCCGGTCGGTGTCGGCGAAGCTCTCGAAGAGCGCGTCCGGCCCCTCGGCGGCGAGCCGCTCGGGACTCGTGATGCCGGTGGCGACGGCCACGGCGCTCACGCCGAGCGAGCGCCCGCAGGCGACGTCGTGGATCGAGTCGCCGACGATGACGACGGACTTGCCCTCGAAGCGCTTTCCCGAGTGCGCGAGCGCCCGCTCGACGGCGATCGGCGGGAGCTGGTAGCGGTCGGCCGAGTCGCTGCCGAAAGCGCCGAACGGGAAGTAGCGGTTGAAACCGGGAGGCTCGAGCTTCAACCGGGCGCCGCGCTCGAGGTTGCCGGTCAGGAGGCCGAGCGTGACCCGCGGCTCGGCGGCCAGCCGTTCGAGGAGGGGCTCGATGCCCGGCTTCGGGACGACCGTTCCCGGCAGAAGCTGCCGTTCGAGCTCTTCGAGGTACAGCTCGAGCGCGCGCGGCAGTCCGGCTTCGAAACGCTCGGCGCCGACCTCGTCGAGGACGAGCTCGCGGACGATCTGCGGATCGGTCTTGCCGGAGAAGTCGAACTTGCCGCGGTCCTCGTGGTCCGGCGTGTAGCTCCAGCCGTACGACGTCTGGAGCGACCGCAGGATCGCGTCCCGCGCGACACGGCCCGCCGAGAGCAGCGTGCCGTCGATGTCGAAGAGAACGAGCCGGTGGCCGTTGGAAGAGGTGCCCCGCATCAGCGCGGATCATATTCAAACCGAGCGCCGTGCCACGCGAGGATGTCGGGCATGGCCCGTTTCCAGTACGACCAGTCGTGCCCGCCGGGCTCGAGGATCACGGTCGTCGGGATCCCGTGCTCGTTCAGGAGCATCCCGTACTGCGCGGCGACGTGGTCGAGGCCGTAGACATCCTCGCTGCCGGCCCGCAGCTCCACCGGAAACGGCGGCTCCGCGAAACAGAGCTTCCAGAGAATCAGCCAGGCGTCGTTGGCGTCGAGGCTGTTGTCCTCCGCCTTCCGGCCGAACGTGCGCATGAGTGTCCAGCGGGCGACGAGGCTGTAGCGCTTCAACTCGTCCCACGCAAACGGGATGATCGCGCCCGACAGCGACGACACCGAACCGTAGAGCTCCGGGTGCTTCAGCGCCGTCTTGACCGCGCCGTAGCCGCCCATCGAGATGCCCGTGATGCCGCGGGACGACTTCGACGGGAGAACGCGGTACTTCGCCTCGATGGCCTTCGGCAGGTCGCCGGTCAGGTATTCCTCGAACCGCCGCGTGCCGTCGTGCGAGTCGGAGAACCACGTCCCGGGCCCGTCCGGGGCCACGATCAGAAACTCGGGCAGCCGGCCGTCGCGCATGCGCTCCCGCGCCTCCTCCGCGACGCCGCGCCGGTCGAGCGAGGCGCTGTCGCCGTAGCCGTCGTGAAGGAAGTAGAGGACGGGATAGCGGCGATCCGGCGACGCGTCGTAGGACGGCGGCGTGACGACGAGGACGTCGTTGGGCGACGGCAGCGCCGCCGTCGGAATCTTCTCGTGGTGCATGCCCGGCCGCGCCGACGCGCACGCCGACGCGAGCAGGAGCGTGAGCACGAGCGCGATCGGAGCGGTTCGGCGCCGCATCGCCGGATGATAGTTCCGTCGCCGGTCGGGAGCCCCCGCCGCGCTACACTAGCGCCGTGCCGGATTTCTCGCGGATGCCTCCCGACGTGCTGGCGGCGCTGTCGGGCGAGGCGTTTCGCCGGCGCCGCCGGCTCGTCGTGCCGCTGCTGACCGCCGATCCCGAAGGATTCCCCCGCGTCGCGCTGCTGACGGTCGGCGAGGTGCGCGCGGTGTCGCCGGTCCGCCTGTCGGTGGCCGTGATGGCCGGAAGCCGCACCGCGTTCAACCTCGTGCGCCGCGGTGTCGCGACGCTCCTCTACCTGCACCGTCTCGCGACCGCCTCCGTCCAGGCGCGCGCCGGGCGCGGCCGCGTCTCGACCAGCGATCCCTCCCGGCGCCTCTTCCCGCTCGAGGTCGAGCGCGTCCGTCTCGACCGCCCGAGCGAAGACGAGGGCGACGTCGCCCTGCTCACCGGGCCCACGTTCACCGGGCGCGACGCCGGCCGGCTCTTCTCCGAGGAACTCTGGGCCGAGCTCGGCACGGTGGCGGGCGCGTGAGGTTCGAGAACCGCACGGTCCTCGTCACGGGCGCCGGACGCGGCATCGGCCGCTCGATCGCCGTGCGTTTCGCCGAAGAGGGCGCGCGCGTCGCGCTCGTCGCGCGCACCGCCGAGCAGCTCGCCGAGACCGGAAGGCTCGTCGCGGCCGCGGGCGGCAAGGGCCTCGAGATCGCCGCCGACATCACCGCCGCGGGCGCGGCCGAGGACTGCGTCGCGCGCACCGAGCGCGGGCTCGGTCCCGTCGACGTCCTCGTCAACAACGCGGGCATCTTCCTCTGGCGCGCGTTCCTGAAGCTCTCGCCCGAGGACTGGGACCGCGTCATCGCCACGAACCTGACCGCGGCCGCGGAGTTTTG
>DATJPZ010000034.1:0-50488 GCA_035506175.1 Thermoanaerobaculia bacterium | reverse complement strand
CTTGGAGCGGAAGAGTATGCGCCGGATCAAGGCGTGTCCGTGTCTCCGGACGGGGACCGCGTGGCGTACGTCGACAAGGACGGCAAGGTTAGGATCCTCAACTTATCGAACGGTCGGATAAGCACGGTCCCGGGCAGAACCCTGGATCAAGTCGAGATTCTCTCCACTTGGACATCCGACGGGCGATTCCTCTTCCTCGACCTTCCCCTCGGAATCCCGGGGCGCATCGATCGGCTCGAGGTCTCGACGGGACGGCGAGAGATCTGGAAGCGACTGATGCCCGAAGATCCGACAGGAGTCACCGCAATCGGGAGCATCGAAGTCTCTCCGGACGGTGAAACCTACGCTTACACCTACTACAGAAACCTCGTCGACGACCTCTACCTCGTCGACGGACTAAGTACGAAATAGAATCCTCGGAGCCGTGATCGCGTGAGTCTGCCGGCCGGTACGAAGCTCGGCCCCTACGAAATCGTCGCCCCGCTGGGTGCCGGTGGCATGGGGGAGGTCTACCGGGCGCGGGACCCGCGTCTCGGGCGCGACGTCGCGATCAAGGTCCTGCCCGCCTCGTTTTCGAGCGACCCCGACCGGTTGAAGCGCTTCGAGCAGGAGGCCCGGGCGGCCGGCGTCCTCAACCATCCGAACGTCACGGCCGTCCACGACCTCGGCACGCACGACGGCGCGCCGTACGTCGTGCAGGAGCTGCTCGAAGGCGAGACGCTCCGGTCCGAGCTCGCCGGCGGCCGCTTCTCGCCGCGCAAGTCGATCGAGTATGCCGTGCAGATCGCGCAGGGGCTCGCCGCCGCGCACGAGAAGGGGATCGTGCACCGCGACCTGAAGCCCGAGAACGTTTTCGTCACGAAGGACGGCCGCGTCAAGATCCTGGACTTCGGCCTCGCGAAGCTGACGGAGGCCGCGACATCATCGAACGCGACGAACCTGCCGACGGCCACCGAGCCGGGCGTCGTCATGGGCACGATCGGCTACATGTCGCCCGAGCAGGTGAAGGGCAAGCCGGCGGACGCACGCAGCGACATCTTCGCGCTCGGCGCGATCCTCTACGAGATGCTCTCGGGCCAGCGGGCGTTCCGCGGCGACTCCGCGGGCGAGACGATGGCGGCGATCCTCAGGGAGGACCCGCCGGACCTGTCCGTCACGAACCAGAACGTCTCGCCGGGACTCGAGCGGATCGTGCGCCACTGCCTCGAGAAGAATCCCGAGCGCCGCTTCCAGTCGGCTTCGGACATCGCGTTCGATCTCGAGGCGTTGTCGCTGCCGGGAGCATCGGCGCCCCGCGTCGGGCCGTCCCCGAGCGCCGCCGGATGGCGGAGGCCGGCCCTCCTCGCCGCCGCGGCCGTCGCGATCGCGCTGGCCGGCCTGTTCGCGGGGCGGCAGTTGTGGAAGAGCCCGACGACCTCGGTCCCGACCTTCCGGCGGCTGACCTACCGGCGCGGCATCGCCTGGAACGGCCGTTTCGCTCCCGATGGGCACGTCGTCTTCTATTCGGCCAACTGGGACGGCTCCGAGAAGACCGAGCTCTACTCGACGCGCACGGAGAATCCGGGATCGCAGCTGCTCGATCTGCCCGGCGGTTACGTCGAGTCGATCTCGCGCTCGGGCGAGATGCTGATCCTCTCGGATCGGCTGGTGTCGATCGGCTATGCCCACCGCGGCGTGCTCCGGATGGCGCCGCTCGGGGCTGGCGCGGCGCGCGATCTCTTCGAGGACGTCGTCGGCGCCGACTGGGCTCCGGACGGGAAGAGCATGGCGCTGATCCGCGCGCCGGGCTGGCGCCACCGGCTGGAGTTTCCGGCCGGAAAGGTCCTCTACGAATCGGCGGGCTGGATCAGTCATCCCCGCGTCTCGCCGAGGGGCGATGTCGTGGCGTTCCTGGACCATCCCCAGTTCGGCGACGACGGAGGAGGCGTCGCCATCGTCGACCGCAACGGCAAGAAGACGACGCTGTGGGACGGCTTCCCGACCGTTCAGGGACTCGCCTGGTCGCCCACCGGCGACGAGATCTGGTTCACGGGGGCGGAGACCGGGAACACGCGCGGCCTCTGCGCCGTGACCCTCTCGGGCCGGAAGCGAATCATCGCCCGCTCGCCGGGGGTCTGGACGCTGATGGACATTTTCCCGGATGGCCGCGTCCTGCTCAATCACGGCAGCGAGCGCGTCGGCCTCGCCGGACTCGACGCCGAAGGGAAGAGCCGGAACCTCTCTTGGCTCGACTGGTCCCGTTCGCCCAGCATCTCCGACGACGGCAAGACGGTTGCGTTCACCGAGGAGGGCGACGGCGGCGGATCCGGCTACTCGGTCTATCTCCGAAAGACCGACGGCTCCCCGGCGATCCGGCTCGGAGAGGGCGAGGCCATCGCGCTGTCCCCGGATGGCCGGTGGGTGCTGGCGGCGGTCGTGCGCATCACGCCGACGCCTCTCGTTCTCCTGCCGACGGGCGCGGGCGAGCCGAAAGCCTTCCCGAAGGACGGGATCAGCCACAGCTCGATCCCGGCCGCGTTCTCCGGCGACGGCAAGCGCATCGTGTTCGTCGGCAGCGAGGGTGGTCACGACCGCCGCACGTGGATCCAGGACGTCGACGGCGGAAAGGCGCGTCCGATCACCCCGGAGGGCGTCGTCGGGACGACGCTGTCGCCCGACGGCCGGCTCGTCGTGGCGCGCGGAGCCGACCAGAAGATGGCGCTGTATCCGGTCGACGGCGGTCCCGCGCGCCCGGTGGACGGGTTCGAGGCGAACGATCAGACCCTCGCCTGGTCCACCGATCAGAAGTACGTCTACGCGAGCGCGAACTCGGGCGTCATCCAGGCGCTCACCGCGCGGGTCTTTCGCATCGAGATCGCGACGGGGCGCCGCGAGGTCTGGAAGGAGTTCTCCCTGCCCGATCCGACCGGCATCAGCGGCATCAGCGCGCGCGCCATCACGCCGGACGGCAGAGGGTTCGTCTTCTCGTTCGCGCAGCGGCTCTCGGAGCTCTACCTGGTCGAGGGCCTGAAGTAGGAGCGCCGCCGGCACGCCCTCAGGCCGTCTGGCGCTCGAGAACGGATCGCGCTCCGGCGACCGCGGCCGCGCCGCCGGCGGCCGCTTCGAAGGCGACGTAGCCGTCGGGGCGCACCAGCGTGACGCCCGGCGTCTTCGACGCGCGCGTCTCGACGAGGTCGGGGAAGGCCGCGGCCAGCTGCGCCGCCGCGTCGCGCGTGGCCTCGTCGGCCTCGCCGCCGACGAGAAGCAGGAATCGGCTCCGGATGCCCTCGCCGCCGCGCATCGAGTCCTCGAAGAGCCGCTGGCCCGGGCCCTCGACGATGGGGCTGCCCGGATAGGCGATCCCGAGCTCGGAGAGCCGGGTGACGAAGGCGTGCTGGAACGGCACGAGGCGCGAGACGAGCGGAATCACGGCATCGCGGACCGCCTGCGCGATCCGGCTCGGCGTGCTCATCGCGCGCGTCATGAGGTCCGTCGTCTCGATCACGCCCTTGATGACGGGCAGGCGCTCCGACTCGTAGCTGTCGAGGAGCCGCTCGTTGCCGTGCCCGCGCCGGGCGAGGTCGAGCTTCCAGACGAGGTTCCAGGCGTCGTGCAGGCCCGTGTTCATGCCCTGGCCGCCAAACGGGCTGTGGATGTGGGCCGCGTCGCCGGCGACGAAGAAGGGGCCGCTCCGCAGCTGCGCGACGTGCCGGTGGTGGATCCGGAAGTAGCTGCCCCAGTGGAGCGACAGGGCCTCGAGCCCGAGAGGCGCGCGCTCGGCGAGGACGCGGCGCACGAGGTCGAGCGAGGGCGCGTCGCCCTCCGTCTGGCCGATCGTCGCGACGATGCGCCAGCGCGTGGCGCTCATGGGGAAGAGGGCGAGCGGCCCGGACTCGTGCGGGCAGAGCTGAAGCTCGGAAGCGGGCAGCGCCGCGTTCGTCTCGACGTCGGCGAGCAGGAACGAGTCGTGGTACGAGGCGCCGTCGAAGGAGAGATGCAGCTGGTGGCGGACGGCGCTGTGGGCGCCGTCGCAGCCGACGACGAAGGCGGCGTCGAGGCGCGCGGGCGTGCCGCGGCGGTCGATCGTGACCTGCACGCGCCCGTCCCGCGCCTCGGCCGAGAGGAAGGTGTTCTCGTAGTCGACGTCGGCGCCCCGCCGCCGGAGCTCCCGGAGCAGGAGGCCCTCGGTGACGTTCTGGGGCACCATCGCGATGAAGCGATACGGCGTGTCCTCGGGCTCGAACGGCATGTGCGCCAGACGCCGGCCGTGCGCGGTCATGGTCACGGCCGTCACGCGGTTCGCGGTCTCGAGAAACGGCGCGGCGACGCCGGCCATGTCGAAGATCTCGAGCGTCCTCGGGAAGATCGCCAGCGCCTTCGAGTGCTCGGACTGAGACGCCCGCGTCTCGAGGACGCGGAAGCGGAGGCCTCGCCGCGCGCACTCGTTGGCGAGAAAGAGTCCGACGGGCCCGGCGCCGACGACGAGGACGTCGAGGTCCTGGGAGGCGTCCATCGCGACGAACTCTAAGCCGCTCGCGCCAGATGCGCCAGCCAGCCATCCACCCAGGGCGCGAGCGCCGAGGCGACGCCGGAGACCCAGAGCGCGGCGACGGCGCCCGCGAAGACGTCCATCGTGTAGTGCGCGCGCAGGACGAGGACGGTCGCCGCTTCCAGCACGGCGATCGCGGCGCCGGCGATCGCGCCGGCCGTCCCGCCCACTCGGGAAAGCTCGAGACATCCGTAGACCGCGATCGCGGTGTGACCCGAGAAGAAGAGGTCCGACGACGTTCCGTAGGTGACGAACAGCGACGGGAACCCGGGGTCGCGCCAGATCATCCGCTCCGGGGCCGGCAGGGCGCAGATTCCCTGGCACGCCTGCCGCAGCGCGAAGAGGATTCCCAGGCCGAGGAGCGGCCGGAAGCTCGGCCCGAAGATCCCGAGGGCGACCAGAAAGATCCCGAGCAGGTCGATGACGGCCGACGTCGCGGCCAGGAGCGCGTTCGCCGGCCGGGGGTGTTCCCAGAAGAATCGGTTGAGCGGCTCGGTCCAGTCGAGGATCCGGTCGCCGATCCGTCCTTCGGGCGGCGCGCGCCGGGCGAGCCGGGCCTGCGTGAAGAACCAGCCGGCGAGCCCGAGGGCGACGAGGACCGCGCGGACCACCCACGGCGGCGCGGTCACGGCGCGCCTCCGGTCCCGGCCTCGCCCGGATTCGCCAGCGCCTCGAGCTCGCGCACGAGGGCTTCACGCTCCCGGCGCAGCCGCTCGCGCCGGCCGCGGTGGCCGAGGGCCACGAGAAAGGCGCGCGCTTCGCGGCCGACGCGCTCGAGGCGCTCGGAGAACGCGAGCGCGAGAAATCCGGTGATCGGAAGGGCCAGCAGGAAGAGCAGGAGGGCGAGCGGGCCGCCGAGAGCCCAGGCGGCCCAGCCCTCGGCGATCCACGCGAGGGGATACAGCAGGAGGCCGGCCGCGATCTTGTCGGTCGCCTCTTCCTCGTCCGTGTGGGGGATCAGCCGGACGGCGAGGGAGGTCAGCTGGTAGGGGAGGGCGTGCAGGACGAGACCGACCAGAGCGAGCGGGGTCGCGATGAGGAGCGAGAACCCTTCGACGGCCGCGAATGTCGCGACCGAGCCGAACGTGTAGCGGCGCGACAGCCGCTCGACCGAGAGGCCGGCCTTCGCGCACGCGGCGTCGAAGGACTCGAGTGAGCGCCGGAACGCCGCCACGCGCTCGGGGTCCTTCTTCTGGAGCGAGCGGTAGGAGCGCATCGCGTTCTGCAGCCATGCCACGCGCTCGGCTTCGCCAGGCCGAGGTCCGGCGGCCTTCTCGCGCCAGAGCTCCTCGGCGAGCTTCAGGAGGCGCAGCGTGGCGCGGTCGTCGGCCTCGACGATCTGGGCGCGCAGCGCGTCGCGGAGCCGCTCGGTCAGCCGCCGCGCCGCGGCGATCGACGGGGAGGCGTCGGCGCCCCCGATGCCCGCGGTCTCGACGGGCCTTCCGACCTGGACGAACGCGCGCCCCGTGCGGAACGTGCCGGGCTCGTCGAACACGAGCCCGACGGGCAGCAGCGTCACTCCGGAAACGCCCGCGGCCTCGGCCGCGAGAAACATCCGCGCGGTTCCGGTCCGCACCTCCTGCAGCGCGGGCTCGGGCTGCGTGCGGCCTTCCGGAAAGATCGCGATGGCCTCGCCCGCCCGCAGCGCCGCGGTCGTCGCGTCGAAGAGCGCGGCGTTCTTGTTCGGATCGTCGCCCGCTTCCTTCCGGCGGTTCACGGGCAGGCCTCCCATCAGGCGCAGGAACGGTCCGATCACCGGGTGCCGGAAGAGCGGCGCGTTGGCGAGCACGCGCAGGGGCCGGTCGAACGTCGCGATCAGCAGCATCGCGTCGACGATCGAGTTGTGGTGATTGGCGGCGACGATGAGGCCGCCCGACGCCGGCACGTTGTCGAGGCCGGCGGCCTCGAGGCGCTCGTAGAAGAGGCCGAGCAGCAGGCGCGTCAGGCCGCGGACGGCCCCGTAACCGCGGGCCGGCGCGCGCGTCATCGCGAAGCCGGCGCCAGCCGCGTCCCCGCAAGAGCCGTGTCCCGCTCGAGGAAACGGGCGCCCCACAGCCAGACGATGCCGCCCAGCACGAACATCGCGGCGACCACGACGAAAGCGAGGTGCATGTCGTAGCGGTCGCTCAGGATTCCGATGACGACGGGGGAGAGCACGTCGCCGAAGGCGTGGATGACCAGAATGTTGAGCGCGAATCCCGCCGCGCGGATCGACGGATGGCTGACGTTGGCGAGGATCGTGTTGGTCGGGCCCGTGTTGAAGAACAGGCAGAAGCAGGTGACGAAGAGCCACACCCAGATCGTCGGAAAGGGCGCGGCGAGCGTCAGCAGGATGAAGGGGAAGCCGGCGATCATCGCGGCGCCCGAGACGAGGAAGTACGAGCCGGAGAACCGCGAGCGGAGCCGATCGCCGGCGACGCCGCCCGCGAGTGTCGCGAGCAGGCCCGCGACGCACGTGATGGCACCGAAGATCACCGTCGCGGACGCCGGGGCGCCGGGCCGCGACTCGAGGTAGTACGGCATCCAGAAGGCGATGCCCCCGATCGCGAACGTCATCGCCGTCATGCCGACCGTGCAGAGGACCCACGAGGGCGTGTGCAGCAGGACGCCGTAGTCGCGCCAGCCGGCGGACTTCGGCGCGGCGCCCTCGAGTCGGTCGGCCGCGCCGCGGGGAGGATCTTTCATGAAAAAGGCCCAGGCGCCGAGGAGCAGTCCGGGCGGCACGACGAGAAAGAAGGCCCAGCGCCAGCTCTCCGCGTGAACTCCGAGGGCGTGCGTGCCCCACGCGCCGATCCCCGAGCCGGCGACGGCGCCGCCGAGAACGTACCCGAGGGCGCTGCCCACCGGAATCGCCATGTAGAACCAGGCGAGGATGCGCCCGCGCACCTTCACGTCGTACAGGTCGGAAAGGATCGTCGGCGCGACGGGTCCGTAAGCGGCTTCCCCCACGCCGACGAGGCAGCGCGTGATCAGCAGGCCGAAAAACGTCGTTGCGAGCCCGGAAGCGCCGCTGGCGAGGCTCCAGCCGACGACGCCGACACCGACGAGGGTCCAGCGCGAATGACGTTCGGCGAGCCGGCCGAACACCGGGGCGCCCACCATGTAGAGGACCATGAACGCCATCGACAGCACGCCGATGAGCGCGAGCTCGGGCTTGAACCCGAGGTGGGCGCCGCACCACCGCTGGAGCGCGTCGAGGCCGGCCGACCGCCCGGTCGTGGCGCCGAAGAAAGCCTTCTCGATCGACGGCACGACGGCCGCCAGCACCTGCCGGTCGACGTAGTTGAAGAGGTTGATGAAAAGCAGGAGGGCCAGCGCTCGCCGGGGGCCGGAAGACGTCACGAGGACCGCCGCCGGGAGGCCGCTGTCATGCGTCGATTCTAACGGGCCGTCGAACCGATCGTGATTTGCTTTGCCCGAAGGAGATCCCATGAGGAGCTCGAGACGAGCCGTCGTCCTCTCGCTTGTCGCCTTCACCGGCATCGTCGCGGCCGCGGTCGTCCTCGAGGCGCGCCCGGCCCGGTCGGCGCCGTCGGTCCAGCGCACCGTCCTGACCCGGCAGGACACGGCCGTGCCGGGCCGCGAGGCCATCATGGCGGTCGTCGAAATCCCGCCGGGCGGGACCGAGGGAAGGCATGTCCATCCGAATGCCGAGGTCTACGCGTTCGTCCTCGAGGGAACGCTCGCCCTCTCGATCGAAGGCAAGCCGACCGCGACGCTCGAGGCGGGGGACGTCTACACGGTCGCGCCCGGGCAGATCCACGAGTCGTTCAACGTGGGGGCGGCGCCGGTGAAGGTGAACGTCGTCTTCTTCGCGGAAAAGGGCAAGCCGCTGACGACGCCCATCCCGTAGGACGCTGCAGAACCCCCTCTCCCGGCGGGAGAGGGTTTTGTTTTGGTGTCGGTCGCGCGCTCTGCGATTAATCGGGCGTGAGCTGCGACGCGCCGGGCGACGAGGCCGGAACGCAGGTCGGCGTGTAGACGCCGGCGCGCTCTTGGGTCGTGGCCGGACGAATCGCGCTCGTCGCGGCCGCGCCGTCCTGGACGAGCGCGGCGAGCAGGATGGGCGGCGAAAGCGAAATCGGGAAGCGCGCGGTCTGGAACTCGGGCGCGCCGACCTCGAGCGTGAAATGGCGCTCGCCGCCGGGGGCGCGCGGGTTGAAGAGGAAGCACCCGTGGGCGTCGGTCGACGTCGCCGCGACGACGGCGCCGCGCGGGTCGACGACGCGGACCGTGGCTCCTCCGATCGGCTGACCCTGCGCGTTCGCGACGAGGCCGCGGGCGTAGATCGCCGCGCAGCCCGACGAGAGCGCGCCGGCGAGCAGCGCCGCGGCACCGGCCGGGAGCCTGGTCACCGTCCGGGCCGGGGCCCCGGGGCGCGCTTCCAGGCCTCGACGTCGAGCACGAAGCTCTCGATCCGCCGATCCCACGTGTGCTCGCGCAGCGCGCGTTGCCGGGCGCGCCGGCCCATCGCCGTGCGCGCGGCCTCGTCGCCGAGCAGGGCGGCGGCGCGCTCGACGAGACCGTCGGCCGGCGTGAACGCGGCGATCTCGACGTTCGGCTCGAAGTATTCCGAGAGGGCGGGGAAACTCTCGACGAGCGTCGGCACGCCGCACGAGGCGGCGAAGAAAACCCGCGGCGTGAGGCGGAACTTGCCGCGGTAAGAGCCCTGGGCGTCGTCGAGGAGCGCGGTCTCGAGCGCGAGGCGGCAGCGGTTCAGTCCCGCGCGCAGCGCCTCGGGCGTGTCGAGCGGCGGCAGCACCGGAATGCTCCAGCGCGTCTCGCCGGCGTAAGCGTGGAGCCGCACGCGGAACCGGGCGGCGAGCGACGCGAGGAGCCCGTCCCGGTAGGGCGTCCACTTGCCGTAGTAGAGGATGTCGCAGTCCGGCGTCGCGCCGCGCTCGGGGAAGTAGAGCTCCGGGTCGGTCGCGGGGTCGCAGCGTCGGGCCGGGATGCGGCGCAGCGCGTAGTCCGGCAGCGTCTGCGGGTCCTGCGTGTAGAAGAGGTCGAAGGACGGCGCGATGGCGATCGAGGCGGCGAGGCCGTACGGGTCCGACAGGGCGAACCCCGCGAGCGCGGTGTCCCGCGGAAAGCTCCGCCGGCCGCGGTCGGTCAGGTGGAGCGCGCCGCCCAGGCACACCACGACGTCGGGGGGCGGGTCGGAGCTCTCGATCACGGCATCCTCCGGAATCGGCGCCGGACGCGCGCCGCCCGTTCCGGTGAAACCGGCGTAGCGAAAGGGCTCCACGATGCGCGTGCGGAAAGCCTTTTGAAAGGCGCGCACGGGCGGGTAGAGGTTGTTGCAGTACGGCGGCGCGCTGATGTTGCCGAAGAGAAGAAGCGATCTCATCGCGGCGGCGCGTTCCTGTCCGAGCGGGCAGGAGCCTCGTCCGTCCGGACGGTTTTCGACGGCGGGCTCGGGGCGCGGCGGCCGTTTTTCACGATCGTTAATTTATGACGAGAGACCGTCCGCCGCGGCGCGGGTGTCCTAGAATTCAAAGAATCATGACAAACAAATCTCTGGGCGCCGGAGCGCCGCCTCGGGTTCTCGTCGCCGCCGCGGCGGCGTTGCTCGTCGTCTCGGCAACCGCGATCGCGTCGGGCGGCGGCTCGGCCGGCTCGGCCGCGCCGGCCGCTCTCCCGGCCGTGACGCTGACGCAGCTGCCGGGATCGCTCACCGATCCGATTCACGTGACCAACGCGCACGACGGCTCCGACCGGCTCTTCGTCGTCCAGCGCGGCGGCGTGATCAAGGTTTTCAAAGACGGGGCGTTCCTGCCGACTCCTTTTCTGGACATCCACACGCTGATCACGTGCTGCGACGAGCGAGGCCTCCTCTCGATGGCCTTCCACCCCGACTATTCGAGCAACGGTTACTTCTACGTCTACTACGTCAACAACCTCACGAGCCCCGGCGACATCACGATCGCCCGATACACCGTTTCCTCGGGCAACCCCGATGTCGCCGATCCGAACTCCGCCGTCGTCCTCCTGGTCATCCCGCATCCGACCAACACGAACCACTACGGCGGCCAGCTCTTCTTCGGGCCGACGGACCACTACCTCTACATCGGGACCGGCGACGGCGGCTCGGGCGGCGATCCCCCGAACAACGCGCAGAACCTCGCCGTGCTGCTCGGCAAGATCCTCCGCATCGACGTGGACGGCACCGGGGCGGTGCCCTGCGGCCAGGCCGACCCGATGCCGTACGCGATCCCGGCGTCGAACCCGTTCGCGGGCGACATGACCGACTGCAACGAGATCTGGGCCTACGGCGTGCGAAACCCTTTCCGCTACTCGTTCGACCGGGCCACCTCCGATCTCTGGATCGGCGACGTCGGCCAGAACTGCTACGAGGAGGTCGACCTGCAGCCGGCGTCGAGCACGGGAGGCGTCAACTACGGCTGGCGCGTCATGGAAGGGATGCACTGCTACAACACCGACGGCACGTGCAACCCGGTCAGCTGCAACCAGACGGGCCTGACGCTGCCGATCCTCGAGGAGACCCACACCAACGGCTGGTGCGCCCTGATCGGCGGCTATCGGTATCGGGGCACGGCGATTCCGGGTCTCGCCGGGAAGTACCTCTACTCGGACAACTGCCTCGGGGACATCTACGCGGCGAGCGACGCGGGCGGCGGCAACTGGACCCGGTCCCTGTTGCTTTCGACCACGCTGTCGGTCGACTCCTTCGGAGAGGACGAGGAAGGGGAGCTCTACGTCGTCGACCTGAACGGGTCGGTGTCGCGCCTCGACCCCGTGCCGCTGCCGCCGCCCGTGGTGACGATCATGGTTCCTTCGACGGTCATCGCCGGCGACCCCGACTTTTCGGTGGTCGTCAACGGCTCGGGGTTCGTCGCGACGTCGGTCGTCCAGTGGAACGGCTCGGCCCGGCCCACGACCTTCCTGTCGAGCAACCAGCTCAGAGCGACCATTGCCGCGGCCGACATCGCCACGCCGGGGATGGCCTCGGTCACCGTGTTCACCCCGGCGCCCGGAGGTGGCACCTCGAGCGCGCTCACCATGGACATCAACGCCACCTTCCTGGACGTTCCGACCGACTACTTCGCCTATGCCTACATCGAGGCCATCTTCGACGCCGGCGTGACGGCGGGTTGCGACGTGCGGCTCTTTTGCCCGGAGGGCCAGACGACCCGGGCCCAGATGGCCGTTTTCCTCCTCAAGGCGAGCCAGGCGCCCGGGTACGCGCCGCCCCCCTGCAGCGGGATGGTCTTTGCCGACGTCCCCTGCACGGGCAACCCCTTCGACCCGTGGATCGAGGACCTCGCCAGCCGCGGGATCACCGGGGGCTGCGGCGGCGGCAACTACTGCCCGTCCGCCAACGTGACCCGGGCCCAGATGTCGGCATTCCTTCTGAAGACCGAGCACGGCTCGGCGTACGTGCCGCCGACCTGCGGCGGAACCTTCACGGACGTTCCGTGTCCCAGCCTCTTTGCCGATTGGATTGAGCAACTTGCGCTCGAGGGCATCACGGCGGGCTGCGGCGGAACCAACTACTGCCCGGGCGACCCGTCGACGCGCGCGCAGATGGCCGTCTTCCTGACGAAGACCTTCAACCTGCCGCTGCCGTGAAACTCGAGGACCGCGGAGGCGATTAGCAAGAACTGAACCAATCCGCTTTTTCGGAGTTTCGACCGGGCGCCGGCATCCGCCGGCGCCCTTCGTTTTGGTCGGGAGCAGGGAGCGGCGGCGGCGCCGGAGAGAGCGGCGAGAATTTTTTGTTGACTCGTCTTGCTCGCGGGTAAATAGTTCACTCCGTTAATTTCCAGTTTCGCTTTACCGAACGGAGGAACGGCATGCACCGGAGCTCGGCGAAAAGGCTGTCCGCCTTCATCGTCTCGGTTTGTGGTTTTCTGCTGGGGTCTTCCCTCACACTCGCGGCAACGCAATCCACGCCGCAAACACCGGTCATCAGACAACCGGTCAAGAGCGGTCGGTCCGCCCGCATGCGCGACTACAAGATGCAGGGACCGATCGTCCCCGGACCGCGCCGCGCCATCCGCAACGACGTGCCGCCGTTGAAGGGCGGCAACGCGGCGCGCAAGAAGGTGGTCGACCCGGCCGTGCAGCACACGCCGGGACCGAACCAGCCTGGCGAGCTCGGGCAGTTCGAGGGTCTGGCCGACATCGACAACCAGAACACGATTGGCACCGAGTACGTGCCGCCCGACACCAACGGCGACATCTCCCCGAACAACTACATCGAGTACATCAACACGATCTGGGCGGTGTACGACCGCTCGGGGAACCTGCAGCTCGGGCCGCTGCCGGGTAACTCGTTCTGGCAGGGCCTCGGCGGCGTTTGCGAGACGGGCGACGACGGCGACCCGATCGTCAAGTACGACCGCGCGGCCGACCGCTGGTTCGCCAGCCAGTTCTACGTCAACGGCGGCGCCGGTCCGTTCCACCAGTGCATCGCGATCTCGGTGACGAACGACCCGACGGGCGACTGGTACCAGTACGACTTCTTCATCAGCGACACGGCCTTCTCCGACTATCCGAAGTTCGGCATCTGGCCCGACGCCTACTACATGACCTCGAACCTCTTCGGCGACACCTTCGACGGCGGAGCGTTCGCGTTCAACCGCACGAAGATGCTCGCGGGCGATCCGTCGGCCGAGATGATCCAGTTCTCGACGGGCGGCGAGGGCGGCGTGCTGCCGTCCGACATGAACGGCACGATTCCGCCGCCGGACGGCTCGCCGAACTACTTCATGACCTACGAGGTCAACCCGGCGCGGCTGCTGATCTGGCAGTTCCACGTCGACTGGGACGTGCCGGCCAACAGCTCCTTCACCGGTCCGGTCGACATCCCCGTCCCCGATTTCAACACGCCGGTCTGCGGCAGCTTCCGCGATCAGTGCGTGCCTCAGCTGGACTCCACCGAGCTCCTCGAAACGCTCTCTCAGGATCTGATGTACCCGCTCGCGTACCGCAACTTCGGCGACCACGAGGCGATCGTCGCTTCGCAGACGGTCGGCGACGGAAACGGCGTCGCGCAGGTCCGCTGGTACGAAATCCGGGACCCGGGTGGTTCGCCGGTGGCGTATCAGGCCTCGACCTACGCTCCGGACTCGACGCACCGCTGGATGCCGTCGATCGCGATGGACCACAACGGCAACATCGCGTTGAACTACAGCCGGTCCGACACGACGCTGCACCCGCAGGCCGCGATGACCGGTCGTCTCGCGACCGATCCGCTCAACACGATGGGCGATGAGAACATCTGGTACGCCGGCGCCGGCAGCCAGCAGGACAGCTTCAGCCGCTGGGGCGACTACACGTCGATCTTCATCGACCCCCTGGACGACTGCACCTTCTGGGCGATCAACGAGTACTACGCGGCCGACGCCGCGTTCGACTTCCACACCCGGATCGGGTCCTTCAAGTTCCCGAGCTGCTCGATCGGACCCACGGGCACCCTCGAAGGAACCGTGACCGACGGCGCGAACCCGATCGCCGGCGTCAAGGTCTCGGCGGGCGCCGCCTCGACCACGACGGACGGCTCGGGCCACTACTCGTTCACGCTGCCCAGCGGCCCGTACGACATGACGGCGGTCAAGTACGGATACCTGCCGGGCTCGGCCAGCGGCATCGAAGTCACCGACGGCGGCGACACGGTCCAGAACTTCGTTCTGGGCGTCGCGCCGAGCGTGATGGTCAACGGGACGGTCAAGGACGGCTCGGGCGGCGGCTGGCCGCTCTACGCCAAGATCGTGATCAAGGCGACGGGCGCGCCGACCTTCACCCTCTACACGGATCCCGTGTCCGGCTACTACAGCCAGCAGCTCGTCTCGGGCGTCTCGTACACGTTCACGGTCACGGCCGTGAGCCAGGGCTACCAGCAGGGTGGCGGCGTCGTGCCTCTGGGCCCGGTGCACAACCTGTTGGACGCGACGGTCCTGAACTGGACGCTCAACGCCAATCCGCAGGTCTGCAACGCTCCGGGCTACACGCCGACGACCGCGGGTCTCTTCGAAGACTTCGAGGGCGGCGTGGTGCCCAAGGGCTGGACGGTCATCAACAACAGCACGGGCGGCAACGGGGCCCCGACCGAGTGGATCGTCGTCTCGGGCACGGATCCCTGCGGCGACTACGCCGGCAACCTCACGGGCGGCTCGGGCTTCTTCGCGGTGGCCAACAGCGACTGCCCGGGCGCCACAGTCGTGATGGACACCCAGCTGATCACGCCGCCGGTCGACATGACCAGCTTCCCGGCCGCGACGTTGCGGTTCAACGAGGACTACGACTGGCTCTTCGACAACGCGGACGTGGACATCAGCACCGACGGAGGCGCCACGTGGACCAACGTGCTCGCGCAGACGGCGAGCGCACGCGGACCTCTTCAGATCCAGATCGACATCTCGGCGCTGGCCGTCGGGCACGACAGCGTCCAGGCCCGCTTCCACTACTACAACGCGGCCTTCGCGTGGTGGTGGCAGGTGGACAACGTGCTGCTCGGTGAGGCGGGCTGCGTGCCCGGAACGGGCGGCCTCGTGGTCGGCAACGTCCTCAGCGCGAATTCGGGTCTCGGCCTCAACGGCGCGACGGTCGAGAACATGACCAACCCCGGCCTGGTGAAGACGTTCGCGACGCCGGACGACCCGAACCAGCCGGATGGCATGTACATCCTGTACAGCGACAGCGGGTCCAACGACCTGCAGGCGTCGCTCTCCAACTACGGCTCGGATGAGCACACCGTCGTAGTGGTTCCGGGCTCGGCGATCCGTCAGAACTTCATCCTGCAGTCGGGCAACGTGGCGGTGAACCCGCCGCGTTATGACGCCCGCGTCAATCCTCCGGGCGGTCAGCAGGTCATGCCGATGACGCTGACCAACTCGGGCGGCGCCTCGGTGAACTACGAGGTCATCGAGATCAACTCGCCGGCGCTCAGCAATCACACCCAGGGTCACGTCTCGCAGGCGGAGCGGCAGCAGCTGATGTCGCGCCTGGCGGGCTCCCGTGGCAAGGCCGAAGGCCTCGACGGGAAGAGCGGCACCCACCTTCCGCCTCTGCCGAATGCGCCCAGGAACCCGCATCGGATCTTCGCGGCCGGCGACGTCCTGATCAGCCAGCCGACGGATCTGACCTACGCCTGGGGCGTGGGCTACTCGGGCAGCAGCAACTCCACGTGGAACACCGATCTCGGTCAGGCCGGCGGTGACGACCACGCTCACGAGTTCGACGCGACGGGCGTTCAGACCGGTCAGTCGATCGACCTGACGCCGGCGATCTCCGCGTGGGCGGGCGACGGCGCCTACAACGCCAACACGGGCAACATCTGGTACGTGGACGTGGTGGCGGCCGGCAGCTCCTGCATCTTCGAGGTGAACCCGGCGACGCTGTCGGTCACGGGCAACACGATCTGCCCGAACACCGGCCAGTCGGAGCGCGGTCTCGCCTACGACCTGTCCGACGACACCTACTTCACGGGCAGCTGGCTCGACGGGGTGATCTACCACTTCGATGCGAGCGGCAGCATCCTCGATTCGTCGGCTGTCGGTCTGGGAATCTCGGGTCTCGCTTACTACCCGGATTCGGGCCACCTGTTCGTGCAGGTGAGCGACCCGATCGACTACTCGATCACCGTCCTCGACGCGAAGAACAACTACGCCGTCGTCGGCAACTTCTACGTCTCGGACGGCGCGTTCGACGACCATGGCGGCGCCGGCATGGAAGCCGACTGCGAAGGCAACCTGTGGATGGTCAACCAGACGTCCCAGATGCTCTTCAAGGTGGCCTCCGGTGAGTCCGGGAGCTGCGCGGTCGACATTCCGTGGCTGACCGTCGACCCGACCTCGGGCGTCCTCGGCGCGGGCAACGGAGCTTCCAACACGGCTCAGGTCAACCTGACGTTCGACGGCGGCACGCTGCTGCCGGGCCTGCGCCAGGCTCAGGTCAAGGTCAAGACCGACACGCCGGTCGCGGTGCCCGCGGTGCCGGTGACCCTGACGGTCCGCTTCCTCGACGTGCCGGACAACAACCAGTTCCAGGCGTACATCTACGGCGCCGCGGGCGCGGGCATCATGATGGGCGGACCGCCGAACTGCTCGGGTGGCATCCTCGACTTCTGCCCGAACAACGTCGTGACGCGTGCCGACATGGCTGGCTACATCTTCCGCGCCGTGCACGGCCCGGCCACGCCGCCGCCGGTGTACCAGAACATCTTCAGCGACGTGACGTTCAACGACTACAACGCCTTCTACATCCAGGGCATCTACAACGACGGCATCACGGCCGGTTGCGGCAACGGGCAGTACTGTCCGAACACGCCGAACACCCGCGCCCAGATGTCGGTCTTCATCTGGAAGGGCCAGCATGGATCGGAGGCGCCTCCGGCCTGCACGCCGGAAGGAGCGGTGTTCGGTGACGTGCCTTGCGGTTCGTTCGCGGCCGACTACATCTACGGGCTCTACAACGAGGGCGTGACGGCCGGTTGCGGCGGCGGGAACTTCTGCCCGAACGCGAACATCACGAACGGACAGATGGCAGTCTTCCTGGTGAAGGGCTTCAACATCCCGCACCTGTAAGACTCGACGGGTTCGATTTCGGGGCGCGGCCATCGAGGCCGCGCCCCTTTTTCTTTCTGGCGCTTCGGCCGCTCGAGGGGCGCGGATTTTCTGCGGGGAATGCCGGCGCGCCGTACTACCGTTGACCGGCCATGCTTCGCCGCGGATTCCTCGCCCTGGTCCTGGCCTCCGCCTTTCGGGCTTCAGCGGCCTCGGCCAGCGGCCCCGACCTCGTCCTGATCACGCTCGACACGACGCGCGCGGACCACGTCGGCCGGATCGTCGACGGCAAACCGCTGACGCCCCGGCTCGACGCCCTCGCCGCGGGCGGCACCCGGTTTACCCGCGCCATCGCCCCGGCCCCGTTGACGCTGCCGGCGCACTGCACGCTGATGACGGGCGCCAACCCGCCGCGCCACGGGGTCCGGGACAACGGGGTCGGCCGCCTGCCGTCGAACGTTCCGACGCTGGCCGGGGTCCTGACGAGGCGCGGCTACGCCACCGGTGCGTTCGTGTCCTCGCTCGTCCTCGACCGCCGCTTCGGGCTCGACCGCGGCTTCACCGTCTACGACGACGCGATGGTCGCGGAGCGGACCGGCGCCCAGGGCTACCCGGAGCGCAACGCGGCGGCGGTGACGGATGCGGCGCTCGCGTGGGCGGGGAAGACGCCCGCCGGGAAGCCCCGGTTTCTGTGGGTGCACTACTACGACCCCCACGCGCCCTACGACCCGCCCGGCCAGTGGCGGGGGGCCTCCGCCCCGCGGCGCTACGCCGGCGAGGTGGCCTTCGTGGACGCGGAGGTCGGACGCCTGCTCGACGGCCTTCCGCGTTCGGAGGCCGGGCGGCTCGTGGCCGTCGTCGGGGACCACGGCGAGATGCTCGGCGAGCACGGCGAGAGCGAGCACGGGATCTTCCTGTACGGGTCCGCCCTCGACGTTCCCCTGATTCTCGCCGGCCCCGGGGTCGCCTCCGGGCGCGTCGTCGGCGACGTCGTCGGGACCCGCGCGCTTCCGGCGGCCCTGCTCTCCCTGATCGGCCTTTCGGCCGACGCCGGCCCGTTCGGGGCGCCGCTGCCCGGGTTGGACCGGGGCGTTTCGGCGCGGCCGTCGGAAGCCGTCTACAGCGAGACCCGGCTGCCCGAGACCGCCTACGGGTGGAGCCCGCTCGCCGCAGCGACGGACCAACGCTGGCGGCTCGTCCTGGCGCCGCGCCCGGAGCTCTACGACGTCGTGGCCGATCCCGCCGAGTCCAACAACGTTCTGGCCAGCCACCCGGAGGTGGTCCGGCGCCTGAAGGCGTCGATCGAAGCGGAACAGCGCGCCGCGCGGGAGGCGCCGCCGGCCGAAGCGGCGGACCTCGCCGAGTCGCTGCGCCAGCTCGGCTATCTCTCCGGGTCACCCTCGCGCCGGGGAAGCGGCCTCGACCCCAAGGACGGCGTGGTTCTCCTGCGCGACTTCGAAAGCGCCAAGTCGCTGACCCGTCAGGGGAAGGCCGCTCAGGCGGTCTCGAAACTGCAGGACCTCGTCCGCCGCAGCCCGGGCAACGTGCCCTTCCTCGCCCGCCTGGCCGAGGCGCAGGCCGCGGCCGGAGACGCGCCGGACGCGCTCGCGACGCTGAACGAGGCGATCCTGCTCAATCCGGGCCTCGATTTCCTGCACCACCAGGCCGCGCGGCTCTACGAAAACGAGCACCGGGACGCCGAGGCCCGCAAGGAGTGGGAGGCGACGCTGGCGCTGAACCCGCGGCATGCGCAGGCCTGGCTCGGACTGGCCGGGATCGCCGGACGCACCGGGTCACTCGAGGACGAGAAGGGGACGCTCGAGCGGGCGGAAGCGAGCGGGGCGCGTTCGGCGGCCGTCCTGACCCGGCTGGCGCAGATCGAGCGCCAGCAGGGACGACTGGAAGAGGCCGGGCGCCATGCCGAGGAGGCCGTCCGGCGGATGCCGGACGTCGGCGCGGCCTGGTGGGTCGCCGGCGAGGTCGAGGAATCGAAGGGGAATCTGCCTGCGGCGATCGACCGGTTCGAGCGGGCCGCCGGGCTCGGCTACGGCGATCCGCGCGCGCTCGTCCACCTCGGACGCCTGCTGCTCGACGCCGGCCGCGCCGCCGACGCCCGGGCCTACCTGCAGCGCGCGATCGCGCTCGGTCCGGGGACGCCCTCCGCCGAGGACGCCCGCCGATTGATGAATCCCCGATGAAAATTTTCTTGAATTGCACTTCGGCTTGGAGATAGCGTTCGCTGCAGTTTCGCCTTTTTTAACTAACGGAGACGGTTCCCGTTTCGAGTCTTAGCGATTCGTTGGGGAGGTCTCCGTTTCCGCCAAAAACCGAAGGAGCGCCATGAAACGTTTCAGGGCTCGTGCTGTCTCTCTGTCCCTGCTCGCGTGCCTCGCCTTCGCGGCGGCCGCGGCCGCCCAGGTCGTGCCGAGAACCACGAGCGTTCGAGAGCGCTCCTTCCGGCATCCCGATCTCTACGTCGAAGAAGTGAACGAGACGCTTCAGTCGCTGGCAGTTCCGCTGGCGGACCAGCTGCGTCCGACGCTCGCGAAATTCGGCGTTCCGACGGAGTCGATCTTCTTCGACTCGCGGACGCAGCGGCCAAACTCGCTGATCCTCCACGAGCCGATCATCCCGGGTACGGGCGTGGGCAACCACCTCGCGTGGTCCGCGCAGCCGCCCAAAAGCGACGCGGACCTTTCCGCTGAGACGGTGAAGGCCGTGCGCGCGTACCTCGAGCTCCACAAGGGCGATCTGAAGATCGATCTCGCGGAGCTCGAGGCCTCGCCGCGCATCGGCGTGTTCGAGAAGGGCAGCCTGATCTTCATCCACATCCAGCGCGTCGTGGACGGCGTACCCGTCCGCGACAACTCCATCGGCGTTGCGATCAACCACGGCAACCTGGTTCTCCTCGGGCTTCAGAAGTGGGGCGACGTCAACGTAGCCCGTACGCCAGGCGTCTCCGTGCAGGTGGCCAAGGACGCGGTGGCTGCGTATCTGCGGCCGCTCGCCGTCAGCCGCCAGGTGCGTGAGCCGGGCTTGGAGCTGATCCCGATGGCGGGACCAGGCCGCATCGACTACCGCCTGGCCTGGGTCGTGACCTCCAAGGTCGGCGACGACAAGGGAACCTGGGAGGCGCTCGTCGACGCGTCCAACGGAACCGTCTTCGCGTTCGAGGACACGAACCAGTACGACTCTCCTACCGGCGTGATCACCGGCGGCGTCTACCCGATCGGCAACGACCAGCGGCCGCCGGACGGCATCGAGCAGCCGGGCTGGCCGATGCCGTTCGCCGACTACACGGTGGACGGTGTGAAGCAGTACACCGATGTGGGCGGAAATCTGGGGTGCATTCCCGGTTCCATCTCGACGGCCCTCTCGGGCGTCTACCTGAAGATCAAGGACGACTGCGGCGCGATCAACGAGACGGGCGTCGGCGGCATCGATCTCGGCTCGGGACCGACGCCGTCCGCGACCGACTGCACGACGCCAACCGGCCACTCGGCGGGCGACACGAAATCGAGCCGGTCGGCGTATTTCGAGCTCAACCACCAGATGGAAAAGGCCCGCGGCCACCTGACGAGCCCAACGGATCCCGCGTACATCTGGCTCCATCAGCAGCTCACGGCCGAGACGAACGAGAACGACGTTTGCAACGCGTTCTGGGACGGGTCGCAGGTCAACTTCTTCCGCTCCGCGCTGGGCCAGGGCTGCAGGAACACCGGCGAGATCGCCGGAATCTTCGATCACGAGTGGGGCCACGGCCTCGACAACAACGGCGTCAACCCCAACATCGCCAACCCCGGCGAAGCGATCGCGGACACGTACGCGATGCTGCGCATCAACCAGTCCTGCATGGGGCGCGGATTCTTCACCGAGCAGACCTGCGGCGGGTATGGAGACGCCTGCAACGGGACGCCGACGACCGGCTGCACGGGTGTCCGCGACCTCGACTATGCGAACCACCGCTGCGATCAGCCCCACACGATCAGCTGGATCCAGAATGGGTTCACCACCGATCAGTGCGGCGGCACCGGCGCGGCGAGCTCGTGCCCGAGCGGCACGGGTCCGTGCGGCCGTGAGATCCACTGCGAGGGCATGGTGGCCGCCGAGGCTGCCTGGGATCTGCAGGCCCGCGATCTCACGGCGGCGCCCTTCAACTACGACTCCCGAACGGCGCACGAGGTGGCGAGCCGGCTCTATTACCTCGGCAACCAGCCGATCACCAGCCTGTACACGTGTTCGGTCGGCGGAGGTTGCAGCGCGACAGGGCAGTACCTGAGCCTGCTCGCCGTCGACGACGACAACGGAAACATCGCCGACGGGACGCCGCACATGACGGCGATCCGGGCGGCGTTCGAGAGGCACGAGATTCATTGCGCCTCGCCGGCTCCGGTCAACTCCGGATGCGCTGGCGGACCTGTCGACACGCCGACGGTGACGCTCACGGCGGGCGACCGTTCGATCACCGTGAGCTGGACCGCCGTCGACGGTGCGTCCAGTTACGCGGTCTACCGAAGCGACGGCGTAGACGGCTGCAACATCGGTAAGGCGATCATCGCGCGGACGAGCGATTTGAGCTTCCTCGATCAGGGCCTCGCAAACGGACGGACCTACTCGTACGGAGTCATGGCCATCGGCTCGAGCCCGTCCTGCCTCTCCCCGATGAGCGTCTGTGCGCAGAGTGCGCCCGTGGCCGGCGCGAACCTCGCCTTCACGGGCGGCAACACCCTGACCGGCGGCGACGGCGACCCGTTCCTCGACAACTGCGAGCTCGACACCATCACCTTCTCGGTCAACAACACGGGCGTGGGTGATCTCACGAACGTGCGCGTCACCAACGTCACGGCGGTTACGCACCCGCTCACGACGATCGTCACGACGTTCCCGTCCACGATCGCGCCGACCATGGCGACGTGCACCGTGGCGCAGGGCAGCTTCCAGGTCATCCCGCAGGGCCTGACCTTCGACGGCGAATCCGACTTCCTCGTCGAGGTCACGGCGGACGAGCTCAACGGCGACACGCGCACGCAGCTCGTCAAGCTCTTCCACACGGAGAGCGACCTCGTTCTCGTGCCGACCGCGACCTACAGCTTCGAAGCGGACCGGCAGGGCTGGACGACGCTCTCGGGCACGTTCAACCGCATCCTCGGCGCCGGCGCCAACGGCACGCTCGCGCACATGTCGTCCTCCGACGACGTGGCCAACGCCTGCGACATCGTGGCTTCGCCGCTGCTGCTCCTCACGGACACCTCGACGATGAACATGTGGGTGCGGTACGACATCGAGCCGCACTCCGACGCGGACTACGACCGCGCCAACATCAGCATGGTCGTCAGCTCGACCGGCGACCGGACGGTCATCAAGCCGACGAGCGGCCGCCTCTACAGCGTCGCCGACGGCTCGCCCAACGGAACGTGCCAGACGGCCAGCCAGCCCGGCTACAACGGCACCACTCCGGGATTCCCGAACGGGTTCTTCCAGGCCAGCTGGACGGCCGCGGCCCTGAATCCGGGCGGCGCCTTCACGGGCGTGCCGGCGTACCTCCAGGTCAACTACGGGACCGATGCCCTCGACTCGCGGCACGGTTTCGACTTCGACGAAGTCACGATCACCAACTTCTACCAGCAGGTGCCGGATGCTCATCCGGACGACTGCGCGCTCGCGGTTTCCGTGGCGCCTTCGGCCCTGGCCGTCGACGCGGCGGGCAACGGGGTGCTCGAGGTGGGCGAGCTGGCGACGGTGTCGCCCATCTGGACGAACACGGGGATCAACGCGATCGCTCTCTCGGGCGACGTGACCGACTTCAGCGGCCCGGCCGGCCCCACGTACTCGGTTCCGGACGGCACAGCGGGTTACGGGACGCTCAACCCGAGCGACTCGGCCGCGTGCAGCGACTGCTACGCCGTGCAGATCACGGCCGCCGAGCGTCCCGCGACGCACTGGGACGCGTCGCTGACCGAGACGGTCGGCGATTTCGCGCTCGCGCCGGCCTACTCCAACCAGAAGACCTGGACCGTCCACGTGGGCGGCAGCTTCACGGACGTGCCCTCGTCGAGCAATTTCTACCCGTCGATCGAGACGGTGCTCCACAACGGCGTGACGGCCGGCTGCGGCGACGGCACGACGTTCTGCCCCGGCGACACGGTCACGCGCCAGCAGATGGCGGTGTTCCTGCTCAAGGCCAGGGAGGGAGCGGCGTACGTGCCGCCGGCCTGCACGACCGAGGTCTTCACCGACGTGCCGTGCTCGAGCCCGTTCGCGCCCTGGGTCAACGAGCTCTCGGCGCGCGGCGTGACGGCGGGTTGCGGCGCCGGGACGTACTGTCCGACGGATCCGACCAACCGGCAGCAGATGGCGGTGTTTCTCCTGAAGACGGAGGAGGGCTCGGCGTACGTGCCCCCGGCTTGCTCGACGGCGGTCTTCACCGACGTGCCGTGCTCGAGCCCCTACGCGCCCTGGGTCAACGAGCTCGTCGCGCGCGGCGTCACGGCCGGCTGCGGCGGCGGCAACTACTGCCCGACCAACCAGGTCGCCCGACAGCAGATGGCGGTCTTCCTCGTGAAGACCTTCGGTCTCGTGCTCTACGGTCCCTAGGTCGCGTTTCGAGAGTTTTGATTTCTCGGCTTAACTGAAGGAGGACGGCATGCACCGGATCTCGACGAAGAGGCTGACGGCCTTGATCGTCTCCCTGGGGGCGTGCCTCGCTTTGACCGGCAGCCCGGCGCTGTTTTCGGCGCAGGGCTCGTCGGTTCGAGCGGGCGCGCCGGATAATCCCGCGAAAAACGCCCCGGCGGCCAGGGCGTTGCGCGAGAACAAGATGGCCGCCGCGGCGACCTCGAAGCCGAAGAGCGGCAAGAGCGCGGCGTCGAAGCCGAAACGGACGCACGGCGCGAGCCAGACGCCCGTCAGCGGCACGACGACCGACGGCTCGGGCCACGGCTGGCCCCTCTACGCGAAGATCGTCTTCACCTCCGACAGCACCGAAGCGCTCACGGTCTTCAGCGATCCGGTCACGGGTCAGTACCAGGCGACGCTCTTCTCGGGCATCAACTACACGGCGACGGTCACGGCCGTCGAGCCGGGCTACGGCGGCGGTAGCGCGTCGCTCTCGACCGAGGGCACGCCCCTGGTTCAGGACTTCTCGCTCCACGCCGACACGACCTGTCAGGCCCCCGGCTATACGAGCTCCGAGGAGTTGATCCCGGTTTTGAACGAACACTTCGACGCGGGCGTCCTGCCCGAGGGTTGGTCGATCGTCAACGACAGCACGGACGGCGGTCAGCCCTGGCTGATCTGGAACGACGCGGATCCCTGCGGCCAGTTCGAGGGCAACCAGACAGGCGGCAGCGGTCCCTTCGCCCTGGTCAACAGCAACTGCGACAGCTTCGTCACCGACGACACGAGCCTCGTGACGCCGTCGCTCGACCTCTCCGAGCTGCCCAACGCGGGGATCCTCTGGGCCAACGACTACGAGGACCTCGATTCCGTCGCCGACGTCGACGTCAGCACCGACGGCGGCGCGTCCTGGACCAACGTCTGGGAGGCGGCCGGCGTGAGCGTGCCCGGTCCCGGCTACCAGTTCGCCGACATGTCCTTCGCGGCGGGCCAGTCGAACGTCCAGGCGCGTTTCCACTACACCGGGTTCTGGGCGTGGTGGTGGCAGGTGGACGACGTGGCGCTCGGCAACGTGCCGTGCAACCCGATCGCGGGCGGCCTGATCGTCGGCAACGTCGCCGACGGCAACACGGGCAACGGGCTGGTGGGCGCGACGGTCGCGAACCTGACCCAGGCGACCTCGACCGGCACGATCGACCCCGGCGACCCCGACCGTCCCTCCGGCTTCTACGCGATGTTCTCGCCGGCGGGTCCGCAGAGCCTCCAGGCCTCGAAGGCCTCCTACACGAGCGACTCGGAGTCGACGACCGCGTTCAACAACGACGTGGTTCGCCGCGACTTCGTACTCCAGGCCGGCAAGGTCTCGGCGACGCCGAGCCCGCTCTCGGCCGTGATTCCGCCGAACGGCATGTCGGTGAAGACGCTCACGATGTCGAACACCGGCCAGCCGGTTGCGACCTTCTCGCTTTCCGAGATCAACGCGCCGCTGCTTTCCTCGACCACGTCGGGTTTCGCCTCGCGGCGTGACGTCGAAAAGGCGCTCGCGCGGCTGCCGAAGGATCCGGCGGCGCGGGCCGCCGCGATGGTCTCCACCAGGGGCAGCGGCCTTCCGGCGCTTTCGGGCCTGACGCAGGCCCCGCGGCGTCCGCTGGCGGCCGGCGACGTGCTCGGAAGCTCCGCGCTCCAGGAGCCCTACGGATGGGGCGTCGGGTTCGACGGCAACTCGAGCTCGACCTGGATCACCGACATCGGGCAGGCGGGCGGCGACGACAAGGCGCATCAGTACGACAACGCCGGGAATTCGACCGGCCAGACGATCGACCTGTCCGGGGCCATCTCGGCCTGGGCGGCGGACGGCGCCTGGAACGCGAAGACGGGCATGATCTGGTACGTCGACGTCGTGGCGTCCGGCAGCTCCTGCATCTTCGAGGTCAACCCGGCCACCAAGACCGTCACGGGCAACACGATCTGCCCGGGGACCGGCGCCTCGGAGCGCGGTCTCGCGTACGACGTGGTCTCGAACACGTACTACGTCGGGTCTTGGAACGACTTCACGATCTATCACTTCGACGCGGACGGCAACATTCTCGACTCGGCGATGGTCGGACTCGGGATTTCGGGTCTGGCGTACTTCCCCGGCACGGGACACCTCTTCGTGCAGGTCAGCGACCCCGTCGACTTCTCGATCACGGTCCTCGACGCGCTGAACAACTACGCCGTCGTCGGCAGCTTCCAGGTCGGCGGCGGGGCCTTCGACGACCACGGCGGCGCGGGCATGGAAGCGGACTGCATCGGCAACCTGTGGATGGTGAACCAGAACACCCAGACGCTCTATCTCGTGGCTTCCGGGGAAGGCGCCACCTGCTCGGTGGACATCCCGTGGCTGACCCTCGACCCGACGGAAGGGACGATCGGCGGCACGGGCGGTCCGGGCGTCGTCGCGGGTACGACGCCGGTCTCGGCGACGTTCAATTCCTCGGGCATGCTGCCGGGTCTCGTTCAGGCCCAGGTCCAGGTCTCGACCGACACGCCGTACGCGGTGCCGGCGATCCCCGTGGCCATGACGGTGCTCTTCAACGACGTTCCGCAAGGCAGCTTCGCGTGGAACTTCGTCTACGGAGCGGCTGGCGCGGGCGTGATGATGGGCGGACCGCCGAACTGCGGGCCGACCGTTTACAACTTCTGCCCGAACGGCGTGGTGTCCCGCGCCGACATGGCGGGCTATCTCTTCCGGGCGATCCACGGGCGCAACACGCCGCCGCCGGTGTACGCGAACACCTTCGGCGACGTGACGTTCAACGACTACAACGCGTTCTACATCCAGGGCATCTACAACGACGGCATCACGGCCGGCTGCGGCAGCGGGAACTACTGCCCGAGCTCGCCGAACACCCGCGCCCAGATGTCGGTCTTCATCTACAAGGGGCAGCACGGCGACGCCGCGCCCCCGGCCTGCACCCCGGATGGAGCGGTGTTCGCCGACGTGCCGTGCGGTTCGTTCGCCGCCGACTACATCTATGGTCTGTACAACGAGGGCGTGACGGCGGGCTGCGGCGGAGGGAACTTCTGCCCGAACGCCAACATCACCAACGCCCAGATGGCGGTGTTCCTGGTGAAGGGCTTCAACATCCCGTACCTGCCCTAGACCGCTTCGCGCCGGCTTTCATCGGGCGCGGCCTTCGGGCCGCGCCCTTTTCTTTCCCGGCACCTCGTAGTTTTCCCAGGTTCAATCCGACGGCGGCCGCGGGTACATTGCCGCACGCTTCGCGACACATCGCCGGGCGTCACCGCCGCGCTTCCGTCTGCCTCGCCGAGAGCCTCGACGTCCGTCTCGCCAACCGGGAAGGAGTTCCAACGTTACGGGCGCGGCCGATGCCGCGCCCCTTTTTTTTGACCGCCGGCCCTAGACGGCCGGCGTGACCGCGTCGGTCTCGCCGAGAGACCACTCGTGGTACGCGGCGATCACGTCCAGCACGGGGCCGTCGCGGACGATCCGGCCGTGGTGGAGCCAGATCGCGCGCTCGCAGTTGTCGTAGATCTGCTGGGGAGAGTGCGACACGAGCATGAACGTCTTGCCGCGAGCGCGCAAGCCCTCCATGCGATCGCGGCACTTGCGCTGGAACTTCTCGTCGCCGACCGACAGGGCCTCGTCGACGAGGAGGATGTCGGGATCGACGTCGGTCGCGACCGCGAACGCCAGGCGCGCCGACATGCCGGTCGAAAACGTCCGGATGGGCGCGTCGATGAACTCCTCGAGCTCCGCCCACGCCACGATGCGGTCGAGCCGGCGCCGCGTCTCGGCGCGCGAGAACCCGAGCAGGGCGCCCTGCAGCATCACGTTTTCGCGGCCCGTGAGCTCGCCGTGAAACCCGAGGCCGAGCTCGAGGATCGGCGCGATGCGTCCGGCGACATAGACACGGCCTTCCCCGGGCGGCAGGACGCGGGAGATGACGCGAAAGAGCGTGCTCTTGCCGGCGCCATTGCGGCCGACGACGCCGACGCGCTCGCCGGCCGCGACGTTCAGGTCGACGGCGTGCAGCGCCTCGAAGTCGTCGTAGACGATGCGGCGCTGAACACGCCGGATCGCGTATTCCTTGATCGAGCGGATGCGCTCGCGCGGCACGCGGTACCGCAGGGTGACGCCTTCGAGCCGGATGACGTCGGTCATCGGCCCGTCAGCTCCAGTACGCCATGTCGTCGCGCCGATGACAGAAGAAGACCCAGCCGGTGACGAGGAAGAGGACCGCGAGAGCGAGGGACCCGAGGACGAGCTCGGCCGAGGGCACCGCGCCGTCGTAAATCGGGGCGCGGAAGGTCTGGAGGAGGTAATACATCGGGTTCGCCCAGAGCGCGAACCGGTACTTCGGGGGCACGATCGAGGGGTGGTACACGATCGGCGTCAGGAACATCCACGTTTGGATGACCACGAGGTACATCTCCTTGACGTCGGCGAAGCGCGACGCCACGGTGAAGAGGATCAGCGAGACGCCCGCCGTGAACAGCGCGATCATCAGCACCGACACGGGCAGGAAGGCCCAGGTGGGGTGCAGCGGGAAGCTCGTCATGGCGAGGATCACGAGCAGCGGCACCAGCGACAGGACCAGGTTGACGAGCCCCCCTCCGAGCGCCGAAGCGATGAAGACCGTGCGGGGGACGAACATTCGCTTGGCCATTTCGTTGGAGGCGAGGGTCTGCTGCGCCGCGGCCGAGGTCGTCTGGGCGAAGAAGGCCCAGCAGATCGAGCCCGTCATGAAGTAGACGGGGTAGTTCTGAATCTCCTGTTTGAAGAGGACCGAGAACACCAGTGTCAGCGCGATCATGTTCAACAGGGGCGCGAGCATCGTCCAGAGGATCCCGAGGACCGAGCGCTTGTAGCGGACCTTGATGTCGCGGATCACGAGCTCGTGGACGAGGCCTCGAAACGCCCAGAGGCTCGCCGCCTCCTCGATCCACGCCGGGCGCCGCCGCGCCGAGTCGTAGACGGGCACGGCCGGGGGCTTCGCCGGGGAGCTGGGCGCAGTCGTCGCACTCATGGATTCGGCTTCCGGCGCACGGTCTCATGGGCGCTGCCCGGGGTCAACCAGGCGTCGAGGGCGGCCGCGCGCGCGTCCCACGTGTTGTCCCGGGCGAACGCCCGCCGCCGCTCGGCCTCCGCAGGATCCGCGGCCGCGGCGGCTTCGAGCGCCGCGGCGAATTCCTCGGCCGTGTCGGCCAGACGCACGAGACCCCGGACGGCGAAGGGTCGCAGCGACTCCAGGGACGTCGCCACCACCGCGCGCCCCGCGGCCGCCGCCTCGTACAGTTTGACCGGGTCTGTCGCGTGCGTCAGGGGAGACGGCCGAAAGGGGATCATCTCGACGTCGAAGCGGGCGTGAAATCCGGGCATCTCGCCATACGGCCGCTCGCCGTGAAAGAGCACGTTCGCGGCGCGCGGCAGCTCGAGCGACGGGCTTTCGACGCCGCCGACGATTTCGAAGCGCCACTGCGGGCGAAGGCGCGCGAGCGCGGCGACGAGCGGCGCGTCGAACCAGTCGTCCACCGCGCCGACGTATCCCACGACGAGGTCCCGCGGCGAACGCCGCGGCGGCTCGAGGCGGGCGAAGGGCCCCGGATCGCCGGCGTTGGGCAGCAGCCGCACGTCGGACCGCCGGGCGGCGAGCCGCCGCGCGAGGGCCGCCGAGGTCGCGACGACCATGTCCGCCTCGGCCGCGAGCGCGCGCTCCGGCGCGTCGAGAACGCCCGGGCGGTTGGCCGCGAACGCCTCGTGCGCGTCGAGGCAGTCGTACACGACACGCCAGCCGAAGCGCCGCCGGAGCTCCTGCGCGAGCGGCTGCCAGTAGGGCGTCTGGACGAGGACGGCGGCGTCGGCGATGGAAAAGCGCGCGCGCCACGCCGCGAGGCCCTCGAGGGCCGACGCGAGGGCGGCTGCCTCGAGGGGCCGGTCCGCAGGGTCTTCCCGGCGCACGCCCGCGATCGGCACGAGGGTCACGCCCGGCGCGACGCGGACCGCGTCGGCCGGCTCGCCGGAGCCTTCGAGCGATCCGTAGAAGACTCGGCGCCCGCGGCGGGCGAGCGCCTCGGCGAGCTGCTGCGGGCGCTGGCGGCGGTAGGTCCACGGGATGACCGGGAGGACGAGCACGTCGGCCCGCCCCGCGACCGCGGGCCCGGGCTCGGCGGGTCCGTAGTCGAGCGCGACCTCGGGCTTGCGGAGCCCCAGGAGGCGTTCGGTCGCCACGCGGCGGCGCAGGGCGCGGCGCCAGGAAAGGGGAACGGCGCGGCGGCCGAGCGCGTAGAGCCGGCCGCGCAGCCCCGATTCCCAGTCCGGCCTCATGCCGGCGGAACGAAGGGCGCAAAGGGCCGGCCCGCCAGGATCGCCGCGATCCGGTCGGAGGCGAGCCCGTCGCCGTACGGGTTGCCGCGGCCGGCCATCGCGCGGCGCGCCGACGGGTCCGACAGCAGCGCCGACGCGCGCGCGACGATCAGCTCTTCGTCGGTGCCGACCAGTGTCGCGAGGCCCGCTTCGACGCCCTCGGGGCGCTCGGTCTTCTCGCGCAGGACGAGAACGGGCTTGTGGAACGTCGGCGCCTCCTCCTGGATCCCGCCCGAGTCGGTGAGGATGAGGCGCGCGCGGCGCATGAGACGGACGAGCGCGAGATAGTCGAGCGGCTCGACGAGCTCGACGTTCGGCAGCCCCGCGTTGCGGCGGACGATCGGCCCGACGTTCGGGTTGGGGTGGAGGACGTGGACGAAGCGCGTCGCCGGAAAGGCCCGCGCCAGCCGTTCGATGGCTCGCACCACGCGCTCGAGCGGTTCGCCGAAGCTCTCGCGGCGGTGAGCGGTGATCAGGACGAGGTCCTCCGCGGCGGTCTCGCCGTCGCTTCCGGCGATGGCGAGGAGCGCGTCGACGACGGTGTTTCCGGTCAGGAAGATCTTGCCGGCCGGGACGTCCTCGGCCTCGAGCGCCCGCGCCGCGCGGCGCGTGGGCGCGAAGTTGGCGTCCGCGACGAGGTCCACGACGCGGCGGTTCATCTCCTCGGGGAACGGATGCCGGAAGTCGCCGGTGCGCAGTCCCGCCTCGACGTGGCCGACCCGGATGCGGCGATGGAAAGCGGCGAGCGCGGCGCCCATCGCGGTCGTCGTGTCGCCCTGGACCAGGAGCCAGTCGGGGCTCTCGCGCGCGAGCACGTCGTCGAGCGAGGCGAGGACTCGCGACGCGAGCCCGTTGATCGTCTGATCGGGGCGCATGAGGTCGAGGTCGACGTCGGGTTCGAGCTGGAAGAGGCCGAGGGCCTGGTCCAGCATCTGGCGGTGCTGGGCGGTCGCGCACAAAAGGGTCTGCCAGCCGGGCTCCTCCCGGAGCCGGCGCACCACCGGAGCCATCTTGATGGCCTCCGGGCGCGTACCCACGACGACGACGAGCTTCATCCGATGTGTGGCGGTCGCGGCCGGCTCCGGGGACGGGCCGAGGCCCGCCGGGCAGGGCGAAGCCCCTGCGCATTGTACGGGGTTTTCGCGCCCGGCGGAAAAATGGCGCGCACTTCCGGCGGAGAGTACACTCGGTTACCCAGAGCCATGATCCCGGAAGTCTTCGAGTGCCCCCGCTGCGAGCGGCAGTTCGTCATCGATTCGGTGCCCGACGCCGGCAGCGAGACCGTCCACTGTCCCCAATGCAGCCGCTACCTGGGCGTGCGCGACATCGCGTTCGTCCTGCGCGGCGAGCTCGACGAGATGATCGAGCGCCTGACTTTCGAGAAGGACCGGCTCGAAAAGGACGAGGCGATCTACAGCCTGACCGATTGCGATCCCGAGATGCGCTACTACGGCCGGGAAGTGGCGCGCGTCATCCAGGTGCTGCGCACCGCGCTCAAGGACCTGCACTCGCTCCGGCAGGACTACCGGGTCAAGTCTGTTTGAGCGGCGCTCGACGCGCCGACGAGAGCGGAAGAGGTCCCTTCCCGAGAGCGTCCGAGAGGCGTCCTCGGCGGCTCACGCGGGGTTGGGGGCCTTCGCGGCCTCGATGAACCGGCGCAGGCGGCGCAGCGCCGTCTCCTTGCCGAGCAGCTCGACGACGTCGAAGAGCGGCGCCCCGACGGTCGTTCCGGTCAGCGCCAGCCGCGTCGGATGGATGAGCTTGCCTGCCGAAATCGTCTCGGCCTCGGCGGCTCGCCGCAGCGCGGCCTCGGTTTCCGGGGCGGTCCAGGCGGGGAGGGCTTCCCACGCGGCGGCCAGCGCCTCGAGCTGCCGCGGCGTCTCGGGCTTGACGTGCTTCTTCCAGCCGTCGGGCTCGTAGTCGGCCGGGTCGTTCGCGTAGGAAGAGAGCGCGCGGCCCATCTCGATCGGGGTTCGAACGCGGGGCCGGTGGAGCTCGATCGCGCGCAGCGCCACGGCGGGGTCCGGGACGCCCCCTGCGGCGTGCGGCAGCGCGCGGCGCAGGAGCTCCTCGGCGGGAAGCGCCGCGATGTACTGCTGGTTCATCCAGAGGAGCTTCTCCGGGTCGAAGACGGACGGGGAGGCGCCCACGTTCTCGAGCGTGAACTCCTTCTCCATCTCCGCGCGGCTCAGGATCTCGCGGTCGCCGCCGGGGGCCCACCCCAAAAGCGCCAGGAAGTTGAAGAGGGCCTCGGGGAGGATCCCGGCCTCACGCCACTCCTCGACGGCGGCGGCGCCGTGCCGCTTGGAGAGCTTCTTGCGATCGGTGCCGAGAATCATCCCGAGGTGGGCGAATCGCGGCAGGGGAGCGCCGAGCGCGCGGAAGAGGGCGACGTGCTTGGGCGTGTTGGCCAGGTGATCGTCGCCCCGGATCACGTGCGTGATGCGCATGTCGGTGTCGTCGACGCACACGCAGAAGTGGTAGAGCGGGTGGCCATCGGAGCGGACGAGCACGAAATCGTCGAGGGCCTCGGCCGGGAACTCGACGCGGCCGCGGATCAGGTCCTCGACGACGATCGTCTCGTCGGGCATCCTCAGGCGGACGACGTGGCGCTCCCCGGACTGCGCGCGCCGGTCGCTCTCGTCGGGCGGGATCGAACGCCCGGCACCGGAGTAGCGGTACGCGCGCCCGGCGGCCTCGGCCTTCTTCCGCTCGGCCTCGAGCTCGTCCGGGGTCTCGAAGGCGCGGTACGCCTTGCCTTCGCGCAGCAGCCGCTCGGCCGCCGCCCGGTAGAGTTCGCCGCGGCGCGACTGGTAGAAGGGCCCCTCGTCGTACTCGAGGCCGAGCCACTCCATGGCCGACAGGATCTGCGCCGACAGCTCCTCGCGTGAGCGCTCGACGTCGGTGTCCTCGATGCGGAGGAGGAACCGGCCGCCGGTGTGGCGCGCGAAGAGCAGGTTGTAGAGCGCGGTTCGCGCCCCGCCGACGTGGAGCGATCCCGTCGGGGACGGCGCGAATCGGACGCGGGGGGTAGCAGGCTCTTGCAAGCCGACGGATCCTAGCTTAGTAACGTCTGCGCTTCCAAACGGAGAGACGACAGGACGATGACGAGCGACCTCGAACGGGAACCCCTGTCCCGGCGCTGGCGCGCCGACGCCGTCCTGATCGCCGTCACCCTCGCCTGGGGCGCCGATTTCGTGCTGGTCAAGAACCTGCTCGGCGCGGTTCCGCCGCTGCCGTTTCTCTTCTGGCGCTTCGCGGCGGCGACGGCTCTCTGCGCGCTCGCGCTCCCGGGCCGCCGGCGGACGCCCCGGCTCGGCCCGGACGGGCTCGTCCTCGGGATCGTCCTCGCGCTCGGGATGGGGCTCCAGATCCTCGGCCAGGTCGAGACGAGCGCCTCGCACGCCTCGTTCCTGACCGGGCTCGCCTCGGTGTTCACGCCGGCTGCCGCGTACCTCATGACGCGCAAGCTCCCGACGCGCGAGAACGGGGTCGGGATCGCGCTCGCCGGCGCGGGCTTCGTCCTGATGACGCTGCCGACGGGCGGCGCGATCAACCGCGGCGACCTGCTCGTCTTCGGCTGCGGCGTGACCTTTGCCTTCTACATCGTCCTGATGGCGGAGCGCTCGGCGCGCCACGACCCCGTCTGGTTCACGGTGATCCAGCTCGTCGTGACGACCGCGGCGGCCGGAGTGGCTGTCGTCGCCGGCGGCGGCCTGGCGGCGCTCGCGCGGGGCGTCACGCCGCTGCTCGACGATGCCGCCCTCCTCTGGCAGGCCGTCTTTCTCGTCGTGATCGGCACGGCCGGCACGTACGTGTTCCAGACGTGGGCGCAGGGCCACATGTCCGCGACCCACGCGGCGATCATCTACACGCTCGAGCCGGTCGTGACGGCGCTGCTCGCGGCGTGGTTTCTCGGGGAGCGCCTCGGTACCCGCGGGTGGTTGGGGGGATTGCTGGTTCTCGCGGGGATCGTGGTGTCGGAGATTCGGCTGAGACCTCGGTCCTGAAAGACAACCGTGCACGTTGGCTGGGAGAGGAGGCTGTCGGAGACTTCCCCTCTCTCTCCGGTTGGGCCGCGAAGCGGCCCGCTCAGGATCCGAGCTAGTCGAGCGGGAACGTCAGCGAATACGAGAACCGGCCCCGTCCCACTTCCATCAGGAGGCTCGTCTTGTTGAAGTCGCGCTGCAGGACGTGGTCGACGTCCTCGGGGCCGCGGACGGCCGTGCCGTTCAACGTCAGGAGCTGATCGCCCGGCTTCAGGCCCGCCTGCGCGGCCAGGCTGTCCCGGTCGACGGAGACGATCCGGTAGCCGTCCTGCGAGCGCCGCAGCGCGATGCCGATGTCTTCGCGAAGCATCTGGACGCCGATCCCGGCGGGCGGCGACTCGCCCTGCACCGTGACGGTCCGTTCGCCCTGCCTTCCCTTCACGACGAGCTTCATGGGGAGCCCCGGCCCGCGCGTGGACAGCGCGGTCTCGAAGGCCTCCTGCGATTCGATCGGGTTGCCGTCGACCGAGACGATCTGGTCGCCGTCGCGGATCCCGGCGCGGGAGGCGGGGGAGTTGGGGTAGACGGCCTTCACCTTGAAGCCCCGCGGCCGGTTCTCCTCGCCCGAAACCAGCGTGCGCCCGCGCACGCCGATCCAGACGGCGCGCACCTCGCCGTATCGGAGCAGGTCGTCGACGATGCGGCGGGCGCGGTCGGCCGGGATGGCGAAGCCGATGCCTTGCGCGCCGCCGATGATCGCGGTCGCGACGCCGACCATCTCGCCGTCGAGGTTGACGAGCGGGCCGCCCGAGTTCCCGGGGTTGATCGACGCGTCGGTCTGGATGAAGTCGGTGTAGGTCTGGTTGTTCTCGCCCCGGACGCTCCGGCCCCTGGCGGAGACGACGCCGGCGGTGACCGTGTTCGAGAGGCCGAACGGGTTGCCGATCGCGACGATCGTCTCGCCGATCATCAGGTCGCTCGAGGACCCGACCTTCAGCGAGGGCAGCGCCCCCGACGGCTTGCGGACCCTCAGGACGGCGAGGTCGTTGTCGGCGTCGGAGCCGACGACGTCGCACTCGAGCTCGAGGCCCGACTTGGTCATCGCGGTGATCTTCGACGCGCCGGAGACGACGTGGTCGTTGGTGACGATGATGCCCTTCGGGTCGATGATCGCGCCCGAGCCGAGCGACTGGCTCGTGCGGCTGCGGGAGCGCCCGTCGAAGCCGAAGAAAAAGTCGTCGAAGATCGACGGCCGCTGGCGCAGCGTCTGCTCGGCGGAGATGTTGACCACGGCCGGGGCGACCTTTTCGACGACGAGGACGATCTCGGTGCGCCGGTTGGAGAGCGGCTCGGCCGCGAGGGAAATCGCGACGAGCGAAAGCAGGAGCACGGCGGCCGGGCGCTTCACGGCGAGCACAACGGCGCATTCTGCAGGAGCATTCCGCCCAAAAGAAAGCCCCGCCTCGCGGCGGGGCGAAAAAGCGGCCATGTCCCCCGCCTAGCGGGACTTGACGTCGATGGCCTCGCCTTTCTTGTCGCTGCCGGCTGAGATCTTGATCGTCCGGGGCTTGGCGTCCTCGCGCTTGGGCAGCTCGACCTTGAGCAGGCCGTTCGAGAAGTCCGCCTTGATCTTTTCCCGGTCGACGTTGTTCGGGAGGCTGAAGCTGCGGACGAACTGGCCGTAAGAGCGTTCGACCCGGTGATAGCTCTTGCCGTCGGACTCTTTTTCGAACTTCCGTTCGCCGCGGAGCGTCAGCATGCCGTTCTCGGTCTGGATCTCGATCTGATCCTCCTTGAAGCCCGGCAACTCGGCCGTGATCACGATCCGATCCTTCTCCTCGGCGATGTCGACGGGCGGCGCCCAGGCGGCCAGGTTCATCTCGTCGTCCCGCTCGGTCCGGCCGAAGGCGCCGAAAGCGCGATTGAGGCGGTCCTGCAGGGTCGCGAGCTCACGATAGGGTTCCCAACGAGTCAGGTTCATAAGTACCTCCATGCATTGAAATGGATCACACGGTCACGGATTCGGGCTTCTTCTTGTGCAGGGCCAGCGTCTCGCCGTCCGGCGAGGCGTCGAGCTCGACGACGTCGCCGTCGCGGATCTCGCCCTTGAGCAGCCTCGACGCGAGGGCGTCGGAGACCTGCTTCTGGATGAGGCGCTTCAAGGGACGCGCGCCGAACGTCGGGTCGTAGCCGCGGCCGGCGAGCTGGCGCAGCGCCTTCGGCGTCCACGTCAGCAGGATCCCCCGGGCGAGCACGGTTCGGGCGAGCATCTCGAGCTGGATCGCGACGATCTTCTCGATCTCCTCTCGGGTCAGGCGGTGGAACACGATGACGTCGTCGATCCGGTTGAAGAACTCGGGACGGAAGTGGCGGCGCAGCGCCTCCTCGATCTTCGCCTTGACCTCCTCTTCGTCGCGCGAGGACTCTTCGGCAATCCACTCCGAGCCGAGGTTCGACGTCATGATCACGACGGTGTTCTTGAACGACACGACGCGCCCTTTGCCGTCCGTCAGGCGCCCGTCGTCGAGCACCTGGAGCAGCACGTTGAAGACGTCGGGGTGCGCCTTCTCGATCTCGTCGAAGAGGATGACGGCGTAGGGCCGGCGGCGCACGGCCTCCGTCAGTCGGCCGCCCTCTTCGTAGCCGACGTAGCCCGGGGGAGCGCCGATCATCCGCGCCACGGAGTGCTTCTCCATGTACTCGGACATGTCGAGCCGGACCATCGCGTGCTCGTCGTCGAAGAGGAACTCGGCCAGCGCGCGCGCGAGCTCCGTCTTGCCGACGCCCGTCGGGCCGACGAAGAGAAACGAGCCGAGCGGTTTCTTCGGATCCGCGAGGCCGGCCCGCGAGCGCCGCACCGCGTCGGCGATGGCGGTGACGGCCTCCTCCTGGCCGATGACGCGGGCGTGGAGGCGATCCTCCATCGCCAGCAGCTTCTGGGACTCGCTCTCGATCATGCGGCTGACCGGAATGCCGGTCCACTTGGAGACGACCGCGGCGATGTCCTCCTCGGTGACCTCCTCGCGGAGCATCGGCTGCCCCTTCTGCAGGTCGGCGAGCCGGGCGTTTTCCGCGGCGAGCTCCTTCTCGAGCTGGGGCAGCCGGCCATAGCGGAGCTCCGCCACGCGCTGCAACTCGCCCTGGCGCTCGGCCTCGCCGGCGTCGAGCCTGACCTTCTCGATCGCGCCCTTGATGTCACGGACCTTCTGGATGACGGTCTTCTCGGCCGACCACTTGGCCTTCAGCCGGCTCGACTCTTCGCGGCTCTCGGAGAGCTGGCGCTCGATCTCGTCGAGACGGGCTCGAGACTCCTTGGTCTTCTCCTTCTGGAGGGCGCGCTTCTCGATCTCGAGCGAGACGATCTTGCGCTCGACCGCGTCGATCTCGGCCGGCAGCGAGTCGATCTCGGTGCGCAGCCGGGCCGCGGCCTCGTCGACCAGGTCGATGGCCTTGTCGGGCAGGAAGCGGTCGGTGATGTAGCGGTGCGAGAGCTTCGCCGCCGAGACGAGTGCCCCGTCCGTGATGCGCACGCCGTGGTGGATCTCGTAGCGCTCCTGCAGCCCCCGCAGAATCGCGATCGTGTCCTCGACCGTCGGCTCTTCGACGTAGACCGGCTGAAAGCGGCGCTCGAGGGCCGCGTCCTTCTCGATGTACTTCTGGTACTCGGCGAGCGTCGTCGCGCCGATGGCGCGCAGCTCGCCGCGGGCGAGCGCCGGCTTCAACATGTTCGACGCGTCCATCGCGCCTTCGGCGGCGCCGGCGCCGACGAGCGTGTGGAGCTCGTCGATGAAGAGGATGATGGTGCCCTGCGCCTCTTCGATCTCCTTCAGGACCGCCTTGAGCCGGTCCTCGAACTCGCCCCGGTACTTCGCGCCGGCGATCATCGCGCCGAGGTCGAGCGAGACCACGCGCTTGTTCTTCAAGCCCTCGGGCACGTCGCCCATGTGGATGCGGCGCGCCAGGCCCTCGACGATGGCCGTCTTGCCGACGCCGGGCTCCCCGATCAGGACCGGGTTGTTCTTGGTGCGGCGTGAGAGGACCTGCACGACGCGGCGGATCTCCTCGTCCCGGCCGATGACCGGGTCGATCTTGCCGCGCCGGGCGAGATCCGTGAGATCGCGGGTGTAGCGCTTGAGCGCCTGGTATTTCTCTTCGGGGTTGGGGTCGGTGATGCGCGAGGAGCCGCGGACTTCCTTCAACGCCTTGAGGAGGTCGTCCTTCTTGACGCCGGCCTTCGCCAGCCGGCGGGCGGCGTCACTTCCCGACTCGGCGAGGGCGAGCAGAAAATGCTCGGTCGAGACGTACTCGTCGCCGAATTCGCGGGCGATCTCGAAGGCGCGGTCGAAGACTTTCGTGAGGTCTCGGGCCATGGCGGCGTCCGCCGACGCGCCCGAGACTTTGGGGCGGCGGTCGAGCTCGGCCTCGAGCTCGGCGGTCAGTTTGTCGACGCCGACGCCGAGTTTCTGCAGGACCGGGACGACGACGCCGTCGTCCTGCTGGAGCAGGGCGAGCAGGAGATGATCGCCCGTCAACTCCGCATTGCCGCGGGCGCGAGCGTCGCGCTGGGCCTCCTGGAGCGCCTCCTGCGCCTTGATGGTGAGCTGGTCGAAACGCATTTCTCTTCCTTCCGTCGGGCTGTCGGAGTTGCCTCGGGGTCGCCCGACTGGGAGGCTGAGAATATTATCTGAGTGTTACCTTGTCAAGTTAATAGTTCTGTAAACATTAGTGTATTTAACTCAACTACTTAGACCCGGTCCCCGACCGGGGTCGGCGATCCCGGCTTCTCTGAACCCCTTTTCCCTCAGCAGGCAGGAGTCGCACGAGCCGCACGCCTGCCCGAGCGGACCCGGCGAGTAGCACGACGACGTGAGCGCGAAATCGAGGCCGAGCTCGGCCGCGAGGCGGACGATCTGGGCCTTGGTCATCGCGACGAGCGGGGCGCGAATGCGAAACGCGGTGCGACCTTCCACGCCGGCCTTCGTCCCGAGGTTCGCCATCTTCTCGAAAGCCTCGAGGAACTCGGGGCGGCAGTCCGGGTAGCCCGAATAGTCGAGGGCGTTGGCGCCGATGAAGACGTCCGACGCGCCCTCGATCTCCGCCCAGGCGAGCGCGTGCGCGAGAAAGAGCGTGTTGCGCGCCGGCACGTACGTGACGGGGATGGATTCCTTCCCGAGCCCGTCGCGAGGCACCGCGATCTCGAGGTCGGTCAGCGCGGAAGCGCCCTTGCCCGGAAAGTCGAGGCGAGCGATCCGGTGGGCGCGAACGCCGTAGCGCGCCGCGATCGCCCGCGCGCGGTCGAGCTCGACGGCGTGGCGCTGCCCGTAGTCGAAGGAGAGCGCGAGAACCTCGAAGTCCTCGCGCCGGGCGATCAGGAGGCACGTCGCGGAGTCGAGGCCGCCGGAGAGCAGGACGACGGCTCGGGACGCCGTCATGGAGCGGCCCCCCGAGCGGCCTTGGAGCGCGGCGCCTTCGCCGGGACCGCTTTCTTCGGCGCCATTCGCTCAGCGTCCCGGCACGTCGCCCCAGAGCACCTTGTGGAGCTGGAGGCCGAGGCGGATCGGCCGGCCGCAGTCGCGCACCCACTCGGCGAGCTCGCCCGCGGGCAGCGACTCCCAGACCGGCGAGAACGTCACGACGCGTTCGGAATCGAGCGCCTTCTCGCGGACGAGCGAGAGCGCCCAGTCGAAGTCGCGGCGGTCGGCGAGGACGAACTTCAGCTCGTCGTGCGGCTGGAGCCCCGAGAGGTTCTCCGGGAGGTTCGCTTGCGCCATGCCGCTGCCGGGCGCCTTCACGTCCACGATCTTCACCACGCGCGGATCCACGCGGTCGAGAGGAACGTGGCCGCCCGTCTCGAGAAGGACCGTGCGGCCCGCGTCGAGCAGGCGCGTCATCAGAGGATAGACGCCTTCCTGCTCGAGGGGCTCGCCGCCCGTGACCTCGACGAGGTCGGTGCCGAGCGCGAGGACGCGGCCGGCGGCGTCCCCGACCGTCATCGCCGAGCCGCCGTGGAAGGCGTAGGCGCTGTCGCACCAGACGCAGCGCAGCCCGCAGCCGGTCAGACGGATGAAGGCGCACGGCAGGCCCGCGCGCGTCGACTCGCCCTGGATGGAGCGGAAGATCTCCGCGACCTGGAGCGTCGGCTCGGTCACTCGGTCACCCGGATCTTCCCGTGCAGCATGTTCATGCCGCACGAGAACGGGAACTCGCCCGCCTGCCGGGGCACGAGGCCGATCTCGGTCCGCGCGCCGGACGGGAGGCTCCGCCGGATTCCGAAATCGGGAAGCACGATCTCGTCGGTGCACGGGCCGCTGTCGCGTCGGTCGAACACCAGGGTGAGCGGCCTGCCGCGCCGGGCCACGACGAGGTCCGGGGTGTACCCGCCGTCCACGACGATCGTGACGCGCGAGCCCGAGGCGGCGGCCTGCGGCCGCTTCCCGAAAAAGAACACGAGGAGGAAAGCGACGAGCCCCGCGCCGGCGGCGATGGCCGCGACCCGGTCCGTCGTCACGGCAGCTTCTTTCCCGAGAGGCGAAGGCTGTTGCCCACGACCGAGAGCGAGGACGCCGCCATCGCCGCCGAGGCGATCATGGGGGAGAGCATCCACCCGGTCGCGGGGTAGAAGACGCCGGCGGCCAGAGGGATCCCGAGGGCGTTGTAGAGAAACGCGAAGACGAGGTTCTGCCGGATCGTCGTGAGCGTCGCGCGCGACAGGGCGATCGCGTCGGCCACCGCGTCGAGGCGGCCGCCCACGAGCGTGACGTCCGAGGCCTCGATCGCGACGTCGGCGCCGGCGCCGATGGCGATGCCGAGATCGGCCTGCGCCAGGGCGGGCGCGTCGTTGACGCCGTCGCCCACCATCGCGACCACGGCGCCGTCGGCCTGGAGCGCGGCCACGCGGGCCGCCTTGTCGGGCGCGAGCACGCCGGCGTACACGTCCGCGACGCCGACGCGCCCCGCCACGGCGCGTGCGGTGTCCTCGCGGTCGCCGGTCAGCATCGCGACGGAGAGGCCCATCGTCTTCAGGCGCGCGATCGCGTGCCGGGAAGTCGGCTTCTCGGGATCGGCGACCGCGAGGAGGCCGAGCAGCCGGCCGCCGGCCGCGACGAGGAGCGGCGTCTTTCCCTCGGCCGCGAAGCGCGCGACCTCTTCGGCGACCGGCGCGGTCTCGACGCCTTCCGCCGCGAGGAGCGCCGCGCTGCCCACGGCCACGCGGCGGCCGCCGACGGCGCCGGTCACGCCGAGCCCGGTGCGCGAGACGAAGGCCGAGGCCGGGGGGATCGCGATGCCCTTCTCGGACGCCGCGGCGACCACGGCCCGCGCGAGCGGGTGCGCGGAAGCCTGTTCGAGCGACGCCGCGAGCCCGAGCAGCTCCTCGTCCGGCACGCCGGCGACGTGGACGCGGTCGGTCAGCCGCGGCTTGCCTTCGGTGATCGTGCCGGTCTTGTCGAGGACGACGCGCGTGACGCGGCGCGCCGTCTCGAGCGCGTCGGCATTGCGGAAGAGAATGCCCGCCTTCGCGCCGCGGCCGGTGCCGACGAGAATCGCCGTCGGCGTCGCGAGCCCCAGCGCGCACGGGCAGGCGATGATGAGGACCGAGGCGAACGCGACGGTCGCGCCGAGCGCCCGCGGCTCCGGGCCGAGGACGTACCAGGCGACCCACGTGACCACGGCCACCACGAGCACCACCGGCACGAAGACTCCGGAGATGCGGTCGGCGAGCCTCTGGATCGGCGGCTTCGACGCCTGGGCCTGCTGGACGAGCCGCGCGATCTGGGAAAGCGCCGTCGCCGCGCCGACGGCGGTGGCCTCGACCTCGAGCGCGCTGTCGCCGTTCAGGGTCCCGCCGAGCACGCGGTCCCCGGGTCCTTTCTCGACCGGCAGCGACTCGCCCGTGACCATCGACTCGTCGACGCCGGAGCGGCCCGACCGCACGACGGCGTCCACCGGGACGGCGTCTCCCGGCTTGACGCGCAGTCGGTCGCCGACCCGGACCTCCGCCACCGGGACCTCGCGCTCCTGCCCGCCCTCCACGCGGCGCGCGCGCTTGGGCGCGAGGTCGAGGAGCTGGCGGACGGCCGCGGACGTGCGCCCCCGGGCTCGCGTTTCGAAATAGCGGCCGAGAAGGACCAGCGTCAGGATGACGCCGACGGCCTCGTAGTACACGGGCCCCATCGGTCCGGAAGAGGCCGCGGCGAACTTCGCCGGAAAGACGGTGACCGCGGCCGAGAGCCCGAGCGCGGCCGTCGTGCCGACGGCGATCAGCGTGTCCATGTTTGCCGTGCGGTGGCGGAGCGTGCGGACGGCGCCCGAGAGAAACGGCGCGCCGGCCCAGAGGTAGACGGGCAGCGTCAGCGCGAGCAGCACGAAGTTGCGCCCGGGGAACATCACGTCGGCCATGGAGAGGATCGCCACGGGCGCGGTCAGGACCGCCGCGACGATCGTCCGGGAGAGGAGCGCGCGCGTCTGCTCCGTCGCGCGGCGCTCCGCGTCGCCCCCGGCGGTGTCGGGGGCGAGGCGGGCGTCGTAGCCGCTCGACCTGACCGCCGCGGCGAGGCGCTCGGGGTCGAGCCCCGCCCCGCGCACCTCTGCCCGCGCAGTGCCGAGGTTGACCGACGCCTGCGAGACGCCGGGCACGGCCGCGAGCGCCTTTTCGATCGTCGTCACGCACGAGGCGCAGTGCATGCCCTCGACCGCGAGCGAGACCGACTCTTCCGGGGCCGCGCCGCGCGCGATCGGCACGCGGACGGCCGGCGCCATGGCTTCGGGGGCGCGCGCGCCCGTGTAGCGCTCGGGCGCCTCGTCGAACCGGCGGGCGCAGCCCTCGGCGCAGAAGTAGACGGTTTGGCCGTCGCGCTCCCGGCGTGCGGCGGCGCGCTCGGGCTCGACGGTCATGCCGCAGACCGGGTCGCGCGGCGCCTGGCGGACCGGGAGCGTCATCGTCCGACCGCCCCCGCCGCCGACGGACCGTCGGCGTAGACTCTGGCGTCCATGCGCATCGGGAGCCCGAGTCTATCCGGTCCTCGGCGGCCGGACGCCGTCCGGACGGCCGGGCCCGCGTGACCTCTCCCGTCCGATACCGCGCGGTCGTCGCCTACCTCGGGACGCGGTTCCACGGCTGGCAGGAGCAGAAGAACGCGGCGCGTACGGTGCAGGCGGTTCTTGCGGCGGCGCTGCGCCCGCTCGCGCGCGAGGCCGTGCGCGTCGAGGGCGCGAGCCGCACCGACGCCGGCGTCCACGCCGACGGCCAGGTCGTTCACTTCGATCTGCCGCGGCGCCGCGAGCCGCGCGCGGTGCGGGACGGCGCCAACGACCGGCTGCCCGAGGACGTGCGCCTGCTCTCCGTCGAGGAGGCGGCTCGCGACTTTCACGCGCGTTTCGACGCGGCGTGGAAGGAGTACGTCTACCGCTGGAGCCGCGCCGCGGTCATCGCGCCGCGCGACGCCCCGTTCGTCGCGCCCCTCTCGCCGCGCGCCGACGCGGCGCGGATGCGCGAAGCCGCGGCGGCGCTGCCCGGACGGCGCGACTTCCGCGTCTTCGCGGTCAGCACGCCCGCCGGCGAGCCCACGGTGCGGACCCTGACGCGCGTCGCGATCGAGGAGGACGGCGACGAGCTGCGCGCGGTGCTCTGCGGCGACGGATTTCTCCGGGGGATGGCGCGCTCGATCTGCGGCGTGCTCGCCGACGCGTCCCGGGGTCGCGTGCCGGCGGACCGGATCGCGCGCCTCCTCGCGTCGGGCGACCGGCGGCTCCTCTGCTCCAAGGCGTTTGCCCGCGGCCTGACGCTCCGGCGCGTGGTTTACGAGCCCGATCGGCCTCCGGAAGACAGGCCGGGCGCGCTACACTCTTCCCCGTGATCGAGCTGGACTCCCTGGCGCCGCCGGGATCCTTCGAGCGGCAGCTCCTGGACGAGATCGACCTCGCCAAGCTCCCGCGGCACGTGGCCATCATCATGGACGGCAACGGGCGCTGGGCCAAGCAGCGCGGCTCGCCGCGCGTCGAAGGCCACCGGGCGGGCATCGCGTCGGTGCGCGAGGCCGTCGAAACCTGCGCGCGTCTGGAGCTCGACGCTCTGACGATCTACGCGTTCTCGGTCGAGAACTGGAAGCGTCCCCGGTTCGAGATCGTGACGCTGATGTCGCTCCTGAAGGAGTTCCTCGCCAAGGAGCTCTCGAACCTCCTGAAGAACGACATCCGCTTCCGCGTCGTCGGCCGGATGAACGAGCTCGACCCGTCGGTCCAGAAGGCGCTGGCCCAGGGACTGGCCGCGACCTCGTCCTGCCGCGGCATGACCTTCAACATCGCGTTGAACTACGGCGGCCGGACCGAGATCGTCGACGCGTGCCGGTCGCTCGCCAACGACGTCGTTTCCGGGCGGCTGACCCCGGAGCAGATCGACGAGGAAACGCTCGGGTCACGCCTCGGCACCGCGGGCCTTCCCGACCCCGATCTGCTCATCCGCACGAGCGGCGAGATGCGCGTCTCGAACTTTCTGCTCTGGCAGATCGCCTACAGCGAGATCTGGGTGACGCCGACGCTCTGGCCCGACTTCCGCAGGCGGCATCTCTTCGAGGCGATCCTCGACTTCCAGAAGCGCGAGCGCCGTTACGGCGGCGTCATCAGCGAGGGCCGGCCCGCCGAGGGCAAGGCCGAGGCGCAGGGCTGACTTTTTTCGCGCGCCGCACGGAACGAACGCCTTGGCTCTAGGCAAACGCGAGCTCGCCGCCGCGGTCGCGATCCCGATCGTCCTGGCCGTTCTCTTCCTCGGGCCGCCGGTCGCGTTCAACGCGCTCGTCGGCGTCGTCGGCCTCGGCGCGCTCTGGGAGTTCTACCGGATGGCGGAGAAGTCCGGTCACCCGGTCGCGAAGGCGCTCGGGATCCTCTACGGCGGCCTCGTCCTCGGCGACGCCGCGATCCTCTGGGGACGGTTTCGATTCGTGACGCCGTCCGGATGGATCGTCGAGGTCGCCGCCAAAGAGCGCCCGGGCGGTTGGTTCGCGCTGGCCCTCCTCGGGGTGGGTCTGGCCGCGGTCGCGCCGCTCTTCGGGCGCGTGCCGCCGGCGGCCGCTCTGTCGAGCGCGGCGACGACCGCCTTCGGCGTCCTCTCGATCGCGCTGCCCGCGACGACGCTCTGTTACCTGCGCCAGCAGTCGCCGCGGAGCGTCCTCTTCCTCTTCCTGATCGTGTGGGCGTGCGACTCGGGCGCGTACTACTTCGGGCGGCGCTACGGCGCCCATCGCCTCGCGCCCGTGGTGTCGCCCAAGAAGACCTGGGAAGGCTCGATTGCCGGGCTCGTCACGGCGACGCTCTTCGGGGCCGCCGCGGGCACGTGGTGGTTCGTCCCCGAGCTCGGACCGTGGCGGGGCGCTCTCGTCGGGGCCCTCGCGTCGAGCGCCGGACAGGTCGGAGACCTCGTCGAGTCGCTCTGGAAGCGTGGCGCCGGCGTGAAGGACTCGGGCGTCTTCCTCCCCGGCCACGGCGGTTTCTACGACCGGATCGACTCGCTCCTCTTCGCCGGTCCGGTCGTGGCCGCGTTCCTGGCCTGGAGCTGACGCGCGACCCTTCCCCCGGGCCTCCTCCCAATATAATGACGCGCTGGCGATGAAATCCCTCGCGATCCTCGGCTCGACGGGCTCGATCGGGCAGTCCTCTCTCGACGTGGTGGCTTCCATGCCGGACCGGTTCCGGGTCGTGGCGCTGGCGGCCGGCCGCTCGATCGAAAAGCTGGCCGAACAGGCCGCCCGGTTCCGGCCCCGCCTGATCGCGATCGACCGGGCCGAGGACGTCTCGCGTCTGGAGCGGCTGCTGCCGGCGGGGCTCGGCTGCCGCGTCGTGCCCGGCCGCGAAGGCCTCGACGAAGCGGCGCGCCACCCCGACGCGGACACGGTCGTCGGCGGTCTCGTCGGCGCCCTCGGCCTGCGGTCGGCGTACGCCGCCGTCCGCGCGGGCAAGCGCCTGGCGCTCGCGAACAAGGAGCCGCTCGTGGTCGCCGGCGAGCTGATCCTCGCCGAGGCCCGGAGGAGCGGCGCCGAGCTCGTCCCCGTCGACTCCGAGCACAGCGCGATCCACCAGGCGCTGCGCGCCGGGCGGCCGGGCGAGGCGGCGCGCCTGGTGCTGACGGCGTCGGGCGGGCCGTTCCGCGAGCGGCGTCTCGACACGTTCGACGCGATCACGGTCGAAGACGCGCTCGCGCACCCGACGTGGAAGATGGGGCCGAAGATCACGATCGACTCGGCGACGATGATGAACAAGGGTCTCGAGGTCATCGAGGCGCATTTCCTCTTCGGCCTGCCGGGCGAGCGGATCGACGCCGTCATCCACCCGCAGTCGCTCATCCACTCGTTCGTCGAGTTCGTCGACGGGTCGCTCGTCGCGCAGCTGGCGAAGAACGACATGAAGTTCCCGATCGTCTACGCGCTGTCGTACCCCGAGCGGCACCCGAACGATTTCGGCCGCCTCGACCTCGTGGCGCTGTCGCGGCTCGACTTCTTCGAGCTCGACCCCCGGCGCTATCCCGCCATCGCGCTCGCGCGCCAGGCCCTCGCGGCCGGCGGCGCGATGCCGGCCGTGCTCAACGCGTCCAACGAAATCGCGGTGGCGGCGTTTCTCGAGGGGAAGATTTCCTTTCCGGACATCGTTGACGTCGTTTCTGGAACGATGGAATCGATCGGCCACCACAGCGCTCCGGGAAGTCTCGACGAGGCCGAGGAGGCGGATCGCGCCGCCCGGCAGGCCGCGGGGGACCTGGTTCGCCGCCGCGGCGCGGCGGTCGCCGCTCGATAGTCGGTCTCGACAAGGAGTCCTTTTTGACGATTCTCTCCAACACCCTCGCGCTCATCGTCGTCCTCTCGGTCCTGGTCGTCGCGCACGAGTTCGGCCACTTCGCCGTCGCGAAGTTCTTCCGGTTCCCGGTCGAGGTCTTCTCGGTCGGATTCGGCAAGCGCCTCTTCGGCAAGACGTGGAAGGGGACCGACTACCGCGTCTCGGCGATTCCCCTCGGCGGCTACGTCCGCGTGATCGGCCTCGGGCCCGACGAGTCGACGGTCACGGAGGGGACCTCGCGCGAAGCGCCGCCCGTCGGCAAGCGCTGGCAGCGAGCGCTCGTGCTCCTCGCGGGGCCCGGCATGAACTTCGTGCTGGCGATCCTGCTCCACACCGCGGTGTTCGTCGTCGGCGTGAAGGTGGCGGCGTACGAGCTCGAACGGCCGGTGGTCCGCGTCGTCGAGCCGGACTCCCCCGGGGCGGCCTCGGGCTTCCAGCCGGGCGACCGCATCGTGGCGATCAACGGCACCGAGACGCCGCGGTGGCGCGACGTCCTGTTCCTCTTCAGCATGAATGCCCGCGAGAACCTGAAGGTCGCGGTGGATCGCGGCGGCCACGACATGACCCTCGACGTCGTGCCGCGCCCGAGCACCAAGTACGACCTCGGGTACGTCGGGCTGCAGCCGGAGTTCGGAACGAGCGTGCGGCCGCGCGTCGGCTCCGTCGTCGCGGGCTCGCCCGCGGAGAAGGCGGGGCTCAAAGCCGGCGACGTCATCGTCGCGGTCGCGGGACACCCGATCCAGGGGGCGCCGGACCAGATCTTCACGACGTTCGTCGGCGCGGTCACGTCGGCCGCCCCGGGGCCTTTCGAGATCGCGTACCGGCGCGACGGCCAGCTGCACACGGCGAGCGTCTCGCCGCGGCGGGACCCCGACGGCTCCTGGAAGGTGGGCGTGCAGGTCGGCGCGGATCTGCCCGAGGTGCTCGAGCGCTTCCCGGTCAGGCAGGCATTCGTCGAGGGCTGGCGCCGCGTCGAGACCGATTTCAAGATGACCCTCTCGATTCTCGGCCGGCTCTTCCGCGGCCGCGCGAGCATGAAATCGATGTCGGGGCCGCTCGACATCGCGAAATTCTCGGGCGAGGCCGCGCGCACGGGCGCCGTGCCCCTCGTCGCGTTGATGGCCGCGATCTCGCTGCAGCTCGGCATCTTCAACCTGCTGCCGATTCCCGTGCTCGACGGCGGGCACCTGTTCCTGCTCGGCCTCGAGAGCGCGGCGCGCCGCGACTTCTCGCTCCGCGTCAAGGAGCGCATCCTGCAGGTCGGGTTCGTGATGATCCTGGCGCTGCTCGCGGTCGTGCTCTACAACGACCTCGCCAAGAATCTCCCGGCCGGCTGGTGGCCGTTCGGGAGCCAGTAGCCTCAGCGCACCGGCAGCGCGGCGGAGGGATGAGCCGGCAGGCCGGCCGGGCGGCGGCCCGGCAGGGACGTGAACGGCGCGCCCGCGGGACGGGGCATGGCCTCGACCGCCGCGTGAAAGCGCCGCCGGAAATCGAGATCGCCGCCCCAGTAAGACGAGCGGTTGGGGCAGGCGCCCTTCTCCGCGCAGAGGCCGACCACCTGGCACGCGTTCTCGAAGGCGTCGACCCGGCCGCGGCGCGCCATGATCTCGGCGAGCTCGCCGCGGAAGCGGGCGTAGCGCGGGCCGTTCCAGATCTGCGTCAGCGAGCTCTCGAGGACGTTGCCGAGCACCGCGCTCTTGTGGTCCTGGAGGATGCAGCAGGTCACGACGTCGCCGTTGGCGGCGATCGTCGTCGAGTACCAGCCGACGAGGCAGAACTCGTGGAGCGGCTCCGCCGCTCGCGCCCGCCGGCCCGCCGCGTCGAAGAGGTGGCGCCAGCGGACCTTCGCGCGGCGCGACAGAGGCGCGGCGGCGAAGACGCGGCGCTCGGTCTCGGCGATGCGGTCGGCGATCGACCGCTCCCAGAAGGAGAAGCGCTCGAGCCCCTCGAAGTAGTCTTCGGCGAGGACGCCCGCGTAGAGGCCGAGCATCTCGTCGACCTCCGCGTCGGTCATCGTCGGCATCGGGCGGACGGGGTAGAGGCCGTTCAACCAGAACGCGTCGGCGCCGCTCTCGCGGAAGAGACGGTGCATCTCGGGCAGCTGCCGGTAGTTGTCCCGGTAGACCAGGAACTGAAGCTTGATCGCGCAGGCGGCGCCCGTCTCCCGCTTGATCGCGGCCGCCCGGCGGACGTTTTCCACGACGCGGTCGAAGTTTTTCGCGGTCGTCTGCATCATCGCGGCGTAGGAAGCCGGCTCGGCGGTGTTGAGCGAGACGCAGATCTCGTCGCAGCCGGTCGCGAAGAGGGCGCGCACCACGGGCTCGGTCAGCAGGACGCCGTTGGTCGTGACGTCGGTGACGCGCAGGTTCCGGTGGCCGAGCGCCGCGACGAGAGCCGCCGCGTCCCTGCGAAAGAGCGGCTCCCCGCCGCCCATCAGCCGGACGCCGCGGACCCCGAGGTCGCGCATCTCGTCGAAGAGGGCTTCGAGACGCGCGGCCGGGAGCTCGAAATTGCCCGCGCGGACCTCCGCGGTCGAGCAGAAGAAGCAGTCGATGTTGCAGCGGTCCTGCCAGGAGATCTCGACGACGCGCGGCGGCGGTGCCGGCGATCCCCCGGCGATCGCGGCGAGGAGAGCGTCCTTCTCGGCGGCGCCGAGCCGCTCCCAGGCGTAGGCCATCGCCGGCATCTTACGCCGCGCCTTCGGCGGCGCCGCGGCTAGAATCCCGTCAGGAATGCGCTCCTGACGATGGCCGTGCTCGCGCTGTGGCTGGCGTACGCCGCCGCCGCCGGGGCGGTTCTCTGGTTCGCGCGGCGGCACGCGGCCTCCTTTTCCGCGCGCACCGGACTGGTCCTCGCCCTGCTGCCACTCGTCTTCACGGGCAAGGCGATCGTGCTCGGGCGGCTCTACGGCCCCGCCGACCTCTATTTCACCGCGGCGCCGTGGAACCGTCTCCCCGCGAGTCACGGCGTCGTTGCGCAGAACGCGATTCTCTCGGACCTCGCCTTCGCCAACCTGCCCTGGCGCGCCGCGGTCCGGGAAGCGGCCGCGAACGGGCGCGCGCCACTCTGGAATCGCTTCGTTCTCGGCGGCAACCCGCTCCTCGGCGCGGCGCAGGCCGGCGTGTTCCACCCGGCGACGTGGCTCGGCCTCTGGCTCCCGCTCCCGCTTTCGTGGACGTTCTCGTGCGCGTTCACGCTGCTGCTCGCGCTCGTCGCGGCCTTCGCGTTCTTTCGCGACTTCGAGCTGCCCGAGAGCGCCGCGCTCGTCGGCGCCGTCGGGTGGGGATTCTCGACGTACGTCGTCTTCTGGGATGGCTGGAGCATCGGACCGTCGACGGCGACGTTTCCGCTCCTGCTGCTCGGTCTGCGGCGCCTGGCCCGGGGCGCGCTGCGCAACGGCATCGCGCTGACGGCGGCGGCGCTCGTTCTGTCCCTCTTCGGCGGCCACCCGGAGTCCGCGTTCCATGGCGCGGCCGCGGCCGGCGCGTACTTCCTGTGGGAGCTCTGGGGCGCCGGACGGCGCGCGGCGGCGCGGGCGATCGGCGGCGCCGCGGGGGCCGGGGTCCTGGCGCTGCTCTTGTCCGGTCCCCAGCTCTTGCCGCTGCTCGCCACGCTGCCGCATTCGGCGGAGTACCGG
>DATJPZ010000033.1:0-3165 GCA_035506175.1 Thermoanaerobaculia bacterium | reverse complement strand
GAATAGAACCAGAAGAGATGCTGAAAGAGGAGCGGATCGCCGCCGCGGAAGGCATCGAAGATCGGCAGCCCGAACCATCGGTCGGCGACGATGAGAATAAGCGTCATGGCGAGCACGGGCGTCGCGAGCACCATCACGACGCTCGTCGCATAGATCCCCCAGACCATCAGCGGCAGGCGGAACCAGGTCATGCCCGGCGCGCGCAGCATGTGGGTCGTCGAGATGAAATTGACCGCGGTCGCGATCGTGCCGAAACCCGCGACGATCACGCCGATGGCTGCGATGGGGACATTGCTGTGCGAGTAGACGGTCGAATACGGCGGATAGAACGTCCAGCCGGTGTCGACCCCGCCCATGAGCGTCGCGCCGAGAACGAAGAAGCCGCCGATCGCGGTCAGGTACCAGCTCGCGAGATTGAGCTTCGGAAAGGCGACGTCCGGCGCGCCGATCATCAGAGGCAGAAGGAAATTGCCGAGCGTCGTCGGAATGAGTGGCACGAGAAAGAACCAGACCATGATGACGCCGTGCAGCGTGAAAACGCGGTTGTAGCCGTCGTCGGTCAGGAAGGTCGGCGTGGGCGACGCGAGTTCGAGCCGGATCAGGCCGGCCGCTATCCCGCCGATGAAGAAGAAGGCGGTGAGCATGACCGCGTAGAGTATCGCGATGCGCTTGTGGTCGGTCGTGAAAATCCACTCGCTGAGGCCGCGGCCATGCGAATCGAGGTAGCTGCCGGCGGTTCCTTCCGCTTGGCGAGGCTCGGGGGGCGCGAAGTCTGCGACAAGGTCCGTCATGGCGAAGCTCCCGTCTCAGGCCCGAGCGAGCGGATGTAGGCGGTCAGCGCAAGGATCTGGCCGTCGTCCACCTTGCCGGCAAACGAGGGCATGACCGGCGGGTAGCCGGCGGGCGGATCGGCCGTCGAATGGCCGAGGATGCAGTCGCGGATCCAGGCGTCGTCGACCTTGACGAAGCGGCCGCTCGCGAGCGGAACCTCGCGCCCGAACAGTCCGCGAAAGTCGGGCGCGTGGACCGGGCCGCCGGGCGTATGGCAGCCGGAGCAGCCAAGGCCTGTGAAGAGCGTCCGCCCCTCGCCGGCGAGATCGCCCGCCGCCGGCTGGCTCGCGAGCCAGGCGGCGAAATCCGGCTTGCTCATCACCACGACCGTCCCCGTCATCGCCGAATGCGCCGTGCCGCAGAACTGGGTGCAGGTGAGGCGGAACGAGCCGGTCTCGGTCGCCTCGAACCAGGCCTCGACGTAGCGTCCCGGCAGGATGTCCTGCTTGATGCGGAAGTCCGGCACGGCGAACGAATGGATCACGTCCTGGGACGTCATGACGAGGCGGACCGGCTCGCCGACCGGCACGTGCAGCATGTCGATCTCGCGGGCGCCGTTCGGATGCTGGATCTTCCACATCCACTGTTTGGCCACGACGTGGATCTCCATCGCCGAGCGGGGCGGCATCATCGCCGAAATCTGGTTCGAGCCCGCCCACCAGAAGAACAGGAGGAAGGCGAAGGTCGTCGCCGCCGTCCAGCCGATCTCCACTTCGTGCTGCAGGAACGTCGGCAGCTTGCCGCGCCGCGCCGGCGACCCGCGGCGGTAGCGGTAGGAAAAGATCATGAGCAGCGAGAAGACGAGGACGACGATGGCGAGCGAGACCCCCGTCAGGGCGAAGTAGAGCGCATCGGTCTTCGGCGCGATCGTCGAGGCCGCTCGAGGCAGGAAGACGATCGCGCTCACGCGCGCCTCCGCGCCGTCCGCGCCAGCGCCACGACGCCGCCGGCGAGGGCGAGCATCGTGACGGCGCCCGCTCCGGCGAGCAGAAGGCGGACGGGCCGGTCATAGACCCCGACGGAAGCGGCGAGGCCGTAACACAGAAGGCGGACTTGATCGACGATTTCGCCGAACCCGCCTCGGCCCGCCTCGACGAGCGCGCGCCGCACGTCGTCCCCCGAGATGGAGAGCCCGGAAAGAACACGGGAGAGACGCCCGTCGGTCGCCACGACGAGGAGGACCGCCGGATGGGCGTAGCGGGCGGCGGCCGCGTCGTATTCGGCGTGATAGCCGACGGCGGACATGAGCCGCTCGGCTGCCCGCGGGCTCGCCGTAAGCGCCGCGGTCGCCCGTCCGACGGGACTATCGAAGCCAATCTGGCCGCCGACCATCCGCTTGCCGTCGGCCGCGGTCGCCCGCGGGTTGAAGCCGATCACGACCATGCGGTAGTCGACGCCCGGGCGGCGCCCGCTCTTGGCAAGGGCGTCGCGGGCGAGCGCGAGGATCGGCGAGCAGAGCTGCGGGCAATCGTAATCGGCGAAGACCACGACGGCGGGACGTGCGCCGATCGCCTCGCCGAGCGTGACCGGCCGCCCGTCGAGGTCGGCGAGCCGAACGTTTAGGGGAAGCCTCGCCCCCGGCGGAGGCCGCACGCCGACCTCCGCAAGTTGATCCGGCGCGAGCGCCGCATGGACGGGCGCGCCAAGAGCAATCGCCGCGCCGAGCGCGAGACAGCGGAGCAGGGCAAGCGGCAGGAGGCTCACGGCGTCGTCCCCTGCGGCGCGGGCCGCGGCGCCGCCTGGGTCTGCGGCGCAATCGGGTCCAGGGCTTTCGGCCCACGCGCGGCGACGAGGCGCATCGCCCGTTCGATCGGGATCTGGAACACCCCGTGAGCGCGGTCGATCCAACGGAAGTGCTGAAGATCGGCCTGTTGCTTGGAGATCTCCGGGTCGCGGACGCCGTCGGAAAGCGTCTGAAGCCGGGGAGCGGGAAACTCCTGAACCGGGACGAACGCCGCGTCGTGCGCGAGCGTCTTGTAGAAGAAGGACAGTCCAATCGCCGCGACGACGACGAAGACGACGAATCCCGCCATTACGGCGGCGACAACGCCTTCCCGCACCGCCGGCTCCTCCCGTGATCGTTCGCGCTCCTCGTCAGAGGTGCCGGTCGGCGCATGCGCCGGGACGAGAGACGGCGTCCTCAGGACGAGCCTGACCGCCGCGACGGCGAGCGCGCCCACCAGCACCGCGGGCGCGACGCGAGCCCACGCCTCCCGAAGTTCGTTGCGCGGATCGTTCATCGCACGCTCCCTCGCGCTTCGACGCGCCGGCCACGGGACGAAAGGCGTTGGTCCAGCAGGGTCGCCGCGCCGACCGAAAGGCCGGCCATCGCGA
>DATJPZ010000032.1:0-45387 GCA_035506175.1 Thermoanaerobaculia bacterium | reverse complement strand
TCGGTCTGCGCGCGCTACTGCCCGGTCTCCTGCATCCAGGACCAGAAGGGCGAACTCGTCGAGAAGGTCAAGCCCAAGGAGATCCCGAAGGCGATCGTCGATCGCGATCTCTGCACGGGCTGCGAGTTCTGCATCGACATCTGCCCGTTCGACTGCATCTACCTGATCGAAGACCCGCTGCACGAGACGTTCCACAAGATCGCCGAGGTGGACGCGGGACCCTGCGTGTCGTGCCGGCTCTGCGAGACGGTTTGCGAGAAGGACGCCATCTTCGTCCCGAATCCGATCACCCAGGCCAAGAGGTACCTGCCCGTCCTGTGACCGACGCGCCGAAGGAACCTTCGCCCTCCGCGGACGACGAGCTCACCGACGAGCCCCGCGGCGCGGGCAAGCTGATCGCCCGCTTCTTCCTGGTGCCGCTCCTGGTCGTCGGCGCGGCCGTCGGGATCTTCCTGGTCTTCAACTACATGACCTTCGAGCGGCGCGGCCCGCGTGACTACCTCCAGGAGGTCCGCGGCGGGACGGCGAATCGGCGCTGGCAGGCGGCCTTCGAGCTGTCGCGCTCGCTCGGGAACCTGTCGCCCGAGGACAGGGCCGAGCTCTGCGCGGAGACGCTGCGGGTCTACGAGACCCTGTCGAACAAGCGGCCGGACGACCTCCTCGTGCGACGCTACCTCGTCCTCGTGCTCGGCCGCCTCGGCGAGCCCGCAGCGGTTCCGGCGCTCCTCCAGGCCGCGAAGGCCGACGATCCCGACACGCGCCTGTACGCGATCTGGGCCCTCGGGAAGATCGGCGGGTCGTCCGGGTTCGACACCGTGCTCGAGGCGTCCCAATCCGAGGACGCCGGCCAGCGCAAGATGGCGGCTTACGTGCTCGGCTCCCTCGGCGACAAGCGGGCGATTCCGAGGCTCCAGGTGCTCGCCGACGACCGGGTCGCCGACGTACGCTGGAACGCCGCGATTGCCCTGGGCCAGCTCGGCGACCGCACGGGCCTGCCCGTGCTTCACGCGATGCTCGACCGCGAGGCGCTCGCCCGGCAGGCGACGCTCTCGAGCGATCAGGCCGAAGCCGCGATGGTCAACGCGATGAAGGCGCTCGTGCTCCTGCACGACGCCGACAGCCTGCCGACGCTCGAGAAGATCGCCCAGGAAGACCCGAACCTCCGCGTCCGCGACGCCGCACGCAAGGCGGTCGATGCGCTGCGCCCGAAGGCCTCGAAACGCCTTGAGGGTTCCGACCCGGGTTTGGTAGGCTGACGGCTCAGAATCTGATGTCCAGCGCCCCCGAAACGCTCCCGTCATCCCCCCCCGACGTCGCCCTCGACGGGGTCACCCGCCGTTCCACCCTGAAGTGGATGGCCCTGGCGTGGACGGGCTTCGCGGCCGCCACCGGGGCGGGACTGACGGCGACGGTCCGATTCCTCTTCCCGAACGTCCTCTTCGAGCCGCCGACGCGGTTCAAGGCGGGGGACCCGGCCAGCTACGCCCTGGGCGTGGACGAGCGGTGGAAGGAGAAGTTCGGCATCTGGATCGTCCGCGACACCAACTCGATCTACGCCCTGGTGGCCGTCTGCGTGCACCTCGGCTGCACGCCCAACTGGCTCCAGGCCCAGAACAAGTTCAAGTGCCCGTGCCACGGCTCCGGGTACTACATGTCGGGAATCAACTTCGAGGGGCCCGCGCCGCGCCCCCTCGAACGCGCCCAGATCGAGGTCTCGGGGGAGGACGGCCAGATCATCGTCGACAAGGCCACCCGGTATCTCTACGAGCGCGGCCAGTGGACCGACCCGAAGGCTTTCGTCAAGATGGCATGAGGCTCGTGCCCGGCCGCCCGACCCGGAAACCGGAAATCCCCTGAAGCGGAGGTCGATTTGGGTTCTCGTTGGCGTGATCTGCAGCAATCGATCGTCTCGAGCCAACTCTGGAAATCGATCTTCCGCGTCGGCATCCCCAACACGAATCGCAAGCGCGTGCTGGCGATGCTCGGCAACGTCGTCCTGCACCTGCATCCGGTCAAGACCCGGAAGTCCGGCGTCAAGATGCGCTACACGTGGTGCGCCGGCGGCGTGACCTTCTTCCTCTTCCTGGTGCTGACGTTCACGGGCCTCCTCCTGATGTTCTATTACCGGCCGACGGTCGAGTACGCGTTCGTCGACATCCTCGACCTGCGCGAGCAGGTGCCGTTCGGGATCATGCGCGAGGTGCACCGCTGGGGCGCCCATGCGATGGTGATCTCGGTGTGGATCCACATGTTCCGCGTCTTCATGACCGGGTCCTACAAGCCGCCCCGCGAGTTCAACTGGGTCATCGGCGTGATCCTGCTCGTGCTGACGCTCCTTCTCTCGTTCACCGGCTACCTGCTGCCGTGGGACCAGCTCGCGATCTGGGCCATCACGGTCGGCTCGAACATGGCCTCGGCGACGCCGCTGCTCGGCATCCAGGGGCCCGGCACGAGCCTCTTGAAGATCGGCGACATCCAGCTCGTCACCTCGACCAACGACGCGCGGTTCGGCCTGCTCGGCGGACGGTTCGTCGGCGCCGGCGCGCTGCTGCGGTTTTACGTGCTCCACTGTGTGGGAATCCCGCTCATCGCGGCGTTCCTGATGGCCGTTCACTTCTGGCGCGTCCGCAAGGACGGCGGCATCTCGGGGCCTGTGTAGATGGCGCCCACCGGAAACCCCCTCGCCCCCCGAAGGGGGGAGAGGGCCCGGGTGAGGGGGGGAGCCTAGCCCGTGTTTCTCGTCGAGTTCGTCAAGAACGCGATCGACTTCCTGTCGGCGCCCCAGTACCTGGTCTCGGGGGCCCTGATCGGGCTGATCCTGGCGATCCACTGGCGGCCTCTCTGGACGAAGAAGGGCGGGCTCGCGCTCCTCGTCCTCGTCGCCGGCGGCATCGGCCTCTCGTACCTCGACCCCAACTTCAACAAGGTCGCCACGCTGCCGGACAACGTGCCGATCGTCGGGATGATTTTCCTCGTCGGGTTCTTCTTCTGGTTCTCGATGAACCAGGCCTGGGAGAACGACCGGCGGATCGCCGAGGGCCGCCCGCCGATCGAGGGCGAGGACTCGGCGCAGAAGGTCTTCTCGTGGCCGGACCTCGTCTACGTCGAGCTGATCTGCCTCGTCGTGGTCATGGCGGTCATGATCGTGTGGTCGATCTACCTGAAGGCACCGCTCGAAGAGCCCGCCAACCCGACCGACTCGCCGAACCCCGCGAAGGCCCCGTGGTACTTCCTCGGCCTCCAGGAGATGCTCGTTTACTTCGACCCGTGGCTCGCGGGCGTGGTGCTGCCGTCGTTGATCATCGTCGGCCTGATGGCGATCCCGTACATCGACACGAACCCGAAGGGCAACGGCTACTTCACGTTCCGCGAGCGGCGCTGGGAGATCACGATCTTCCTGACGGGGTTCCTGGTCCTCTGGTGCGTGCTGATCGTCCTCGGCACCTTCCTGCGCGGCCCGAACTGGAACTTCTTCGGCCCTTACGAGTTCTGGGACATCAACAAGCTCGTGCCGCTGAACAACATCAACCTCTCGGAGATCATCTGGATCAAGGTCCTGAAGCGCTCGATGCCGAACTTCTGGCTGATTCGCGAGATGTTCGGCCTCGCGCTCGTGGGCTTCTACGTCGCGGCGCTGCCGCTCGTGTTCTCGAAGACGCTCCTGCGCCGCTTCTACGAAAAGATGGACCCGGTCCGGTACTTCATCGGCGTGTCGCTCGGCCTCATGATGCTGGCGCTGCCGATCAAGATGTACTTGCGCTGGATCTTCAACCTCAAGTACATCGTCGCGATCCCCGAGTTCGCGTTCAACATCTAGCCGAGCCATGCCCAGAAGACCGCCCGCCGAGCCGATCGACCACCACTACGACATCCCGCGGTTGAACCGCGCCTTCTGGTGGGCCGGCGCGGCGCTGACCGTGGCGTTTCTCGTCATGATCGTCGCGGACTACGAGCGCGACTGGAAGACGTTCCAGCGCGTTTTCCTGCGGCTCGACGCGAAGCTGACCCGCGAGTCCGCGCTTCAGGCGCGCCAGAAAGCGCTCGACGACGAGCACAGCAAGCTGATCGGGGAGCTCCGCCAGGCGCGGGCCGAGGTCGCGACGCACAAGGAATCCCTGCGCAAGCTCGAGAGCAGGCTGCAGGACCTGAACCCGAAGATCTACCTCGCCGACCAGCAGTACAAGTTCACGAAGGCGTCCTTCGACGCCGAGCGCTACAAGTACGAGGATCGCCTCGCCAACGACCGCAGCGCCGCGCCGAAGGCGAAGAAGGGCCTCGACGCGCTGACGAAGGAGCTCGACGAGAAGACGGTGGCGCTGGCGACCCTGAAGAAGCAGGAAGCCGAGATTCTCGCGCAGATGGACGGCATCAACGCGCGCAAGAAGGATCTCGAGGGCGCGATCGAGAAGAAGACGGCGGCGTTCCGCCTCGGACGCTCGAAGTACGCGAGCCTCCAGCAGGACACGCTCTTCCAGCTCCGCAACGCCGCGATCCTCGACATGATCAACCCGACGCTGAGGGTCCAGCAGGTCCAGCTGCCCGATCAGTTCATCAACGTCAACTTCATGAAGATCCCGAAGGTCGACCGCTGCACGACGTGCCACATCGGCGCCGACCGGAAGGGGTTCGAGGATCCCAACATCAAGCCGGTCTTCCGCACGCACCCGCGCCTGCACCGGATGGTCGGCAGCGAGTCCATGCACCCGGCCACGACGTTCGGCTGCACGCCCTGCCATGGTGGCCGCGACCGCGCGACGTCCTTCTGGTCGGCCGGCCACTCGCCGCAGACGGAGGCTCAGGAAGCGGCGTGGACCAAGAAGTACGACTGGGAGTTCGACAAATTCAACGAGAACCCGGTGCTGCCGCTGAAGTACGCGGAGGCCGGCTGCTACCGGTGTCACTCCCACGAGGTCAACTTCACCGACGCGCCGACGCTCGACTCCGGCATGCGGGTCGTCGAGACGCTCGGGTGCTGGGGATGCCACCGCATCGACGGCCTCGAAAAGCAGGGGCTGCCCAGGGTCGGCCCGTCGCTCGAGAAGGTCGGCTCGAAGCTCTCCCGCGACTGGACGACGCGGTGGGTCATGAACCCGCCGTCCTTCCGCGCGAACACGCGGATGCCGAACTTCTTCTACCTCGAGAACTTCGTCAACGTGTCGGGGCCGAACCCGCCGACCGCCGCCCAGAAGAAGATGGACGAGGACGGGCGGATCGAGAACGACACGATGGTCAACGCGATCGTGGCGTACCTCTACGACCGGGCCAGGCCGGCCGAGGTGCCGCCGGTCGCGGGCCGGGGCGACGCGACGCGGGGCCAGAAGCTGCTGGCCGACCGCGGCTGCTACGGCTGCCACCTCGCCGATCCGAACGCGCAGCGCGACCTGACGGGAACGTACCGGCAGTTCGGCCCGAACCTCTCGGGCATCGGCTCGAAGGCGTCGCGCGACTGGATCTACCACTGGATCTCCAACCCGAAGCAGTGGAATCCGGAAACCAAGATGCCGAACCTGCGCCTCTCGCCGGAGGACGCGCTCGACATCGCCGAGTACCTGGCGACGCTGAAGGCTCCGGCCGGCTTCGACCAGGTCGCGCTCCCGAAGACCGACGAGAAGACGCTCGAGCAGATCGCCCTCTACTTCGAGATGTCGACGAAGACGCTCTTCGACGCGAAGGCCGACCTCGCGAAGATGGACCTCCACGCCAAGGAGGTCTACACGGGCAAGAACCTCATCGCCCACTACGGCTGCTACGCCTGCCACGCGATCCCGGGTTTCGAGGACGCCAAGCCGATCGGCACGGAGCTGACCGAGGAAGGCTCGAAGGCGGTTCATCGCCTCGACTTCGGGTTCATCCACATTCCGCACACGCGCCAGGACTGGTTCAGGACGAAGCTCCACACGCCGCGCGTCTTCGACCGCAACCGCGCCCGCGGCTGGGAAGAGAAGCTGCGGATGCCGAACTTCCGCTTCTCGGACCGCGAGCTCGACCAGGTCGTCACCGCCGTCCTCGGGTTCCAGCAGCTCAACGCGGCCTCGAGCGTCGTCAAGGAGCTCTCGCCGCGGGAGGCCGCGATCGAGCGCGGGCGCCGCCTCGTCAAGGACCACAACTGCCAGGGCTGCCACGTCATCGAGGGTGTGGGCGGCTCGTTCCGCTCGCTCGTGGCCGATCCGTCGCTCGCGCCGCCGATCATCCAGGGCGAAGGGGCCAAGGTCCAGAGCGACTGGCTGTTCGCGTTCCTGCAGGCGCCGAAGACGGGCCAGATCCGTCCATGGCTCGAAGTTCACATGCCGACCTTCGGGTTCACGGACCAGGAGCTCAACGACCTGACGCGCTACTTCGCGTCGCTCGACCGGGCGGAGTATCCCTTCCTCGTCGCCGACTACGTGACGACGCCCGGGACGTGGGGCGCGGGCAAGAAGGTCTTCGAGCTCCTGAAGTGCGCCAAGTGCCACCCGCGCTCGGTGGAAGACATGAACCGGCCCGGCGTCGACCGCGCCACCCTCGCGCCGAACCTCCAGATGGCCGAGACGCGGCTGCGGCACAACTGGATCAACAGCTGGATCCTGCAGCCCGACGAGTGGATGCCGGGAACGCGGATGCCGACGAACTTCCCGAAGAACGACGACGGCCATCGCATCTCGCCGCTCGGCGGCCTGATCGACCAGCCGACCTTCGCGGCCGACCGCGCCGAGCTCGACAAGCTCCTCGGCAGCGACGAGGCCGTTCGGGCGTTCCTGGCCAATCCGGACGCCGTGACCCGGGCGCTGCGCGACTACGTGTGGACGATCGGGTTGAACGGCGGCACCGCGCCGGCGCCCTTGAAGCCCGAGAGCGGCGTGCGGACGGCGGGCGGTTTCGGCTCCCTGCCGCCGCGCGAGGCGCCCTCCGGCACGCGCTGAGGCGCCCACGCCGGCCAATCTCGACGTCGCCCTCTTCTACGGGAGCCTCGGCCTCTCCGCGGCCGCCGTGGTGCTGTTTCTGTGGCTGATGCGGCGCCCCCGGGTCGCCGCGAAGAATGGCGGTTCCGGGGCCCGGGATTCGAAGGCGCAGTAGTCTCCTTCGGGGGAGGCCGCGAAGAGCCGACGATCCCTCTCTCGTCGGTCGGCCCGCGAAGCGGGCCGCTTAGCTCGCGAGCAGCTGGTCGATCCGGCTGCGGAAGTCCGGATCCGACCAGTTGACCGCGCCCGGAACCCGCAGGAGCACGCGGCCCTTTTCGTTGACGACGTAGGTCTCGGGATACTGCACGGTCCCGAAGCGCCTGGCGACCGCGGCGTCCGGATCGCGGTAGAGCGGAATCTGGCTCGGGTGCTTCTTCATGAAGTCGTCGACGGTCTTCCAATCCTTGTCGACGGAGATCGCGTAGAGGCTCAGGCCCGGCCTTTTCTGGTACGTCTCCCAGAAGCGCGAGAGCGCCGGGATCTCGTCGACGCACGGCGGGCACCAGGTCGCCCAGAAGTGGATGATGGAGATCTTGCCCTTCTGACTCGCGAGGTCCGTCTTCGCGCCGGCTTCGTCGTAGACCGGCAGCTCGCCGGCGGCCGACAGGAACTGGAGCGACCCCGACGGCGAATCCGGAGGCACGAGCGACTTGATCCAGACCGTGCCGGCCGCGGCGAGGGCCACGGCGAACGTGATCGTCAGGAGCGAGCGCGTCGTCACGAGGCGGCCCTTTCGAGGAGGCCTCGATCCGCGGGACCGACGCGGCCCGCGAGGCGGCGTTTTCCGACGGTGCACGAAGGCTGCACGGGGCAATCATGGCACAGCGACAGCGCCGTGCTCGGCCGGCAGATGTCGAGGATCCCGATCCGGCAGAGCGCGTAGTCGTAGCGGACCGGGTCGACGGGATCGAACCGCGCCAGCGACGCCGTGATCTCCCGGGCGGCCTTCCAGTCCGCGGTCCGCCGGCGGGTCAGGCCGAGGCGGCGCGCGATGCGGTGGACGTGCGTGTCGGTCGGCACGACGAGGCGGTCGGTCGGAATCCCGGGCCACAGCCCGAAGTCGACGGCGTCGCGCCGCACCATCCAGCGGAGGTACAGGTTCCAGCGCTTGCACGCCGAGCCGTCGGCCGGGTCGGGGAAGAAGAAGCGCACGGGCGACCGCGTCGGCAGGCGCCGCGTCCCGAGGACCGGCCGGTAGTCGAAAGCGAGCAGGCGCCGGACCGCCCGCGAGAGCAGCCCCGACACGTCCGGCTCTTCGGCCCGAACCTCGCTCTCGAAGAACGCCCGGACCGAACCGGCGTCGGCGCGCACCCGCGCGATCGCATAGAGGAGGGCCGCGGCGTCGCGAGCTCCGTGAAAGCGGTGGCGAAATCCCGGCAGGCTCTCGCGCGCGAACGCGCGGAAGTCGGCGACGCGGTCGAGCGCCGCCGCGGGGCGCTCGCCGAGGGCGGCGAGGATCCGCCCGACGTTGTGCTGGATCGTCGCCACCTGCCCGTAGGCGAAGGCCGCGGCGATCCAGCCGGCCGCCTCGCGGTCTTCGGCGGCGGCGTAGCGCTTCGGAAAGAGGATCGGGTCGGTCGCGACCGTGTCGGCGCCGTAGAGGCCATAGAGCGCGTCGAGCTTCTCGCCGAGGAGCGCGGTGGACGGGGAACGCGGCATCGGCGAGAGCTTACTCCGAGGCTCAAACCGGTAGAATCGAGCCGTGGGCAGGCCTCCCGCGCGCGAGCGGGTTCTCATCGTCGGCGTCGCCCCCAAGGGCGTGCCTCGAGGCGTCGCAGAGGACCAGCTCGACGAGCTCGAGCGGCTCGTGGACACGGCGGGCGGCGACGTCGTCGGCCGGTTCCTGAAAGAGCGCGCGGCGCCCGACCCGGCGACCTACATCGGGAAGGGCGCGGTCGCCGAGATCGGGGAGGCGGCGCGGCGGGAGAAGGCCGGCCTGGTCGTCTTCGACGACGAGCTCTCGGCGGGCCAGGTCCGCAACCTGGAGAAGGCCTGGGGCGAGAATGTCCGCGTCCTCGACCGGCCGGGATTGATCCTCGACGTCTTCGCGATCCACGCCCGCTCCCGGGAGGCCCGCACGCAGGTCGAGCTCGCGCAGCTGCAGTACCTCCTGCCGCGCCTGGCGGGGGCGTACGGCCATCTTTCGCGCCTCGGCGGCGGCATCGGCGGCCGGGGCGCGGGCGAGCAGAAGCTCGAGCTCGACCGCCGCAAGATCCGCGACCGCATCGCCCGGCTGCGCCGCGACCTCGGGAAGATCGAAGTGGCGCGGCTCGTGCGCCGCCGCGGCCGGCGCCGCCACGCCCAGGTCGCGATCGCCGGCTACACCAACGCGGGCAAGACGACGCTGTTCAACCGGCTGACGCGGGACGCGGCCTTCGCGGCGGACCGTCTCTTCGCGACACTCGACGCCCGCGCGGCGCGCGCCGCTTCGGCGCGCCTGTCCAACGTCATCTTCGTCGACACCGTCGGCTTCGTCCGCAAGCTGCCGGCGTCGCTCGTCGCGTCGTTCCGCTCGACGCTCTCCGAAATCCGGGAGGCCGACCTGGTGCTGCACGTCCTCGACGCTTCCTCGCCGCGCGTCGACGAGGAGGAGAGGGTCGCGGCCGAGACGTTCGAGGAGCTCGGCGTGCCGAAGGAGAAGATCCTCACGGTGCGCAACAAGGCGGACGCGGCCGGGCGCTTCGGGCGGATCGGCCTCGCCGTGTCCGCCCTGACCGGCGAGGGGATCGAGCGGCTCGAGGAAGAGGTCGCGCGGCGCCTCGCTCCGGAGCCCGAGCGGTTCCGCGTCCGGATTCCCTACGCGAGCGCGCGGACGATCGCGCAGGCCCGGGCGGCGTTCCGCGTGGTGGACGAGCAGGACCGCGGCGATTCGCTGTGGATGCTGCTCGCCGGCGACCGGCGCAACCTCCGCCCCTTCGAGCGGTTCATCGAGGGATAGATCGGCGCGCGCCGCGCCTCAATAGAATTCCGAACAGCTCATGTAGTACCCGCATTCGCGGTTCGGGCACAGGAGCTTGCAATGGCGCTCCTCGAGCGCGGCGCCGCAATTGGGGCACAGACGCGAGGGCTCGCGATCCGAGGTCGCCGGGGACGGGGGCGCCGTCTTCTCGTCGTCCGCGCCGCGCGCTTCGTCCATCGACACGATTGTGCGCCTACTTCGAGGGAGCCGGCGTGGGCGTCGCCGCGTCCGTCCGCAGCACCATCCCGGCCGGCGTGCGGAGAGCCTCGATCGGCGTCGTGTCGGGAGTCGGGGGGGCCGGAGCCGGCGTGGCCTTCTCGGCGGCATGATGCTCGTGAGACGGGGACCCGCAGCCGGCGGACAGGGCGATCGCGCCCGCGCCGAGGAACGCCAACGAGGCTCGTCGAAGTCTCAAGCTGACCTCCGAAATCGCGGCGGATTCTACCGGCAAATCGACAAATATTGTCGGTCGAGCACGTCGCACGCTGCCGGGAGTTGGCGCGTGGCCGCCCTTTTGTTCGCGAAACGCGAGCAAATACACGGTTTTCCGGGAGCCGCCGGGCTGGTACGCGGTTTGAACTGACGAGGCGGCAAGAAGAGTGTCGGCATGGGAGTTCCGGCACTGACGGGAGGAGGGGGGAATCGGCCGGTTCCCCCCTTCGTTTTTTCTCCGCCGGCTCGCCCCTCTCAGCGCCCGATCGACGCCGGCTCGCGCGCGTCGAGGACCTCGCGAACCTTGCGCGCCAGGGTTTCCGGCGTGAACGGTTTCTGGAGGAAAGACGCCCCGGCGTCGATCGCGACGTGCGAGACCATCGAGGCGTCGGTGTATCCGGAGACGTAGAGAACGCGCGTGCCCGGGCGGCGCTCGAGGAGGCGGCGCGAGAGCTCGGGGCCCGACGCGCCGGGCATGACGACGTCGGTCAGGAGGAGATCGAGGCGGCCTTCGAGCCGCGCGGCGACGGCCAGCGCTTCCTCCGCGTTCGCCGCCGGGAGCACCGTGTAGCCCGCGGTCTCGAGACAGCGCCGCGTCAGGCTCCGCACCGCGTCCTCGTCCTCGACGAGCAGGATCGTCTCCGAGCCGCGGTGCAGCGCCGGCGCCGCCGGCGCGGCCGCCGAGGCAGCGGGCTCCTCGACGCGCGGCAGGTAGATGGCGAACGTCGATCCCTGGCCGGGAGCGCTCTCGACGAAGATCTGGCCGCCGCTCTGGCTCACGATGCCGTACACGGTCGCCAGTCCGAGGCCCGTGCCCCGCGGCGTCTCCTTGGTCGTGAAGAACGGTTCGAAGATCCGCTTCTGCGTCTCGGCGTCGATCCCGACGCCGGTGTCGACGACCGACATCACGACGTAGCGCCCGGGCGCGATCCCGAAGTGCCGCCGCGACGAGCCCGCGTCCACGTCGGCATTGCCGGTGCGGAGCCGAAGCACGCCGCCGCCGGGCATCGCATCGCGGGCGTTGACGACGAGGTTGACGATCACCTGCTCGACCTGTCCCGGGTCGGCGCGGATGTTGCCCAGGTCGGGCTCGAGATCGGTCTCGAGCCGGATGTGCTCGCCGATCAGCCGGGCGAGCATGCGGCTCGAGTCGGCGAGCAGCGCGTTCAAGTCCACGACCCGCGGCTCGAAGACCTGCTTGCGGGAGAAGGCGAGAAGCTGGCGCGTGAGGTTCGACGCGCGCTCGCCGGCCTTCCGGATCTCGGCGATGTCCTCGCGGATGGGGTCGTGCGGCGAGAGCTGCGACAGCGCCATGTCGCTGTAGCCGAGGACGGTGGTCAGGAGGTTGTTGAAGTCGTGGGCGATGCCGCCGGCGAGCTGGCCGATGCCCTCCATCTTCTGGGCCTGCCGCAGCTGGTCTTCCAGCCGCCGCCGCTCCGTGATGTCGACGACGGTTCCTTCGACGAGCACCTCGCCCGCCTGCTCGTCGGCGAGCAGCGCCGCGCTCTGCAGCGTCCAGGCCGTGCCGCCGTCGCGGCGCTCGCCGCGCATCTCGAAGTTGGAGAGGCTGCGCGCGCGCAGGAGCGCGTCGAAGAACGCGCGGCGCTGCCGTCCGTCGGGGTAGAGGACCGCCATGTCGCGGTCGAGGAGCTCGTCCTGGGAGGCGTAGCCGAAGATGCGGGCGAGCGCGTCGTTGCACTCGAGGATGCGGCCGACCAGCGTCATCCGGTAGACGCCGGCGAGGTTGCGCTCGAAGAGGAGGCGGTAGCGCTCCTCGGACTCCCGGATCGCCTGCTGGGCCCGCTTGCGCTCGAGGGCGACGGCGATGTGCTGAGACACGAAGGACAGCAGGTCGCGGTCGCCTTCGTCGTAGCGGAAGCGGGGGTCGTAGCTCTGGACGACCAGGACGCCGAAGGTCTTGCCGGCGCGCTGGAGCGGGACGCCGAGCCACGCCACCGAGTTCGAGCCGATGAGCTCGACGTCGCCGCGCTCGAGCATTGCGCGGAAGTCCTCGTCGTAGGTCAGGAGCGGCTCTCCGTGGCGCAGCACCCACGCCGTCAGGCCGTTGCCCGGCCGCATCGGCGCGGGGGTCGGGTCCACCTCGTCCACGCAATAGGGGAAGGAGATGGTGTCGGACCGGCGGTCGTAGATCGCGACGTAGAAGTTCTCGGCATACATCAGTTCGCCGACGATTCCGTGGATCTCGGCGTAGAACTCGTTGATGTCCTCCGTCACGCTGGTCGTCGCCGCGATCCGGTAGAGAGCCGACTGGAGACGCTCGGCGCGCTTGCGCGCGGAGATGTCGGTGACGCTGCCGCGGATCAGCCGCCGGTTGACCGACGGCAGGCGGACCAGCCGCACTTCGCACGGGAACTCCCGGCCCGACGCGTCGCGGTGGATCCACTCGAACACCGGCGCCTCGCCGTGAAGCGTCCGATCCACGTTGGCGGCGATCGACGCCGGCGAGGGGCGCCCGTCGGGCTGGACGGCGGGGGAAAGCGCGACCGGGTCGGCCCGAAGGAACTCGTCGTGCGACATTCCCCAGAGGCGGAGGGCGTTGTCGTTGGCCTCGACGAAGCGGCCGAGGTCGACGTCGAAGACGACGATGGCCTCCGGCGCGTTCTCGACCTGCGTCCGGTACCGGGCTTCGCTCTCCTTGAGCGCCTCTTCGGCGAGGCGGCGGTCGGTGATGTCGATGACCGAGCCGATGTAGCCCTCGAACACGCCCTCGGGCGTGAAGCGGGGGACCCCCGTGTCGAGGATCCAGCGGTACTCGCCGTCGTGGCGCCGCAGGCGGTATTCGTACTGGTACGGCTCCCGGAGCCTCTCGAGCTCGTCGAAGCGCCGCACGAGAGCGAGGTCATCGGGGTGGACGCCGTCCATCCATCCCTGGCCGATCTCCTGCGCGAGCGTGCGGCCGGTGAAGTCGAGCCAGGGCTCGTTGAAGTACGTGCACCGCGCCGAGGCGTCGGAGACCCAGATGAGAACGGGCGCCGCGTCCGCCATCAGGCGGAAGCGCGCTTCGCTCTCCTTCAACGCCTGCTCGGCCGCGCGGCGCTCGGTGATGTCGATGGCGGAGCCGATGAACCCGCCGAAGTCGCCCGAGGGCGTGAACCGCGGGGTGGCCGTCTCGAGGATCCAGCGGTACTCGCCGTCGGCCCGGCGGAGGCGGTACTCGGTCTGGAACGGCCGGCGGGCGGCGAACGCGGCTTCGTAAACGGCCACGAACCGAGGCCCGAGGTCGTCGGGGTGGATCCCCTCGCGCGAGCCCCTGCCGAGCTCCTGCCCGAGCGTCCGGCCGGTGAAGTCGAGCCACGGCTTGCTGAAGTACGTCGACATCCCCGCGGCGTCGTCCACCCAGATCATCACGGGCGCCACGTCGGCCATGTTGCGGAAGCGCTCCTCGCTCTCGCGGAGCGCCTGCTCGTTGCGCCGCCGCTCGGTGACGCTGCGCACGATGCCGATGACGCCGACGATCTCGCCGGCGGCGTTGCGGTGAGGCCCGTAGGTGCCGACGACCCAGCCGGAGCGCCCGGTCGACGGGACCGTGATGAACAGGTCGCCCGACGAAACGGTCTCGCCCGTCAGGGCGCGCCGCAGCAGCGCCTCGCCCAGGCCTTTCTCCTCCGGCGACAGATCGAAGGCGTCGCCGCCGAGCGCCTGGTCGGCGGGAACGCCGGTCAGGTCCTCCATGTAGCGGTTCCAGACGATGCGCCGCAGCGTCCGGTCGTAGACGACGATGCCTTCGCCGGCGCCCGAGATGATCTCGTCGCGGAAGCGATTGGACTCCTCGAGCTCTTCGCGCGCCCGGCGCCGCTCGGTGATGTCCTCCACGAGGCCTTCGTAGTGGAGCAAGCGGCCGCGCGAGTCGCGGACCGCCCGGATGTTTTCGCGGACCCAGATGAGCTGCCCCGCGTAGCGGCGCCAGCCGACCTCGAGGTCGCGCACTTCGCCCCCGGCGTCGAGCTGCCGCCGCATCTCCTCGTGGGCGCGGTGCTCGACATAGAGGCTGCAGAGGTTGGTCGCCATGAGGCTCTCGCGCGACGGGTAGCCGAGCATGCGCACGAAGGCCGGGTTGGCGTCGAGCACCTGCCCGGTCGGCGTGGAGCGGTAGAGACCGACGGGGACTCCTTCGAAGAGGTTCCGGTAGCGGGTCTCGGCCTCGCGGCCGACACGGCGTCGCGCCGCCTCGTCGAGCGCCGAGCGGATCGCGGACGCCAGCCGGGGGAAGTGATGGGCCTGCTTCAGAACGTAGTCGTCGAACCCCGCTTTCATGGCGGCGACCGCGATCTCCTCGCTCCCGGAGCCCGTGCACAGGAGCACGGGGACGTCCGGACGGGTCTCGCGCACGCGGCCGAGCAGCAGGAAGGCGTCGATCCCCGCCGGCCGGTGGTCCGTGACGACGACGTCGAACGCGCCGCTCGCCAGGGCCGCGGCGAGCTCGCCGGCGTCCCGGACGACCACGGGCGCGGCGCCCGGGAGGCTCTCGCGCAGGGCGGCGAGCGTTCTCTCGCGGTCCTCCGCGTTCTCGTCGACGACGAGAATTCGCAGAGCTTCCCCCGGGGCTCCGGTCCCGTGGACGGGGCCGAAGGGGGCCGTGAAATCGGGTGCCATCAGTTGCTGGTTTCCAAGGAATTATACGGCCCGATGGGCGCGGCGGCCCTGCCCGCGGGCCTTTTCACCGCCGCGGAGGCAAGAAAAGGCCCTCTCCCGGACGGGGGAGAGGGCCATCCCGAAGAGGCGCGAGCCGACTACGGACAGGAAGCCGGAAACGCGGCCGTGTCCTGGAGGGGCGCGAACGCGGTTCCCTGGGCGTTGTCCCGGGTGTAGACGGCGCCCGTGTGCGTGTCGGTCACCGTCAGGTGCACGGCGACGTTCGTCAGGCCCGCGGCGAAGACCCAGTGGGCGTCGTCGAGCGCGCAGCCGTTCAGGACCTTGGACACGACCTCGATGTTCGTCGGGTCGAAGAACCAGAAGTAACCCGAGTCGTCGGTCAGCTTCACCGCGGAGCCGTCGCCGTTGGTGCCGTCGGACCGCGTCCAGCGCGTGGTCGCGGCGAAGCGTCCGCCGCCGAGGCACAGCGTGTGCGCGTCGACCACGCAGGGGCCCGTCGACACGGCGGCGGGCAGGACCACGACCTTGCCGGTCATCGAGTTCAGGTGCATCGCGCAGTAGTAGGCGAACGTCCCGGCGCTCGCGAAGGTGAACGAGAACGAGTACCCGGCCGGCTGCAGTCCCGTGCTCTGCCACGTGTGGCCGTCTTCACACGAGCCGCCTCCGCCGCCGTACCCGCCGTAGCCTCCGCCGCCGCCCTGGTGATCGCAGGTCCCGGAGGTCACGCTGTGCTCCATCGTGCCTTCCCAGATCCACTGGACCGTGTCGCCGACGTGGACGGTCGAGACGCTCGTCCCGCTGACGTCGTCGACGAAGCGGGTGCCGTCGTGGCCGACGCGCACGGTCCAGGTGTCGGCGGCGGCCGGGGCGGCGAAAGCGACGACGATCGCCAGCGCCGCCATGGCCCCGTGCCGAAGCCCGTGCTGCTCCCGAGCCATCACATCCTCCTTCGGGTCGTCCCGCGATTGCCCGGTGCCCGTCCCTATGGACACGACGCGGGGAACGCGCCCGTGTCCTGGATCGGGGCAAACGGCGTGCCCTGCGGGTTCTCCTTCGAGTACGGAAGCCCCGTCTTGGTGTCGAGCACGTCGAGGTCCACCCGCACGTTCGTCAGGCCGGCGGCGAAGACCCAGTACGCGTCGTTCAGGCCGCAGCCGTTGAGGACCTTCGTGACGGCCTCGATGTTCGCCGAGTCGAAAAACCAGAAGTAGCCCGAGTCTCCGGTCAGCGCAACCGCGTGGCCGTCGCCGCTCGAGCCGTCGGTCTTCGTCCAGTGGGTACGGACCTGGAAACGCCCGCCGTTGAGGCACAGCGTTTTGTCGTCGACGATGCACGGCGTGGCGCCGCCCGCGGAGACCGCGACCGATTTGGTCGTCGTGTTCGAGCCGCCCGCGTTCGTGGCCGTCAGCGACACCGTGTAGTGGCCGGCAGTGGCGAACGTGTGCGACGGGTTCTGGAGCACCGACGCGTTCGCCGCGCCCGAGCCCGGGTCGCCGAAGTCCCAGGTCCAGCCGGACGGCGCGCCGGTCGAGGTGTCGGTGAACTGGACGGGGGTGCCCATGACGGCGCCCGCGGGCGCGAACGTGAAGTTGGCGGCCGGCGCGATCGCCGCGCCCTGGACGATGACGGTGCCCTGCATCATCGAGCCGTGCACGACGCAGTGGTACGGGAAGGTGCCCGCCGCGTCGAACTGGCGCGAGAAACTGGCCGGCGCGGACTTCACGCCGGAGTCCCAGTTCCCGTCGGGCGCGCAGTTGCCGCCGGGGCAGGAACCCGACGTCGTCGAGTGAAACCCGCTGTCCCAGACCCAGTTCACCGTGTCGCCGACGTTGATCGTCGTGGTGCTGTTGCCGCTGACGTCGTCGACGAACCGGTCCTGGTTCCCCTCGCCGACCTCGACCTTGCGGGTCGTCGCCGCCAGCCCGGCGGCCGGCAGGGCCGCGAGCGCGACGAGGCCGAGGGCGAGGGCGAGCGGAGCGGAGGGCTTCGAAGACTTCAGCGATCGCATGGCAGTCGCCTCCTTGACGACGCCCCGAGCCTAGCCAACGGAACCTTCTCGCCCCGGCGCTTTTAGCGGCCCTTAATTCCGTCGCGATTTCGGGCGCTCGGTCCGCGAGCGGAAGGACTTATGATCGATTCGCGCCCGGCGACGGCGCGCGCGCGATGACGACCACGATTCGCTTTCGACTCAACGGAAAGCCGGCGACGCTCCAGACCGACGGCGACCGGATCCTCCTCTGGGTGCTGCGCGGCGACCTGGGCCTGACGGGCGCGAAATACGGCTGCGGCATCGGCGAGTGTGGCGCGTGCACCGTGCTCGTCGACCGGGGAGCGGTGCTCGCGTGTCAGACGCCGGTCCAGCTGGTCGAGGGCCGCGACGTCGTCACGATCGAGGGCCTCGCGTCGAACGGCCGCCTCCACCCGCTGCAGGAAGCGTTCGTCGAGCAGGGCGCGCTCCAGTGCGGCTACTGCACGCCGGGCATGATCCTCTCGGCGTGCGCTCTTCTCAAGAAGGACCCGCACCCGTCGCGCGACGCGATCGTGCGCGGAATGGAGGGGAACCTCTGCCGGTGCGGCGCGCACCAGCGCATCGTGGCCGCGATCGAGGCCGCGTCGAAGAAGGCCGGCGCGTGAGCGGCGCGGCGCGTCTGGACCGGCGGCGATTCCTCCAGCTTGCGGGCGGCGGCGTCGCCGTCTTCTTCGGCGTCGGACCGTCGGCGTTCTTCGCGCAGGAGCGCCGCGGCTATCCGGACGACTTCAACGCGTACCTTCTCGTCGGCCGAGACGGGCGCGTCACGGTGTTCTCGGGCAAGATCGAGATGGGGCAGGGCGTGACGACCTCGCTCGCGCAGATGGCCGCCGAGGAGCTCGGCGTCTCGGTCGGCTCCGTCGAGATGGTTCTCGGCGACACGGACCGCTGTCCGTGGGACGCCGGGACGTACGGGTCGCAGACCACGCGGATGTTCGGCCCCGCCCTGCGCACGGCCGCCGCGGAGGCGCGGCTCGTCCTCCTGGGACTGGCGGCGCGCAAGCTCGGCGTGCCGCGGGAGCGGCTCTCGGTCGCCGACGGCGTCGTCTCGGTGACGGGCGACGCGAAGCGCCGCGTGACCTACGGCGAGCTCGCGGACGGAAAGAAGATCGCGCGCGCCGTGGGCGAGAAGGCCGTACTCCGCTCGGTGTCCGAGTTCCAGGTGATGGGCCGGTCGCCGAAGCGGATCGACGCGCCCGACAAGGTCACCGGGCGGGCCCGCTACTCCGGGGATTTCCGGCCGGAGGGCATGCTCTGCGCGCGGCTCCTCCGTCCGCCGGCTCACGGCGCGACGCGGCGCTCGGTGGACGTGACGGCGGCGCAGAAGATGCCCGGCGTGACCGTCGTGGAGCGGGACGATCTCGTCGCCGTGCTGCACGCGGACCCGGACGCGGCCGGGCGCGCGCTCGAGCTCGTCCGCGCCGACTGGAACACGCCCGAGGCGACGGTGGACGACCAGACCATCTTCGAGCACCTGGTCAGGGCCGGCGGTCCGCCGCAGGAGAAGGACAGCCGCGGCGACCTCGCGGCCGGACGGGCCGGCAGCGCTCGGGTCTTCGAAACGACCTTCCGCAAGGGGTACGTGGCTCACGCGCCGATGGAGCCGCACGCCGCCGTCGCCGAGCCGCGCGGGGGCCGGTTCACCGTGTGGGCCTCGACCCAGACGCCCTTTCCGACCCGCGACCGCGTCGCGAAGGCGCTCGGGGTCGACGCGGACAAAGTGCGCGTCATCGTGCCCTACGTCGGCGGCGGGTTCGGCGGCAAGAGCGCGGACCTGCAGGCGATCGAAGCGGCGCGCCTGGCGCAGATCACCGGAAGGCCGGTGCAGGTCGCGTGGACGCGCGAGGAGGAGTTCTTCTACGACCGGTTCGACCCGGCGGCGGTCGTCGAGATCGCCTCGGGCCTCGACGGCGCCGGGAGGATCACGTTCTGGGACTGCACCGTGCACGCCGCCGGCGAGCGCGGCGCGACGCCGACGTACGACATCCCGAATCTGCGCCTGCGCTCGACGGGCCGCATGAGCTACGGCGACTCGTCCGGGTCGGGCGGCCTCCACCCGTTCGCGACGGGCCCCTGGCGGGCGCCGGGAGCGAACATGAACGCGTTCGCCATGGAGTCGCAGGTCGACGTCATGGCGGCGGCCGCCGGCGTCGACCCGCTGGAGTTCCGGCTGCGGAACACGAAGGACGCCCGCATGCGCGCGGTCCTCGAGGCCGCGGGCAAGGCCTTCGGCTGGAAGCCGGGCAAGGGGCCGAGCGGGCAGGGGCGCGCCGTCGCGTGCAGCGTCGACGCCGGCTCCTACGACGCGCTGGTGGCGCAGGTCCGCGTCGACGCGAGAGACGGCACGGTCCGGGTCGAACGGATCGTCTGCGCCCAGGACATGGGCACCGTCGTCAACCCCGAGGGCGCGGCGCTCCAGATGGAGGGCTCGATCACGATGGGCCTCGGCTACACGTTCAGCGAGGAGCTGCGGTTCCGCGGCGGCGACATCCTCGACCGGAACTTCAAGACCTACGCGCTGCCGCGGTTCTCCCGCGTTCCGGCGATCGAGACCGTCCTCGTGAAGAACGACGCGCTGCCGCCGCAGGGCGGCGGCGAGCCGGCCATCGTCGCGACGGGCGCCGTCATCGCCAACGCGGTTTTCGACGCCACCGGCGCGCGGGTCCTGCGGCTGCCGCTGACCCCGGAGCGGGTCCTCGAGGCGATCGCCGCGGCGAAGAAGGCCGGCTAGGGCTTTCCGCCCTCGACGATCGCCCGAGCGGCCTTCGCGTTCGGGTAGTCGGGCTGGACTTCGAGGGCCCGCGCGTACATCGCGCGCGCCTGCTTCTCGTCGCCGAGCTTCAGGTACGTTTCGGCGAGGCTGTCGAACGTGTTTCCCGAAGCGGGGTAGAGCTCCGTGTTCAGCCGGAAGACGGCGATCGAGGCGTCGTTCAACTTTGCGGCGTAGAGGTCGTAGCCGAGCTGGTTGAGGGAGTCCTCCGCCGTCAGATTCGCCTTCGGGTTCTCCCGGTGGAGGCTCGCGAGGAGCGCCGTGAAACCGGCGGGGCCCTTCTCCCGCGCGAGCTGGAGCAGCACGGACGAGGCGAGGACGCCGAACGGGTCGTTGTCGCCGAGCTCGCGGTCGGCCGAGGCGACGTCGGTTTCGGCCAGCCGCGCCAGGCGGCCGAGGGACGCCCGGTAAGCCTCCGGCATGCCGGCGAGGAGCCGGTCCCGCTCGGCCGCGGGGATCCAGCGCCCGGCCGCCATGACGCCAACGGGCTTCTCGAGCGTGCGCACGTCGTCGAGCGGGTTGCGCGAGAGCAGGATCAGATCGGCGCGCCGGCCGACGGCGACGGTGCCGAACTCGCCGTCGTGGCGGAGCATCTTCGCCGGGTCGACGGTCGCCGTCTTCAGCGCGGCGTACGGCTCGAAGCCGATGTCCTGGAAGTTCTCGACCTCTTCGACGAGGCTGAACCCGGGAACGCCGAGCCACGACACGTCGGTTCCCGCGAGGATCGGCACGCCGCCGTCGTGAAGGGCTTTGACGAGCAGACGCTGGAACTCGTAGCTCATCGCGAGCCCCGGCAGGCGCTCGGGCGGCCAGCGGTTCGCGTACGTGTTGCGCTCGGGCTCGAGCGCGGCGCGCATCGAGGGGACGAGATAGACGAGGTGCGGGTCGCGCAGGTAGTCCTGGATCGCGGTCGCCTGGCGCACGATGTTGTGGAAGGCGACGAGCGTCGGGATGACCGCGATGCCGGCCTCGCGGGTCATCGCGACGGCCTTCGGGATCTTCATCGTGTCGAGCGGGTGGACGACCTCGTTGCGCGGGTCGGGGTCGTCGTTGAAGTACGTGTAGACGTACTCCTCGGCGTGGGCGATCGACTGGCCGGCCGACAGCGTCATCGCGAAGCCCGGCTCGCGGGCGACGTGGCCGACGAGGAGAAGACCCTTCTTCTTCGCCTCGGCCGTCAGCGCGGGGTACTCGGCGGCGCTGACCTGGTTGTAGATCTTGACGGCGTCGTAGCCGGCCGCGGCCTGGCGATCGACCTCCGCGACGGCTTCCTCGGGAGAGCGGGGGCGGTCGAACGTGGGGCCCGCCGTGTAGATCGTCGGCCCGAGGAGCTCGCCGGCGGCCACGCGCGTTCGCCACGCCAGGTGGGCCGGCCGGCCGTTCAGGTTGAAGACGGTCGTGACGCCGTTGACGACGTGGAGCGTCAGCTCCTGCTCGGCGTAGAGGTGGGCGTGCATGTCGGCGAGACCGGGCATCAGGTAGCGGCCGCGCCCGTCGACGACGCGAGCGCCCTTCGGGACCGGCGTCGACGCCGACGGTCCGAGCGCGCGGATCCGGCCATCCGCGACGATCACGGTCTGGTCGCGGAGGAGGCGCGGCGCGTCCATCGGCACGACGGCGACGTGCACGAAAGCCGTCGCGCGCGCCGGTTGGGGAGCCGGGCCCGAAGGAAGCGCCGGGGCGGCCAGGAGGAGCGCCGCGACGAGCGTTCCGAGGCTGACCCGGAGTCGGAACCGCCGTTTCACTTTCACCTTCCTTCCTTACGCGCCCGGGACGGCCGGGTTCCCCCGAGCTTCACGCGCTTCTCGCATCGGCCTCCCGTCGCCCGGCGCCTCGTTTAGGCGATATGGTTCCTCCGGGAGGTCCCCATGAGCACCATCACGACGAAGGACGGCACTCAGATCTATTACAACGACTGGGGCAAGGGACAGCCGGTCGTCTTCAGCCACGGCTGGCCCCTGTCGGCCGACGCCTTCGAGGACCAGATGTTCTTCCTGGCGTCCCGGGGTTATCGCTGCATCGCCCACGACCGCCGCGGCCACGGCCGGTCGAGCCAGCCCTGGCAGGGCAACGATCTGGACACCTACGCGGACGACCTCGCCGAGCTCGTCGAGGCGCTCGACCTGAAAGACGCCGTCCACGTCGGCCACTCGACGGGCGGCGGGGAGGTCGCGCGTTACATCGGCCGCCATGGCACGAAGCGCGTGGCGAAGGCCGTCCTGATCAGCGCCATCCCGCCGTTGATGCTGAAGACGGCCGCCAACCCGGGCGGGCTGCCCATCGAGGTCTTCGACGGACTGCGGGCGAGCGTCGTGGCCGATCGGTCGAAATTCTGGATGGACCTCAGCCTGTCGTTCTATGGCTACAACCGGCCCGGGGCGAAGGTCTCCGAAGGCGTGCGTCAGTCGTTCTGGCTGCAGGGAATGATGTGCGGGTTTCCCGGATCCTATTTCTGCATCAAGGCCTTCTCGGAGACGGACACGACGGGGGACCTCGAGAAATTCGACGTGCCGACCCTGATCCTGCACGGCGACGACGACCAGATCGTGCCGATCGGCGCCGCGGCGATGCGATCCTCGAAAATCGTCCGGAACGCGACGCTCAAGGTCTACAAGGGGGCGCCGCACGGGATGTGCACGACGCTCAAGGACGAGATCAGCGCGGACCTGCTCGCGTTCCTGAAGGGCTGATGGCGGAATCGCCGCCGCCGAGCGCCGACCCGACGCCGCTCGCGCCGCTGCTGGAGACGGGCGCTCGGCTCGAACAGATCGTGGCGTTCGTTCACGGGGCATTGCAGGAATAAGGAGGAGACATGATCCACGCGAGATTCGCCGTCGGCGCCGCCCTGGCTCTGGGGCTCGCGGCGGCTTCCCGGGCCGACGGGCCGCCCGCGGGCATCACGACGAAGGACGCCGCCGTCGACGGCCTGTCGCTCCACTACGCGACCGCGGGGAAGGGTCCCGTCGTGATCCTGATGCACGGCTACGCGGAGACGTCGCGGATGTGGTGGCCGATCATCCCGGCCCTGGCCGAGCGGTTCACGGTCATTGCGCCCGACCTTCCCGGCATCGGCGAGTCGGCGATTCCCGGCGACGGCCTCGACGTCAAGACGGCGGCCGTGCGGCTCCACGCGCTCGCGCGATCGCTCGGAGTTCCGAAGGCGCGCGTCGTCGGCCACGACATCGGCCTGATGGTGGCGTACGCGTATGCGGCGTTGTATCCCGCGGAGACCGAGAAGCTGGTTCTGATGGACGCGTTCGTGCCGGGCGTGGCCGGTTGGGAGGCGATCTACGACGATCCCCATTTCTGGCACTTCCGCTTTCACGGCCCGACGCCCGAGGCGCTCGTCGCGGGCCGCGAGCGGACCTACTTCGACTATTTCTGGAACGACTTTGCCGCCGACAAGAACCGCTCCATTCCCGAGGCGGACCGCGCTGCGTACACGGCCGCGTACTCGCGCCCGGGCCGCATGCGCGCCGCGTGGGGCTATTTCGCCACCTTCCCGCAGGTGGCGCCCGAGCTCGCGGCTCTTTCGAAGACGCGCCTGACGATGCCGCTGCTGACCATCGGCGGCGCGAAGTCGCTCGGCGAGGCGCTCGGCAAGCAGGGCAGGCTGCTCGCGTCGGACGTCACGGTCGTCGTCGTGCCCGACGCGGGGCACTGGGTCCTCGAGGAGAATCCGCGCGCGACGACCGAGGCGCTGGTGAGGTTTCTGTGACGTGCCACGCCGTGCGGGCGCCGGATGGCTTCGTCCGGGGCGTCGGACTCTCTGCTAGCAGCGGTCCGCCGCCGTTTTGACGCGTCCGGGCCCCGTGCTATCCTTCGCGCCCTCTTCCCGCGTGGGGCTGTAGCTCAGTTTGGGAGAGCGCCTGAATGGCATTCAGGAGGTCGGCGGTTCGATCCCGCTCAGCTCCACCAACACGGCCGTCGCCTTCGCTCGCTCGGAATCTGCGCCGCGACGGCGCGTGGCGCCGCACGGCGCACCGGCGCTCGGCTCGCCCAAAGGGGCTCGACCGAGCGCCTGATTCCTTCCTCTCGCTCCGGCTCCCGCCGCGCGAGTCGGTTCGCTCGCCCGGACTCGCGAACCTTGGTCGCGCGGCGAACGGGGGCTCAGAAAAGCCGTCGCCTTCGCTCGCTCGGAATCTGCGCCGCGACGCCGGGGGCGCTGCGGCGCACGAGGGCCGACGCGCGCCCCTCAGCTCGACAGCGTTTCGAGCAGCGTCTTCAGGTCGTCCGCGTGCTCTTCCTCCATCGCGAGGATCTCCTCCATCATGCGCCGCGTGGTCGGGTCGTCGTTGGCGAGGTAGCGGATGATCTCGGAGTAGGACTCGATCGCGACGCGCTCGGCGACGAGGTCCTCCTGGATCATCTCGACGAGCGTCGTGCCCTCGACGTACTCGGAGTGGCTGCGGGTCGCGAGCCCCTCGGGCGAGAAGTTGGGCTCGCCGCCGAGCTGGACGATGCGCTGGGCGATCTGGTCGGCGTGGGTCTGCTCCTCGTTTGCGTGCTGGAGGAACTCCGCGGCGACAGCCTGCGCGTGGATGCCGGCCGCCATGAAGTGATGCCGCTTGTAGCGGAGGATGCAGACGATCTCGGTCGCCAGGGCCTCGTTCAGGATGCGGACGACGGTATCGCGGTCCGCGCGGTAGCTCGCGGTGACGGCGCCGCGCAGCATGTGCTCCCGCGCCCGATCGCGGAGCGTCTGAACGTCCGAGAGGAACGGCCGGTTGCGCGGGCCGCCCTTCGCCTTCGATTTGCCGGTGGTCTTTTTCTTCATGTCGATACCCCCGCTGCGATCCTACTGCAACGGCGTTATAGGCTCGTCGGGGAAGCGCACGGGGTCCGGTGACCCTCGCGGACTTCAAATCCGTCGGCGTCGCGGCCTCGCGCCGGGACGGGTGGGTTCGACTCCCACACGCTTCCGCCAACACGCCGAAAGGGCGTGAGTCGGGATGGGTCCGATGCCGCTCGCACAGTACCGCCGGAAGCGCCGGTTCGCCGTGACCCCGGAGCCGCGGGGCGCGGCGCCGCGCCGCCGCGCGAGGAGTCTCGCCTACGTGATCCAGAAGCACCGTGCGACGGCGCTCCACTACGACTTCCGCCTGGAGTGGAAGGGCGTCATGCTGTCGTGGGCCGTACCGAAAGGGCCGTCGTTGAATCCCGCCGACAAGCGGCTGGCGATGCCGACGGAGGATCACCCGATCGAATACAACGGATTCGAGGGCGTCATCCCGGAAGGGGAGTACGGCGGCGGGACGGTGATGATCTGGGACCGCGGCCGCTGGCGCCCCGAGAGCGAGGACGTGGACGCGGCGCTGAAAAAGGGCGACCTCAAGCTCCGTCTCGACGGGGAAAAACTCCACGGTTCCTGGGTCCTGGTGCGCCTGGCGCGGAAGGACCGCGACGGTCGGGTGCCCTGGCTCCTCATCAAGCACCGCGACGAGTACGCCTCGAGGACGAAGATCGCCGAGGCGGAGCCGCGCTCGGCCGTGTCGGGCCGGCTCATGGTCGAGATCGCGCGCGACGACGGCGGCGACGTCGCGAGGGCCGCCTCCGGCGACCCGCCGGCGCTCGCGCGACGGGCGCTCGCGGCGCCGCGCGCCCGGACCCGCCGCCGGTCGGTCCGACGAGAGACGCCGAGGTTGGCATGACGGCGAAACCCGTGGACGCGGCCACGATCGGCGGCGTCCGGATCTCGCACCCGGACAAGGTCTACTGGCCCGACGAGGGCTACACGAAGCGCGACCTCGTAACGTACTACGAGGCCGTCTTCGAGCGGCTCCGTCCCTGGGTCGAGGACCGGCTGCTCTCGCTCGAGCGCTGCCCCGACGGCCTGCGCGGCCAGTGCTTCTTCCAGAAGCAAAAGCCGGACGGTCTGCCGGCCGACACGCCGACGAAGAAGATTCAGCACGCGAAGAAATCGACGAACTACGTCGTGGGCGGCCGGCTCGAGACGCAGCTCGCGCTCGTGAATCTCGGCTGCATCGCGGTGCACGTCTGGGGGGCGCGGGCGAAGACGCCGCGGCAGCCGGACTGGGTCTGTTTCGACATCGACCCGTCCCCGGGGCGCTTCGACGATGCCGTCGAGGCGGCGCTCGCGGTGCGCGAAGCGCTCGAGGCGCTGGAGCTCGAGTCGTTCCCCAAGACGTCGGGCGGCAAGGGGCTGCACGTCCTGGTGCCGATCCGCGTCGGCCCGGACGCCGACGAGGTCCTGGGTTTCGCCGAGACGCTCGGCCGGCGGCTCGCCGCCGCCTCGCCGGGGCTCTTCACGACCGAGACGCGGATCGCCGCGCGCAAGGGCCGCGTCTACCTCGACCCGTTCCGCAACGGGTTCTCGCAGACGGTCGTCGCGCCCTACTCCGTGCGCCGCCGCGCGGGGGCTCCATTCTCGCGGCCGCTCTCGTGGAAGGACGCCCGAGCCGGGCTCGACCCGGCGGCTTTCCACCTCGGCAACTACGCGCGCGAGCTCCGCAAGGCGGATCCGTGGAAGGATTTCTGGACATCGCGCCAGCCGCTCGAGCGCGCCCTCCGCGCGGTCTCGAAGCTCTAGACGACGAGTCTCGGTCAGAGCCTTCCCGTCAGGAGCATGACGAGGACGACGAGCACGATGACGCCGAGCAATCCGCTCGGCAGATAGCCCCAGTCGCGGCTGTAGCTCCAGCGCGGCACGGCGCCGAGGAGCAACAGCAGAAGCAGGATCAGCAGAACGAGTCCCATCGAGACCTCCTGGCGGGAGGCACTGCATGGGCGGTGCCAGAGAGGCGGTCGGCACGCTTCTTGAAAAGGCCAGGATCGGGAAGAAACGTCTCTTCCACCACAAGGAGGTTTCCATGACGGACCGCGACAATCGTTCGAGTCAGGGGCAGGCGCCGCAGACCAGGCGGCCGGATCAGAGCGAAAGCGACAGTCGGCAAAAGCAGGCTCACGGCAACCCGGGATCTCCGCGCGACGAGCGCGGCGAGATCGTCGGCGGCCGCGACGCCCAGGGGTCCCCGATCTCGCGCCCGGGCGGCAAGAGCGAGGAAGAGTCCGAGACCGACGAGAGCGCCTAGCGTCGGCGTCTTCACGCGAGGCCGGCGGGCCTTCGGGCTCGCCGGTTCTTCTGTCGTACGATCGGGACGTTTTCGACGAAGATGGAAGGGGGCGGAGAGAGCGTGCCGGACTCGAGCGGGCCGATGCCGGAGCCGGCGGCGCTGCGCCGATTCTTCCACGACCTCGCGACCCCGCTGTCCGGGGCGTCGCTCCACCTCGAGCGAGCGTCCCGGCTCATCGCGCGGGGCGAGAACGCCGAGGAGGCGCTGACGCTCGCCCGGCAGCAGCTCGAACGGGCCTTCGACCTTTTCGAGAGCGCGCGGGCGGAATTCCTCAGGTGACCGCGTGCGCGTGCTGATCGTCGAAGACGACGTCGCCATCCGCAAGGGACTCGAGAGCGCCGTGCGGGACCTCGATGCTCAGCCGAAGAGCGTCGGCACGGCGGGCGAGGCGGCCCGGGCCGTCGAAGAGTTCGACCCCGATCTCCTGATCGTCGACGTGCACCTGCCGGACGGCGACGGCATCGAGGTCTTTCGCGCGGCGCGCGAGGCCCGGCCCGACCGCGACGGCATCGTCCTGACCGGGCAGGCGTCCCTCGACAGCGCGGTCGAGGCGCTGCGCGCGGGGGTGTCGGACTACCTGCTGAAGCCGCTGCGGCCGGCCCAGCTCGAGGTCGTCTTCCAGCGCCTGACGTCCCGCCGCGCGCTGGAGTCCGAGGTCGAGACGCTGCGCGGGGAGCTCCAGGAGACGGGCAAGCTCGGCGAGCTGATCGGCAAGTCGGCGGCGATGGTGAAAGTGTTCGACGCGCTGCGGCGCGTCGCGCGAACGAACGCCCCCGTGCTCCTGACGGGGCCGAGCGGCACCGGCAAGGAGGTCGTCGCGCGGACGATCCACCGGCTGTCGCGGCGGCAGGCCGCGCCGTTCGTCGCGTTCAACTGCGGGGCGATCTCGCCGACGCTGATCGAGAGCGAGCTCTTCGGCCACGAGCGCGGCGCCTTCACCGGCGCCGACAAGCGGCGGATCGGCTACTTCGAGGAGGCCAGCGGCGGCACGCTGCTGCTCGACGAGATCACCGAAATGGGGCCGGAGCTCCAGGTCAAGCTGCTGCGCGTGCTCGAAGACCGGACCGTGCGGCGCATCGGCGGGGCTCAGGATCTCCGCGTGGACGTGCGCCTCGTCTCCGCGACCAACCGCGATCCCGCCGAGGCGATTCGGGAAGGCAGGCTGCGCGAGGATCTGTACTACCGGCTGAACGTGTTTCCGATCGCGCTGCCGCCGTTGTCCGAGAGGCGCGAGGACATCGCGCTGCTCGCCGAGCACTTCCGCCGCCACCTCGACGATCAGGAGAAGGCGGGCGTGGCGCGCTGGGATCCGGCGGCGCTGCGAAAGCTCGAGAGCCACGCGTGGCCCGGCAACGTGCGCGAGCTGCGCAACGTCGTGCATCGCGCGTACGTCATGACCGAGGGAGACACGATCCGCCCGGACGTCCTCGAGGATCTGCTCCCGGGCGCGGTGCGCGCACCCCGCCCGGCGCCGGGCTCGACGCGCCGGGCGCGCAAGCGCTGACCTTTCCGGCTGGCACGAGATTCGCTATCCCTTGGAGCGGGGCCGCTTCGGTCCCGGAAAGGGGAGCGCCCGATGCTCTGGACCATTTTCGTGATCCTGCTCGTCCTGTGGCTGCTCGGACTGGTTTCGGGCTACACGCTCGCGGGTTTCATCCACATTCTGCTGGTGCTGGCGATCGTCGTCCTGCTCATCAACGTCATCCAGGGCCGGCGGGTGGTCTGACGGCAACGGCGCACGCGGGCGCCGCGAGACGCCCGCGTGCTTCTTCCCTCGCTACTTCGCCGCGCCCTCGATCGCGACGTCGAGCGACCGCACTCCCTCGTACCGCTCCGAGACGTCCTGCCAGTTCCAGACGTTCCAGACGGCCTCGAAGAAATCCGTCTTGCGGTTCTGGTACTGCAGGTAGTACGCGTGCTCCCAGGCGTCGAGCACGAGCAGCGGGACGCCGGCCTGGGCGAGGTTGGACTGGTGGTCGTAGATCTGCGTCGTCAGGAGCCGGCCCGCGAGCGGCTCCCAGACGAGCGCGCCCCAGCCCGAGCCCATGATGGTCGAGGCGGCCTCGGTGAGCTGGCGGCGGAGTTTCGCGAAGCTGCCGAAGTCGCGGCGGATCGCCTCGGCGAGCTCGCCCCTGGGCTCGCCGCCTCCTTTCGGGGTCAGGTTCTGCCAGAAGAGAGAGTGCAGGACGTGGCCCGACAGGTTGAAGGCGAGCGCCTTCTCGAGGGCGCCGATCCGCGTGAAATCTTCTTTCTCGCGCGCCTCGCCGAGGCGCTCGAGCGCCTGATTGGCGCCCTTGACGTACGCGGCGTGGTGCTTGTCGTGGTGGAGCTCCATGATCTTGCCCGAGATGTGGGGCTCCAGGGCGGCGAAGTCGTAGCGCAGGTCCGGCAGTGTGTAGTTGGTCATTGTGCCTCCGGGGCAGCAGCGTAGCGAAAATCGTGCCGCCGGGAAGAAGAATCGCCGCTAGCGCCCCGGGGGGAACCGGGAACTCGCGGCGAACGGCAGAGAAAGGCGCCTCTCCGTGGCTTGTTTCCCGGGTGCAACCGGGGTGCCAGCGTCGGCCGGGACGGTTCTTGCTCGAGAGGCAGAGTCGAGTCTTGCTCGAGAGGCAGAGTCGGGGAGGCGACGCATGGCGAGACGGTACGGTGCGAAGGCGCCGAAGAAGGTCGAGCGGGCGATGCGCGAGCGCGAGCGCGGGACGCCGCGCTCGGGCCGCTCGGGACGAAAGGTCACGAGCCGGAAGCAGGCGATTGCGATCGGTCTCTCGGAGGCGCGGCGGGCGGGGGGCAAGGTTCCCGCCGCTCCGCGCCGGCGTCGCCGCGGCCCTCGAGGCGAAGCGGTGTCGGCTCGACCCGCGGGGCCGATCGGGGTATAAAGGTTCGATGCGCTCGCAACCGGCGGCCCTCCTCGTCGTCACGGGCGAGCCCTGCTGCGGCGGGACCTCGATGACCGCCGTCGATCCGGACGCCGGGGCGGGCATCGACGTCGAGGGCGGCCCGGGGATGCCGCTTCGGGGCGTCGTCGTCGGCCAGGGAATCGAGCCGGCGCCGACGACTTGAGCGAAACACCCGACCAGCCGCGCGGCGACGCCGAACCCCCGGCGCTCGCCGACGAGACGCGCTGGTACGCCGAGCACGCGGCCCTCCTCATCAGCACGGTCAAGTGGGCGTTTCTCGGCGCGGTGGCCGGGGTCTGCGTGGGCGCGGCGACGCGTGGGTTTCTGTGGAGCCTCGCGGCGTCGGCGCAGGCGACGCGGCGGCTGCTCTCGGGCGGCATCCCGTTCTATGCCCTGCTCCCGCTCGCCTTGCCGCTCTGCGTCTGGCTGATCCGCCGGTTCGCGCCGACGGCGAAGGGGCACGGAACCGAGGCCGTCATCGCCGCGATCCACCAGCGGTCGGGGAGGATCGACTGGAGGGTCGCGCCGGTCAAGCTCGCCGCGACGGTCGTGACGATCGCCTCCGGCGGGTCGGTCGGCAAAGAGGGGCCCTGCGCGCAGATCGGGGCGGCGCTGACGAGCCTCTTCGCCGACCTCCTGCGGTTGTCCGACGAGGACCGGCGGCGACTCGTCATCTGCGGCATCGGCGCGGGGTTCGCGGCGGTTTTCGGCACGCCGATCTCGGGGGCGCTCTTCGGGATCGAGGTCCTCTACCTCGGGCGGATCGAGTACGAGGTTCTGTTTCCCTGCCTGATCGCCGGGATTGTCTCGCACCTGGTGTGCGGCGTCGCCCCGCCGGTCGCGGCGCTCCACGAGTCTCTCGGGACGCTCGGCCAGACGACGCTCGTCGGACTCTCGGTCGGCGCCGGCGTCGTGTACGGGCTCATGGCTCTGCTCCTCATCGAGTCGATGCGGTTGCTCGAGCGCCTGCTGCGCCGCTACGAGGACCACCCCTATCGAATCGCCTTCGGCGGCGCGGTCGTCCTCTGCGCCTTCTACGCGGTCGCGGGCGATGCGTACGCGGGCCTCGGCGTGACGTCGATCGATGCGGCGCTCGCGGGCAGCGCCGCGGTCGCGACGTACGCGTTCGCGGCGAAAATTTTCGCCACGTCGGTCACGCTCGAGACCGGCGGCAGCGGCGGTATCGTCACCCCGATCTTCTTCGTCGGCGCAACGGGCGGCGCGGCCCTGGCCCGGTTGACCGGGTTGCCGGTCGGGGCCTTCGCGGCCTTCGGGTTCGTTGCCGTGCTCGCCGCGGCCGCCAACACGCCGCTCGCCGCGGCGGTCATGGGCATGGAACTGCTTCCCGGGCCGGTCGGCGTCTACGCCGCGCTGTGCGGCGGCACCGCCTACCTGATCGTCGGGCACCGCAGCGTCTACGCGAGCCAGAAGCTGGGTTTCTCGAAGTCGGCCGGCCTCGACGTGCGCCTGGACGTGCCGATCGGCGAGATCGACCGGCGGGCCGTGCGCGTGCGTCCCGGCAGCCTGACGGACCGGGCCTTGCGCCTGGGCCGCGGGGCCCGCCCCGAAATGCGCGGCCCCGGCCGGGACGGCGGCGAAGGCAGGCCGCCGGGCTAAACTCCCCGCCGTGTCCGCGAACGCCACGCCGATCGTCGAGGCCTCGAAGCTTTCCCGGTCCTATCGGCTGGGCGAGGCCGTGGTGCCCGCGGTGCAGGACGTGTCCCTCGCGATCGCGCCGGGCGACTTCGTCGCGCTTCGGGGCCCGAGCGGCTCCGGCAAGACGACGCTGTTGAACCTTCTCGGCCTTCTCGACCGGCCGGACGCGGGCACCGTCCGGGTCGAGGGCCGGGACGGCGAGGCGCTGTCCGAAGAGGCGCGCTCGGACCTGCGGCGCGACCGGTTCGGGTTCGTGTTCCAGACCTTCAACCTGATCCCGGTCCTGTCGGCCGAGGAAAACGTGTCTTACCCGATGGCGCTCGCCGGCGTGCCGGCGGCCGAGCGGCGGGCCCGCGCGCGGGAGTTGCTGTCCTCCGTCGGCCTGTCGGCGAAGTTCGGCGTGCGGCCCGACCTGCTCTCCGGCGGCCAGCGCCAGCGGGTGGCGATCGCCCGGGCCCTCGCCAACGGGCCGGCCGTCGTTTTCGCCGACGAGCCCACCGCCAATCTCGACAGCCACACGGCCGAGGAGATTCTCGACCTGATGCGCGGCATCAACACGTCGCGCGGCGTCGCGTTTCTCTTCGCGACCCACGACGCGCTCGTCGTCTCGCGGGCGCGGCGCGTCGTGACGCTGCACGACGGCGCCGTGCAGTCGGACGCCGCCGCGTGAGCGCCTTCGCCCTGGCCTGGCGCAACCTCGTGCGCCAGAAGCGCCGCAGCTTCCTGATGATCGCCGTGGTGACGTTCGGCTTCGCGGCCTTCGCGCTCGCGGGCGGCTTCATCGCCCAGTCCTTCGAAGGCCTGAAGGAGGGGACGATCAAGAGCGTCGGCGACCTGCAGGTCGTGGACCGGCGGGCGGTCGGCAAGGCCGAGGAGGCGACGCTCGAGTACGGCCTGCCCGACGCGACGCGCGCGCGGACTCTGGCCGCGGCCGATCCCGCGGTCGAGGCGGTTCTGCCCCGGATCGACTTCGTCGGCCTCGCCACGACGGGCTCGAAATCGGTGCCCTTCCTCGGCGTCGCGGTCGACCCGGGCCCGGAAGCGGCCGCCACGCTCGCGCCCGAGCTGATCGTGTCGGGCAAGTACCTGACCGGCGACGGCGGCGACGGCGTCGTGCTCGGCACGGGTCTTGCGGCGGCGTTGAACGTGAAGCCGGGGCAGCGTCTCACGATGATGGCGACGACGCCGGACGGATCCTTGAACGCCGTCGACGGCGTGGTCGAAGGCCTGGCCGACGTCCGCATCAAGGAATTGAACGACCGTTACGTCGCGGCGGGGATCGGCCTCGTCTCGCGGCTGCTCCAGAGCGGCAACACGGTCTCGAAGCTCGTCGTGTTCCTGAAGCCGGGCGCCGACGAGAACCGCGCCGCCGAGCGCCTCGGCAAGGCGCTCGCGGGAGGCGGCTACACGATCGTCGTGCGGCACTGGCGCGAGCTCGCGACCTTCTACGAGCAGGTCAAGATGCTCTACGTCGGGATCTTCGGTTTCGTCGGCGCGGTGCTCGTCGTGATCGTCGTCCTCTCGGCGGCGATCGTGATGACGATGGCGGTCACCGAGCGGACGCGCGAGATCGGCACGCTGCGGGCGATCGGCACGCGCCCCTCGGGGATCCTGAAGATGTTTCTGGCCGAGGGCGTCGTCATCGCGCTCGCGGGGTGCGTGGCGGGGACCCTGCTCGCGCTCGTCGTGCGCGCCGTTCTCAACGCGTCCGGCATCGTGCTGCCGCCGCCGCCCGGTGCGACGCACGGGATGCCGATCAACGTGAAAATCTATCCGCTCGCGTACGGCGCCGGCCTCGCGGCGATGCTCCTGACGATGGGCATCGCGTCGTTCTTCCCGGCGCGCCGCGCGTCGCGGATCCAGATCGTCGAGGCGCTCGCCCATGTGTAGCGCCGTCGAGGCGCTCGCCCTTGTGTAGCGCCGCCGAGGCGCCCGTCCATGCTTAGCGCGGCGGCGCTCGTCCTCGCGCTCGCCGCGGCGGAGCCGTCGCCGGCCGAGGTCGAGGGCTGGCTCCTCGCGGTGGACGCGGCCCGCAACGCCTTCGGCGAGGCGAAGATCACGGCCCGCGCGAGCCAGTGGGAGGGGGCCCAGAACCAGGGCAAGGCCGACTTCGACATCTACGTCAAGGGCCGCGACCGCGCGCTGATCGTCTTCCGGGGCGGCAAGAACGAGGGGCGCAAGGCGCTGACCGTCGGCGAGAAGATGTGGCTGCTCGTCCCGGGCGCGGAAAACCCGGTCCCGATCACGCCGAACCAGCGGCTGATGGGCGGCGCCTCCTTCGGCGACGTCGCGCGGATGCGGCTGGCCGAAGACTTCACGGGGGCGCTGCGCCCGGGCACCGAGAAGGTCGGCGACCGGACCTGCCGCGTGCTCGACCTGGCGGCGAAGTCGCCGCGGGCCCCGTACCCGCACGTCACGCTCTGGCTCGACGCCGAAGGCGAGCACCTGCCGCGCAAGCTCCTCTTCTTCCTGCCGTCCGGCAAGGAGGCGCGCGAGGTCTACTTCACGAAGTTCCGGACGATGGCCGGCAGGAACGCGGTGGCGGAGATGGAGATCCACGACCTTCTCGGCCCGAAGGCGGACGCGATCACGCGGCTCGAGTACCTCGACATCCAGCCGGCGCACATCGACGACGTGATCTTCACGCCGGAGGGCGCGAAGGCGTTCTAGCCCGGACGCGGCGCCGCGTCAGGGCGGCGCGTTCGCGGCGAACCAGCGGTCGAGGACGCGGAGCAGCCGCCGCGGCACGGCGTGGACGAGGGCATCGGCGTGCAGGGCGCCGGGCAGGTCGAAGTGGACGTGCTCGACCGGCTCGGCCGCGGCTTCGGCGAGCGCGCGGCCGTGCTTCGGGTCCACGAGCCAGTCGCCTTCGGCCGTGACGATGAGCTTGGGGAAGGGAAGCGTCGCCACCGCGCGGGCGAAGCTCCGCGACTTCCCGCCGAGGGCGCGAGCCGACAGCTTCGGCAGGCGGACGGCGTGGCGCCAGCGCACCTGGCGCAGCGCCCCCGCCTTCCAGGGCTTGGGCCGCAGCGTCCGAAGGTCCGCGGGCGAAGAGATCATCGCCAGCCCCCGGCAGGGCAGTGCCGGCGCCGCCGCCAGCGCCTCGGCCGCGATCGACCCGCCCATCGAGAGGCCGAGGACCGCGAAACGCTCGTAGAGCCGGCCGGGCCCCACGAGCTCCTCGATCACCGCGCGGAAGTCGTGGGGCTCGTCGACGCCAAAGGCGTAGCCGCCGCCGCTGTCGCCGTGGCCCCGGAAATCGAGGGCCGCGACGTCGTAGCCCCGCCGCAGGAAGTGGTGGACGAGGTACAGATTTTCGCGGGCGAGCCGCACGCGCCAGAAGCCGGGGGCGAGCACGAGGAGCTCCGGCGCCGGGCGCCGCCAGAGCGTGTACGCGATCGAGACGCCGTCGGGCGATCGCGTCTTCTCGTGCCGGACCTCGTGGCCCGGCCGAGCGCCGCGCCGCGTCACGGCAGGCCGTCGAGCGGGAGACACTCGACGAGCGCCCCCGCGTCGAGCCGGCCCGCGTCGGCCGGAAGGCGCAGCAGCGCGTTCGCGCGGGCGTGCGCCGCGAGGTCGTGGCTGCCGAGCGTCTCGAGGGGGCGGACGCGGAGCGCGCCGTCGTCCGCTTCGAGGAAGGCGTCGCGGAAGGTCTCGCGCGGGCCGCGCGCGTGGATCGGCGACGCGAGCCGGGCCCGCACGAAGCGGGGGCCCGGTACCTCGAGGCCCGACAGCGCGTCGAGGGCGAGCGCGCCGAAGAGGCGGAAGCAGACCGCGCTCGAGACCGGGTTGCCGGGCAGCCCGAGCCACAGGGCTCGGCCGCGGCGCCCGAACGCGACGGGCCTGCCCGGCCGCATGGAGACGCCGTGGAAGAGGATTTCGAAGCCGGCGCGCGCGGCTTCCTCCGGCAGGAGATCGAAGTCGCCGGCCGAGACGCCGCCGCTGGTGACGAGAAGGTCCTCGTGCACGCCCGCCCCGGCGAAGAGGCGCGCGACCGCGGCGGGCTCGTCGGCCACCGCCGGGCGCCGCTCGGTCACCGCGCCGCGCTGCCGGCACAAGGCGGCGAGCATCGGCCCGTTCGAGTCCCGCAGCTGGCCCGGCCCGGGCTTTTCGGACGCCGCCACCAGCTCGTTGCCGGTCGCGGCGAGCGCCACCGTCGGGCGTCGGAAGACGGCGATCGGGTCGGCGCCCGCGAGCGCGGCGAGCGCGATTTCGGCGGCGCCGAGGCGCCGGCCGCGCGGGGAGAGCGTGGCGCCCGCGACGATGCTCTCGCCGCGCCGCCGGACGTGCTCGCCCGCCGAAGGCGCCGCCGTGGCGACGACGCCGCCGTCCTCGCGCCGCGTGTTTTCGACGGGCACGACCGCTTCGGTCCCGGGGGGCAGCGACGCGCCGGTCATCACGCGGACCGCCTCGCCCGGGGAGAGCGGCTCCGGCGGCGCGTCACCGGCGGCGACGAGGCCCGGCCGCTCGCGCAGGCTCCGGCCCGCGAAGGCCTCGGCGACGCGCACCGCGTAGCCGTCCATGGCCGACGCGTCGAAGGGCGGCCAGTCCACGTCGCTCGTCAGGTCGGACGCGAGGACGCGGCCGAGCGCCTCGGACAGCGAAACGGACTCCACGGGCAGCGGCGCGCAGGCCCGGCGGACCAGCGCGAGGGCCTCGGTCACTCGGATCACGGACCCATTCTACGAGGGGTCTGCTGGTAGGATTTCTCCATGCCCATCTACGAGTACGTGTGCGGATCCTGCAAGCGGAAGACCGAGGTGATTCAGCGCGTCAACGACGCCCCCCTCAAGGTCTGTCCGCACTGCGGGGGCAAGCTGAAGAAGGCGATCTCGGCGCCGGCCATCCAGTTCAAGGGCAGCGGCTTCTACATCACCGACTACGCGCGGGGCTCGAGCGAGGGCTCCCGGAAGAAGTCGGAGTCGGGCGAGAAGAGCGAGACGAAGTCCGAAAAAGGCGAGTCGGCCGGCAAGGCGGAAAAAGTCGAGAAGAAGTCGGAGAAGAAGGAGAAGAAGGCCTCCTCCGAGTAGCGAACGCTACAGCTTCAAGCCCTTCAGGTAATCCCGGAACGGGCCGCCCAGGTCCTGCCGCTTCAGCGCGAACTCCACGGTCGCCTTCAGGAACCCGAGCTTGTCGCCGGCGTCGTAGCGCTTGCCTTCGAAGAGGTAGCCGTCGATCGGGCGGCGCGAGAGCAGCGTCTTCAGCGCGCTCGTCAGCTGGATCTCGCCGCCGACTTCGGGGCGCGTCTCCTCGAGGATCGCGAAGATCTCGGGCGGGAGCAGGTAGCGGCCGATGATCGCCAGATTCGACGGGGCCTCGTCGGGCGACGGCTTCTCGACCATGTCCGTGATGCGGACCACCCTCTCGTCGACGCGTTCCCCCGCGACGATGCCGTACTGGCGCGTCTCGGCGCGCGGGACTTCCTGGAGCGCGATGACGGGATTGCCGCGCCGCTCGTAGAGCCGCATCATCTGGCCGATGCACGGCTCCTCGGCGTCCACGATGTCGTCGCCGAGGAGGACCGCGAACGGCTCCGCGCCGACGAGGTCCTTCGCCTGGAGCACGGCGTGGCCGAGGCCGAGCGCCTGCTTCTGGCGGACGTAGGAGACGGGCATGATCTCGGCGACCTCGCGGACTTCCTCGAGCAGGCCGTTCTTGCCCTTCTCCTCGAGCATCCGCTCGAGCTCGAAGGACGTGTCGAAGTGGTCCTCGATCGCGTTCTTGCCGCGCCCGGTGACGATGACGATGCGCTCGATGCCGGCGTCGCGCGCTTCCTCGACGACGTACTGGATCAGCGGCCGGTCGACCAGGGGGAGCATCTCCTTGGGTTGCGCCTTGGTCGCCGGCAGGAAGCGGGTCCCCAGGCCGGCGGCCGGGAAGACCGCGACGCGGATCTTGGCCATGAGGACAGTGTAAACGACCTCGTCCCAAGCCCTTACAATACGCAGGTGAACGTGGAAACCGGACGGCGCAGTCGGCGGGCGGCCTGGCCGCTTGCGGCGGCGCTCTTCTGCGCCGCGGCCGCGGCGCGCGGCGCCGCGTGGTGGCGGTTGCCCGTGTGGGGCGCCGAGGTGCGTTCCTTCGCGCTCGATCCGTTCACGCCGGGCGTCGTCTACTGCGGCACGTCGCGGGGCAACTTCTACGTCTCGAAGGACGCCGGCGAGAGCTGGGAGCCGGCGAAGCCGGGTCCCGCCTTTCCGGGCTACTACGTCAGCGCGCTCAAGGCCGATCCGAAGGTCGAGGGCCGTCTCTGGGCCACGCTCGCGGGCGAACTCGGCGGCGGCCTCGTCGTGCGCAGCGACGACCGCGGCGGGAGCTGGACGACGCTCTGGAAGGCCGAGAAGGTCGTGCCGACGCGCGCCCTGGCGCTCGCCCCGGGCGAGCCGCGTCTTCTCGCCGTGGGCGGCGACGACGGCGTGCGGCTGTCCGCCGACGGCGGGCGAACCTGGACGCCGACGGGCGCGGGCGTCGACGGGCTGCAGCAGGTCGAGTCGCTCGCCTTCGACCCGTCCGACCGCCGCGTCCTCTACGCCGGCACGTGGCGCCAGGCCTTTCGCACGCGCGACGGCGGCGCGTCGTGGTTCCGGATCGCCGACGGCATGGTTCTCGACGCGACGGTCTACGCGTGGGACTTCGACGCCGCCGACACCCGCGACGTCTGGGTCTCGACGTGCGGCTGGGTCTACCACTCGAAGGATGGCGGCGACCGCTGGACCCGTTACACGAACGGGTTCACGAACCGGCGTTCGCACAGCGTCCGCCGCGACCCGACGCGGCCCGGCGTCGTCTACGCCGCGACGGTCGGCGGCCTCCACCGCTCCGACGACGGCGGCGCCACGTGGATCCGAATCTCGCGCGAGTCGCTCGTCGTCACGGCGCTCGAGGTCGACGGCAAGACCGGGCGGCTCTACGTCGGCACCGAGGGCGAGGGCGTCTTCACGTCCGACGACGGCGGGCGCACGCTGCAGCCGGCCTCGCGCGGCCTGCCCGAGGCGCGCGTCGCGGAGCTCGCCGCCGACCCGAACGCGCCCGACCGCGTCTACTTCTTCCGGGCGTTCGCCGGCGAAGAGACGGGCGTCTGGGAAGCCAGCGGGCGCCAGGTCCGAAAGGTCTCGCGGGATCCGCTGCCGGCGACGGCGTCGCTCGCGGCGTTTCGCGGGGCGGACGGGCGGACGGCCCTGCTCGTCGCCAGCGCCTCCGGCGTGAAAGTTTCGCGCGACGGCGGCGCGCGGTGGGAAACCCCGGCGGAGCCGCCGCCGGGCGCGCCGATCGTGGTCTACGGAGCGCCGTTCGACGAGCCGCTCGTCGTCACGACCGAGGGCGTTTTCACCACCGCCGACGGGCGGCGTTTCACCGCCGTGGCCGGGGGGCTGCGGAAGGTGCAGTCGGCCGAGCTGCTCGCCGACGCGGGCGGCGATCCTCTCCTCGAGGTGCGCGACGGTGCGGCGCTCGCGACGTGGGACGGCCGCGCCTGGTCGACGCGCAAGAAGGCCGCGCTCGGCGGCGGCATCTTCATGAAGAACGCGAGCCAGCCGGCAGGCGGTTGGTCGAATCTGCAGGACGTCGACGGGACGCTGTTCTGGCAGGAAGGGCGGACCCGCCACGCCTTCACGAGCCCGAGGTCGGCGCTGCTGTTCGCCTCCGCGGCGGCCTCGGCGGGCGGCCGGGTCTACGTCGCCACGATGGGCGACGGGCTCTTCCTGTTCGAACCGTAATCCGTCGCCTTCGCTCGCTCGGAATCTGCGCCGCGGCGGCGCTTTGGCGCCGTGCGGCGCACTGGCGCTCGGCTCGCCCAAAGGGGCTCGACCGACCGTCGCCTTCGCTCGCTCGGAATCTGGCGAGCCCGGGACTCGCCGCCGCTCGCCCGGTCTCGCCACCGGCGCTCGGCTCGCCCAAAGGGGCTCGACCGAGCGCCTGATTCCTTCCTCTCGCTCCGGCTCCCGCCGCGCGCTTCGTTTCGCTCGGTTACTTCGCGAAACTCGGGCGCGCGGCGACCAAGGTCAGCGTCGCCGCCAGTCCCGAACGAGGACCTAGACCGTCGCCTTCGCTCGCCCGGAATCTGATTCCTTCCTCTCGCTCCGGCTCCCGCCGCGCAAGCCGTTCCGCTCGCCCGGTCTCGCGGAACTTCGTCGCACGGCGAACTCCGGAGGGGGGCGAGAGTTGGGGCGAGGGGATCGGTCAGGCGCCGGGTTGCGGCCGGCCACGAAGCGACGCCTTCAGGTCCATCAGCGTCGTCTTCGCCTTCCAGTAGGCGCGCGTGGGGAGGCGGCGCAGGCGGTCGCGCCGGCGGGCCTTCTCGAGCGCCCGGCCGAGATCCGCGTAGAACTTCTCGTCGCCCCGAAAATAGATGTTCTTCAGCCAGCACTTGCCGACCTCGACGCAGCACGCCTTCAGGACCTGGTGCTTGGCGGGGTCGTACTTCGCGGCCTCGCCCTGGAGAAACACCTGCCGGTGCTCCTCGCGGAGGCGCGTGAAGCCGGGGCCGTTCCACTGGTCGACGAAGCGGCCGTTGACGGCGTTGCCGAGCGGGGGATAGCCCGGCTGCATCAGGAGACAGCACGGGTACATTTCGCCGGTGCCGCGGATGACGGCCGTGTACCAGCCGAAGAAGCAGTGGCCGTTCTTCTCCTGGTAGCTCGCGGCCATCGGAAAGAGGTTTTCCTCCGGGCCGTAGCCGATGCGCTGCTTGATCTCGGCCGTGACGGCGTTCCATTCGGCGACCGGGAAGAAGATCTGGAGGCGGTGGGCGTCGCGGTCGGCCTCGAGGATTGCCTCGAGCCCCGGCCGGACGAGGTCCGTGTCCTGCGGCCCGAGCAGGAGCTCGCGGTCGATGCGCTCGAGCGGGATCTCGAGGACGTTCGAGATCGCGATCCGGTCGGCGCCGAGCTCGCGGCCGAGGGCGTACATCCGCGGGAGCTCCGTGTAGTTGCGCCGGTCGATCAGGAACTGCGCGACGATGCTCGGATACGGGGAGTCGCCGCGGGCCGCGACGAGCCCGCGGACGTTGTTCACCACCTTCGTGAACGTGCCGAGCGGCACGCGCATCATGCGGTGGTAGTCGGCCTCGTCGACGGCGTTGATGGAGAAGATGACCTCGCGGGCTCTCCCCGCGACGAGCCGGCGGGCGATCTCGGGGGAGAGCAGGGCGCCGTTGGTCGTCAGGTTGTCGACGATGATGCCCCGGGCCAGGAGGTGGTCGAGGAACGCCAGGATGTCCCGGTGAAAGAGCGGGTCGCCGCCTCCGGACAGGCGCACCGACTTCAGGCCCGAGGCGGCGAGCTCGTCGACGAGGTGCTGCAGGTGTCCCAGGGACATCTGCTCCTTGGTCCGGACGTCCTGCTGGTTGCAAAAGTAGCAGGCGACGTTGCACCGGTCCGTGATGTCGAACTCGGCGTGGACGGGCCCGCGCGTGGCCTTTCCGGAGGCGATCGCGGCGATGATCTCGCGCTTGCGCTCTTCCGAAACGTGCGCCCAGCCGTGAGAAGCTCGATTCACTGCGCCTTCACCGTACCACGGCGCGGCAGAGTCCGGAGGCGGGGAGGGACCGGCGCCCGTCAGCGCCGGACGTCGAGGAGCCGGAGCGTCGCCCCGACTGTGATCTTTTCCCTGGCCGCCATCCCGCCGGCGATCTCGAGGACCTGACGCGCCGGGCCGTCGGGGCCGTAGGTCGGGCACGGATCGGCCTTGCAGGGCGGCGTGTTGGCCGAGACGAAGATGACCTTGCCCGCGGCGTCCATCCAGATCATGTCGAGCGGGATCATCGTGTTCTTCATCCAGAAGTGATGGGGCTCGTCGGCCCCGAAGACGAACAGCATGCCGGTGTTCGGCGGCAGGCTCTCGCGGTACATCAGGCCCTGGGCCTGGTCCTCGGGCGTCAGGGCGAGCTCCAGCTTGTACACGGCGCCCGACGGCATCGCGGCACGCGGTCCGGTCGCCGCGGCGGTCGCCGGCGCGGCCGTGGCGGCCGGCGTGGGCTTTCCGTCCGTGGCGGCCGGCGCGGCCTTCGGCGCGGCGCCGCAGGAGGCCGCGAGCACGGCGGCGAAGGCGATGGCGCGCCGGCTCACGCCGGCGTCCCTTTCGCCTCGGCCGGGCCTTCCTCGTCGCCCTCGTACATCTCGTCGCGGTGGACGAGGTTGTACTTCTTGGCGTAGTACCGGAACGACCGGAAGGACATGTGGAGCAGCTCCGCGGCCTTCGTCTGGACGCCGCCGCAGCGGTCCAGGGCTTCCCGCATCAGGCGCTTGCCGACCGTTTCGAGGTAGGCCTCGAGGTTGATGCCCTCCTCGGGCAGGCTCTCGAAGTCGGGCACGCGCGTCCGCACGCCGAGAAGGATCGCCTCGGGCAGGCTCGAGGGGTGGATGACCGGCCCGGGCTCGAGGGCGACCGTCCGTTCGAGCGTGTTCTCGAGCTCGCGCACGTTGCCGGGCCAGGGATAGGCCTCGATCAGTCGCATCGCCTCGATCGAGATCTTCTTCTCGGGAATCTTCTGCTCCTTGCAGATCTGGGCGATGAAGTGCGAAGTCAGCGGCGCGATGTCCTCGGTGCGGGAACGCAGCGGCGGCAGCGCGATCGGGATGACGTTGATCCGGTAATAGAGGTCCTCGCGAAACTTCCCTTCGGAAACCAGATCGGTCAGGTCCCGGTTCGTCGCGGCGATGATGCGCACGTCGACCGAGACCTCGTCGTTGCCGCCGACCTTGCGGATGAGCTTTTCCTGGATCGCCCGCAGCAGCTTCACCTGCATCGTGGGCGTCGTCTCGGAGATCTCGTCGAGGAAGAGCGTGCCGCCGTCGGCCTCCTGGAAGAGGCCCCGCTTCTCGCGCACGGCTCCGGTGAAGGCGCCGCGCTCGTGGCCGAAGAGCTCGGACTCGAGCAGCGTCTCCGGCAGGGCGCCGCAGTTGATCGAGACGAACTTCCTGTCCTTGCGGATCGACGAGAAGTGGATCGCCCGGGCGATGAGCTCCTTGCCCGTGCCGCTCTCGCCGGTCAGGAGCACCGTCGAGGAGACCTTGCCGATGCGCTCGATCGTCCGGAAGATCTCCTGCATCCGGCTGCCACGGCCGATGATGTTGGCGAACGTGTACTTGCCGGCGAGCTCCTGGCGCAGGTACAGGTTCTCGTCCTGGAGCTGCTTCTCGCCGAGCGCCCGCCGCACGACGAGGACGAGCTCGTCGGTGTTGAAGGGCTTGGAGATGTAGTCGACCGCGCCGCGCTTCATCGCCTCGACGGCGTCCTCGGTCGACGTGTGCGCCGTGATCATGATGACGGGCGTGGGCAGCTTCTCGTCGCGGACCCGCTGCAGCAGGTCGAGCCCGTTGCCGTCAGGCATCTTGATGTCGCAGAGGATGACGTCGGGCCCCGAGCGGACCGCGGCCGCCACGCCCTCGGTGAAGTTTGCCGCCGTCGAGACTTCGAAGCCCTGCTTGTGGAAGAGCAGCGCGAGCATGTCACGCAGCGACTTCTCGTCGTCGACGATCAGGAGGCGCGGGCCGCCGCTCATTGGACGGCCTCCGGGCTCGGGGCGGTCCGCTCGGGCGTCGCCCGGGCACTCGCGTCGCGGGGCAGCAGTATCGTCACGGTCGTTCCCTCGCCCGGCCGGGATTCCACGTCGATCGCGCCCCCGTGGTCTTCGACGATGCGCCGGACGATCGCCATGCCGAGCCCGGTGCCGCCGTCGAAGGCCGTGGAAAAGGGCGTGAAGACCCGGGCCAGCTCTTCGACGCTCATCCCCCGGCCGGTGTCGCGGAACTTGATGCTATACCACGCCGCGTCTTCACGTCCCTCGACGGTCAGCGTGCCGCCGTCGGGCATCGCGCGCACGGCGTTCTTGGCGACGTTGTAGATGATCTGGCGGATCTGGTCGCGGTCGCCCGCGAGGGCCGAGGACGCTGGCTGGACGTCGGCGACGATGCGATGCGTGTCGGCGACCTCTTCGGACAGGCGAAAGAGGTCGAGGACCTCCTGGATGTTTCCGGCCACGTCGAAGATCGCGACGCGCCGTTCCTGCGGCCGGACGAAGCGGAGAAATTCCTCGAGGATCTTGGACAGCCGGTTCGATTCCGAAACGATGATTTCCATCAGGCGGCGCTCGGCCGAGCCGACCGAGAGGTCGTGGGAGAGCACCTGGACCGAGCCCGAGATCGAGGCGAGAGGATTGCGGATCTCGTGGGCGATGCCGGCGGCGAGCTCGCCGACGGCGGCGAGCTGCTCGTTGAAGCGCGCCTGCCGCTCGAGCTTCTTGACCTCGGTGAGGTCCTGGAAAACGATCAGCGCCGCGTCCTGGCCGTCCGGGTCCTTCAGAGCCCGCACCGAGTACCCGATGACGCGGCGCGAAGCGCCCCGCTCGATGTCGATCTCGGCGCGGAAGCCCTCGCGGCCGCGGGTGCGCTGCCGGATCTCGATCCAGTCGCTCGGGAGCGGGAGGCCGATCTCCGAGAGCCGCTTCCCGACGGCCCGGGTCGGGACGATGCCGAGAATGTCGCCGCCGGCCTGGTTGAGGAAGGTCACGCGCTCTTCGGCGCCGGTCGTGACGAGGCCCGACGACATCGACGCGATCACGCTCGCGTAGAGCGTCTGGATGCGGGAGAGAGCCTTCTGCCGCTCGAGAAGCTCTTCGCGGGCGCCCCGCAGCTTCTCGGAGAGGTACGACACCATGAAGGCCACGCCGTAGAAGCCGGCGACGGTGATCGCGAGGTTGTACCCGATTCGCTCCGCGCCCCAGCGCGGAATCACGGCGAGGGCCGGCCGCGGGAGGACGTCATAGGCCACGAGCTCGACCATGAGGCCGTGGAGGAGCGCCGCCACCGAGGCGATGACGAGGGCGCCGGTGCGGTAGAGGAGGAAGGCCGCCGCGCCGATGACGACCAGGTAGAGGAACGTGAAGACCGAGCTCGGGCCACCCGAGGAATAGACGAGGACGCAGACGAGGCCGAGGTCGCCCAGGATCTGCAGGTACGCCTCGGCGCGCGTCGGCAGGAGGCGCCCGAGGGTCCAGTCGAAGAGCGAGAGGGCGACCGCGGCCGCGCACAACCCGTACAGGTACGAGATCGACGCCTCGGCGCCCGAGCCGGCCTGGACGAGGATCGCCGACAGGAGGATGAGAAAAAGGACGACGATCCGGACCGTCGTCAACCAGAAGAGCGAGCGCCGCAGGGGGGAGTCGTCCATCGTCAAGAGATTACGCTGCGCACCGGGCTTCCGTGATCAAGAACCTACGCCGGGCACTCGCCCCCTCTCCCCGGCCCTCTCCCCCGGTGGGGGAGAGGGAGGTGCTCGGCGGCCTGACGGCCGCCGGGCTCATCCGATCTTGTTGATCAGCGTGAACATCGGCAGGTACATCGCGATGACGATGCCGCCGATGATGACGCCGAGGATGAAGATCATCACGGGCTCGAGCAGCTTGACCAGCCCGGCGACCGCGATGTCCACCTCGTCTTCGTAGAACTCGGCGATCTTGTTCAGCATCGAGTCGAGGGCACCCGTCTGCTCGCCGACGCCGATCATCTGCACGACCATGTTCGGGAAGACCTCCGAGTCGCGCAGGGGCTCGATGAGCGTCTTGCCGTTCTCGACGCTCTTGCGCGTCTCGAGGATCGCGTCCTCGACGATCGCGTTGCCCGCGGTGCGGGCCGTGATGTCGAGGCTTTCGAGGATCGGCACGCCGGAGGACGTCAGGGTCGCGAGCGTCCGGCAGAACCGGGCAACGGCGATCTTGCGCAGGATCAGGCCGAGGATCGGCGCCTTCAGCATGGCGCCGTCGATGACGCGCCGGCCGCGGTACGTCTTGTAGTACCGGCGGAAGAAGAAGATGGCGGCCCCGATGCCGATGACGAAGAAGATGAAATAGCGGGCCAGGAAGTTCGACGCCGCGATCACGACGCGCGTCGGGAAGGGCAGCTCGGCGCCGAGGCTCGTGAACAGGGCGGCGAAGGTCGGGATGACCTTCAGCAGGATGACGGCGACGACGATCGCCGCGATGCAGATGACCGCGATCGGGTA
>DATJPZ010000031.1:0-32405 GCA_035506175.1 Thermoanaerobaculia bacterium | reverse complement strand
GACCCGTCGTGCAACCCGTACCTGGCGTTTGCCGTGATGCTCGCCTCCGGTCTCGACGGCGTGAAGAACCGGATGGATCCGGGCGAGCCGGTCGACCGCAACATCTTCAAGATGAGCGAGCGCGAGAAGCGGCGCCTGAAGATCGACCAGCTTCCGGCCAACCTCTCGGAAGCCTGCGACAACCTGGAGAAGGACGAGGTCGTCACGGAGGCGCTCGGCGAGCACATCCTCACGCACTACCTCGAGGCCAAGCGCGGCGAGTGGGCCGAGTACATCTCGAGGGTGCAGCCCTGGGAAACGGAGAAGTACCTGGAAACATACTGACAAATAGATAAGTATCCTAAATTAATAAGGCCAGACATTAGTCTGGCCTTATTTTTTTCAGTACCGGTTGGTTCTGGAATCGGGGCCACATCGGTTACGTTACGGCAGACAACTCGGGAGGCCGCATGAGCCTGCGCTCCGTCGGCTGTCTGGCTCTCGCACTTGCCGCCGTCTCTGGCGGCACCGCTTCGGCTCAGACCGTCCGCGAAAAGGTCTCGGTCGAGGTGATCACGGTTCGCCTCACCGCGCGTGACCTCCAGGGCAAGCGCGTCGAGGACCTGAAGGCCTCCGACCTCGTGCTGACGGTCGACGGCAAGCCGGTATCGATCGAGACGTTTTCGGGGCCGGAGCGGGCGTCGCGGAAGATCCCCGAGACGGAAACGAAGACTCCCGACGGCGGGCCGCCGGCCAGCCCGGATGTCCGCGGCCCCGACGACGCGGGCCTGCCTGAGTGGACGTTGATTTTCGTCGATGAAGTCGAGACGCATCCCTTCGACCGCAAGGACGTCTGCGTGGAGCTCGCGCGATACGTTCGGTCCGCCGGGGCTCCCAATCGACAGTTCCGCGTCGCTCGTTACGACGGGACGCTCCGCATGGAGACCGGATGGACGCCGGATGTCGAGACGGTCGCCGCGGTCCTGTCCCGGATCGCGGTCGGCGGAAAATCGCAACGGGTGCCGGGCCCGGGCAACCTGGCGACCGAGCTCGGGGCGAGTGATTTTTCGGACTCGTTTTCCTCGTCGGCCTGGATCGATCGGCATCGCGACAGTTTCGCTGTCGCGTTGCTCGAGGCCCTCGCGGCCTTTCCCCAGGTGCCCGGAAAGGGGCGGCTGCTCGTCGTCAACGGGGGGACCTCGATGATGCGGCCCGGAGATCTGGCTTACGTCCCCTATTCCCAGACGTCCATGGATCCGCTGACCGGAATCGTCGACCAGCGTGACAAGCTGGCCAGACCGAAGACCCAGTTCAACATCGACCTGGAGCACGCGCGCGAAGGGCAGCGGATGGCGTTCGCGCTCTGGAGCCGTGCCGTGAATCCCGGCCGGAACGTCTTGACGACGGACGATGTCGTCGCCAGGATGCTCGAACGGGACGTCGAGCTGGTGCCGGTCTTCACCGAAGCGATGGACCGAGGAGACTTCGACATGTCCGTCAAGGCGTTGACGGTCCCGACCCTGTCCCCTCATCTCGACGCGTCATCGGCCATGTTCGCTCTCGCGAGCGAGACGGGGGGCGAAGCGATTGCGGTCGGCCGGAAGGTGGCGTCCCGCCTCGAGGAGATCGAAGGCCGCGCGGCGTACGTCTTGAGCTTTCGCGATCCGTACGGCGACCACGTCCCGCACCGGATCGCGCTGCGCTGCCAGCGTCCCGGTGTGACGATCGAGTTTCGGCGCGGCTATCGCATTCCGGAGGACGAGGAGCGCACGCTCGATACGGTGGTCGCGGGCTTCCTCGATTCGGATCGCCGCTCCAATCCGATGAGCACCGAGATCGCCCAGGCCGCCTCGCGCACCGCGAACAAGAAGCAGGCCACGAAGCTCGCTATTTCCTACACGCCGCCGCTCGAGACCGGGGCGGGCGACGAGCGGCCGGTTTCGGTCGTCGCGGTTGGACAGGATCGCAACGGAGACCGCACGGAGCCCGTCGAATGGAGCGGAACGGCGTATCGGCAGGAGGGAGCGGACGTGTTCGAAACGGGGTTTCTCCTGAACGTTCCGCCGACCTTTGCCTGGAGCGTCGCGGTCAGGGATCAGCCGACCGGGCTGATCTCTTACGTCTTCGTGCCGACGCCCTCGAAGAACTGAGTGCAGATCCTCTCGTACCCGATCGGGCTCCTGATCGGGCTCTTCCCGATCGCCGTCGACCTCGGCGAATCGCGTGCCCCCGCGCACCTCCTCCTCGACAGCCGCCCGGTCTGCGAGGTCACCGAGCGCTCGCCGGGCTGCCAGGTGGACCTCGGTCCCGACCCCCGCGTGCACCTGCTCGAGCTGCTGCGCACCGACGGCGCGGGGCGCGTGACCGAGCGCGTCGCGCGCTGGGTGAACCGCCCGGGTATCGAGCCCGAGGTCCTGGTGTCCGGAAGCTGCGACGAGAAGACGTCTGTGTGCGAATTCGGCGTGACCTGGGCTCACCCGGAAAAGCTCGACCCGAAGAAGCTCGCGCTCCAGCTCGACGGCGCGAAGCGCTGGGAGGAAGTGAGCCACCGCGTGGCGTTCCCGATCGCGAAGGGGCAGAAGCCGCAGGTCGTCTCGTGCGACGTCGAGTTCCCCGACGGCACGCGCGCCACCTACTCGCGGACGCTCTACGCCTTCAACCCGGAAGAAGCGCAGGCGTCGCTCGCCTCGGTCCCGGTGCTGGCGGAGCCCGGCGCCGGCGCGACGGAGACGATCGCGGCGCGCGTGAAGGAAGCCGGTCTCCCGGTCCGGACCGTCGAGGAAGCGGAGCCCGAGGTCACCTTCGTCATGGACCCCCGGGCGCTCGATCTGATGGTCGAAATGGGCGTGACGACGTCCGGAGAGCGGATTCGCCGCTGGCCGGCCTTCGGGTCGACGGCGTTCGAGAAGGTGCGCGTCGTCTTTCCGACCGAGTCCCTTCCGGCCGACACCGTCAAGCTCGATCGGCTCGGAGCGATTTTTCCCTCGGCTACCCGATCGTCGCGTTTCTCGCGCTACGCCGACGCGGTCGCCGCGGCCGGCTACGGCCTCGGCGCGTCGCCGCGCCGCCGCGCGGTCGTCCTGGTCCTCCCCGGTTTCTCGCGGCCCAACGCGAGCAGCTTCACCGCCGCGCAGGCACGCGCCTACCTCGAGGAGGTCATGGTGCCGCTCGTGGTCTGGCGCGTCGGCAACGTCGCCGCGCCGGAGTGGCCGGCCGGGCCGATCCTCGAAAGCCGGCGGGACGTCCTCAAGGCGCTCGAGGACCTGCGCAAGCAGATCGACCGTCAGCGGATCCTCTGGCTCGAAGGCTTTCACGACACCCGGTTTCTCGGCCGCTGGCTGGTTCCCGGAGTCGCGCTCGCCGGGAGGGATGCGCCGTCTCCTTCCGACGCCGATCTCGCGACGACGCCCGGGCAGGCGCCGGTCCCCTCGCTCGGCCCGGACGGCGGCCCGGTGCATGCGCTCGGCGCGTCGGCGGACGGCGCGAGCGTCTATGCCGGAACGCATGGCGGCGTCTTTCGCTCCCGTGACCGCGGCGTGCGCTGGGAATCGGCGTCGGCGGGCCTGCCTTTGTCGCCCGTGCGGTGCGTCGAGGTCGATACGTCTTCCGACGTCGTCTTCGCGGGGACGGACGAGGGCCTTTTCAAGAGCACGGACGCCGGCACCCACTGGCGAAGGAGCTCCGGAGAGCCGGGCGCCGTGCCGATCGTCTCCCTCGCTCTCGATTCTGCCGGCCGTGTGCTCTACGTCGGAACGGCCGGACACGGCGTGCTGCGGAGCGACGACGGTGGGGAAACGCTCCTTTCGACCGCGCTCGGACGCGGCGACGCGCGTGCGCTGGCGGTCGACGCGAAGGACCGCGCTCTCCTCGCGGCGACGGAGAGCGGCGTCTTCCGGAGCGTCGATCGCGGTTGGACGTGGGTCGAATCCGGCCGGCTGCCCGCGCGGACGCTGGGCCTCGGGTTCGACGCGAAGGGGATTCTCTTCGCCGCGACCGCGGGGCAAGGCCTGTGGTCGAGTGCGGACTCGGGCGCGACGTGGCGAAAGACCGGGCTCGTCGGGTCTTTCCTGACCTCGGTCGCGTTCGGGCCGGCCGCATCGCGCCTGGTCTTTGCGGGCTCCCCGGACGGCGTGTTCGTCTCGCAGAACGCCGGCGCGGCGTGGAAGCTCGCGCACGTCGGGCCGGTCGAAGCGCTCGTGGCGGGAACGGGCGCGCCCCTGGCCGGATCGGCGCGCGGGGCGCTGCGGCGGCTCGACTCGGGCGGCTGGAAGGATTCGAGCGCGGGCCTGACGGCTTCCATCGCTTACGCCGTGGCGCCCGACACCGGCGGCGGCCTGTATGCGGCGACGTCTTCCGGCCTGGTCCACTGCGTGGGTCCGTCGGCGTGCGCGGGGGTGCCGGGAGTCCCCGAGGGCGTCGTGGCCGACGCGGTCGTTCCGTTCCCGCGCGGCGACGACCTCTACATCGGAACCACGGGAAGCATCGCGCGGAGCGAGGATTCGGGCGCGACGTGGTCGTTCGCGCCGACCCACGCCGCTTTCCATCTGGCGCTCGACCCGTCGAAGCCCGACGTCATCCTCGCCGCGGCGCGCGAAGGCGTGCTCAAGTCCGAGGACGGCGGGAAACACTGGTACCTCGCCGTCTCCGGGATGGAGAAGACCTTCGCGCTTCAGCTCGGCCACGATCCCGCGGAGCCCGACACGTACTACGCGGCCACGGCCGGGGGCGGCGTCTTCCGCACCGTCGACGCGGGGCGGAGCTGGAAGGCAGGGGGCTCGGCGCTGACGCGGCGGATCGTGCGCTCGGTGGCGGCCGACCCCGCCGACCGCCAGGTCGTCTGGGCGGGGACCGACTCGGGTGTCTTCCGCAGCGCCGACCGCGGCGAGGACTGGTTGCCGGCCTCGGAGGGGCTGCCGCGCGCGCCCGTGTACGCGCTCGCGCCGGATCCGGAGATCCCGGGCGCGCTCTACGCCGGCACGGCGGAGGGGCTCTTCCGCTCGGCCGATGGCGGCGAGCACTGGGAAGCGTTCCCGAAGGAGGGCCTGCGCGCCGCGGTGCTGTCGCTCTCGCTCGACCGCGCCGCCGGGTCCCTCATGGTCGGCTCGCTCGGCGCCGGCGTTTTCTGTGTCCCGTTGGCGGACGAAAATCCGCCGCGCTAGACTCCGCGCCCGTGGGCGTGGGTTCGAAGAGATTCCGCGAGAGGCTCGCGTCGGGACGGCCGCTCGTCCTCGACGCCGCCATGGGCACGGAGTTGCAGCGGCGCGAGACGAGCACGGCGCTGCCGCTCTGGAGCGCGCGGCCGCTGCTGGACGACCCCGAGATCGTGTGGACGATCCACGGGGACGAGGTCGCCGCCGGCGCCGACGTCCTGACGGCGGACACCTTCCGCACGCACGCACGGACCCTCGGCAAGGCCGGCCTCGCGGATCGCGCGGGCGAGCTGACGGCCCTCGCCGTGCGCCTGGCTCACCAGGCCGCCGCCGCGCCGGGCCGCGAGGTCTTCGTCGCGGGGTCGCTCTCTCCGCTCGAGGACTGCTATCGGCCGGACCTCGCGCCCGACGACGCCGCGCTCGCGCGCGAGCACGGCGCCCAGGCTCGATTTCTCGCCGACGCGGGCGTGGACCTGATCCTCGCCGAAACGCACAACAGCGTCCGCGAAGCGGCGGCGGCCGCGCGGGCCGCGAAGGCGACGGGGCTGCCGTTCGTCGTGTCGCTCGTGACGGACGGCGCGGGGAGGCTCCTCTCCGGGGAGACGATCGGCGAGGCCGCCGCGGTACTCGCGCCCCTCGAGCCGGACGCGCTCGGGATCAACTGCGTGCCGGCGGCGCGGCTCGCGGGCGATCTCGCGCTCCTCGCGGCGGCGCTCCCGCGGATGCCGCTTTCGGCCTACGGCAACCTGGGGCTCCCGGCCGACGGTCCGGGCTGGGCGTTCACCGAGGAGCTCGATCCCGGGGACTACGCGCGCGAGGCCGGGCGGTGGCTGGCGCTCGGCGCGCGCCTGGTCGGCGGCTGCTGCGGAACGACCCCGGCGTTTACGAGAGCGGTGAGGTCGATAGTCGAGGGGGGAAGCCCCCCTCACCCTCGCCCTCTCCCCCCGCCGGGGGGAGAGGGTTAAGAGGAGCGCCCCTCCGGCCGTCCCTCGGTCTCGATCTCGTAGACGTCGATGCCGGTGCCCGCCCGGGTGAACATCTGGATCGGACTCTTCCCGGCCAGGGCTTTCCACCACGGGCGCCGCGACTTGCCGAAGATCGCGAGCGTGATGCCGTGCTCGCGGGCGAAGCGCAGGAGCTCCGCGGCCACGTCTTCCGCGGCGAGCCAGACGACCTTGGCGCCGAGCTCCATGGCGAGCGTCACGTTCTCGTTCAAGAGCCGGTGCTCGCGGGCCGAGATGCGCTGCGGACTCTCCTTCGGCGTGCGCACGTAGACGGCGAACCAGTTCGTGTTGAGCTTTCCGGCGAGCGCGGACGCGCGCCGCAGCAGGAGGCGCGTCGTCTCCGAGTTGGACGACATCGCGACCATGACCTTGATGCCGACGGACTCGGTCGCGGTGGTGCGGTCGGGGCCGCGCCGCTCGGCCTCGAGGCGGTCGGCGATCTGCCGCATCGCGAGCTCGCGGAGCGAGGCGAGGTTCTCCTCGGTGAAGAAGTTCTCGAGTGCCGGCCCGATCCGCTCGGCCGGGTAGATCTTCCCGGCCTTGAGGCGCTCGCGCAGCTCCTCCGAGGGCAGGTCCACGTTCACGATCGCGTCGGCCTGGCGGAGGATGCGGTCGGGCACGCGCTCCTGGACGTCGACGCCCGTCACGCGCGAGACGATGTCCTGCACCGACTCGAAGTGCTGGATGTTGACGGCGGTCATCACCGAGATCCCGGCCGCGAGCAGGTCTTCGACGTCCTGGTAGCGCTTGACGTTCTCGGCGCCGGGGACGTTGGTGTGCGCGAGCTCGTCGACGATGACGACCTCGGGCTTGCGCCGCAGCACCGCGGGCAGGTCCATCTCCTCGAGCGTCCGGCCCTTGTACGGGATCGCGCGGCGCGGGATGACCTCGAGGCCCGACACGCGGTCGGCCGTCTCCGCGCGGCCGTGGGTCTCGACGACGCCGACGACCACGTCGACGCCCTGCTTCCGGAGCAGGTGCGCGTCCTCGAGCATCTGGTAGGTCTTGCCGACGCCCGCGGCGTGTCCGATGTAGATCTTGAGCTTTCCGCGCCGCGACTTCTCGAGCAGCTTCAGGAAGACGTCCGGGGAGGTTCTCCGGGACTCTTCCTGCGGCATGCCGAATTCTAACGGGCCGCCGGGAGCGACCGGTCGAGATCGAGGTTGGTCAGCAGGACGTTGACGCGCGGCTCGCCGAAGAGGCCGAGCGTGCGCGGCTCGACGTGGCGGCGGATGACCTCGGCGACCTGGTCCTCGGTCACGCCGCGCGCCTTCGCGATCCGCAGCGCCTGCCAGAGCGCGGCGTCCGGGGAGAGGTGGGGGTCGAGGCCGGACGCCGACGTCGTGACCAGGTCGGCGGGAACGGGGCCGGTCTCGCCGGGCCGGTCGGTCCGGGCGGCCGCGACCGCGGCTTCGACCGCCTTCACGAGGTCGGCGCTCGTCGGTCCGAGGTTCGTTCCGCCCGAGGCCGTCGCGTCGTAGCCGTCCTTGCCGGCGGCCGAAGGCCTCGGATGGAGGTAGCCGGGGTTCTTGAACCCCTGGCCGATGAGGGACGAGCCCACCACGCGGCCGCCGGCGGTCACGAACGAGCCGTCGGCCTGATCCTTCCAGAAGGCGCGCGCCACGGCCGTCACCGCGGCCGGGTAGGCGCCGCCGAGGAGAACCGTCAGGACCAGGACGAAGAGCGTCGAGCGGATGGCGAGCTTCATGGCAGGCTCCTTCACGCCAGGTGCAGGGCGAGGACGACCCAGTCGATCAGCTTGATGCCGACGAACGGGACCACGACGCCGCCGACGCCGTAGATCCAGAGGTTGCGGGTGAGGATGCGCGCGGCGCCGAGCGGGCGGTACTTCACGCCGCGCAGCGCGAGCGGGATCAACGCGATGATGATCAGGGCGTTGAAGATGACCGCCGAGAGGATCGCCGACTTCGGGTTGCCGAGGCGCATGACGTTCAGAGCGTTGAGCGCCGGGTAGGTCGCCGCGAACATCGCGGGGAGGATCGCGAAGTACTTGGCGACGTCGTTGGCGATCGAAAAGGTCGTCAGCGAGCCACGCGTCATCAGGAGCTGCTTGCCGATCTCGACGATCTCGATCAGCTTCGTCGGGTTCGAATCGAGATCGACCATGTTGCCCGCCTCGCGCGCCGCCTGGGTGCCGGTGTTCATCGCGACGCCGACGTCGGCCTGAGCGAGCGCCGGCGCGTCGTTGGTGCCGTCGCCCGTCATCGCGACGAGATTGCCGTTCTCCTGCTCCTTGCGGATGAGCGCGAGCTTCTGCTCGGGGGTCGCCTGCGCGAGGAAGTCGTCGACGCCGGCCTCGCGGGCGATCGCGGCGGCCGTCAGCGGGTTGTCGCCGGTGATCATGATCGTCCTGATTCCCATCGCGCGCAGCCGGTCGAAACGGTCGCGCATCCCCGCCTTCACCACGTCGCGCAGCGCGACGACGCCGAGCACCTTCGGGCCGTCGGCCACCAGCAGCGGCGTCGCGCCCTCGGCCGAGATCCTGTTGAGGAGATCCGAGACGGCGGGGTCGATCTCCCCGCCCTGGCCGCGAACCCAGTCGGCGACGGAGTCGCCGGCGCCCTTGCGGATCTGGCGGCCGTTGAAATCCACGCCCGACATGCGCGTCTGCGCCGAGAACGGCACGAACCGCATGCCTTCCATGCGCCGCGCGCGCAGGCCGAACCGGTCCTTGGCGAGGATCACGATCGAGCGGCCTTCCGGGGTCTCGTCGGAGAGCGACGAGAGCTGGGCCGCCTCGGCCAGATCGCCCGGCAGGACGTGCGGCGCCGGGAGAAACTCCGTCGCCTGGCGGTTCCCGAGCGTGATCGTGCCCGTTTTGTCGAGCAGCAGCACGTTGACGTCGCCCGCGGCCTCGACGGCGCGGCCCGACATCGCGAGCACGTTGTGCTGGAGGACGCGGTCCATGCCCGCGATGCCGATGGCGGACAGCAGGCCGCCGATGGTGGTCGGGATCAGGCAGACGAGCAGCGCGATGAGGACCGGCGTCGTCGCCGTGCCCTTCGCGTAGAGAGCGAACGGGCGCAGCGTCACGGTCGCGATCAGGAAGACGATCGTCAGGCCGGACAGCAGGATGGAGAGGGCGATCTCGTTCGGCGTCTTCTGGCGCGAGGCGCCCTCGACGAGCGCGATCATCCGGTCGAGGAACGTCTCGCCCGGGTTCGACGTGATCTCGACGACGATGCGGTCCGACAAGACCCGCGTGCCGCCCGTGACGGCCGAGCGGTCGCCGCCGGACTCGCGGATGACGGGCGCCGACTCGCCGGTGATGGCGGACTCGTCGACGGAAGCGATTCCTTCGACGACGGTGCCGTCGCCGGGGATGACCTGGCCCGCCTCGACGATCACGCGGTCTCCCTGGCGCAGGCTCGTCGCCGGAACGCTTTCCTCACCCTTGCGCGTGACGCGGCGGGCCATCGTCTCCGTGCGGCCGCGCCGCAGAGCGGCGGCCTGAGCCTTGCCGCGTCCCTCGGCCATGGCCTCGGCGAAGTTGGCGAAGAGCAGCGTGAACCAGAGCCACAGCGCGATCTGCAGGTTGAAGAGCACGTCCTTGCCGCGCGCCACGTCGCGGACGAGGAGCACCGTCACCAGCGCCGCCCCGACGAGGACGACGAACATGACCGGGTTCTGCGCCTCCCGGCGCGGGTCGAGCTTCCGAAAGGCGTCGGAGAAGGCCGCGCGGACGATGGCGCGATCGAACAGGGAAGTGCGTTTCGGCGGAGCCACGGCATCCTCCTCTAGAAGAGCGTCCCGGCCTTCATCAGGAGCTGTTCCACGATCGGGCCCAGCGAGAAGGCGGGAAAGAACGTCAGCGCGCCCACGATCAGGATCACGCTGACGAGCAGCAGCGAGAAGAGCGGGCCCGTCACCGGGAACGTGCCGACCGATTCCGGGATCTTCTTCTTGGCGGCGAGCGAGCCGGCGATTCCGAGGATCGGGATGAGCATGAAGAACCGGCCGAGGAACATGTCGACGCCGAGGGTCGTGTTGTAGAAGGGCGTGTTCGCGTTCAAGCCGGCGAAGGCGGACCCGTTGTTGCCGGCGCCTGACGTGAACGCGTAGAGGATCTCCGAGAAGCCGTGAGGCCCTTTGTTCGCGAGCGAGGACAAGCCGGCCGGAAGCACCGAGGCCGCGGCGCTGAAGGCGAGGATGCAAAGCGTCAGGATCAGGACCGACAGCATCGCGAGCTTGACCTCGTGCGCCTCGATCTTCTTGCCGAGGTACTCGGGCGTCCGGCCGACCATCAGGCCGGCGATGAAGACCGAGAGCACGATGAAGAGAAACATCCCGTAGAGGCCGGCGCCGACGCCGCCGAAAATGATCTCGCCCGAGGCGATGTTGGCGAGCGGGACGAGGCCGCCGATCGGCGTGTACGAGTCGTGCCAGGAGTTGACCGCGCCGCAGGAGGCGTCGGTCGTGACGGTGGCGAAGAGCGCCGAGTCCCCGATCCCGAAGCGGACCTCTTTGCCTTCCATGTTCCCGCCCGTGCCGCCCGCCGTCGGCTGCGCCTGGAGCCCGAGCTTCTGGTGGATCGGATTTCCCTTCTGCTCGGCGACGCCGCAGACGAGGACGCCGACGAGAAACATCAGCGCCATCGCGCCGAAGACCGCCCAGCCGTGACGGACCGAGCCGGTCATGAGCCCGAGCGTGTTGGTCAGGCCCGCTCCGATCGCGAAGATCAGAACGAGCTGGAGGAAGTTCGTGCCGGGCGTCGGGTTCTCGTAGGGGTGTGCGGAGTTCGCGTTGAAAAAGCCGCCGCCGTTGGTGCCCAGCTCCTTGATCGCCTCCTGGGAGGCGACGGGCCCCTGCGCGATTTTCTGCTCGACGCCCTCGACAGTCTTCACGGCCGCGTCCGGCCGGAAGTTCTGGACGACGCCACGCGAGACGAAGAAGAGCGCGGCGAGAAACGACAGCGGCAGCAGGACCCAGAGAATCGCCCGCGTGCAGTCCGACCAGAAGTTGCCGATGCCGGCCGCCTTCTCGCGGGCGACGCCGCGGATCACGGCGACCGCGATCGCGATGCCCGTCGCCGCCGAGAGGAAATTGTGGAGGGCGAGGCCGGCCATCTGGGTGAAGTGCGACATCGTGGTCTCGCCCGAGTAGCCCTGCCAGTTGGTGTTCGTGGTGAAGGAGACGGCGGTGTTCCACGCGGAGTCGGGTGCGACCGGGCCGAACTTGTTCGGATTGAACGGCAGGAACTGCTGGAGGCGCTGCATGGCGTACAGGATCACGAGCGAGGCGGCGTTGACGATGAGCATCGTCACGGTCCAATCCACCCAGCTCTGGTCCTTCGACGCGTCCACGCCGCAAAGGCGGTAGATCCCGCGCTCGATCGGCCGCAGCACCGGATCCAGGAACGTCTTCTCTCCCGAGAAGACCCGCTTCATGTAGCCGCCCATGAGCGGCGTGATCGCGACGATGATCGCGAGGTAGACCAGGATCTCGAGGAAGTTGATGGTCGTCATGGCGTCACACCTTCTCCGCCCGGACCATCGCCCAGAGCAGATACCAGAGCAATCCGAGAGTCACGGCCAGACCGAGCGCGTCTTCCCAACCCATGGTGTCCCCTCAAATCCTGTCGCAGCGGCGGGTGTAAACGACCGACAGCCAGAAGAGAACGATCGTGGCAACGAGGAAGATGACGTCGAGCATGTTCCCTCCTCAGAACGAGTAGCCGAGCTCGATGAGCCCGCCGTCGCCTTTCGAGTCTCCATTCTTGATCGAGTAGGCCGCGTAAGCCGTCCACTGTCCGAAGGCGTACGTGAAGCCGGGCGAGAAGTAGCCGATCGAGTTCACGCCGCTGTACCAGTCGGCGGCGAGAGTCAGTCCCTTGATCCAGGGGAGAGGCTGCTCGAAGCTCAGGAGTGCGCCGCCCGTGGACGTCGCCTTGGCGTACCCGGCGGAGGAATACCAACCCCCGGCGCTGAGGCGTGTCTCGAGACCGGCGATGCGGTAGGAGGCGAAGCCGTAACCCATGCCGGAGGGGTTCCCGTCCTCGCTGCCTTTCAGGTAGAAGAGGCCGTAGCCGCCGGTCGTCAGCGTGAAGCCTCCCGCATGCACGGGCTGAATCTTCACCGCGACGTTCGCGGTCGGGACGATCCCTCCCGGCGAGTTGAAGCCGCCGAAGTTGACCCCGCCTTCCATGCCGGGGATGATGCCGACCACGCCGCGGATGGTCGTCGACGAGAACTTCGGATCCGTGGGCCGGAAAAGCTCGTCCACCTCCGTGTAGACCTTTCCCGGGTCGAGAACGTCCGCCGACGGGACGTTGAAGACGGTCTGCTGCGCGAGCGCGCCGGCCGTCAACGACGAGAGAAACAACGCGGCGGCGACGAGCCTCGCCCTGGGAGCCTGCCTCTCGGGAGGACGTCGCCGCTCGAACACTTTCTCGTCCGCTTTCCAGAGAATCATCGCTCGCCTGCCGCAGGCAACGTACGCCACGAACCCGGCCGCGACGAGAGCCGTTGGCATCTCGGGGATCGCCAGAGCCGCGACACAGCCTCCGACGAGAGCGATGAACGCCAGCGCGGCGTAGACCTTTGCTTTCGGCGCGTCTTTCATGGCGAGAGCATGAATGTCGGGACGAGAAGAAGTCCGGAAGACGGACGAAGGAATCGCGGAAGACATGATCTTTCCTCTGGAGGTTCCGGAGCGGCGCTTCAGCGGCTTCTGTCGAGGGCGCGCGGGTAGGCCGAGCGCTCGCGGCGCACCGATCCGAATCGCGCGGTGGGCGCGGACATCGAACGGCCGAGGGACAGGGCCCCGGCCGAGCCCGCGATCAGGCCGGCTCGAACGGATTCGCGCGCGTCCGTCTCCCAGGGCGAGGATTCCTGCGTCCGGAAGACGAGGTCGTCCGCGCGGCAGAGAGCCAGGGCTCGCCGGGTGCAGGCGACGTAGCCCGCGAACGAAGCCGCGATGATCGCCACCTGGAATCGAGGGGCGAGGAGGGCGATGAGACAGCCTCCGAAGAGCACCGCGAGCCCGAATCCACCGAACCGAATGGCTTTTCGCTTGTCGTCCATGGACGCGAGAATCTCGCGCGACGGAAGAAGAAGTCCGGAAGAGGAGCGGAAGAATTGCGGAAGACGGATGTCCCTGGGCCCGGGGAACTTGCGTCCCGCGAGTACTAATCCGGGGAAAATCGGTAGCCGACCCAGGGCTCGGTGCGGAACCAGCGGGGTTGAACCGGGTCGTTCTCCAGCTTGCGCCGCAGGCCGCCCATGTGGACGCGGAGCGTGTCGTTGGTGACTCCGGCCGTCGTGCCCCAGACCTCGGCCATGAGCTGCCGGTGGGTCCAGACCGCGCCGGGTTTCCGGAGCATCGTGGCGAGTATCGAGAACTCGATCGGGGTCAGGTGGACCGCGCGCCCGTTTTTTCGGACGGTCCGCTCCTCGAGCGCGACCTCGACGTCGCCGAAGCGCGCGAGCGCCGGGCCGCGCGCGGGCTCGCCGCGGCGGAGCAGGGCCCGGGCGCGCGCGACGAGCTCGGCGACGCCGAACGGCTTGGTGACGTAGTCGTCGGCCCCGGCGTCGAGGAGGCGCACCTTCTCGCGCTCCTCGCCGCGGACGGTCAGCACGAGGATCGGTACGGACGACTTCCGGCGGATCTCCTGGACGAGCTCGAGCCCGTCCACGCGCGGCATGGCGAGGTCCGTGACCACGAGGTCGAAGGTCCCGTCGCCGAACCGCTCGAGACCCTCCTGGCCGTCGATCGCCGAGACCACCTCGTGCCCCTCGCGCTCGAGCGCGTCCCGCACGACCTTGCGGATGCCCGGCTCATCGTCGATCGCGAGGACGCGGCTCATGGGGCGGTTCGCGGCAGGGAGATCTCGAAGAGCGCGCCGCCGCCCTCGGCCGTGTCGAGCCGGACCGAGCCGCCGTTCAACTCGACCAGGCTGCGCGCGATCGAGAGGCCGAGGCCGATGCCCGGCAGGCTCCCGGCGTCCCCGAGCCGCACGAAGCGCTCGAAGACGCGTCCGCGCTCGGAGGACGGAACGCCCTTGCCCTGGTCCGCCACGCGGAAGACGACGTGCGCGTCGTCGGCGGTGACCGACACGTGAATCGTCGTCCCCGGAGGCGAGTAGCGGGCCGCGTTCTCGAGGCCGTGGCCGAGGGCCTCGGTCATCTGCGCGGGGTCGACCTCGACGGCGAGCTCGGGCGCCGGAGGTTCGAGATACAGCGAGTGCCCGGCGAGGGCTTCGCCGAAACGCGCGACGGCGGCCTCGACGATCTCGGCGCAGCTGACGCGCTCGCGGCGCGGGCGGGCCATGCCCGAGTCGAGCCGCACGAGATCCATGAGCTCGCCGATTCTCCGGGAGAGCGCGTCGAGCTGCCCGCCGGCGGCGCGCGACGCCTCGGAGCCCCGGCCGTCGGCTTCCCAGTTTTCGATCGCGCCGCGGGCGGCCGCGACGGGAGTCTTGAGGTCGTGGGCGAGCTGGGCGAGGAGCGTCGACTTCATCTGCTCGCTCGTCCGCGTCTCCTCGGCGGCGCGCGCGAGTCGGAGGAAGCGCTCGCGCTCGACCGCGAGGCCGAGCAGCAGGGCGCAGGCCTCGGCCATGCGCTCGCTCGAGCGCAGCCCGCGCGCCACGAGGACGCCGGCGCGCTGGAGTCCGACGGGAATCGGCAGGTAGATGTCCGTGCCGCCGAGGTCCGACGGGTAGGCGGCGGAGTTGCCCTGGCGATGGACGAGCTCGGCGATGTCGGCGCGGAAGGACGCGTTGGCCGTCTCGATCCGCTGCGACAGGACGCCCTGGTCGTCGGCGAGGAGGATCGCGACCTGCTGGCACTGGAGGGCCTGCCGCAGCCGGTCCGCCGCGACGCCGAGCAGCGTCTCGCGGTTGGTGTCGGAGAGAAATCCCTGCGACAGCTGGGTCAGCGCGATCAGGTCGCGCCGCTCCGCCTCGAGCAGCCCGAGGCGCCGCCGCGACAGGGCGGAGAGCCGGCCGATCAGGAGCCCGGAGACGAGGAAGACGAAGAGCGCGGCGACGTTGCGCGGATCCTGGACCGTCAGCGTGTAGAGCGGCGCGAGGAAGAAGAAGTTGAAGCCGAGGGTCGCGAGCAGCGCGGCGAGCACCCCGGGGCCGCTCTGCCAGATCGAAGCGCAGAAGAAGACGGCGAGGAGAAGCAGCAGCGCGACCGAAGACTCGTTGAGCTGCGGAAACAGCCTCAGGAGGGCGATCGTCGCCCCGACGGCGACGACCGCGGCGGGATAGCCGATCCACCTCACGGCGGAGAGCTTCATCGCGGGGCCATTCTATCGGCGGGCCCCGAGCCTCAGGCCACGAACATCGCGTCGCCGAAGGAGTAGAACCGGTAGCCCTCGCGGATCGCCTCGGCGTAGGCGGCGAGGACGCGCTCGCGCCCGGCGAACGCCGAGACGAGCATGAGGAGCGTCGAGCGCGGCAGGTGGAAGTTCGTCAGCAGCCCGTCGAGCACCCGGAACTCGAAGCCGGGCGTGATGAAGAGGTCGGTCGAAAAGCGGCGGTCGCCGGGCTGATCGGCGTCGTCCCGAAGCGCCGCCGCCTCGAGGGAGCGGGCCACCGTCGTCCCGACCGCGAGCACGCGCCGGCCCGAGGCCTTCGCGTCCCGGACGGCGGCCCGCGTGGCGGCGGGGAGCAGGACTTCTTCGGGGGGAAGCCCGTGGTCGTCCGTGTCCTCGGCCGTGACGGGCTTGAAGGTTCCGGCGCCGACGGCGAGCGTCAGGTCGGCGATTTCGACCCCGCGCGCGCGGATGCGCTCGAGGATCGCTTCGGTGAAGTGCAGCCCGGCCGTGGGCGCCGCGACGGCCAGGGGCTCGCGCGCGAAAACGGTCTGATAGGCGTCGCGGTCTTCCGGCCGGTCGGGCGCGCCCGGTTCGCGCCGGATGTAGGGGGGCAGGGGAGTATGGCCGAGGCGCGACAGGAGCGCGTCGTCCACGGCCCGGTCGAACAGGACCGTTCGGCTGCCGTCTTCGCCGATCGCGGTCACTTCGGCGGCGACTTCGCCCTCGAAGCGGATGCGGCGCCCGACCTTGGCGCGGCGGCCCGGCCGGGCGAGGGCGAGCCAGCGCCTTCCCTCGTCGAGGCGGCGGAGCAGGAAGATTTCGACGAGGCGTCCTTCGGCGTCCTGCCCGTAGAGGCGCGCCGGGCGGACGCGGACGTCGTTGCGCACGAGGAGGTCCCCCGGGCAGAGGAGCTCCGGCAGCTCCTCGAACCGGCGGTGCGCCGGGGTCCCGGCGGCGCGGTCGAGCTGGAGCAGGCGGCTCGTGCCCCGGGGATGCGCCGTCTGGGCGATCCTTTCGGCCGGCAGGTGATAGTCGAAGAGGGAGACCCTCACGGCGCCAAGGGTATCCGGCTTTGGGTGTCACCGCCGGTAACGAAATGCCCGCCGCCCCGTCTCCGGCTCCGGGCTGCGGAGCCGCCAAGGCCGCGAATTTTCAGGCAGTTGCCTTCCGGACGGCGCGATGGTACGCGGGCTGCAATTGTCCGCATCCCGAAAGGACGGACGCTCATGATCGCCAGACGCGCGGGTTCGAGCCTCTTCCTGTTCCTCGCCCTGGCCGCAGGACTCTGCGCCGGAGCGATGCTCTCGCTCGGTCTGGCCGGACGCTGAAGCGCCTGCAGTAGGCTCGGGCGGATGTCTCACGACTATCCGCCGGGCCGCGGGCGCGTCCACCTCGAGGCGGCCGGCATTCCGATCGACGGCGTGTCGATCGCCGGCCACGAATCCTTCTACAAGCTTCCATCGTTTCGGACGCTGCTCGAGTTCGGGCGCGCGCCGGAAGACGTCGTCGGGTACTCGACCGTGTGCGTGTCGCACGGCCACCTCGACCACATGGCGGGGCTCGCGCACTACGCCTCGCGGCGGCGGCTGGCGGCTCTGCCCGCCGCCCGCGTGTACATGCCCCGAGAAGCCGCCCCCCACGCCGTGCGCTGGGTCCAGGCCTGCGAGGCGCTCGAGCAGATCGCGTACGAGGTCGAGATCGTGCCGGTCGTCGAAGGCGATCGGGTGCGGCTGCGCAACGACCTCGAGCTGACTGTCCTGCCGGGGCGCCATCGGGTGCCGACGGTGGGGTTTCTGTTCTCGGAGGTGCGGCACAAGCTCCTGCCGGAGCTCGCCGACAAGGACGGCCGGGAGATCGCGGCGCTGCGGGAGAAAGGCGTCGCGGTCACGCGTCGCGAGGAGATCCCGCTGCTGGCCTATCCCGGCGACTGCGGCGTCGAAATCTTCGAGGCGTGCCCCGAGCTCTACCGGGCCCGGGTGCTGCTCCTCGAGTGCTCGTTCCTCGCCGCGGAGGACAAGGAGCGGGCGCGCGAGTACGCCCACATCCATCTCGACGACGTCCTCGAGCGGGCGGATCGCTTCGAGAACGAGGCCGTCGTGTTGACGCACTTTTCACAGCGCTACACGCCGGGCGAGATCCGGGAAGCGCTGCGGAGGATCCCGCAGCCTCTCGCAGGAAGCGTCCTGCCCTTCCTGCCGGAGTAGTCGGGTCCAGTCGGGTCGGCGTTCCCTCGCTCGCCGGTCGGGCCACGCCGTGTCGCGCTCGAGATCCGAGTCTCTGGCTGTGGGGGGTGGAATCGAACCACCAACCTTCCGGTTAACAGCCGGACGTTGTACCAATTCAACTACCCCACAACGGGCCGCCTGATGATACCGGCCGGGCGACCGGTCCCGGGCGATATCGGGGCTAGCGGGAGAGCGTCGCGTTGCCGCCGGGCGCGACGACCTGCCCCTCGGTCACGAGGGGCTTGTAAAAGTCGCCGATGCTGACGGCGAGCGTCGTGCCCTGCACGTTGCCCATGAAGGCGCCGCCCGTGCAGCCGACCATGTCGACGTTGCCCGTCAGCTGCGATCCCGACACCTGCCCGTGGAACGCGCCGTTGACGCAGTTCGAGGAGACGGTGCCGTTGACGGTCGTGCCGCTCTGCTGCAGCCGGATCGTCATCGTCGATCCGGCGCACGGCGCGGTCGAGTCGGGCCGATAGACGCCCGTCCACGTGCCGGCGACGTTCGCCGCCATGACCGGGCCGCCGGCGGGTCCGGCGACGGTATTGGAGTCCTTGCTGCACGAAACCGCGAGAGCCGAGACGGCGACGAGCGTCGCGAAAAGCGTCCTACTCTTCCCGGCCATGGTGGTCCTCCTGGACGGGCCTTTTGTAGCACTTTCCGCCGCGCCCGGCACGCAATTCAGGCTCAGGATTTCCCCGGGCGGACGACGTCGAGCGCGGCCTTGCGTTCCTCGACGGCCCAGAGCCCCAGGTGGCTGCGCCAGGCGGCCGCCGAGGCGGGCTCGAGAATGTACTCGTGCTCCCCGCCGGCCGCGCCGGTCAGGCGAAGCACCTCGCGCCGAAGGAGCCGGCGGCCGCTCGAAAGGCGAGCGCCCGTGGCGATCTTCTGAATTCTCGAGGTCGCGAGCCGCTCGGACTCGCCGAAAACGCCGAAGAAGACGACGTCGGCTTCCGAAAGCCCGAGGACTCCAGGGAGGCGCCGGCGGACGCCGACGACGCGTTCGGCCCGGGTCAGCAGGCGGAAACGGTCCGCCGACTCGCCGAGCAGCCGGTGCGCGAGCTTGTCCTGGGCGCGGCGGAAAAGGACGCGCGGCACGACGGCTGCCGCCGCGAAGACCGCCGCCACCGCGAAAAGAACGAGGACGAGCGTGCTCACGCGCCCCCGAAGATATCGCCTACGGGCCGTCGAGCAGGAGGCCGAAGGTCTTGACCGGGAAGACCGCCATCTGGCCGCGCGTGTTCGGGTTGTCCGGGCAGGATCTCAGCGGCGAGACCTGGCAGCCGCCGGTGATCTGGCGGTTGTAGAGGTCCTCGCTCCACGGCGCGATGGTGTCCTCGGCCGGCACGTCGGTGAAGAGCCCCACGGCCGGCGGCGGCGTGTACGCGGATCCCTGGTTCGCCTTCGGCAGGAAGACCGCCATCGGACGCCGCGTCGCGGGATTGTTCGGGCAGTAGTCGCCGCCGCAGCAGCCGCCGGTGATTCCCTCGACCGAGAGCTGCTCGATCCAGTCGGCGAAGAGACTCGGGCACGGGACGTCGGCGAAGATGCCGTTGCGCGGGGAGGGCGGCCCGATAGAGAGGATGCCAAGCCGCGCGACCGAGCCCCGTCGGATCCCTTAAGGACTCCCTGATCTCCCGATTTCGGGTCGGGGCCGTCTCCGGGAGCGTTTCACCGGGCGCTCAGTGCAGGAACCTCTTCCGATTCCGGATGTAGTCGGTGAAGAGGAACTCGGCCAGGTTGTACGGCGAGGCGTAGTAGGCGCGGCCCCGGTTGATCCGCGTCAGCTTGTCCACGAACTCGACCAGATACGGGTCGGTCGCGATCATGAACGTGGTGATCGTGATGCGGTCCCGGCGGCAGGCGTCCGCCTCCTCCAGCGTCCGGTTGACGATCTTCAGGTCGAGGCCGAAGGGATTCTTGTAGAGCCGGCCGCGCTCCCAGATGGCCGAGGGCTTGCCGTCGGTGATGAGGAAGATCTGCTTGTTCGGGTTCTTGCGGTGGACGAGGAGCTTGCGGGCGAGCGCGAGTCCCGCCTTCGTGTTGGTGTGAAAGGGGCCGACCTGTGTCTTCGAGATCTCGGACAGGGGCACGCGTTTGGCGTCGTCGCCGAAGAGCAGGACGTCGATCGAGTCCCTGGGGTACTTCGACTGGATCAGCTCGACCATCGCGAGCGCGACTTTCTTGGCCGGCGTGAACCGGTCTTCGCCGTAGAGCACCATCGAGTGCGAGATGTCGATGGCGAGGACGGTGGCGCACGAGGTCAGGTGCTCCTCCTCGTGGACCTCGAAGTCCTCGGGCTTCAGGGCGATCGTGTCCGCGTCGCGGCGCACGGCGTTGCCGATCGAGCGGATCCCGTCGATCGCGCTCGGGCTGTCGCCGAACTCGTAGGCGCGCGTCTCGGGCAGCAGCTCGCCGCCCGAGCCCGCTCGCGGGATCGCGTGGTAGCCGGCCCCGGCGCGGGTCAGCGACGTGAAGATCTCCTCGAGGGCCGAGCGCCGGATCCGGCGCTCGCCCGCGGCGGACAGCTGGAGCTCGCCGCCGCGCTCCTCGACGAGCTCGCTCTTCTGGAGATGCTCGCGAAACGCGTCGAGGTCGACGTTCGGGTCGATCATGCCCCGGTCCTGGAGGTACTTCATCCAGCGGAGCGCCTCCTCCACGTCGCCGCCCGACTGCAGCACGAGCTGCAGGAAGAGCTTGACGAGCTCCTGCATCGTGAGGAGCTGGCGGAGCAGGTCGACGGGGAAGTCGGCGTAGCGGTAGCGCACCGGCGCCCATTCTATGGCGCGGGGTCGGCGCCGGGGTTCAGGGACCGTAGAGGCGGAGCCCGAAAGCGCGGGCGAGGAAGGCCGCCATCTGGCCGCGTGTGCTCGGCGCGTCGGGACAGTAGTCGGCGTTCCCGCAGCCGGCCGTGACGCCCTCGGCGGCGAGCGTCTCGATCCAGTCGGCGGCGAAGCCGTCGGGACACGAAACGTCGGCGAAAAGGCCGGAACAGGGCGCCGGCACGAAGCGCTTGCCGTGCTCCATCTTCAGGAGGAAGACGGCCATCTGGGCTCGGGTGACAGGAGCGTCGGGGCAGTAGAGCGAGGGACTCTGCGAGCAGCCGCCCGTGACGCCTTCGGCGGCGAGCTCTTCGATCCAGTCCGCCGCGAACGAGCCCGCGGGGACGTCGTCGAACACGCTTCCCGTCGCGGGCGGCGGGACGAAATTCTGGCCGTGGCGGCTGCGCAACAGGAAGACGGCCATCTGGGCCCGTTTCACGGAGGCATTCGGGCAGTAGGCAGCGCCGCCGCAGCCGGCGGTGATGCCGTTGTGGAGGATCGTCTCGACGAAGGGATAGTAGAGGCTCGAGCTCGGGACGTCGTCGAAGCTGCCGCCGACGTGAAGGGTCCAGAAGTGGACCGGGCCGACCGATGACGTTTCCAGGAAGACGGCGTCCCAGTGAGTCGCCGGCCGCGCGCTCGGGATTCCGACGGTCATGCGGGGGCACGTTTCCGTCGCGTCGAAGCAAGTGGCGGAGCCGCCCGCCGGAATCGTCCCGTACTCCGCGGCGGGGTCGTCGACCGCGTAGGCGCCGTCCCCGGGTCCGTTGAGGTTGCTCGCCGTCGAAAACAAGGACGCGTCCGCGTCGGTGCCGTTCTCCCAGGACGGCTCGACGAGGACAGTCTCGCCGGCCTCGAGGACGCCATTCCCGTTGGACGACGTCGAGGAGTTGGTGTGCGCGTCGACGCGCAGCGGAACGTCGCCCGAGAACGGCGTTCGATAGGCGCGGACCGTGGTCCCGAAGCCCTCCACGACGAGGGTCCCCCTGGCGCCGATCGCCGGCCCGCCCGTTCCCGCGTAGAGGATGGAATCCTGCCAGCGCCCTTTGAGGTCCGGGTCGAGGGCGTACAGGGCTCCCACGTAGCCCGCGCCGTTGGAGAGGAATACCCGGCCCCTGGCGTCGATGGCCAGGTGCGGCGTGAACGCGCCGCCATCCCACGGGATCGGAAGGGAGGTGTTGAGAACGTTTCCGGAGGCGGGATCGATCCGGATCACCTCGTCTTCGGTCGAGAAGCTGTAGACGGAGTTGTCCGGCCCCGTCGCGAACGTCGCGAAGGGAACGTACGCCATGGGCACGCGCCAGTTCTCCGTCAACGCGGACCCGGTGTCGGTCAGCGAGACGAGCGCGTCTCCGGGCGTGTTGTTCGCGAGCGGCGCATAGACGGTCCCGTCGGCGCCGACGAAGACCCCGATCTGGTTGATGCCGAAAGTCTCTTCGCGCCGAAGGTCCGATGAGCCGTAGAGCAGCGCGCCTGTCGCGACGTCGTAAACGTTGACGACGAGATGAAAGAAGCCGTCGATCGGCACGCCGGTGAGGGAATAGGCCCGGTCGCCGAAGACCGACGCCTCGCATCCTCCGCTCGAGAGGCATTGCCGGGGGACCTGCCAGGCAGTGGTTCCGTCCGTCGCGCGAATCCGAAGGATCGACGCAAAGTTCCCGACGATCAGATCGCCGTCGGCGGTGAAGCTCGGCGCCTCGGTGCCGTAGGAGTCGATCAGGTCCTCGGATTGCCACAGGATCGAGCCGTCGGCGGGGCCGAGCGCATAGACGTATTCCGAGTTGCTGTTGCCCGCCCGGGTGGCGTAGATGTGGCCGTCGCGGATGGCCAGGACCCGGCTCCCCCAGGAATCCGGAAAATTGATCGGAAGCTGGACGCTCCAGACCTCCGAGCCAGTGTCGAGATCCTGCGCGACGATCCAGGATCCGTGGGGGATGTCCGGGTTCTGGTCGGGGCGGCTGGACACGACGAGGCCGGCACCGATCACGGGGGCGAAGCCGCCGTACTCCGAGATGTGGGGGCACTGGTCCCAGAGAATCTGGTTGGCGGTGGGTCCGTGCTCCGCCGAAAGGCCGTCATGCGTCGCATGCCCGCCCGTGCCGGTGATCCAGTCGTCCGCCCGTGATGTCGACGGCTTGAGCAGAAGGGCGATGGCGACGAGGACCGGGGCGAAGCGGCTCAGAGTGCCGCCGGAGCGAGCGCGCTTCGCCAGGCTCTGGCCGATTGCCACACGAGACTCCGATCGCTGGTGGTGAAGACAGTATAGCCCTGTGCCCTCAGCGCCGGAATCTCGTCCGCCGACCGCAGCATGATACCGGCGGCCTTGCCGTGCTCCTTCGCGACGGCGCCGACGCGCTCGACCGCGGCGCGGTAGCGCGGGTCGTCGTAGTGGCCGGGGACGCCGAGGGCCTGCGACAGGTCGTTCGGGCCGACGAAGAGAACGTCGACGTGCCTTTCGGACGCGATCTCTTCGACGTGGTTCAGCGCGCCGGCGGTCTCGATCTGGACCACGACGACGGTCGCGTCGTTGGCCTCGAGCACCCAGTGGTCGAAGGGGACCGTGCCGTAGGCGTTCGCGCGCACGCCGGCGAGCCCGCGTCTGCCGACGGGCGCGTACTTGGCTCCCTCCACCGCCGTCCGCACGGCCGCGACGCCGTCGGCGCGGGGAAAGAGCGTGCCCGCGGCGCCCGCGTCCAGGGCGCGGTTCGAATCCGCGGAGGCCTGGCAATTCGGGACGCGCACGATGGCCGGGACCCCCGCTCCGTCCGCCGCGCGCACCAGGCGCTCGACCGACTCCGGGCCCATGAAGCCGTGCTCGGTATCGATGACGAGAAAATCGAAGCGCGCCAGCGCGAGCAGCTCCGCGAGGCCCTCGGTCGGCCAGGTCAGAAAGCAGCCGAGCTGCGGCTCGAGGGAGAGGACGCGAGAACGCAGGCTGTCGGACACGTCCCCCTCACCCTGCCCTCTCCCCCCGCCGGGGGGAGAGGGGTCTGGAGGAGGCGTTCGCTTCGCGACCGCGGCGCATCTCAGTTGGCCCGGTTCTTCACGAGGTTGAACTTGAGCATCTCGGTGTAGGAGACGCGCGAGTCGAGGTCCTCGCGGGCGATCTTCAGGTGCTGCGTCAGGCCTTCGAGGACGAGCTCCATGCCGATCGCGAGCTCCTCCTTCGACGCCGGCGAGAAGTGCTCCTCGACGGCCTTCTTGAGCCCGGGAACCGACTCCAGCGCCTTCAGGTGCTCGGCGAAGGGCGTCTCGTCGGAGATCGTGACGCGATTGTCCGCGGCGAACCATGCGGCGATCGGCTCGTAGAGCGGGTGGATCTTCTCGGGCGGTGGCGGCGCCTGCCGCGCGCGCCGGACGGGCCCGGCCGTCTCCTCGTCGTCGTCGGGTTCCGGACGGCGCCGCTCGGTCGGGCGACCGGAGTCGGGCGCGGGGAACTTGGCGTCGAAGAGCTTCTTGACGGCCGCGCCGATGAGCTTCTTGGCGATCACCTCGGCGCCCTGCTGCTCGCCCTCGTAGACCATCTCGACTTTTCCGGTGATCGCCGGGAGCGTCGCCGGAAGGTCGCACAGCCGCGGCGCCACGCGCGCCTCGCCGTGGACGAGCCCGCGCCGCTCGAGGTTCGAGACGAGGATCTCGAGCGCCGAGATCGGCATGCGCGCCGACACGCCCGAGGACTGGTCGACGAACTCGGAGCCGCGCGCGGCGAACGCGATCTCCTCGACGAGCTCGCGGAAGAGCTCGGGGATCTCGATCGACGGGCCGCCGGCGCGGTCGACCCACGCCTCCTGGGCCGTGATCTTCGCGGCCGTCTTCACGTCCTCCGGGTAGTGCGTGAAGATCTGGGACGAGATCCGGTCCTTCAGCGGCGTGATGATGTTGCCGCGGTTCGTGTAGTCCTCCGGGTTGGCCGAGAAGACGAGCAGGATGTCGAGCGGGATCCGCACGGGGAACCCGCGTATCTGGAGATCGCGCTCTTCGAGGATGTTGAGGAGGCCGACCTGGATGCGGGGCTGGAGGTCGGGCAGCTCGTTGATGGCGAAGATCCCGCGATTGGTCCGCGGCACGATGCCAAAGTGGATGACCTCCTCGTCGGCGTAGGAACGGCGCTCGGTGGCGGCTTTGATCGGGTCGATGTCGCCGATGAGGTCGGCGATCGAGACGTCGGGGGTCGCGAGCTTCTCGCGGTAGCGCTCGGACCGCGGGATCCACGCGATCGGCGCGGCGTCTCCCTTTTCGGCGAGGATCCGGTGGCCGTACCTGGTGATGGGAGCGAGCGGGTCTTCGTTGAGCTCGCTGCCGGCGATCGCCGGAATCTCCGGGTCGAGGAGGTTGACGAGGAGGCGCAGGAGCCGTGTCTTGGCCTGGCCGCGGAGGCCGAGGAGCAGGAAGTCGTGCCGCGACAGGACCGCGTTCGACAGCGCCGGCAGCACCGTGCGTTCGTAGCCATGGATGCCCGGAAACGGCTTCTCGCCGCGCGAGAGCGCGCGCTTCAGGTTCTCGCGCAGCTCGTCCTTGACGCTGCGGGAGCGGTATCCGGTCGCCTTCAATTCGCCGAGGGTCTGGGGTTTCTTGGTCACGAGGAGCTTTCTCCGGCTACCTGCCGGCGTTGCGCGAGCCTCAGCCGGGTTTGACGGCGGGAGCGGGGTCGTCCGGTCGAAACAGGGGAGCCGGCGGCCGTCCGGCGCTCTCGGCCGCGCGTCGGGCGAAACCCTCGAGCCGGGCGCGGTCGAAGCCCTCGACGGTCTCGGCGACGATGCCGTCCGCGCCGACGCGGAGCAGCGTGGGAACCGTCGAGAGGCCGAGGGCGTCGGAGGCCGGCCACGGCTCGGCGTCGTAAGCGGTTTCGACGCGCGTGCCGAGCCGTTGCCCGAACGCGGCCGTCGTTGCCGGCGCGTCCTGGGAGACGCCGAGCACGCGCAGCGAGCCGCCGTCGCCGGCGCGGCGGATGCGATCGAGATACGGCCACGTCAGCGCGCAGGTGGGACACGTCGTCTTGAAGAAGACGTAAAGCGTCTCGCCTTCCGGGGGTGGAAGCGGCGCGCCCCGCTCGTCGCGGAGCCGAAGGGAAGGCAACGGATCTCCGGGCTGCAGGACCGACACGCCGGCGATTATAGACTTGCGGCACCGCGCATGAAGGAAGAGCCGCGGCGCCGCGTGTCGCGCCGACAATTCGTCAGGACCGCGGGCGTCGCGCTCGCGGCCGGCGCGCTGCCGGGGCTCGCGTGCCGTCGGGCCGAACGCCGGGCCGCCGCGCCGAAGAAGACGCTCCGCATTCTCCAGTGGAGCCACTTCGTGCCGGGCTACGACCGCTGGTTCGACGGCGTCTACACGAAGCAGTGGGGCGAGCGCAACGGCACGCGGGTCATCGTGGACCACATCGCGCCGACCGAGATCAACGCGCGCGGCGCCGCGGAGGCCTCGGCGCAGAAAGGGCACGACCTCTTCCTGTTCCAGGCGCCCCCGGCGGCGTACGCGGCGCAGGTCCTCGATCTGCGCGAGGTCGTCCAGGAGGTCGAGCGGCGGCACGGCAGGATGATCGACCTCGCCGAGCGGTCCACGCTGGACCCGAAGACCGGGAAGTACTTCGCGTTCTCGGATTCCTACGTGCCCGACCCGGGCAACTACCGCATCGACCTCTGGAGCGAGGTCGGCTTTCCGAAGGGCCCGGATTCGTGGGAGGACCTGCGGGCCGGCGGCCGCCGGATCAAGGAGAAGTTCGGCAACCCCGTCGGCCTCGGCCTGTCGCAGGAGACGGACTCGAACATGGCGCTGCGCGCGCTGCTCTGGTCCTTCGGCGGCGCGGAGACGGACGCCGACGGGCGCGTCGTCCTCGACTCGAAGGCGACGGTCGAGGCGCTCGAATTCGCACGGGCCCTGTACCGGGAGACCGAGACCGCCGAGGTCTTCACGTGGGATCCGGCGTCCAACAACCGGGCGATGCTCGCGGGGCGCGCCTCGTACGCGCAGAACGCGATCTCGATCACCCGGACGGCGGAGAAGGAGAACCCGGAGATCGCCCGCAGGATCGGGCTGACGGCCGCCCTGAAAGGCCCGGTCCGCCGGATCGCGGCCGAGCACCTGATGAACTGCTACGTCGTCTGGAAGTTCGCGGAGAACGCCGAGGGCGCGAAGCAGTTTCTCGTCGACCTCATGGACGACTTCGGGTCCGTGTTCCGCGAGAGCGAGTTCTACAACTTCCCGAGTTATCCGGCGACCGTTCCGGACCTCGCGGGCCAGCTCGCCCGCGACCCGAAGGCGGACCCCCCGGGCAAGTACGCGGTGCTCTCGACGGTGCTCGACTGGACGACCAACGTCGGCTATCCCGGCTACGCCACGGCCGCGACGGACGAGGTCTTCAGCACGTTCGTGATTCCGACGATGTTCGCCCGCGTGGCGCGCGGCGACACGGCCGCCGAGGCCGCGGCCGGGGCCGCCCAGAAGGAAGTCGAGCGGATCTTCGCCAAGTGGCGGAAGGCGTAGCGGGCGCGATGTCGGAACCGGCGATCGGCGACAGCGCCACGGTGAGCATGGCCGCGAAGCCCACGGATCTCGCGAGCGCGTTCACCCTCGGCCCGGAGGACTCCTTTCCCCCGGTGTTCGCGACGGCCCGGATGGTCGCGCTGATGGAGCTCGCCGCCGCGCGCGTGCTCCGCCCGCACCTCGGCCCGGGCGAGCACTCGGTCGGCGTGACGGTCGACGTGACGCACTCGGCGGCCACGCCCGAGGGCGCGCCGGTCGAGGCCACGGCGCGGTACCTCGGCCGCGACGGCAAGCTCTTCGCCTTCGAGGTCGTCGCCCGCGACGCGGGCGGCGAAGTGGGACGCGGGACCCATCGCCGCGCGGTCGTCTCGGGCGAACGGCTCGTCGCCGGCGCGCGGCGTCGCACCGGCCTGGCGCCGCGTTGATAGGCTCTCGGCGATGGCGACCCCGGAAGAGCCTCCTGCCCTCGGTCTGACGAACGCGCGCGGCCTCGGCCTCGGCCGGGTTCCGGTGCGGGTCCGCGAGCTCGCCGCGACGCTCGGCGCCAGGAAACACTCGCACGCGAGCGAAGAAGGGGCGGGCGCGGTGACGCTCGTCGAGCGCGAACCGGGAGGCTCACTCTACCGCGGCGACGGCGTGTGCCTGGGCTGGAGCCAGGAGCGTCTGGCCGCGGCCTATACCGCTCTCGCGCCGCGCGACGAGGACCCGGCCCTCGAGCTTCCGCAGCTCGGCTGATCCGTCAAAGCGCGCGCGCGGCTCTTGCGAGGGCCTCGCGTTCCTCCGGAGACAGCGCGGCCGACGCGGCGGGGTAGTAGACCTCGAGCACGCCGCGCTCGTGCGCGTCGAAGCGGCGCGACAGGTTCTCCACGAGTCCTTGCACGTCGGCGAGCGGCGCGCTCGCTTCGAGCTGAAATCGGAGCTGGCGCGTCAGCTCGCGAAGCTGCACGAACTCGAGCGTGAGTTCGCGCCGGGAGTCGCGCCCGGCGACCGGGGCGCGCTCGAGGGCCGGCACGAGGTGGCGCTCCTCCTCGGCCGTCCAGCGGCCGAGCGCTTGCTGGAAATCCGCGAGGGCGAGGCGGTATGCGGCCCTGTCGCGGCGCTCGAGGGCCTGGCGGAAGTCATCGAATCGGCTGCGGAGCGCAGCCTGCGCCCGGCGCAGCGGCGCCGTCCCCTCGTCCATCGTCAGAGCCCCGCGAGTCCCGGTTCGAGGCGTTCGAAGCCCTCGCGCGACGCCCAGAGGTCGAGCGACAGGCTCACGAGGTCGTCGACCTCCGGGATCGGGCGCGCGTCCTCCGAGAGGTCGAGCGACTTGACGTAGCGGCGGCACGTCTCGCACGCCTCGAGGCGCACCGCGGGATGCTCCGGCGCCGAGAACGCGGGGAGCTTGACCGGATCGTCCTCGCCGCAGGCGGGGCAGAGGATGCGGCCGAACGGCCATTCACCCCCGCAGAGCGCGCAGGCGAGGAGCCGCCTGGCGCCCTCCATGAGCGAGCCCTCGCGGCGCGCGCCGACCCACGGGAAACCGCCACAGAACGGACAGCGTCCCTGCTTGTGGATCCGGTCGGGCGGGACCGAGAAGGAACGCAGGGTCTCCACGTAAGGGCGCAGGACCGCGCGCGAGAGGTAATCCTCGCGCGCGCTCCGATCGCCCTGCCAGTAGACGAGCAGCCGCGTTTGCCGCGTCGCCGGAAGGTCGGCGAGTCTCGACCGGGCGTCGGCGGCGAGGATCTCCGGGCCCGCGTCGGCGGCGTAGCGCAGGAGCGCCGGCACGCGATCGAGATAGCGTTCCGCGTCCACGTCGAGGTGCCCGGTCAGCGGCTGCTCCGCGTGCGAACGGGCGAGGAAGGCGGCGAGGCTCGCCTGCGCGCGGTAGAGCCCCGCCGCGAAGCGGAGCGGCTCTTCGACGGACCGAAATCGTCCCGCGAGACCTTCGGCGCGGGCCGCGCGGCGCTCGAGCTCGGAGGCGGCGTTCAGGGGGCTAGGAGCGGTGCGAATCTTTTCCGGTCACGTCGCGGTACCAGCCCGGGTGGTGCAGGCGGGCCCACTTCCGCGTCACCGTGCCCCGGGTCATCGACCGGAAGGTGCCGGGCTCGGCCACCGTGCTCAGGTAGATGTGGAAGACGATCGCGACCGCGAAGAGGACGAACGTGATGTCGTGCAGCACGAAGGCGAACTGCCGCACGAGCGCCGGGAACGACTCCGGGAACCACATCACGAGTCCCGACAGGATCAGGCCGATGGCGCCGGCCGCCGCCGTCCAGAAGAAGAATTTCTGTCCGCCGTTGTACTTGCCGACGTTGTCATCCTCGTGCTCCCACCGCAGGTAGCGGAACAGCTTCGGGCCGAACCAGCCCTTCTCGTCGGGCCGGAAGACCATGTCGCTCATCCAGTCGAAGAACATCACGGCGTAGGCCAGGAAGAAGGCCAGCCCCGCCCACGGATGCACGACGCGGCAAACCGACAGCCCGCCGAAGAGCGCGGCCATCCAGCCGAAGAACGGCGTCCAGATCGGAAAGCCGGTGAAGAGGCAGACGAAGAACGTGACCGAGACGGCCCAGTGAATGACGCGGGAAGACAACTTGTGGCGGACGACCTCGTCGCCGACGACGACGTCTTCCTTGTCCCGCGCCACCAGGACGGCGGGATCCATGGGACGGCTGGACGGGGTGGCGGTGCTGCTCATGGTCTCCCCTCCTAGGCTTCCGGAAGGTTCGTGTCGTCGGCGGCCGAGCCCTGGACGCCCTTGCGGCCGTGGTTCATGAAGTGGCCGAAGGCGCCGACGACGGCGCCGAAGATCGCGACGGCGCCGACCGGCCGCAGCACCGATTTCCAGAACTTCACGAGCAGCGGAACGCGGGGATTCGCCGGCAGGTCGTACCACTCGGGGTGATCCCCGTGGGCCAGCACCGTGACCACACTCGTGCCGCCGACCCCCGCCGGATCGTAGAGCGCCGCGCTGGCGAAGCCGCTGGCCTTGAGCTGGGCAACGCGCGCTTGCCCGAGGGCGACCATGTCCTCCTTCGTGCCGAAGTGGAGGCACCCCGTCGGACACGACTTGACGCACGCGGGTTCGAGCCCCACCGACACGCGGTCCACGCAGAGGGTGCACTTGGACATCTTGCCCGTCGTCGCCGAGAAGCGCGGGACGTCGAACGGGCAGCCCGTCTCGCAGTACCGGCAGCCGATGCACTGATCCGGGTTCACGTCCACGATGCCGTTGGAGTACTGCACGATCGCGCCGGGGGCCGGGCAGGCCGCGAGGCAGCCGGGCTCGTCGCAGTGCATGCACTGGTCCTTGCGCATCAGCCAGACGATGCCGCCGTCGAAGTCCCGTTCGTTGAACCGGATCAAATTCCAGTAGTCGGAATGCAGCGTCGGCAGGGTCTGGTAGGTCCCCGTCTGCTGCGTCGCGACGACGCCGAGGTCGTTCCACTCCTGGCACGCGACCTCGCAGGCCTTGCAGCCGATGCAGGTCGACGTGTCGATGTATTTCGAGACGGTCTGTTCCTTCCGCAGGCCGGACAGGCTGCCGAGGACGGAGGCGGAGGACCGGCGAACGTCGAGGCCTCTGATGCTCATCGTTCTCCTCCCCTCACGCCTTCTCGAGCGTCACGAGGAAGGTCTTGTATTCGGGCGTCCACGTGTTCGGGTCCATCGCCGACGGGGTCAGGAAGTTCGCGAGCGGGCCCGTGTGACCCGCCGTCGCGTCGTAGCCCCAGTGGAGAGGGAAGCCGATGTACCAGAGCTGCTTGCCGTCGACCTGGAGGGGCCGGAGGCGCTTGGTGACCATGGCGACCCCTTCGATCGAGCCGCGCGCGGAGGTGACTCGAGCCCGGCCGCCATTGGTGATTCCCTTCTCCTTCGCGAGCTCCTCGGGGATCTCGATGAAGAACCCCGGCTGGAGCTGGTTCAGGCGGTCGATGTTCTTGGTCCAGTAGTGGTACATCTCGGTGAGCCGGTAGGTCGTGCAGACGATGGGGAACTTGTCCGCCGAGCCGTAGACGTCCTTGTCCGATTTGAACTTCTTGGTGACCGGGTTGGACGTCACCTTCGGGTGCATCGGGTTCTGGATCGCCGCTTCGACCGCCTCGTAGTGCTCCGGGAAGGGGCCGTCGTTCAACGGGGCGAAGATCTTTCCGACGCCCTCGGGCAGCATGATGAAGGCGCCGTACTCGCCGGGAGGAGCGTCCGGCTTCATGTCGGGGACGTCGCCGACCCACTTCTCCCCGTTCCACTTGATGCCGACGCGCGTGGGATCCCAGGGCTTCCCTTCGGCGTCCGCCGAGGCCCTGTTGTACATCACCCGCCGGTTGGCGGGCCACGAGAAAGTCCAGTTGTGGTACATGCCGAGTCCGTTCGGATCGTCGACCGGGTTTCGGCGCTGGGTCAGGTTCCCGGCCTCCGTGTAGCACCCGGACATCAGCCAGTTGCCGCACATCGTCGATCCGTCGTCCTGCAGCTGGCCGAAACCGTCGAGTTGCTGGCCCGCCGTCTTGAGGACTTTCGTCTTGTCCTTGGGGTCAGGGATGTCCGCGAGCGCCTTGCCGTTCAGCTCCCGGAGGCATTCCGCCAGGTCGGGCGCCGTCGGGTTCGTGTAGGACCAGTCGACGTTGAGGACCGCCTCCGGGAGCGCGCCGCCTTCCTTCCGGTAGAGCTCGCGGACGGCCAGGAAGATGCGCGCCAGGATCTCCTGATCCGACCTGGCCTGCCCGGGAGGATCGACGGCCTTCCACTTCCACTGGATCCAGCGCGCGGAGTTGGTGAAGGAGCCGTCCTTCTCGGCGAACGTCGCCGCGGGGAGCTGGAAGACTTCTGTCTGGATCTGGGCCGGCGCCGCGCCACCGTACTCCTTGGGCGCCTGCCAGAAGTTGGCCGACTCGATCTCGTGATTCTCGCCGACGACGAGCCACTTCAGCTTCGAGAGCGCGGCGACCATCTTGGGAACGTTCGGACCGATCCCGACGGGGTTCATGCCGAAGGTGATCAGTCCCTCGGGTCCGGGCTCTTTGCCGCCGGCTCGATCGGCGCTGCCCCGGTACATGTCGTCGTAGATGTACATCCACGAGTAGTTGCCGTCGGTCTTCGGCAGCCAGTCGTATCCGAAGCTGTTTTCCTTCGTCGCCGCCTTTCCATAAACCGCCTTCAGCAGCGAGACCATGAACTTCGGATAGTTCTGCCAGTAGTTCATCGAGGGGCCGAGCGCCTTGGGGACGTTGGCCTCGTTGTAATCCTTGAGCGTCTGCCACTGCGACTGCGGCGTCTTGACGTAGCCCGGGAGGATTTCGAAGGTGCCCGCGGTGTCGGTCGCTCCCTGAATGTTGGAGTGTCCGCGAAGGGCGTTCACGCCGCCGCCGGCGCGGCCAACATTGCCCAACAGCAATTGCAGCATCGCAGCCGTGCGAATGATCTGTGCGCCGGTAGTATGCTGCGTCCAACCGACAGCATAGATGATGGTTCCGG
>DATJPZ010000030.1:0-7250 GCA_035506175.1 Thermoanaerobaculia bacterium | reverse complement strand
TCCAGGTGCCGGTCACGCTCTCGCAGCCCGCCGGAACCGCCGACCGGATCGTCCTGCGCCGCGAGGGCGGGGCGACGGCGGCCTCCACCGGCGCGTCCCCCGCGAAACCCTGATCCCGGGAGAGGACGAGCCCGCGAACGTTCCCTCTCCCGTCGGCGCGTCGAGCGCCGCCTAGGAAGACACGACGTAACCGCCGCTCTTGGCGTCCTTCTTCATGGTCAGCAGGCCGTGGCGCTGGGCATCCTCGAGGAGCTCCGAAAAGGACTTGTAGCCGTAGTACGACTCGTTGAAGTACGGCTGCTTGCGCTGCATGGTCTGCTTGACCATCGAGCCCCAGATCACGTCGTAGTTCTCCCGGCGGAGGGCCTGCAGCGAGTCGAGCACGAGCCGGAACACCTCCTGCTTCTTCTTCGGCAGGTTGTCGATCGACGGCAGGGCATGCGTCTCGCGGACGAGGTCCTCGTAGAAGATGAACTCGTCGCAGTTGGAGATCAGCAGGTTCGACGTCGAGTTCTTGACGCCGACGCCGATGACGCTCTTGTCGTTCTCCTTGAGCTTCGAGACCAGCGGCGAGAAGTCCGAGTCGCCCGAGCAGATCACGAAGGTCGTGATGTGGCCCTTGGACGCCACCAGGTCCATCGCGTCCACGACCATCCGGATGTCGGCCGAATTCTTCGCCGAGTAGTTCCTCTGCGGGATGTCGATGAGCTCGATCGCTGCCTCGTGGAACTCGCGCTTGTACTCGGAGTAGCGCGTCCAGTCGGCGTACGCCTTCTTGAAGACGATTCTCCCCTTCTCGATCAGGCGCTGCAGCACGAGGTGGATGTCGAACTTCTTGTACTGCGCATCGCGCACCCCGAGGGCGATGTTCTCGAAGTCGATGAAGAGCGAAAGGCGCTGATCCACCGACGCGCGCGTCGGCGGGGAGGAGCTCACGCTCACCGGAGCGGGCGCGAGAAGCGCCGGCGCCGCCGGGGCCGCCGTCGCGGGCGGGAGGATTTCCTCCGCCGGGGGCGCCGTGAAAGTCTTGTGCCGCCGCGCGCCTCCCCGGCGCCGCCGCGGCTTTCTGTCCGGTTCCGCGGCTTCGGCCGCCGGAAACGGGACCATGTCGTCCATCATTCGTTCCTTTCTGGGGCGTAGTCGAAGGAGGACGTCGTCAGGATGAAGGTCGCGAGCACCCGCGCGACCTCCCGTCCCTCCGCGTCCACGATCTCGACCTCGCCCACGTTGACCCGTTGTCCTTTTTTCAGAATGCGCGCCCGCGCGAAGACCTCGCCCCGCGCGCGGCGCAGGAAGTGAATCGTCAGATCCGTCGTCGCAAATCCCATTTTGCCGTCGAAGTTGGTCGCCAGCGCGAACGCCACCGCGGAATCGGCGAGGGTCGCGAGCACGCCGCCGTGGACCGTCCCGGAACCGTTCGTGATCGCCTCCCGGTACGGGAGCCGTAGGACGCAGTGGTCGAGCGACAGCTCCTCCAGGCTCGGCGAAAGCCAACCGAGCGCGGGAGAATCGGCGAGGCGTTTCCGGAGGCGCTGCAGGAGGTCGGGAGCGATTCCCGCCCGGTCCTGCCTGGCCGTTTGCAGGCTCACGAACCTCTCATTGTAAGCGATTCCCGGAAGCGCCCGTTTCGGGAGGCCGCCGGGCTATTCGGGCCGCTCCGGCGGCGGCTCGGCCTCGTAGTACGGGAGCTCCTCGGCCCGCCGCGTCGAGTTGTCGAGGTGCCGCGGCACTTCGACGATCGTCCGCGTGACGTTGGGATCGCAAATCTCGTTCTCGCACTCGTACGTGTAGACGTTGCGGTCCCCTTCCTTCCGAAACTTCACGACCGTCTGGTACCGGTCGCAGTTGCCGCACTTGACCGACATCATGAAGATGTCGATCACGTGCAGGTCGGGGCGTTCGCCGGCGTCGGCCACGGGCGCAATGATACGCTGCCGTCCCGCCAGGAGGTGCGCATGCGAATCCGCGATCTCGCGCCGGCGATGCTCCTCGTCGCCGCCGTGGCCGCCGCCCAGGACGGCAAGTTCGACAAGACCATTCCCTTCCCCAGGACCCGCGAAGCGACGCTGAACTGGACCTTCGAGAAAGTCACGATCCGGAGCGTGGAAGTCCGCAACTATCCGAACGACGACGACATCGAGAAGGCCCGTACGAAGGATCCGAAGGACCACTCGTGGCTGTGGTGGGAGTTCCGCGTCGACAACCGCGGTCCGAAAGACTACAAAGTCCGGTTCTGGGTCGACGTCCTCGGCAAGGACGGCAAGGTCCTCAAGTCCGACGACCGCAGCGCGACGATCGACGCCGGCAAGATCGACGACTCGATCCGCGTTTCGGGGCGCCTCCTGACGCTCGAAGCCGCGGATGCCCCGAAGGTGCGCGTGCGCGCCGAAATCATCCCGAAGTAGGCCGCGCCCGTGGCCCCCTCTGACGCGGCGGGGCCGGCGCCGCCGCCGGACGACATCGCCGCGCGCTTTGGACTCGCCCACCGCTTCCGGCGCGCGGCCGTGCTCGCCGTCTCGGGCCCCGACCGCGAGAGCTTTCTTCAGGGACAGCTCACGCAGGACGTCCGCGGGCTCCGGCCCGGAGACGCGCGGCCCGCCGCCGGCCTGACGCCCAAGGGCAAGCTCCTCTACGCCGGCTGGCTCGTGGCCGAGCCCGAACGCCTCCTCCTCGTGCTTCCCGGACAGGAGGCCGCCTCGATCCTGGCTCACCTGGCGCGCTACGCCGCGTTCCAGCAGGCGGCGGTTCACGACCTGACCCCCGAGCGCCTGCTCCTCGGCCTGTACGGCCCGGGCGCGGCGGCGCTGGCGGCGCCCGCGGAGACCGCGCGCCTTCCCGCCGAGCGCGAGATCGCGGGGGGCCTGCTCGCTCCGGCGGACCGGCGGGACGCGCTCGAGTCGGCGCTCCGCGCGGCCGGGTCGGTCCCGATCTCCCGGGCGACCGCGGAGGTTCTCCGCGTCGAGGCCGGGCGGCCGCGCTTCGGGACGGACGCCGACGCCACCAACCTCGTCGACGAGGTCGGTCTCGGCGACGCGGTCTCGTCGACGAAGGGTTGCTACGTCGGACAGGAGGTCGTCGCGCGCCTGCGCACCTATGGCCGCGTGAGCCGGCGGCTCGTGGGGTTTCGCTTTCCCAACGGCGGCGTCGCGCCGGGCGCCCGCTTCGCCGACCCGGAAAAGCCGGCCCACGAGCTCGCCCGGGTCACGAGCGTCGTCTCCTCGCCGCGCCTGGGCTCGATCGGGCTCGGGATGGCCTCGCGCGACGTCCCCGACGGCCACGTCCTTGCGACCGACGGCGGCGCCGCCGCCGTCGTCACGCCGCTGCCGTTTTCGTGAGCCCGCGCGATCCGGCGCGCTCCTGGCAGGTGCACGCGGCGCTCGCCGGCGCCCAGGTCGGCTTTTCGCTCTTTCCGATCCTGGGCAAGCTCGCGCTCGGGGCCATCCCCCCTCTGCTCTTCGCGTTCCTGCGCGTCAGCAGCGCCGCGCTCCTCCTCGACCTGCTGCGGCGCGCCTCCGGCTCCGAGACGATCCGCGCCGGCGACCGCCGGCGGCTCTTCCTCTACGGCCTCCTCGGCGTTTCCTTCAACCAGGTCCTCTTCATCCTCGGGCTCTTCTACACGACGGCCATCAACACGACGATCCTGACGGCGACGATCCCGGTCTTCACCCTCGCCGCCGCCGTGGCGCTCGGCCGCGAACGTCTGGCCCCGCGCCCGGCGATCGGGATCCTGCTCGCCGGCGCCGGCGCGCTCGCGCTCCTGAACGCCCAGCGCTTCGACTGGTCGAGCGACGCATTCCGCGGCGACCTGCTGCTGCTGGCCAACAGCACGTCGTACTCGCTGTACCTCGTGCTGTCGCGGCCGATCCTGGCCCACTATCGCGTCGTCACCTTCACGGCCGCCGTCTTTCGCTACGGCGCCGTCCTCATCGCCCTGGTCGCGATCCCGGAGATCCTCCGCTTCCATCCGGCCGCGGTCCCCCCGCTGGCCTGGGTCTGCCTGGCCGGCGTCGTCCTGCTCTGCACGGTCATTCCCTATCTGCTGAACTCGTGGGCGCTGGCTCGGACGCACGCCTCGCGCGTCGCCTTCTACGTCTTTCTCCAGCCCCTGCTTTCGACGGTCCTGGCGGTCGCGATCCTGCGCGAAACCCTGACGCCGAAGACGCTCCTGGCGGCCCTCCTGATCCTGGCCGGCCTCGCCACCACGCTGGTGCGCGGCGCCCGCCTCCCGGCTCGGCCGGTTCCCTGAAAATCGGGTCAGGAATCCCGGAAGGCTTCCAGGGCGGACACGATCGCCTCCGGCGCGCGAACCGGTCTCCCCGAGGGGTCCGTGAAAACGTGGCCCGTCGCGCCGTCGGCCAGCAGGTCGTCCGTCGGATTGCGGACCTCGTACTCGAACGTGCAGCCCCGGGTCGCGAGCCGTGTCATCCGCGTCACGATGCGCACGGCGTCGTCGTAGCTCGACCGGCGCCGGAACCTGGCCTCCACGCGGGTGACCGGGATGTACAGCCCCGAACGCTCCATTTCGGCATAGGGATGGCCGGCCGCGCGGCACCACTCCGTCCTGCCGATCTCGAACCACACCAGGTAGTGCGCGTGGTACACGATCCCCATCTGGTCGGTTTCCGAATAGCGGACCCGCAGCTCCGTCGTCACCGCACGCACGTCGGCCTCGGTCAGAAGCGGTCGGCCAGGCGCTGGCGCACGCTGTTCGGCACGAGGCCCGTGACGTCGCCGCCCAGGCGGGCGAGCTCCTTGACGAGCCGGCTCGAGACGTACGAGTACTCCTCCTTGGCCATCAGGAAGACCGTCTCGATCGACGGCGCCAGCCGCCGGTTCATCAGCGCCATCTGCAGCTCGTACTCGTAGTCGGACACGGCGCGCAGGCCGCGCACGATGATGGTCGCCCCGGAGCGCATCGCAAAGTCCACGAGGAGCCCCGAGAACGCGGCCACGGACACGGACGCGTCCCCCGACACGATGTCGCGGATCATCCCGCTGCGCTCCTCGACCGAGAAGAGCGGCGTCTTCTGATCCTGTTCGAGGATGGCCACGATCACGCGGTCCGCGAGGCGCCGCGCCCGCGCGAGGATGTCGAGGTGTCCGTTCGTCAGGGGGTCAAAGGAACCGGGATAGACGGCGATGCGTTCCGTCATGCGCTCCTCCCGCCTTCCACCGTGACGGCCCGCAGGCCTTCGGCGAGCAGATTATAGGCGGCGACGGTCAGGAACAGGGCGAGCCCCGGAAACAGGGCCATCCACCACGCCTCCACGATCCAGTTCGGGGCCGAGGACAGGATCCCGCCCCACGACACGGCCGGCGCGGGCAGGCCGACGCCCAGAAACGACAGCGCCGCCTCCGCGAGGATCGCCCACCCCACGCCGAAGGCCGCCGACACGATCAGCGGCGGCAGCGCGTTTGGCAGGAGGTGCCGGGCGAGAATCCGCGGCGTCGAGGCGCCCATCGCCCGCGCGGCCCGGGCGTAGTCGAGCTCCCGGATCTTCAGCACCTCCGCGCGGGCGTAGCGCGCGTCGCCCGCCCAGGTCGTGAAGCCGATCGCCGCGATCACCGTCGCGGGCGACGGCGGCAGAAATGCCGCCAGGGCGAGCAGCAGGAAGAGCACCGGGAAGCACAGCATGACCTCGATGAGCCGGGAGAGCATCAGGTCGACCGCGCCGCCGAAGTAGCCCGCGGTCGCGCCGACCGCGAACCCGATGCCGAGCGAGACGCCGGCGGCGACCAGACCGATCGCGAGCGAGATCGGCGTCGCGGCGACGACGCGCGCGAGGAGATCGCGCCCGAGGTCGTCGGTGCCGAACGGGTGCGTCCAAGAGGGGGCCTGGAGACGCTCGTCGAGCCGAATCGCACGGGCCCGCTCGGCAAAGAGGGGCGAGCACGCCGCCAGGATCCAGAGGAGAACCACGACCGCCCCGGCGACCCGGGCGCTCGCGGGAAGGCGCGCGGCGAAGAGACGCACCGCGGCTACTCCGGACCCACCGCGCCGTCGCGGACGCGCGGGTCGGCCGCGGCCAGGGCCAGGTCGGCCAGCAGGGTTGCCGCGAGCGTCACGACGGCGGACAGCAGCGACAGGGCGAGCACGACGGGATAGTCGCGCGCGAGAATCGAGTCGAAGTAGAGCCGGCCGAGACCGGGCCGCGCGAAGATGCGCTCGACGATGACGCTGCCCGACAGGAGCGCCGGCAGCAAGAGGCCCGTCAGCGTGATCACCGGCAGGAGCGCGTTCGGAAACGCGTGTCCCCAGATGGCGCGGCGCGCCGACGCGCCGCGCGCCCGCGCGGCGAGCACGTAGTCGCTGGTCCGTGCCTCGGCGACGCCCGAGCGCACCAGGCGCGCCACGAAGGCGAGCGTCCCGTACGTCAGGCAGGTCACCGGGAGCGCGAGATGCGCGAGCCGATCGGCGAGTCCGGCCCAGCCCGTGGGCGCGGCGTCGGACACCGCGCCGTAGAGCGGCAGCCAGCGCAGCTGCACGGCGAAGAGCGTCTGGAGCAGCAGTGCCGCCCAGAACGTCGGCAGCGAGTACAGAGCGAAGAGGACCGCCGCGGAGGCCCGGTCGAACGCGCCCTCGGGACGCGCTCCCGCGGCGACGCCGATCGGGATCGCGAGGGCCAGGGCAAAGGCGAGCGCCAGGCCGTTCAGCGCCAGCGTGTAGGGCAACGCTTCCCGGATTCGCTCCGACACCGGCCGGTGGTCCACGAACGACTCGCCGAGATCCAGGCGCGCGACCCGCCCGATCCACAGCCCGAACTGCTCGGGCAGCGGGCGGTCGAGGCCGTAGAGCCGCCGCATCTCGGCGGCGGCCTTCCCGCTCATCCGGCGCGCGGAGTCCGCGCCTCCCGCGCCGGGCGTCCCGGGCGCGAGGTGCAGAAGGACGAACACGACGACCGCGATCCCGAAGAGCGTCGGGACCGCGAGCAGGAGCCGCCGTGCCGCGTACCCGATCACGGCGCCGCTCGGCCGCCCGACGGCTCGGCCCACCACGCGAGCGGGCCCGGCCAGATGCCGTAAAGACCGAGCGGCGAGGTCGTCAGACCGCGGATGCGCCGGCGAAACGCGTACTTGCGCGTCGCGTTGACCACGAAGACCGCCGGCGCCTCGTCGCGGAAGACGCGGTGGAGGCGGTGCAGGGCGGCGATCTGGCGCGCGGCGTCGCCCTCCTGACGCGCCTCGACCATCAGCCGGTCGGTTTCGGGGTTCGCGTAGCACCCGTCGTTGATCCCTCTGGGCGGGCACTG
>DATJPZ010000029.1:0-9692 GCA_035506175.1 Thermoanaerobaculia bacterium | reverse complement strand
TCCGGCAAGACGAAGATCGTCGAGCAGTACCGGACGCACGACACCGACACGGGGTCGCCGGAGGTCCAGGTCGCGCTGCTGACGAACCGCATCGCGTACCTGACCGAGCACTTCCAGTCGAACGCGAAGGACCACCACTCTCGCCGCGGTCTCTTGAAGATGGTCGGGCGCCGTCGCCGGCTGCTCGAGTATCTCCGCAGCGAGAGCGCCGATCGCTACCACAAGCTGATCGAGCGCCTCGGCCTGCGCAAGTAGTCCACCCGGCGCCGGGCGACGCCGGCGCGGCCCTGCCGCGGTTCGTCGCGGCCGCTTCGAAGCGGCCGGCCGCCTCCCGACGCCATTAGACGAGAAGGGTAAATCCCATGATCGACCAGATTTCCGTCCCGCTCGGCTCCAAGTCCCTCGACATCCAGATCGGCAAGCTCGCCAAGCAGGCCGACGGCGCCGCCGTCGTGCGCTTCGGCGACACCGTGGTCCTCGCGACGGCGGTCTTCTCCAAGGAGCCCAAGGAGAACGCCGAGTTCTTCCCGCTGACGGTCGACTACCGTGAGCCCACGTACGCCGCGGGAAGGATCCCCGGCGGATGGTTCAAGCGCGAGGGCCGGCCGACGGAAAAGGAGACCTTGACCTCGCGCCTGATCGACCGTCCCGTTCGCCCGCTCTTCCCGAAGGGCTTCAACCACGAGACGCAGATCGTCGCCTTCGTCCTCTCCTCCGACGGCCAGAACGACGCCGACATCCTCGCCATCAACGGCGCCTCCGTCGCGCTGACCTGCTCGGTCGCGCCGTTCTACGCCCCGATCGGCGCCGTGCGCGTGGGACGACTCGACGGCCGCTTCGTCCTGAACCCGACCAACGCCGAGCGGGACAAGTCCGACATGGACCTCATCGTCTGCGGCACCAACGACGCGGTGTGCATGGTCGAGGGCGGCGCGAAGGAGGTCTCCGAGCGCGAAATGATCGACGCCATCCTCTTCGGCCACGAAGCCGTGCGCCAGATCGTCGCCGCCCAGCTCGAGCTCCAGCGCCGTGGCAACTTCCAGAAACCGCACTGGCAGGCCCCCGAGGCTTACCCGGCCGCCCTCTTCGCCGAGGTCCGCCAGGCGTGGCAGGAGCCGATGATGGCCGCCATGACCCTTCCCAACAAGATCGCCTCCTACGCAGAGATCAAGGCCGTCAAGAAGGCCGTGATCTCGCTGGTCCCCGAGACCGAGGCCGAGCGCCGCAAGCAGGTGGCCAAGGCCGCCGACGACCTCGTCAAGGTGCTGACGCGCGAGACGATTCTTGCCGGCAAGCGCCTGGACGGGCGCGCGTTCGACCAGATCCGTCCGATCGCGTGCGAGGTGGGCATTCTGCCCCGCACCCACGGCTCGTCCCTCTTCACGCGCGGCGAGACCCAGGCCCTCGTGACCGCGACGCTCGGCACGGCCGACGACGCGCAGATCATCGAGGAGTACGAGGGCGAAAGCGAGCACACGTTTCTGCTCCACTACAACTTTCCGCCGTTCTCCGTCGGAGAGACCAAGTTCATGCGCGGGCCTTCCCGACGCGACATCGGCCACGGCAACCTCGCCCGCCGCTCGCTCGCGCCGATGCTCCCCTCCGAAGACGCGTTTCCGTACACGGTGCGCGTCGTCTCGGACATCCTCGAGTCCAACGGCTCGTCCTCGATGGCGACCGTCTGCGGCGGCACGCTCGCCCTCATGGACGCGGGGGTCCCCATCAAGGCGCCCGTCGCCGGAGTCGCGATGGGTCTCGTCTCCGATGGCGACCGCTTCGCGGTCCTGACGGACATCGCGGGCCAGGAAGACCACTACGGCGACATGGACTTCAAGGTCGCCGGCTCGCGCCAGGGCATCACGGCCCTCCAGATGGACATCAAGATCAAGGGCCTGCGCCGCGACATCCTGGAGAAGGCGCTCGAGCAGGCCCGCGCCGGCCGTCTCCACATCCTCGAGACGATGACCGCCGCGCTCCCGAGCCCGCGCCCGAACATCTCGCGCTACGCGCCGCGAATCTTCACGATCCAGATCCCGAAGGACCGCATCCGCGACGTGATCGGCTCGGGCGGCAAGACGATCCGCTCGATCATCGAGGCCACGGGCTGCAAGATCGACGTCGAGGACTCGGGCAAGGTCTCCATCGCCTCCTCCGACGAGGCGGCGGCGATGAAAGCCATCGAGATCATCGAGGGCCTGACGCAGGAGCCCGAGATCGGCAAGGTCTACACGGGCAAGGTCCGCCGCGTCGAGGCCTACGGCGCTTTCGTCGAGATCATGCCGGGCCAGGACGGCCTGGTTCACATCTCGGAGCTCGCGCCGTACCGCGTGCGCCAGACGACCGACGTCGTCAAGGAGGGGGACGAGGTCACGGTCAAGATCATCGCCGTCGACCCGATGGGCAAGATCAAGCTCTCGCGCAAGCAGGCCCTCTCGAAGGAGCAGCTCGACGCCGAGATGGCGCTCGCTCCGGTGGGCGCCCCCGGCGAGGACGAGGGCCGCGACGAGTTCCCGCGCGGCGGACGGGGCCCGGGCGAGCACCGCGGCCACTTCAACCGCGACCACCGCGGGCCGCGGGGGCCGCGGCGGTAACCGCGGAGCCCCTCACGAACGCGAAACCGGGCGCGGCGCAAGCCGCGCCCTTTTCTTTGGAGGCCCGGGCTCGGGACGGCGAAGCCGCGGCGGCCGAGATGTTCGCGCGCCTGAACGCCGAACGCCGGGCGGCCCCGGCGGGAGAGCTCGGCCAGTTCGCGGCGCTTTCGATCGCTCAGCAATACCGCCTCCCGTATGCCCTGACGCTGGCGGCGCTGCGCCATCCCGCCCGCGTGCTCGACTGGGGCTGTGGCGACGGCCACTTCGCCGCTTTCCTCCACGGGCGGGGACACGACGTCACGGCGTACTCCCTCCAGCACCGGCCGCACGTCCTGCGCGAGGCGCCCGACCCCCGGCTCCGCTACGTTCAGGGCGACCTGTCCGAGCCGACGCGCCTGCCGTTTCCCGACGCGTCCTTCGACGCCGTGTTCAGCGTCGGCGTCCTCGAGCACGTCCGCGAACTCGGCGGCACCGAGGCCGACAGCCTCGCCGAGATCCGGCGGGTGCTCGCCCCCTCGGGCCTCTTCCTCTGTTTTCACCTGCCGAACCGATTCAGCGGCGTCGAGGCCCTGGCTCGGCTGCTGAAAACGTCCCCGGGACCCGGGCACGACGCGGCGCACCGCTACCGCTATGCCGGGGCCGACGTCGAGCGGCTGCTGGCGCAGGCGGGCTTCGAAACGCTCGCCCGCGGCCTTTACGCGTTCCTTCCCCGCAACGTCTTCGGCCGACTGCCCGCCGCCTGGCGGGACTCGACCGCGTTTGCGAAAACGGTGAATCGGCTGGACGACGCCCTGGCGGCGGCCCTGCCGTCCGTCTGCCAGAACCACTTCGCCGTCGCCGCGGCGCGCGGCGCTACTTCAACGCGATCGGCACCCTGACCCACCAGCCCTCCTGCGGCGGGTGCGGGTAGCGGGCATCGCGGAAGTCGCGCTCGGCGCAGCGGGAAACGGCGGTCTCCGGCGTCACGACCACTTCCTCGGCCTCGCCGCCGTCGCTGATCCGGACGAAGACCTCGAAGGAGACGGCATCCTCGGGAGAGACGCCCTTGCCGCAGCGGTCGATGGCGCGCTTCAACCACGCGTCCAGGCTCGACTCGAGCGCCGACTCGTAGCGGCGCCCGGCCGGCGTCTTCGCGTTCGACTCGGCCGTCTCGCGGGCGACCGTCGGGCTCGTCTTCTTCTCGTCATCGGCGCGGACCGCGGGCACCGCCGACGAGACGGCAGCCGTCAGGAGCGCCGCGACCTTCCATCCCTTCGGGATCGTCATGGAGGTCTCCTCAGTACGGCATCTCGTCGTCGTCGAGGCCGAGCATGTGGCCGACCTCGTGAACGACGGTGTCGCGGATCTCGCGCACCGCCTCGCCGCGGGTCGCGCAGCAGCGCAGGATCGGGCCGCGGAACACGGCGATCTGCGCCGGCAGGCTCGAAACCACGTGCGACCGGTCGAAGTAGGACACGCCGCGAAAGATGCCGAAGATCTCCTCGTCGTCGGGCGTGTCGGTCTCGTCGTAGTCGTCGTCCGTCGGCTCGTCCTCGACGGCGACGACGACGTTCTCGAGGTACTTGCGAAACGGCGCCGGGACCGCGGACAGCGCCTCCTCGACGCAGGACTCGAACTCGGCCGGGGAGATGCGGCGGGACGACATGCCTCGCTGGGCCGTAGAGGCGGCCCTTGCGGCCGCCCGGGGGAGGGGCAAGCCCCTCCCCTACGGCGCCTCCTTCAGGAAGAGACGCTCGAAGTTGGCCGTCGTCGCTTCGGCGACCCTCTCGAAGGAGACGCCCTTGACCTCGGCGAGCTTCCGGGCGGTCTCGACCACGAAGGCGGGCTCGCACGGCTTCCCGCGGTGGGGCACCGGCGCGAGAAAGGGGGTGTCGGTCTCGACGAGCATCTTTTCGAGGGGAAGCCCGGACGCCGCCGCCCGGATGTTCTCGGCGGCCCGGAAGGTGATCATCCCCGAGAACGAGACGAGGTACCCGAGCGCGATCGCTTTCTTCCCGTACTCGGCGTCCTCGGTGAAGGAGTGGAAGACCCCGGCCCGCTCGCGCGCGCCGCGCTTTTCGAGAAGCTCCAGCATCGCGGCCCCGCTCTCGCGGTTGTGGAGCAGGACCGGGAGACCGAGGCGCGCCGCGCAGTCCAGCATCCACGAGAGGACCCCGACCTGCGTCCCCCGAGGCGAGTGGTCGTAGTGGAAGTCGAGCCCGATCTCGCCGATCGCCACGACGCCCGGCTGGCGCGCGAGCGCCTCGAAGGCGGCGCCGTCGCGCGCCGGGTCGAAGTCCTTCGCCTCGTGCGGGTGGACGCCGACCGCCGCGAAGATCCCGGCGCCGGGGTTGCCCAGCGCGGCCGCCGCCGCCGAGTCCGCGAGCGTCGTCCCCGGCACGAGAAAGCGGGAGACGCCGGCGGCCCGGGCGCGCTCGATCAGGGCGTCGGCGCCGTCTCCCATCTGCAGGTGGCAGTGGGAATCGGCGAGCACGCTACTTGACCTTGCTGCCGGGCGGCACGTCCGAGGGCACGTCGAGCAGCACCGGTGCGCCCGCGTCGCCGACCGAAGCGGCGAGCACCATGCCGTTGGACTCGACGCCCATGAGCTTCGCCGGCTTCAGGTTCGCGACCACGACCACGTTGCGCCCGACGAGCTGCTCCGGCTCGTACTGCGCGGCGATCCCCGCGACGATCTGCCGCCTCTCGTCGCCGAGGTCGACCTCGAGGCGCATGAGCTTGTTCGACTTGGGCACGCGCTCGGCGACGAGCACCTTCGCCGTGCGGAGGCGCACCTTCTGGAAGTCCTCGATCGCGATCCGGTCGTCCGCGGGAGCGGGCGGAGCCGGCGCGGCCGGGGTGCCGGCGTCATTCATGGGTCCCTCCTTCTCGTCCTGCAGATACGCCGCGGCATCCGCCCGCGGGAAGAGCGCCGGCGCCTCCGGCATCGCCGCCGAGACGGGCAGCCCGCCCCACGCGAGCGCCGCCGCCGTCGGGTCGGCCGCCGGCAGGCCGAACGTCTCGAAGATCTTCCGGCTCGTCGCCGGCACGAACGGCGAAAGCATGACCGCCGCGAGGCGCACGCCTTCCGCCGCCGCCGAGAGCACCCGGTGGAGGCGCGCCGAGCCGGCGCCCTCCTGCTTGCGGATCTTCCAGGGCTCCTTCGCGACGACCCAGCCGTTGACGGCGGTGAGCAGCCTCCAGACGGCCTCGAGCGCGCGGTTGAACTGACAGTCGGTCATGGCGGCGCGCCACTCGCCCTCGGCATCGCCGTAAGCCTGGAGCACCTCGTTGTCGCTGTCGACCTGGTCGGGCGTCCCGCCGAAGGACTGGCGGCACAGCGCCGCGACGCGGGAGACCGTGTTGCCGAGGTCGTTGGCGAGATCGGCGTTGTAGCGCGTCAGGAACGCCTCGTCGGAGAAGCTCGCGTCCTGGCCGAAGGCCATCTCGCGCAGCAGGAAGTACCGGAAGGCGTCCGCGCCGAACGTGGCAACGAGCGCGTCGGGGCGCACGACGTTGCCGACGGACTTCGAGACCTTCTTCGCGTCGCGCAGCCACCAGCCGTGCGCCCAGACCGTCGTCGGCAGCGGCAGGCCGGCCGAGAGCAGGAACGCCGGCCAGTAGACCGCGTGGAAGCGGAGGATGTCCTTGCCGATGAAGTGCACGCGCTCGGCGTCCGGGTGGTCCCAGTACTCGCGGTAGAACCGGTCGTCGTCGGAGCCGAAGCCGAGCGCGGTGATGTAGTTGGCGAGCGCGTCGAGCCACACGTAGACGACGTGCCCCGGGTGCCCCGGAAACGGAATCCCCCACTGCACCTTCGAGCGCGAGACCGACAGGTCGTTCAAGCCCCCGCGCACGAACGAGACGACCTCCGCGAGGCGGCTCTCGGGCCGGACGAAGCGGGGGTGCTTTTCGTAGTGGCGCAGCAGCGGCTCGGCATACTTCGACAGGCGGAAGAAGACGTTCTCCTCCGATTCCCAGGCCGTCGGCGTGCCGTGGACGGGGCAGCGCTTCTCCGCGTCCAGCTCCTTCTCCGTGTAGAAGGCCTCGCAGCTCGAGCAGTACCAGCCCTCGTGCTTCGCCGTGTAGAAGTCGCCCGCGGCGGCGATGCGCGCGATCAGCGCCTCGACCCCCCGGCGGTGCCGCGGCTCGGTCGTCCGGATGAAATCGTCGTTCCGGATCTCGAAGGTTCGGTAGAGCTCCCGGTAGCGCTCGACGACGCGGTCGGCCAGGGCGAGCGGCGCGATCCCCTGCGCCGCCGCGGCCTTCTCGATGTTCTGCCCGTGCTCGTCGGTGCCGGTCAGGAAGCGCGTCGGCTCGCCCGTCAGCCGCCGAAACCGCGTGACCACGTCCGTGACGACCGTGGTGTAGATGTGCCCGATGTGCGGCAGGTCGTTGACGTAGTAGATCGGCGTCGTCGCGTAGAACGTTTTCATCGGGAAGGGCGAACGATACCTCAGAAGAGATCGAGCTCGATCGGGACGACCGTGCGGATGCGCGCGAAGTCGCGGTCGCGGGTCAGGAGCGGCAGACCCGCGTCGAGAGCCGTCGCGGCGATCACCAGGTCGATGAGGCCGGCGCGGAATCCTCCCCGCGCCAGGGCGAATCGATATTCCCGGACGCGCGTCCACATCCGATCGGGGTCAGCAACCACCTCGAGGCCGTCGGCGAGATCCCTCAAGACCGCGAACTCGCGCGAAGTCCTCGCGCCGGAGAGGAGCTCGGCCGCCACCGGACCGCAGATCAGCGCGCCTCCTTTGACGAGAAGGCCCCCCAGCCGCGACCCGGCCAGGCTCTCGCCGGCGAGGAAGTCCACCCAGGCCGAGGTGTCGACGAGGAAGCGCTTCACCGGGGCTTGCGGCTTCGGCCCCGGCCCCGGCCCCGGGAAATGGAGGGGTCGAAATCGAGCTGGATCTTGCCCGCCAGCTGACTCAGCTGTTCTCGCTTGTTCTTGTTCACCAGCTCCTGAAGCGCGACGACGATCGTTTCGCGCATCGTCTTCGAGTCGGTCAGCCTTCTCGCCTCCTCGAGAAGCTCCTCGGGGAGGTCAACGGTGGTTCTCATGCACAGAGCATAAGAAATCTCTGTATCTTATGCAACGCCTCACAGCAGCCCCGCCTCCCGGAACGAGACGCAGCCCTCGCGGCCGACGACGATGTGATCGAGGAGGCGCACGCCGACGGCCTCGGACGCGGTCGCGAGTCGCCGCGTGAACTCCCGGTCCTCGCGCGAGGGCGTCGGATCGCCCGACGGGTGGTTGTGGTACAGGATCACCGCCGCCGCGCGGCCGAGGAGCGCGCGCCGCAGGATCTCCCGCGGCTCGACGACCGCGCGGTCGAGAGTCCCGCGATAGATGTCCGGGTCGTTGCGAAGCAGACGGTTCCGGGCGTTCAGGAAGAGCGCACCGGTCCGCTCCTGCGCGTCGTCGGCCTGGGACTGCCGCAGGAAGTCCTTCACCAGCCGCGGCTCGTTGAAGAGGTCGCGGCCGGCGAGCGTCTCGGCCGGGAGGCGGCGCGCGATCTCGAGCGCCGCCGCGATCGAGGCCGCGCGCGTCGGCCCGACGCCGCGCTCGGCCGAAAGCTCGACGGGCGAGGCGCCCGCCAGGCCGTTCAGGCCTTCGCGGGTGGCGAGCAGCCGCCGCGCGCCGTCGAGGGCGCTCTGGCCGGCGATGCCGGTCCGGAGGAGGAGCGCGAGCAGCTCCTCGTTCGACAGCGAGGCGGCGCCCAGGCGGAAGAGGCGTTCGCGCGGGCGCTCCTCCGCGGGAAGGTCGCAGACGCGGAAGACGGAGGGGGATCGCGGAGAGGGTTCGGTCATGGGCCGTCGCCGGCGGGAGCGCCCGCGAACCCGGAAAGGACGAACCGATCATCGCACGGATCGGCGGCCCGATCCAGAGATTCGGACTCCGAGCGCGTCCGTCAGACCGCGGCCGCCGCCGCCTCGCCGCCGTCGGGGACGAGCACCAGCTTGCCGTGGTGCCGGCCTTCCTCGAGATACCGGTACGCCTCGGCGGCCCTCGAGAACGGAAACACGCGGTCGACCCTCGGCCGGAGCCGGCCGGACGCCACGGCGGCGTAGAGCGTCCGGAACTCGTGGTCGTTCGCCATCGTCGAGCCCAGGATCGACAGCTGCTTCCAGAAGACGAGTCGGATCTCTTCCTTCGGGTTCGGTCCCGACGTCGCGCCGCACGTCACGATCCGCCCGCCCTTGGCGGCGATCTTGAGCGACGTCATCCAGGTCGCCTCGCCGACGGTGTCGACGACGACGTCGACGCCGCGCTTGTCGGTGAGGCGGCGCACCGCCTGAAGCACGTCCTCGGTCCTGTAGTCGATCGTGGCCTCGGCGCCCGACTCCCGGGCGCGCGAGGCCTTGTCCGCGCCCGAGGTCGTCGCGAAGACGCGCGCGCCGGCGAGGACGGCGATCTCGAGCGCCGCCGCCCCCACGCCGCCGCCGGCGCCGTGGACGAGAACGGTCTCGCCGGGACGCACGGCCGCGCGGCCGACGATCATGCGCCACGCCGTCTGGTACGCCAGCGGAAAGGCCGCCGCCTCGGCAAACGACAGCCCCGCCGGGATCGAAAAGAGATTGCGCCGCGGGAGCACCACGCGCTCGGCGAACGTGCCGGCGGCGTGTTCGCCGACGATGCGGTAGTTCACGCACAGGCTCTGCTCGCCCGCGCGGCAGAACTCGCACTCGTTGCAGTAGAGGCCGGGCTGGACGAGCACTCGGTCTCCCGGCGCGAGCCCGGTCACTCCCGCGCCCACCGCGTCCACGATGCCGGCCCCGTCCGCGCCCGGAATCTGCGGTAGCGGGACGCCCGGAATCCCGTCGCGGACGAAGACGTCGAGGCGGTTCATCGCCGCGGCGCGCACCGCGACGCGCGCCTCGCCCGGGCCGGGCTCCGGATCGGGCCGGTCGCCGTACTCGAGGACCTCGCCGCCACCGTGGCGCGTGAAGAAGACGGCTTTCATCGCGGAACCCCTCTCACTTCAGGTACCCGAGCGATCTTAGCTTCTCCAGGTATTCGCGGTCGGTCTCGGGAGCGGCCGCGGCGGCGGGCACCACGCGCGGACCATAGCTCCCGACGCGCGCGCCTTCGAGCGAGCCGGGCGCGAAGAGCGCCGG
>DATJPZ010000028.1:0-46171 GCA_035506175.1 Thermoanaerobaculia bacterium | reverse complement strand
TCGTCAACGGGAAGCCGAACACGTCGCAAACGATCTCGTGCGCCGGCGGGAGCTGCTTCTCCTACGACCTCAACCCGAACATCCTTCCGCTCGTGAAGAAGTACCCGAACGGCCTGACGTACAAGTACTCGCAGGGCATCGACGGGAAACCCGTGGTCGACGGCCGGATCATCATCAAGCAGCAGCCCTAGCTCGTCCCCAGCTTGAGCCCGAACCCGTTGGCGACGAGGAGCAGGGTGAGGGCGATCATGGTCACGGTCGTGACCCAGGCGACGGCGTTGAAGCCGCGGCCGTTGACCTGATCGCCCATCAGCTCCTCGCGGTTGACGAGAAGCAGCATGAAGACGAGAACGAGCGGCAGCGCGATGCCGTTGGCGACCTGGGACCAGAACATCACGCGGATCAGGGGGAACCCCGGCCACAGGACGACCGCGGCCCCCATCGCGATCATCGCCGTGTAGATCCCGTAGAAGGCGCGCGCCTGGCCGAACTTCTTGTCGACCCCCGCTTCCCAGCCGAAGGCCTCGCAGACGTAGTAGACGGTCGAGAGCGGCAGGATCGCGGCCGAGAAAACGGACGCGTTCAAGAGCCCGAACGCGAACAGCTGCGAGGCGTAGCGCCCCGCCAGCGGCTCGAGCGACCGCGCCGCGTCGGCCGCGCTCTCGATCGCGACGCCGCGGACGAAGAGCGTGGCGGCGCAGGCGACGATGATGAAGAACGCGACGACGTCCGTCACGACGCACCCGACGACGACGTCCCACCGCGTCATCCAGTACCGGTCTTTGCGGATCCCCTTCTCGACGACGCTCGACTGCAGGTAGAACTGCATCCACGGCGCGATCGTCGTCCCGACGAGGCCGACGAGCATGGCCACGTAGCCGGAGTCGAGCGAGATCCGCGACGGGATCACCGTGTCGCGAAGCACGACCTTCCAGTCGGGATGCGCGAGAAACGCCGACACGGGGTACACGAAGTAGAAGACGCACGCGACGAGGAAGACGCGCTCGACGAGCCGGTAGGTCCCCTGGACGACGAGCAGCCAGATCGCCGCCGCCGCGAGCGGCACCGAGACGAACTTCGGGACGCCGAAGAGCTCCATGCTCGCCGCGACGCCCGCGAATTCCGACACCGTGTTGCCGTAGTTCGAGGCGAGCAGCGCGAGCATCAGGTAAAAGGTCAGCTTGACGCCGAAATTCTCGCGGATCAGGTCCGCGAGCCCCTTGCCCGTGACCGCGCCCATGCGGGCCGCCATTTCCTGGACGACGACGAGCGCGACCGTGATCGGGATCAGCGTCCACAGCAGCTGCGTGCCGAAGTGCGCGCCCGCGAGCGAATACGTCGTGATGCCGCCGGCGTCGTTGTCGACGTTGGCGGTGATGATGCCGGGGCCGATCACGCCCAGAAACAGCACCACCTGCTTCCAGCGGATCCGCGGCCCGCCGCCGGCCCGGACCGTCAGAGCCGGAGCTTTTTCTTCCATGCGAGCGGGAGCACTTCGGTGAGCACGTCGTCGACCGTGATCATCCCGACGAGAACGCCGTCACCGTCGACGACGGGGACGGCCGCCTGGTTGTACTTCTCGATCACCTCGGCGACATGCGAGGCCGGGTCCTCGGGATGGACCCGGATCGTCCAGGGCGCCATCACGTCGCTCAGGCGGTCCGTCTCCTTGCCGAGGAAGAGCCGGCGCATGTTGATGATGCCGACGAGCCGGCGCTGTTCGTCGACGACGTAGAACTGATAGAGAAACTCGACGTCGTGGGCGATCTCGCGCAGCCGCGCGAAGGCATCCCCGACGGTCATCGAGCCCGAGAACGTGACGAGGTCGGTCGTCATCAGGCCGCCGGCCGTGTCTTCTTCGTGGCCGAGGAGCGCCGTGACGGCCTTCGCGTCCTCGGGCTGCATCCGGTCGATCAGGTCGCGGGCGTTCTCTTCGGACAGCTCGCCGAGCACGTCGGCCGCCGCGTCGGGGGGCATCTTCTCGAGCAGGTCCGCCGCCCGTTCGGGGTCGCTTTCCGCCGGAAGGAGATCCTGCTGCATCGTCGGGTCGACCTCGGGCAGGACGCGCGCCGCGGTCTGGAACTCGAGCGCGTCGAACACCGTACGCCGGGAGCTCGCCGGCAGGTCCTCGAGGATCTCGGCGAGATCGGCCGGGTGGAGCCGGCCGATCGACTTCTGCGAAAACGCCAGGCGCAGCCCGGCGGGGTCGGCGAGCGTCGGCAGCACGTACTTCCAGCCGATCAGCCCCTCGTCCTGGGTGAGGAAGCGCGCGCCCGGGCGAACCGCGCGCACGACCGCCTCGAGACCGCGCTCCCAGCCGAGGCGGCGCACGAGGCCGCGCAGACCGACGTCGATGTGCGCGAGCACGAGCTGCCCCTCGCGCGCGATCAGGAAGTGGAGGTCGTTGACGCGCTCGACCTTGGCGCCCGACACGTCGACGACCTGCTTGTCGAGAAGCGCCTCGCGCAGCAGGATCTCGGTCTTGTCGCGCCGCCGGCTCGGCCGCAGCTCCGGCAGCCGCGCCGACAGCGGAATCGGGTTCTCCGTCCACGCGCGCACCTGCGCCCCGTCGGCCACCAGGAGCAGGTCCGCCTGTCCGGGAGGACGGATCAGCAGCTGCGAGACCGGCGGGTACGGTTCCGGCAGGCGAATGGACAGGTCCCAGAGCCGGCCGATCGGCGAGCCCTGAGCGTCGACGACGGTGCGCGAGAGGAGGTCGGAGAAGTAGACGAAGATTCCCGGCTTCGTCTCGCCCGACGCGGCGCCTGCAGCGCTTTCGCCGATCACGGAGACAGTGTTGGCGATGCGCGTGGAGCGATCAATCTGTTTTCGCGACCGCCGATCGCGGCCCGGGGCTCGGACAGGTCGCGGACCCCGTCCGTTGGGCCACTGCCCACCCGTGGCACTCCGGTCCAATGGGACGGACGATTTGCGTCACCAGCACCCCAACCCGATCCTTCAACCCGCAGAAAATACGGCTCTTAACCCGGTTGGCGCCGACCTTGCTCTCTCCCACGGCGAGAGGCATCGAGATGTACAACGTCACCGTCGATCGCAACGCGATGCGCCAGGAGGTTCTCGGACCGCTCTTCCAGCGCCACGTCGTCAGTCTCGCCGGCACCGTGGACAAGCAGTGGCTCGAATCCTACGAGCAGGTCTCGCGCGATTCCGACAGCTTCCAGCGGTACCGGCTCGAGCCGAGCAAGGGCCTGGTGTCGTTCACCTGCCGCGCGAGCGACGGGCCGAAGATCATCGAGACGTTCCTCGAGCGCCTCGCCCTCTTCGTGGAGATGGTCAACCTGCACGCGACCTGCGCTTCGGCGGGCTCGTCAGGCCCCGCCGCCAACGGCCTCCAGAGTCTCGAGCTCTAGCGCTCCCGCCTCGCGTCGGCCCTCTAGCGCTCGCTCGTCGGGTCGAGGGCGGACGGCCGCTTCGCCGCGTTCTCGTCGCCCTCGCCGGACAGAAGCACGGGCGGGTGCGTCTCCCACTCGTGCCCCTCGGCGGCCATCTGGAACGCGAGGCCGTAGAGCGACTTCATGTACGCCGTGTCGAAGTCGGTCGTGTGCGGCGTCATGAAGGTGGCCGGGATGTAGGCGAGCCGGTAGTCGACGTGGTCCCGGCGCGTGATCGTGTAGATGCGGTAGAGGTCGCCGATGCCCTGGTACTGAATGAGGCAGGTGATCGCGCGCATCGCGATCGGCAGCGTCCGGCGGTCGACCTGCGCCCACTCCGGGTCGAGGCGCGCGTTGCGGATGATGTAGAGCGTGCGCTTGCGCGTCGCGTCGTTCTCCGCCGACAGCCTGGCGAGATCCGAAGCGGCGGGATACACGAACACCTGGTTGGCCGTGCCGCCGTCGACGTGCATCTCCTCGTAGCGCCTGCCGTCCTCCTCGACCTCGATCATGACGGGCGGAAAGGTGCCGGGGATCGCGGCCGAGGCCAGCAGGATCTTGTGGACGAGCGCGAGGGCGTCGGGGCGGCCGCTCGCGGCGATCCGCGTGACGTTCCAGATGACCGCGCGCCGCGCGTCGAGGTTCGTCGTCCCGATCAGGAGAATGCGCCCCTTCGCGTACTCCTCGGCAATGCGGCCGAGCATCTCCGCCGTCACGGCCTTCTCGACCAGATGCGCGAGCGGCGTCGTGTCGGCCATCGCGTCGCCGAAGAGCGCCGACAGCAGGAACCGCATCGTCGCGACGTCCTTGAGCGAGATCCCCGTGTAGAGCGATTTCAGCTTCTCGTCGTACTCCGATCCGAGGAACGCAAACGGCGCGATGAGCGCCCCGGTGCTCACGCCGGTGACGAGCTTGAAGACCGGCCGGTCTCCCGCTTTCGTCCACCCGGCGAGCAGGCCGGCGCCGAACGCGCCGTTGTCGCCGCCGCCCGAGATCGCGAGGTAACTGGCCGGCGGCAGCGGCTCGCCGGGCGCGAGCCCGAGAGCCCGCCGCTCCTTCGCCCAGGACGCCACGAAGTCCTCTTGGAACTGGCGGACGTCTTCGAAATCGCGTGGAAGGTAGCGGATGTCGTTCGGATAGCCGACGACGTCGGCCCGCGGCACGTCGGCGGCCGGGACCGCGGGAGCGCGGCTGGTCGAACCGCAGGCGGCCGCGAGGAGGATCGCCGCCACCGCTCCGAGAGCCGTCGAGGTCCGGACAGGTCGCATCTGGGCCGCGGATGATACCGCCTTCGGAGCGCGCCCGGCCGGAGCGCTTTACCGGGGCGACGCGTGATTCCGCGCGGCCGTCGTTCCCTCCGGATGCCAGTCGTACTCCTCGCCGACAGCCACGCGCGCCGCCGTCGCGTCGCCCATCATCCTCGCCACGACGTGGAGCGCGCCGTCGATTCCAGCCGACAGGCCGCCCGCCGTGACGATCTTGCCGTTGTCGACGAAGCGGCGGTCGCCGACGACCCTCGTCTTCGGAAACTCCGCCCGGAGCTCGCCGACGAGGCCGGCCGTCGTCGTCGCGGAGAGGCCGTCGAGAAGCCCGGCGCTGCCGAGGATGAACGCGCCGTTGCAGACCGAAAGCGTGTGCTGCGCCCGGGCGGTGGTCTCGCGGACGAAGCGCAGGGTCGCCTCGCTTTCGCGCGCGCCGCGCACGCCGCCGCCCGGCACGACCAGGACCGCGGGCGCCGGCGCGTCGGCGAAATCGTATCGGGGGACGATCGTCAGCCCCATCGCGGTCGTCACCGGCGTCTTCGTCCGGCCGACGGTGTAGACCTCGAAGCCCGAGGCGCCGAAGACTTCGTAGGGTCCCATCGAGTCGATGATCTGGACGCCGTCGAAGACGAGGATGGCGACCTTCGGCCGGGCCGACGTTTCCTTCGCCCGGTCGGCCGCCTCCTTGCGGACGAGCTTCAAGCCGCACTTCGGGCACGTCCCCGGCTCGTCGTAGACCGTCTGGTCGCACGCCATGTCGCACGGAGCGCACACCCAGCCCGCCGCCGGAGCGGCCCCGGGCCCGAGGCCGAGCACCGCCAGACTCGCCGCCAGAGCGAGGACGAAAGCCGCCGCGGAGATCCGGCCCGACCGATTCCTCTTCATACGCGACTCCTGTTCGCACCGGGCCGCCTCCCCGGCCGACCCGGGGCGTCCAGCCTTGTCGATTGTCTACAGGAGTCTACGCGGCCGGGTGTGAAAGGTTTTCGGGAGGCGGGCCCTAACCGGCCGGCGCGAGCTCTTCGGCCGCGTTTCGGACGGACTCGCCGGCGACGACGACCTCGAAGCCCGGCGGATGGGCCAGGTGCTTCTTGACGCTGCACTGGTCGACGGCATTCACGATCGCCCCGCGGTACTTCTCGGGGAAACCCCTCGGGAGCGCGATGTCGAGACGAACGGTCGCAACCCGGTGATGCGCCGGGTCGCGCCCGGCGGTGAGCGTCAGCGCGAGGCCCTCCGTCTCGAGGTGCCGCTGCTGGCAGAAGCGCAGCGCGTAGAAGCCGGCGCACGTGCCGATCGAGGCGAGAAAGAGGTCGAAGGGCGACGGCGCCGTTCCTCCGCCGCCCATCGCCGCCGGCTGATCCGTGAGGATCCGATAACCGTCGTGAAGCGCCTCGACGCGGAGACCGCCGGGAAATCGAACGTCCATGGGGTCACGCTACGCGGCCGGGCCGGCCCCGGCCAGATGCAAGGGCATCAGGCCCTCAGGGCGGGAACGCCGCGGCGTCGATGCCCGGGATCATCTTCAAGGCGTTCCTGTAGTAGACCTTCTTCAGGACCTCGTCCGGCAGCGCCAGCCCGTACATCTTCCAGAACGCGTGGCGCTTGCGGTAATAGTCGAAGTACTCGTCGTCGGTCTCGAGCACGCGGAAGTAGACGAGGTACTCGTCGGCGTCCCAGGCGTCCTTGCCCATCATCACGCGGTCCTGGTACTTGAGGAACCAGTCGCGCGCAAAGCGCGGCTGGCGGCCGAGCTCCGCGAGGACGGCGCCGAGCTCGGTCGAGACGTTCGGCAGCCGGTCGAACAGCCGCCCGAGACGCGCCAGATCGCCGCCCAGCCAGCCGAGGTGCGCGTCGATGTACCGCGTCCTCGGGTGTTTCGCGAACAGGTGGTGCTGTTCCTCGAGAATCTGTTCGAACGGCGGGAACTTCTCCGGCGGCCGCGCTCGCTGCGGGAACTGCTTGAGCTCCAGCCAGCGCTCGTTGTACTTGTCCTGAGGGTCGAAGAAGGAGCGCGGCTCGCCCGAGTGAATGAGCACCGGGATCCCGAGCGCCGCGCACTTCTCCCACACGGGGTCCAGGCGCGGATCGTCGACCGGCACGCGCTTGCCGCTCGCGTCGGTCACGGTCAGCCCGAGGTTCTTGAAGATCTTCAGGCCGCGCGCGCCGTTCCTGTAGTCCCGCTCGAGCTGCGCCGCCGCCCGCTCTCCCCAGCCGGGCTGCTCGATGCCCGCGTAGTCGAGGTTCGCGAAGACGACGAAGCGTCCCGGGTAACGGCCCGCGAGGTTGCGGTAGCCCTTCTCGAACTCGGCGCCCTGGCCGCCGGAGAGGTTGACCATCACGCGCAGGTTGATGCGATCCATGTCCTGGACGAGCGCCGCGGCGTCGGCGGCGGAGATGTCGCGGTCCTGGTGGTTGTGGACGTCGATGAACGGGTACTTCGCCCGCGGCGGGTGGTGCTCGGGCACGACCAGCGTCGACTTCGGCTCGTACTCTTCGATCGACATCGTCTGGGCCGCGGCCGGCCCGGCGGCGCCCCCCGCGAGCGCCAGCACCACCCCGAGAGCTCCGAGCGCGTCAGCGCGCCGCACGGCGCTTTCCGTCGAGAATCGCCTCGATCTGCCGGCGATGATTCACGTCGTGGCCCGCGAGCAGCCGCGTGATGTCGGCGATCGTCAGCCGCCCGAACTGGGAGTGCCGTCCCCGGCGTGCGAGCGCCTTCGGCGTCAGGCCCGAGAGCAGCTCGACGTGGGCGCGGCGCAGCGCGGCGTAGAGCGCCAGGCTCCCCTTCGGGTCGCGCCGCTCGTAGCGGCCGACCCGCGCCCAGACTTCCTGGTCCATGCCCACGACCTCCGGGTCTTCCCGCTCGAGCACCGTGCGGATCCGGTACCCCCAGAGCAGCTCGATCTCCGACAGGTGGGCGAGGATCTCGCCGATCGACCACTTGCCGGGCGCGGGACGCGCCGTCAGGACGCGCCGCGGCAAGCCCGCGAGGCGCTTTTCGAGGGCGCGCGGCGCCGCTTTCAGCATCGCCAGCGGATCGCGCTTCCCGACGTAGGACGCGATCCGGTCGGTGTACTCCTGAAAGGTCTCGGCCATGGCGCGACAGGCTATCCGAGACTGAAGACGAAGGCGCGGCCGGGATGGCTCACGCCGATTTTCGAAAGGGAGAGACGGCGAGCCTCGAGCGGGGGCGCCGGTCCGGTCGCGGCCGTCTCCGGGTCCGGCACCGTCGCCTCGGGCGCGGCCGGCCGAGCCATGGGCCCGCTCGACCTCGTGGGCGACCCCTCGTCGATTTGGCGCTTGCCAGGGGCCCCGGGCGGCATAAACTGCGCGCTTCGCTCCCCGGAAGCGGCCTCTTTTTTCGGCCGTACGCAGGAATCCCGGGGACGATTCGAGGTCTATTTCGTATGGGAGCCCTGGAAGGGGCGTGTCCCGCCTTTCTGGCGAAATCCTCGGACCCGGGCCGCATGAAGTGGGAGGTTTGGCTGGCATGAAGAAGCGGATGGCTCTGATGCTCGTCGCGATCGCGGTGTTCGTGACGGCGATCGGCGCGGTCAAGTACGGTCAGATCAAGAAGGGCATGGCCCAGCAGGCGGCGTTCCAGCCGCCGCCCGAAGCGGTCACGACCGTCGTCGCGAAGTCGGAGCAGTGGACGACGACCCTGACGGCGATCGGCACGGTCGCCGCCGTCCAGGGCGTCGTCGTCAGCGCCGACCTGCCCGGGATCGTCGAAAAGATCGCCTTCGAGTCCGGACAGCGCGTCCGCGCGGGCGACGTGCTCGTGCTGCTCGACATGAAGCAGGAGCGGGCGCAGCTGGCGGCCGCCGAGGCGCAGCTCGAGCTCGCGCGGGTTTCCCTCGACCGGATGAAACGCCTCGTCGAAACGCAGATCGGCGCCCAGGCCGACCTCGACAGCGCCGAGGCGAACTTCAAGGCTGCCGATGCGAGGGTCGGCGAGCTGCGCGCGACGATCGAGCGCAAGACCATCCGGGCACCGTTTGCCGGCGTCCTCGGCATCCGCCAGGTCAACCTCGGCCAGTACCTCCAGGGGGGCAGCCCGGTCGTGCCGCTCCAGGCGCTCCAGCCGATCTACGTCAACTTCTCGGTGCCGCAGCAGGAAATCGCCCGGATGCGCGTGGGCGGCGAAGTGCGCGTCACGAACGCCGCGCAGACGGGCCCGGGCTCGACCGGCCGGATCACCGCGATCGACTCCGTCATCGACCCGGGCACGCGCAACGTGGCCGTGCAGGCGACGCTGCCGAACGCCGACGGAAAGCTCCAGCCGGGCATGTTCGTTCAAACCAGCCTGGGCGTCGGGACGACGGGCGACATCGTCGCCATCCCGGCCTCGTCCATCAACCACGCACCCTACGGGGACTCGGTGTTCATCGTGACGGAGATGAAAGACCCCAAGGGCAACACGTACAAGGGCGTGCGGCAGCAGTTCGTCAAGGTTGGCCCCGGCCAGGGCGACCAGGTCGCGATCCTCTCGGGCATCAAGCCGGGCGAGGAAGTCGTGACGTCGGGCGTCTTCAAGCTGCGCAACGGCGCGGCCGTGCAGGTCAACAACAAGACCCAGCCCGGCAACAACCCGGCGCCGAATCCCGAGAACAGCTAAACGCCACCGAGGACCGCACGATGAAATTCACGGATCTCTTCATCCGCCGGCCCGTGCTGGCGATGGTCGTCAACCTGGTGATCCTGATCGCCGGGCTCCAGGCGATCCGCACGCTGTCGGTGCGCCAGTACCCGCGCAGCGACATCGCCGTCGTCTCGGTCACGACGGTCTACGTCGGCGCCAACGCCGACCTCGTCCGCGGGTTCATCACGACGCCCCTCGAGCGCGTCATCGCCAGCGCCGACGGCATCGACTACATCGAGTCCTCGAGCGCGCAGGGCCTGAGCACGATCACGGTCCACCTCAAGCTCAACTACGACACCAACGCGGCGCTCACGCAGATCCAGGCCAAGGTCGCCCAGGTCCGCAACGACCTGCCGCCCGAGTCCCAGGCGCCGGTCATCGACCTCCAGACGGCCGACACGCAGTTCGCGTCGATGTACCTCGGGTTCAGCTCCGCCGACCTCGACCAGAACCAGATCACGGACTACCTGACGCGCGTCGTGCAGCCGAAGCTCTCGGCGGTCAGCGGCGTCCAGCGCGCCGACATCCTGGGCAGCCGCGTGTTCGCGATGCGGATCTGGCTCAAGCCCGACCGCATGGCCTCCCTCGGCATCTCGCCGTCGAACGTCCACGACGCCCTCGCCAACAACAACTACCTCTCGGCCCTCGGCGCGACCAAGGGCTCCATGGTCTCCGTCAACCTCGTGGCCAACACGAACCTCCAGACCGCCGACGAGTTCAAGAAGCTCGTCGTCAAGGAGAAGGACGGCGTCGTCGTGCGGCTCGGCGAGATCGCCGACGTCGAGCTCGGCGCCGAGACCTACGACGACGACGTCCGCTTCAACGGTCAGACCGCGACCTTCATGGGCATCTGGGTCCTGCCGACCGCCAACTCGCTCGACGTCATCAAGCGCGTGCGGGCGACGCTTCCCGAAATCCAGGCGCAGCTTCCGGCCGGCATGAAGCTCGGCATCCCCTACGACTCCACGGCCTACATCCAGGACGCGATCGACGAAGTGCTCCACACGCTCGCCGAAACCCTCCTGATCGTCGTCGTCGTGATCTTCCTGTTCCTCGGCTCGTTCCGCGCCGTGATCATCCCGATCGTGGCGATCCCGATCTCGCTGATCGGCGCCGTCTTCCTGATGCTCCTCGCGGGCTTCACGATCAACCTGCTGACGCTCCTCGCCATCGTGCTGTCCGTCGGCCTGGTCGTGGACGACGCCATCGTCATCGTCGAGAACGTCGAGCGGCATCTCCAGCTCGGCGAGAAGCCCTTCGACGCCGCGATTCGCGCGGCGCGCGAGCTCGTCGGTCCCATCATCGCGATGACCATCACGCTGGCCGCGGTGTACGCGCCGATCGGCATCCAGGGAGGACTGACGGGCGCGCTCTTCCGCGAGTTCGCCTTCACGCTCGCCGGCGCCGTCATCGTCTCGGGCGTCGTGGCCCTGACGCTCTCACCCATGATGGGCTCGAAGCTGCTCCGCGAAGGCGACAGCGAAAAGGGCTTCGCCGGGATGATCAACCGCCACTTCGACAGGTTCCGCGGCCTCTACGGCCGCCTCCTCGCGAGCAGCCTCCGGTACCGGCCGGTCGTCTTCGTGCTCTGGGTCTTCGTGGTCCTGCTGATCGTGCCCTTCTACATGTTCTCGGCCAAGGAGCTCGCCCCCCAGGAGGACCAGTCGGTCGTCTTCGGCGTCATCCAGGCGGCGCCCAACTCGACGCTGGACCAGACGAAGCTCTTCTCGGACCAGGTGTACGACGTCTACAAGGCGATGCCCGAGCACGAGAGCGTCTTCCAGATCACCAACCCCGCCGGCGGCTTCGGCGGCATGGTCACCAAGCCGTGGAGCGAGCGCAAGAAGAAGACGTCGCAGCTCCAGGTCGAAGCGGCGATGGGCCTCTCGAAGATCCCGGGCATACGCGTCATCTCGCTGATCCCGCCGGCGCTCCCGGGCGGCGGCAGCTTCCCCGTCGACTTCGTCATCGCCTCGACGGCCGAGCCGCAGCAGCTCGTCGAGTTCGCGAACCAGCTCATCCCGAAGGCGTACCAGAGCGGCATCTTCATGTACGTCGACTCGGACCTGAAATTCGACCAGCCCCAGAGCGAGGTCGTCTTCGACCGGGACAAGCTTCGGGCGCAGGGCGTCAACCTCTCCGACGCGGGCAAGGACCTGTCGACGATGCTCGGCGGCAACTACGTCAACCGCTTCTCGATCCAGGGCCGCAGCTACAAGGTCATCCCGCAGGTCCGCCGCGCCGACCGCCTCACGCCGGACCAGCTCGAGTCGATCTACATCACCGGCGCGAACGGACAGCTCGTGCCGCTGTCGACCTTCGCGAGCCTGAAGACGACGACCGAGCCGCGGGACCTGAAGCGGTTCCAGCAGCTGAACGCCGTGCGCCTGCAGGGGGTCATCCCTCCCGGCGTCTCGCTCGACAGGGCGCTCTCGTTCCTCGAGAACGAAGCCAGGAAGATCCTGCCCCAGGGTTTCACCATCGACTACGCCGGCGAGTCGCGCCAGTTGCGCACGGAGGGCGGCACGTTCCTCCTGACGTTCGCCCTGTCGGCGATCCTGATCTACCTCGTTCTGGCCGCGCAGTTCGAGAGCTTCCGCGACCCGTTCATCGTCCTCGCGGGCTCGGTGCCCCTGGCGCTCTCGGGCGCCCTGCTCTTCTCGTTCCTCGGCCTGACGACGCTGAACATCTACAGCCAGGTCGGCCTCATCACCCTCGTCGGCCTGATCGCCAAGAACGGCATCCTGATCGTCGAGTTCGCCAACACGGTCCAGGAGCGCGGCAAGAGCAAGCTCGAGGCCGTCATCGAGGCCGCCCAGACGCGCCTGCGGCCCATCCTCATGACCACGGCGGCGACGGTCATGGGCCACATGCCCCTGGTCTTCGCGTCGGGCCCCGGCGCCGGAGCCCGGAATTCGATCGGCATCATGCTCGTCACGGGGATGATCATCGGCACCGCCTTCACGCTCTTCGTCGTGCCGTCGATCTACGTGCTCGTGGCCAAGACGCACCACGCGGAGGCGCCGGCGGCCGAGCCCGAGCCCGAGAAGCGGCACCCCGTCGGAGGCCTCGAGCCCGCCGTCTGAGGGACCCATGGCTGTCGGCGGCCGCGTGACGCGCTTCACGCGGCCGCGATATCGTTGGCCGAGGGAGGTGCGTATGGATCGTCGCCGCTTCCTGATGACCGCTGGCGTCGCTTCGGCCACGCTGGCGCTGCCGAAGACCTCGCGCCTGTTCGCGCTCGGCCTGACCCCCGTTCCGTGGCGCACGTTCGAGGTCACGACGCGCGTCGAGGTGCTCAAGCCCGCCGGCACGACGCGCGTCTGGCTGCCCGCCGCGCTGCTCCGAGAAACGCCGTTTCAGAAGACGCTCGCCAACGAGTTTCGCGCGGAAGGCGGCAAAGCGGAGCTGATCGAGGAGAGGAACGACGCTCTCGGGATCGTGTCCGCGGAGTTCCCGGAGGGCGTGGCGCCCGTCCTCACGCTGACGTGCCGCGTTTCGACGAGGGACTGGGCGGTCGACCTCTCGAAGCCCGGCAAGCCGCCGGCGCCGAACCAGGCCGAGCTCGACGCCTACCGGAAGGGAACCCGGGTCGTCCCGACCGACGGCATCGTCCGGGAGAAGGCCCTCGAGATCACGCGGGGCAAGACGACGGACGTCGCGAAGGCGCGGTGCCTCTACGACTGGATCGTGGACAACACCTACCGCAACCCGAAGACGCGCGGCTGCGGTCTCGGCGACGTGAAGTTCCTGCTCGAATCCGGCGACCTCGGCGGCAAGTGCGCCGACTTGAACGCCCTCTACGTGGCGCTCGCGCGCGCGGCGGGGCTGCCCGCTCGAGACGTCTACGGGGTGCGGGTCGCCAAATCCGAGCTCGGCTACAAGAGCCTCGGCCCGTCCACCGAAATCGTCTCGAAGGCCCAGCACTGCCGCGCCGAGGTCTGGCTCGACGATTACGGCTGGATTCCCGTGGATCCGGCCGACGTGCGGAAGGTCGTGCTCGAGGAGCCGCCCGGGAACCTGCCGATCGACGATTCGATGGTCAAGGCGGCGCGCGAGCGGCTCTTCGGGTCATGGGAGATGAACTGGATCGCCCTGAACTTCGGCCACGACGTCGCCCTTCCCGGGTCCAAGGGCGCGCCGATCAACTACTTCATGTATCCGCAGGCCGAAACGGGCGCCGGGCGCCTCGACCCGCTCGACCCGGACGCGTTCAAGTACCAGATCATCGCGAAGGAGCTTCCGGCCGCGAGCTGACGCCTCGCCGCCGGCGCGCCTCGAAGCCGTGACGGCCGCGGAGAGGACCGGGTTCGCCGGCGGAGGGACCGGCTGCCGTCACGACGTCCTCCGGCTCGAGAACGACACGAGGGACTGAGCGATCCAACCGGCGTCGGCGACGAGGATCAAGTCGCAGAGCGCGTGGTACGCGTAGAGCTGCCGCGACAGGTCCGGCGGCGCCTGCGCCAGGGCGCAGACCGAAAACGCGAGGACCGCCATCGCGACGAGGAGCATCACGCCCTCGCGGAAGAGCCGGCCGGCCGGGCCGGCTCGCCGGTGCGTGGCGAGCGCCGCGGCGAGGTTCCCGCCGAGCCAGAAGAGCATCGCCGGCAACGGCGCGGCGCCGAGCCGGGCCTTCAGCCGGCTCCAGAGCGCGAACCGGGTCGCCGTCGCCGGCTCCGGATACGCGGGGGACTTCTCGAAGTTGCCGAGCGCCGGGCGCATCGACCAGGCCTGCCGGGACGCGCGCTCGAGGCGTCCCAGGAGGCGCGCGGGGTGCGCGGCGTAGAACCGGAGGACGCGGCGGTAGCCGACCCGGTGAAGCAGCGCGACGCGAAACTCGGGCTGGCGCAGCGGCGAGTCGGGGGCGTAGGCGTTGGTCCCCGTGTACCGGAGCCAGTCGGGGTCGAGGCCGAGGGCGGCGGCGTCGGCGGCCCGGTCCGGCGAATGGGCCAGGATCTCGTCGAACACGACCTGGAACATCGTCGCCTCCCGCAGCGAGTACGGCGTATGCCGTCCGTACCACGCGGCGAACGCGACGAGGCCGGCCGCGAGCCAGCTCGCTCTCCGGCGCCAGAAGCCGGACGCCCGCACGCCCGCCAGGCGCATCCCGTAGAGCGCGAGCAGCGGGGCCGCGAGCTTTTCCTGCGGCTTCGACCCGACGAAGAGGAGAGCGAGGCCGAAGTACGCGAGGATCGCGGCGCCCTCGAGGCGCCCGCGTCGGACGGCCTCCGCGGCGACCGCGGCCGTCAGGAGGAGAAACAGCAGGGACGCCGTCTGGCTGTAGAAGGAGTTGAACGGCGCGACGTAGCCCACGTCCGTGAAAAAGAAGACGAGGAGCGCCGCCGCGGCCGCCTGAGCCGCGGGCGCGAGGTCGCGGCACGCGCGTACGAGCAGCGCCAGGGCGAGGAGGAAGAGCCCCGCGTGAATCGCGCCGAGCCAGCGCAGGTCGAAGACCGGCCCCCGCGCGGCCGCCTGGTGGACGAACCGCGCGGCAAAGGCGAGAAGGGTCTCGGACGAGTGATATCCCCCGCGGAACCAGAACGGCGCGACGACCGCGTATTGCGTGCGCACGTACGAGAAGTAGCGCTCGGCGGGATCCGCGGTCGTGTGCTGGAACCCCGCATAGCCCATGACGCGCTGGTAGTCGTCGTTGTCCGCGAGCCCCACGACCGGCTCGACGAAGAGCTGGGCCGCGACGATCGCCGCCGCGACCATCACGGAGGCCGCGACCAGAAAGCGATTCCAGCGCCCCGGGGCGGCGGCCGCGTCGCTCAACGAAAGTCGGACTGGTAGAGCGCTTCGACGACGACCTTCGGGATCGACAGCGTCCCGGCGCCCCGGTAGGCCTGGTGGACTTCGGTCCAGGCCGCGACCGGCTCCCGGCCGCCGGCCTCGCGGATCAGCGCCGCGCCGACCTCGCCGTGCACCAGGTAGCAGCCGAGCCGTCGCCTGAAGCCGCCCGCGCGCCGCGCCCACCGCCGGGCCGTCGCCACGCGGATGACCTTCGAGAGGACGGCTGCCATGGCGCGCCCGGCCGCCGAGAGCCCCGCCGGCACCTTGCCGACGTCGTGCATCAGCGCCGCGCCGAGCCAGAGGGCGTCCTCGGCATAGGCCGTCGCAGCGAGACGGCGCTGAAGATGCCGGGCGACCTCGACGGAGTGGCGTCGGTCGACGAGCGGCAGCGTCTCCCAGAGCACGCGCTCGGCCGGGGTCAGGAGCGCGCGCGCCCAGGCGTCGTCTTCGGGTTCGAGTGGAACGCGGCGCGCCGCGGCGACCCAGCGGGAGAGCAGGAGCCACGGGGTCGCCCGCGGCAAGGGCCGTCGCCGGGCCCCTTCTTCAGGAAACGACGACATCGCGAGCGCCGCGGCGGACGAGGACCGGTGTTCCGCCGTTCGACGCCGACGCCGCGGCGGCCGGCCCCCGGTCCCGCGCGGCCGCGACCAGCTCCTCGACGCAGTCTCGGCCGAAACGCAGCTGGTCGTGCAGGTGGCTGTAGTGAAAACGGCCCGCGCGCCCCACCGTCAGGAGGTTCTCGATCGGCGCCAGGGCCGCGAGGATCGTCCCGACGTCGCGCGCGTAGCCCATGGCGTAGACCGGATAGGCGTTGGCCAGGGCGTGGTGCCGCCACTCGCGGATGTCGGACGGATTCACGAGCCTGAGCTCCCGCAGCTCCTCGACGACCCGAGCCGCGAGCGCTTCGTCGGGGAGCGCCTCGATGGCGTCGCCCCGGAAGCACGGCACCTCGACGAGGATCGACGTCTCCCCCGCCGGCGCCATCGCCGCCGACCGGTTGCGCGGCTCGCACACGCGGCTGATGCAGAACGCCGGATCCGGAACGTAAATCGACGCGTAACGCGACAGGCTCGGCGTGGCGAGACGCAGGAAGAGCAGGCGCACGTGCCGGAAGCGCAGGCGCCGCGCGGCCGCGCGCGCCGCTTCGGGCGCCGCGTCGCCGAGGAGCCGGACGAGCCGCGTCAGCGGCAGCGTCGAGACGACGCGCTCGGGCTCCTCGACTTCCCGGCCGTCGGCACAGCGGACGCGGCGCACCGCGCCCCCGGCCACCTCCAGCCCGACCACTTCCGACCCGGTCCACAGCGCCGCCGGCGGCAGCGTGCCCGCGAGCGCCTCGACGATCCGCCCGTAGCCGCCGCGCGGGTACAGGAAGCTGCCGTCCACGTGCTCGACCTTCTTCCCGGGCACGACGAGCTCGTGGATCAGGGAGCGCAGCGTCATGCCCTGGAGCCGCCGCGTCGCGACGTCCGGCGAGAGCTGGTCGGCCGGCATCCCCCAGAGCTTCGCGGAGTAGTTGAGCAGGATGCGCCGCGCGAGCGTCTCGCCGAAACGTCCGACGGCGAGGTCCTCGAAGCTCGAGGCGGATCGCCGGCGGCGCGCGCCCGACCGGAGCAGATCCCACCCGATGCGGACGGCATCGCGGAGCCCGTAGGCGAATACGGCGTTGAGCGGTGTCGGCGGAAAGTCGATGTACCGGCCACGGTCGCGGATCGCGCTCGGGGCGTCCACGCGCTCGAGCTCGTCGCCGAGGAGCGCGACGACGTCGCGCGTGATCTCCGGGTCGCGGTCGTGGAACCGGTGCGCGCCGCAGTCGTAGCGGTGCTCGCCGCAGCGGAGCGTCCGACACATGCCGCCGAGCTCCGGCGACGCTTCGAGAAGAACGAACGGGATCCCGGCCCGTCGGGCGTAGAAGGCGACGGCGAGGCCCGCCGGACCGCCCCCGAGAATCGTGAGGGGGTTCGCCGGCGGTCCGGGCGCGCGCTCCGGGCGGGCGCCGTCGTGACGAGGCACCGTCGTTGCTGGCATTGGTGTCGCTGCGGGAGATTCTAGACGACGAACGTCGCCGGGCCAGGGCGCGACGGAACCCCGGCGGCGGAACGGCGTATCAAGGGATGACCGGGACGGCCGCGGCGGCCGCCCGCCCGAGGAGGCCATCGATGGAGACGTTCCTGCGCGAAATCCGGCACGGCTTTCGGGCCCTGGCCAAAGCCCCCGGGTTCGCCGCCGTGGGGATCCTGACCCTGGCCCTCGGCATCGGGTCCTCCACCGCCATCTTCTCGGTCGTCGACGCGGTCCTTCTCCGCGCCCTTCCCTACCCGAAACCGCAGCAGCTCGTCCGCGTCTGGGAGCAGTCGCCGAACGGCCGCCGCATGAACTTCGCGGACCCGAACTTCGACGACTTCCACGAGCAGAACGGCACGCTCTCGGGGCTTGCCGCTTACTCCTCCCGCCCGGCGTCGGTGGCCGGCGGCCGCGAGCCCGTCCGGGTCGACGTCGCCGCCGTCTCCGCGGACTTCTTCAAGGTCCTCGGCGTCGAGCCCGCCCGCGGCCGCGCCTTCGCGGCCGACGAGCGCCGGCTCCACGGGACGCGCGCCGCGATCGTGAGCCACGCGTTCTGGCAGCGCCACCTCGGCTCTTCGGCGGACCTGTCCGGCACGCCGCTCCTCCTCGACGGCGAGACGTACGCGATCGTCGGCGTCATGCCGCCCGGATTCGACTTCCCGGCCGGAGCCGCGGCCTGGATCCCCCGCGAGCTCGACGAGAAACTGCCCAGCCGGACCGCGCACAACTGGCAGGCCGTGGCCCGGCTTCGCGACGGCGTCGGCCTGGACCGCGCCCGCGCGAACCTGGCCGCGATCGGGCGCGGGATCAAGGACCAGTACGGCAAGGACGCCGACCTCGTCGGCGCCGCCGTCGTCCCGCTCGGCGACGCGCTGGTGGGCGACGTTCGGACGGCCCTGCTGACGCTCCTCGGCGCAGTCGCCCTCCTGCTCCTCGTCGCGTGCGCGAACGTCGCCGGACTGATGCTGGCGCGCGCGTCGGCCCGCCGCCGCGAGCTGGCGGTCCGCCTCGCCCTCGGCGCCGGCCGCGGCCGGCTCCTCCAGCAGTTCCTGGCCGAGGCGCTGGCGCTGGCGCTCGCCGGCGGGAGCCTCGGCGTCCTGCTCGCCGTGTCGGCCGTCCGCGCGCTTCCCGCGATCCTGCCGTCGAATCTCCCGAGGCAGGACGGGGTCTCCGTGAACCTGCCGGTCCTTCTCTTCGCGCTCGCCGCCACCGTCGCCGTCGCCGTCTGCCTCGGTCTCGTCACGGCCTGGCGCGCGGCGTCGGCCGATCCGCAGGAAGCGCTGGCCGCCGGCGCGCGCGGGTCCGGAGGCACGCGGGCCTCGCAGCGCCTGCGCGGCGCGCTCGTGGCGGGAGAGATCGCGATCACGCTCGTGATCCTGGTCGGCGCGGGCCTGCTCGGGCGCAGCTTCGTCCGCCTCGTCTCGACGAGCCCCGGGTTCCGGACCGACAGCCTCGTCACGATCGAGTTCTCCGCCCCGATCCCGCGCGAGGACGCCTTCACGCCGCCCCTGCCGACGTCGGGACCGGCCCGGGACCCCGGCCAGGCCCGCCAGATCCAGCTCCTCGACCGCGTCGTCGAGCGCCTGCGCGCGATCCCCGGCGTCACGGCGGTCGGGCTCGCGGGCGCGCTCCCCGTCGCGCACGGCGACGACCTCGCCGACGGGACCTTCCTGCTCCTGAACGACGCGAAAGACTCGCCCGCCGATTTCGACGCGTGGGGACGGCTGGCGCACGACGCCGAACGGACGGGCCACGCGGACTACGCCGTCGCGAGCGCGGGGTACTTCAAGACGCTCGGCATTCCGCTCGTCCGCGGCCGGCTCTTCGGCGAGCAGGACATCGGGAGCGCGCCCCACGTCGCCGTCATCAGCGAGTCGCTGGCGCGCGGGAGGTGGCCCGGCCGCGATCCGATCGGCCAGGTCATCAACTTCGGCAACATGGACGGCAACCTCGCGCCGCTGACGATCGTGGGCGTCGTCGGGGACGTCCGAGGCCGCGGCCTCGACCAGCCCCCGAGCCCCATCGTCTACGTCGACTACCGCCAGCGCGGGATCAACGGCGGCGCGACGCCGACGCTCCTGGTGCGCAGCGCCGTCCCGACGAGCGGGATCGCCGCCGCGGCGCGCGGCGTCTTCCGCGAGCTCGCCCCCTCATCGCCGGTCGAGCTCTCGACCTTCGACGCCGAGCTCGGCGGGTGGCTCGCGGACCGGCGATTCCTGCTCCTGCTCGTGGGGGCGTTCGCCGCCGCCGCGCTCGGGCTCGCCGCCGTCGGCATCTACGGCGTGGTCGCGTTCTCCGTCGCGCGGCGCACGTCGGAGATCGGCATCCGCATGGCCCTCGGCGCGCGCCGCGCCGACGTGCTCCGGCTCGTCGTCGGCGAAGGAGCGCGTCTGGCGGCGGTCGGCCTCGCCCTCGGCGTCGCGGCCGCGTTCGCGGTCACGCGGCTCGTCGAGAGCCTGCTCTTCGGCGTCAGTCCGACCGACGCGGTCACCTTCGCCGGCGTCGCGGCGCTCCTCGGAGCCGTCGCGCTCCTCGCCTCGTACCTGCCCGCGCGCCGCGCCATGCGGCTCGATCCGAACGTCGCGCTGCGCTACGAGTGAGGGGTCGGCGCCGGCGTCGGAGCCGGTGACGCCGCGTCCTTCGGGATCGACGCCGTCACGTCCTTGAGCCGGACGGGCTCGCCCTGGTAGTTCGAGATCTGGACCTTGCCGTCCTTGCCGACGGACGCCTTCGCGGCGAGCACGATCTTGCCCTCGCCCTTGCCGCCGCCCGGCGGGAAGTGGAGCTCGATCACCGTGGCGTCGTACTTCGAGAGCTGCGGCGCGTTCGTGGCCATCCCGATCGACCGGTCGGTGCCGAGCACCACCTGGCGCGTCCCGTCCGGCAGCTGATTCGAGCGCGCGTAGAAGAGCGCGACTCCCATCGAATTGGGCATCCGGATGTAGCCGACCTGCGGCAGCTTCTGCAGCTCCGCGATCATCGCCGGCTGCCCCGACTCCTTGAGGAGGGTCAGCAGCTTCTCGCGCTCCTCGTCCGTCGACCAGCGGGTGACGTTGATCTGGACGGCGCCGGCCCGTCCGCTCTGCATCTGCACCGCGAAGGCCTTGAAGATTTCGATGGGCTTGTTGCCGGGCTCCGGCCGCGTCTTCGGCGGCCGCGCCTGGGCGGACGCCATCGGGGCGAAGGTGGCGAACAAAAGAACGCACGCGGCGAATGACGCGATTTTCTTCATTTTCATCTCCTGTTCGTCCGGGCCGGGCCAACGGACCGCGGGATCATACCAACGCGCCATGCCCGTCCCCGGAGACGGCGGAGAAGCCGTACCTCGGATGAGGGTCCTAGGTCAGCGCGAGATACTCGTGCGCGAGGCGCACGACCATCGAACCCTCGCCCACCGCCGACGCCACGCGGTTCATCGCCCCGGCTCGGACGTCGCCCGCGGCGAAGATGCCGGGGACGCTCGTCTCGAGCGGCAGCGGCTCCCGCGTCTCCTTCCACGTTCGCGCATAGGCCTCGGCGGCCATCAGGTCGCGGCCGGTGAGGACGAACCCCTTGGCGTCTCGCAGCACGCCGGCCGGCAGCCAGTCGCTTCGGGGCCGCGTCCCGATGAACACGAAGACGGCGTCGGCATCCTCGGTCCGGCACGATCCGTCCTCCAGCGACCGCAGCGTCACGCGCTCGACGTGGCCGTCGCCGTCGACGCCGGCGAGCTCGGTCCGGGGACGAAGGCGGATGTTCGGGGTCTTCTCGATCTGCTCGACGAGGTACTGCGACATCGTCTCCTCGAGGCCCTCGCGGCGCACGACGACCTGCACGCTCTCGGCGTACCGGGCCAGGTGCATGGCCCCCTGGCCGGCCGAGTTGCCGCCGCCGACGACGATCACGCGCCGGCCGCGGAACGCCGGCGCTTCCGTGGTCGCGGCCCCGTAGTAAACGCCGGCGCCCGTGTGCTCCGCCACGCCGGGAGCCGGGTGCTCCCGGTAGAACATGCCCGTGGCGACGAGCAGGGCTCGCGTGATCAGCTCGCGTCCGTCGGAAAGCGCCAGGCGCTTGTAGCCGCCGTCGATGGAGACCCCGTTGACCTCGAGCGGGGCGAGGAACTCGGCGCCGAGACGCTGCGCCTGCATGATGGCGCGGCGCGTCAGATCGCTGCCGCTGACGCCGGCGGGAAAGCCGAGGTAGTTCTCGATCCGCGAGCTCGTCCCCGCCTGGCCTCCCGGCGAGTGGCGGTCGAGCAGGATCGTCCTCAGGCCCTCGGAGGCTCCATAGACCGCGGCCGCGAGTCCGGCCGGCCCGGCCCCGACGGCCACGAGGTCGTAGACCTCGAAAGCGGCCGACAGGGGCCGGCCGAGGCGCTCGGCCACCTGGCGCGGTTCCGGATTGGTCAGGATGCCGCCGTCCTCGAAGAAGAGGGCCGGGAGCGCGTCGGTGGCGATGCCCGCCGCCTCGATGAGCGTCCGCGCCTCCGCCTCGCGCTCGACGTCGAGCCAGCGATAGGGGATCAGGTTGCTCGCCAGGAAGTCCTTGATCTCGTGCGAGCGCGTGGCCCACTGGTGGCCGACGAGCCGCAGCCCGCTCGCTTCGGGCAGCGACTCGGCCTGCCACGCGTCGAGCAGGTCGTCGACGACCGGGAACAGCTTCTCCTCCGGCGGATCCCAGGGTTTCGACAGGTAGTGGTCGAGGTGCGCCTCGTTGATGGCGCGGATCGCCGCTTCGATGTCCGAGTAGGCGGTGAGCAGGACGCGCCGCGCGAGCGGGTAGACCTCGCGGGAGCGCGCGAGCAGCTCCCCGCCGAGCATCCCCGGCATGCGCTGGTCGCTGATCACCATCGCCAGGGAATCGCCGCGGCTCTTGAGCTCCTTCGCGGTCGCCAGCGCTTCCGACCCGGACCCCGCGCTGACCACCGTGTACCCGTCGCGGTACCGCGAGCGCAGGTCCCGCCGCACCGCCGCCAGCACCTGCGGGTCGTCGTCCACGACGAGGAGGACGGGTTTGTTCACGCCGGGGTTCCGGAGCTCGCCGCGTCTTCCATCGGCAGGGACACGCGGAACTCGGTCCGCCCGGGCGCCGACTCGACTTCGATCGACCCGTCGTTGTGCTGGACGAGGCGTCGCACGATGTCGAGCCCCAGCCCGGTGCCCTGTCCCGCCGGCTTCGTCGTGAAGAACGGATCGAAGATGCGGTCGCGAATGTCCGCCGGAATGCCCGGTCCGTCGTCCACGACCCGGACGATCACCCGGCTCGTGTCGCGTTCGGCCCGAATCTCGACGTGGCCCGATTCCGGAACCGCGTCGAGCGCGTTGTCGATGAGGTTTCCCCAGACCTGGTTGAGCTCGCCGGCAAAACCGCGCACGCGCGGAAGATCCGGCGCCACCTTCACCGCGACGGCGATCGCCTTCGCGCGCGCCTTCGACTTCAGCACCGCGACGGTGTTGCCGAGGCTCTTCGCGAGGTCGACCGGCTCGGCGACGGTCGCCTGGTCCATGTGCGTGAAGCCTTTGACGGCGAGAACGAGCCCGGCGATCCGCGTCGCGGCGTCCTGGATCTCCGAGCCGAGCCGCCGCACGGAGCAGCCCGTGGCGGCCCACCGGATGGCGGCGTTCAGCGCCGGGCCCTGGACGGCCGCCGCGACCCGGTCGAGCGCCTCGAGCGTGACCGAGGTGTCGGCGAGCGCCTCCGCCGCGCTCGCCTCGAGGCCGTGGTCGTCGAGCCAGTCCGCGATCGCCTCCTCGCGCTCGGCCTGCTGGATCGGCGACCGCACGCCGGCCTCGGGCCCCGCGGCGCAGGCGTTGCGCACGGCGTCGACGGCCGCGAGCTGCGCTTCGGTCAGGCCGGCGCTGCCGAGCAGGCGCGCCGCTTCCTCGAGGTCGTCGAGCCTCGGCGCCAGGAGAGCCGCGCTCCGCTCGATCGCCGCGGAAGGGTTGTTCAGCTCGTGCGCGAGCCCGGCCGAGAGCCGGCCGAGCGAGATGAGCTTCTCGTCATGGAGCTCGTTCGACGTGAACTCGCGGGCGCGGTCCACCATGCGGTGGACGAGGATTGCGGTGAGCTCCGGACAGTCGTGGATGATCGCGCGCATGTGCTCGCGCGGCAGGATGAAGACCTCGCAGGGCTCCTGGGCGAAGGAGTTCCCCGGCGACTTGACGAGCCGGGAGTACGGAAGCAGCCCGGTCACGTCGCCCGGATTCCACTCCGCGAGCTTCCGGGGAGCGCCGCCCTTGTCGACGAAGATCGTGAAGCGCCCCGAGAGGATCGCGTACATTCCCTCGACCGGCATCCCCGTGTGCGCGAGCTGCTCTCCGACGGCCAGACGATGAATGTGTCCGCGCGCCGCGAGCCACTCGAGCTCCTGGCGCGGGGCGGCGCCGAGGGTCCGATGCTGCGAGAGCCGTTCGACGAGATCGGCGTCGGTCATGCGCGGGACACCAGGGGCGGAATCCTACAACGCGAAGGGCTAAGATCGCGCGAACGCATGCCGCTCTCCGCCGGATCCCGCCTGGGCAATTACGAAATCCTCGCCCCCATCGGCGCCGGCGGGATGGGCGAGGTGTATCGGGCGCGGGACCCGAAGCTCGGCCGCGACGTCGCGATCAAGGTGCTCCCCGAGGACGTGGCCCGCGACCCGGAGCGCCTGGCGCGCTTCGAGCGCGAGGCGCGCTCGCTCGCGGCCCTGAATCATCCGGGCATCGTCACGATCTTCGCCATCGAGGAAGCGGAGGGTGCGCGGTTTCTCGCGATGGAGCTCGTCGAGGGCGACGGGCTCGACGCGCTCGTTCCCCCCGGCGGACTCCCCTTGCCCCGCTTCGTGGAGATCGCGGTGCCGCTCGCCGAGGCGCTGTCGGCGGCCCACGAGCGCGGCATCGTCCACCGGGACCTGAAGCCCGGCAACGTCATGGTCACGCGGGAGGGACGAGTCAAGGTGCTCGACTTCGGCCTCGCCCGCGTCGAGACGGGGGACCCGAACGCGGACCTCACGAGCACGCCGACCGAGAGCCGCGTCACGAACCTGACGAGCGAGGGGCAGGTCTTCGGCACGGTCGCCTACATGTCGCCGGAGCAGGCGCGCGGCGCGAAGGTCGACGCGCGCTCGGACGTCTTCTCGCTCGGCATCGTGATGTACCAGATGCTGACCGGCGAGCGGCCGTTCCACGGCTCGACCTCGGTCGACCTGATCTCGTCCATCCTGCGCGACCGGCCGGCGTCCGTCACCGATCTCCGCGCGGACCTCCCGCCCGATCTCGCGCGCGTCGTCCGCCGCTGCCTCGAAAAGGAGCCGCGCGACCGGTACCAGACGTCGCGGGACGTGTACAACGAGCTCCGGGAGCTGCGCGCGGATTCCGCCGCGGCGGCTCCGACGGCCGTCCGGCCGCGCTCGGAGGTCGTGTCGCCCGCCCGCAGCGACCCGAGCTCCGCGAGGACGCAGGCCTTCTGGATCGCCGTCCTCCCCTTCACGCATTCGGGAGGCGATCCCGAGCTCGCGTCCTTCGCGGAAGGACTCGCGGAGGACATTCACGCCGGCCTCGCGAAGTTCCCGTATCTCTCCGTCATCTCGCGCAACTCGACCTTCCGCTTCCAGGCGCAGACCTCCGACGTCCGGACCCTGGGACGGCAACTCGGCGCCCGCTACCTCCTCGAGGGCGGGATCCGCACGGGCGGCTCGGTCCTCCGCGTCCACGTCCAGCTCGTCGACGCCGAGACCGGCGCCCACCTCTGGGCGGAGACGTACAACCGCGACCGGAAGGGCACGGACGTGCTCGCCGTGCAGGACGACGTGACCGACCGCGTCGTCGCGACCGTCGCCGACACCTCCGGCGCGCTCGTCCGGTCCATGGCCGCGAGCGTCGAGGAGAAGCCGGATGCCGAGCTCACCGCGACCGACGTCGTGCTGAGGCACTGGCGATACCAGCACCGTGGCACGCCGGCCGAGCACGCGCGAGTCCGCGACGGCCTCGAGAAGTTCGTCGAGCGCGAGCCGGGTCATGCGGACGTCTGGGCCTGCCTCGCCCGCCTGTACGTCCACGAGTTCGCCCTGGGGTACAACCGGCGGCCGGATCCGCTCGGCCGGGCGCTCCGCGCGGCGCAGCGCGCCGTGGATCTGGATCCCACGTGCCAGCACGCGCGCGCCGGCATCGCGCAGGTCCACTTCTTCCGGCGCGAGGTCCCCGCCTTCCGCGCCGCGGCGGAGCAGGCCATCGCCCTGAACCCGCGCGACACCGACACGCTCGGCGTCATGGGCAACATGCTCGCGGACTCCGGAGACTTCGAGCGAGGCCCGAAGCTCGTGCGCCGGGCGATGGAGCTCAATCCCCATTTCCCCGACTGGTTCCGCTTCGCCCTGACGGTCGAGCATTTCCAGAAAGCCGACTACGCGGGCGCTCTCGACGAGCTCGCGCGCGTCAACATGCCCGGCTTCTTCTGGAAGGAGCTCTGGATCGCCGCCTGCGCCGGGCTGGCAGGGCGCCACGCCGAGGCTGCCGCCGCCGTCGAAGAGCTGCGCCGGCTCGATCCGGGCATCGAACGGCGGGCGCGCGAGTTCATGGACGCCTGGCTCTACGGAAGCGGGCTCACGGACCGGTTCCTGGAAGGACTCCGGAAGGCCGGTCTGAACGTTCCCGCGGAAGGCGAGGCGGTGACTTCCGGCGGAGATCGGCCGGGTTCTTCGCCTCCGGTCTACGGCGCCGCGCGGGCGGACGAGGGATTCTGGATCGCCGTGCTGCCGTTCAAGTACGGCGGCCCGAACGCCGACCTGGCGGTTCTGGCCGAGGGGTTGACCGATGAGATCGCGACCGGCCTGTCCCGCTTCTCGTACCTTCGGGTCATCTCGCGCGGTCGGGCCGCCGACGCGCAGTCCGCGGACAAGGCGCTCGGTGCGCGGTACGTGATGGAGGGAAGTCTCCGACAGGCGGGCACGCAGCTTCGGATCGCGGTCCAGCTCGTCGACACCTCGACGGGCGCCCACGTCTGGGCCGAGAGCTATGAACGCACCTTCAGCCCGGATTCGGTCTTCGCGTTGCAGGACGACCTGGTTCCGCGAATCGTTTCGACGGTGGCCGACATGAACGGAGTCCTGCCCCGCAGCATGAGCGAGGCCGTGCGCCGCCGTGCCCCCGGCCAGTTGAGTCCCTACGAGGCCGTGCTGCGCAGCTTCGGCTATCTGGAGCGAGTCACCCCCGAAGAGCTCGGCGCGGCGCGCGACGCTCTCGAGGCCGCAGTCGAGAAGGCGCCGGGCTATGCCGACGCCTGGGCGATGCTGGCCCTCCTGTGCTTCCAGGACTACGCGCAAGGCTTCGAGCTGCAGGCCGATTCCCTGGCGAAAGGACTGACGGCGGCCCGGCGAGCCGTCGAGGCGGCGCCATCCAATCCCCTGGCCCACTTCAGCCTGGCCCAGGCGTTCTTCTTCCAGAAGCAATACCCGAGCGTCCGCGGCGAGGCGGAGCGGGCCGTCGCGCTCAACCCGATGGACGGCAACTCCATCGCCTTCATGGGGGAGCTTCTGACGTACGCGGGCGACCGGGAGCGCGGCCTCGCCCTGGCGGCGCGCGCGAAACAGCTCAACCCGAATCATCCGGGCTGGTACTGGTACACGGACTACAACGATGCGTACCGCCGGGGCGACGACCGCGCCGCGCTCGACTTCATCCTGAAGGCCAATCTCCCGGGCCACTGGGGCATGCACATGGCGCTGGCCGCGGTGTACGGGCAGCTCGGCCAACGCGATGCGGCGTCGAAGGCCCTGAAGGAACTGCTCAGACTGAGGCCCGACATCGGTGCCACCGTCCGCAAGGTCTCCGAGAGGTGGTGGCAGCCCGACCACGTGGAGCGAGTGATCGACGGCCTGCGCAAGGCGGGACTCGACGTGCCCGCCGATTCGAAGGTAACGACATCGCCGCCGCGGGAGGCTTCCTCCGTTGCAGCCGCGACAGCCGGGCGCCGCTGGTGGATCGCGGCGGTCGCCGCGGCGGTCGTGCTCGCCGGCGTCGTGTGGGTCGCGCGTCCGAGGACCGGAGCACCTCTCCCCCCGCCGCCGGCGTCCTCGCCGCAGGCCATTCGCTCGCTTGCGGTGCTCCCCCTCGACAACTACTCCGGCGACGCGACCCAGGACTACTTCGCCGAGGGCATGACGGACGAGCTGACGTCGGACCTGGCGAACCTCAGCGGGCTCCGCGTGATCTCGCGCGGCTCGACGATGCAGTTCGCCGGCAAGAACCGGCCGCCGACGCCGGAGATCGCGAAGAAGCTCGACGTGGACGCCGTCGTCGAGGGCTCCGTGATCCGGTCGGGAGACAAGGTCCGCATCACCGCCCAGCTCATCGACGCGCGCTCGGACAAGCACCTTTGGGCGAAGAGCTTCGAGCGCTCTTCCAAGGACGTGCTGGCCCTGCAGGACGAGCTCGCGTCGGCGATCGCCAACGAGATTCACGTCGAGCTGACGCCGGCCGAGGAATCGCGGCTCTCGAAGGGGCGCCGCGTGAATCCCGAGGCGTACGACGCGTACCTGAAGGGCCGCTACTTCTTCAACCGTCCGACCGACGAGAACCTGAGCAAGGCGATCGAGAAGTTCGAGGAGGCGACCCGGCTGGACCCGAACTTCGCGCCCGCCTTTTCCGGACTCTCCGATGCCTACGCGTGGGCCGGCTTCAACGAGGGGGTCATGACCGCCTCCGAGTCGAGGCCGAAAGCGAAGGCCGCCGCCGAGAAGGCGATCGCGCTCGACCCCGACTCCGCCGAAGGCCACACCTCGCTCGCCAATTACAAGCTCTGGTACGAATACGACTGGGCGGGCAGCGAGGCCGAGTTTCGACGGGCCATCGCGCTCAATCCGAATTACGCCTACGCGCACGACCAGCTCGGGGTCGGGCTCGCGTTCATCGGACGGTTCGACGACTCGATCGCCGAGAGCCGTCGAGCGGCCGCGCTGGATCCGCTGTCGCCCCAGATCCCGATCGACGCGACCACGGCTGCCGCTCTCGAGGGCGACTTCGTGATGGGCCGAGAGCTGGCGCGGCGGGGCGCCGAGCTCGAGCCGACCTACTTCTTCGCCGCGTTCTCGGAGGGGTGGCTCGAGATCCAGGCGGGACGTCTCCCCGAGGCCATCGCGAGCCTCCAGAAGGCCAAGGCCATGGGCGCGCCGACGTTCGTGTCGGCGTACCTCGCCTACGCCCATGGCGTCTCCGGCGATCGGACCCGGGCCGAGGCGGAGCTCGAGGACCTGAAGAAGAAATCGCTGCGCGGCGTGGTCAGCCCGTACAACATGGCGCTCGTGTCGCTCGGCCTCGGCGACCGCGCGCGCGCCCTGGACTGGCTCGAAAAGGCCTACGCAGCCGACTCGGAGTGGCTGGGCTACCTGAATCTCGACAAGACCTTCGATCCGCTCCGCTCGGAGCCGCGCTTCCGGGCGCTGCTGAAGAAGCTGAACTTCGAGCGGGGTCAGTCCTGATTTCTGATTTCGGCAGCCAACCGGAGCAACTTACCGAAATCAGAAATCAGGACTGACCCCCTCTCAGCGGCTCGCGAGGCCGCCGGCGATCTCGCCGCCGTCGATGATGACGGGATGTCCGGTGATGTACGGCGCCTCGTCCGAGGCGAGGAAGGCGTAGAGCGCCGCGATCTCCTCGGGCTTCGCGTGGCGGCGCAGCGGGATCTTGGCGTCGACCGCTGCCTTCATCTCGGGCGTGTACTCCGCCTCCTGCATCGGCGTCCAGACGTAGCCCGGGCACACGCAGGCGACGCGGATCGTCGGGGCGAGCTCGAGCGCCATCGTGCGCGTCAGCTCGATCACGCCGGCCTTGGCGGCGTCGTAGTCGGCGTAGCGGGGGTAGCCGTTCATGCCCGACGTCGACCCCATGTTGAGGATGACGCCCCCGCCGCCCGCGAGCATGCGCCGCGCCGCCTGCTGGGCGACGTAGAAGACGCCGTCGAGGTCGACGCCCATGACCTCCCGCCACTCCTCGGGCGTGATGTCCATGAAGTCGTGGCGGATGCTGATGCCGGCGTTGTTGATCGCGACGTCGAGGCCGCCGAGGAGACCGTCGAGCTTCGCGAACGCGCTGGCCACCGCGGCGGCGTCGGAGACATCGGCCTCGAGGACGCCCGCGAGCTCCGGGTGCCTCTGCGCCAGCGCGCGATTCGCCGCCGCGTCGCGGTCGATCACGGCGACGCGCGAGCCCTCCTCGAGGAAGCGCGCCACGATCGCCGCGCCGATGCCGCTCGCGCCGCCCGTGACGAGGACGCGTTTACCCGTCAGCCCCTTCATCAGTCCGCGATCCCTCCGCCGTCCACGACGAGCGCGGCACCCGTCATGAACGACGAGTCGTCCGAGGCGAGGAAGAGCGCCGCCTTCGCGAGCTCCTCCGGCGTGCCGACGCGGCCGAGGGGACGGTTCGCGGCGCCCTTCAAGTAGTCGGCGTAGCTCATCCGCCGCGCCTCGGCGTCGGCGACGAGCATCGGCGTGTCGACGTCGCCCGGGCAGAGGCAGTTGACGCGGATGCCCTGCGGGCCGTGGTCGATCGCGAGCGCCTTGGTCATCACGACGACGCCGCCCTTGGCCGCGCAGTAGGCGACGGCCTTGTCGCCGCCCTGGATCCCCCAGCCCGACGCCTGCAGGATGATGACGCCGCGGCGCTGCGCGATCATCGTCGGCAGCGCGTACTTGCACATCAGCCACGCGCCCTTCAGGCTCGAGTCCACCGTCGCGTCCCACTCCTCTTCGCTCATCTCGACGGCCGTGCGCGGAAAGTACACGCCGGCGTTGTGGAAGAGGACGTCGAGGCGGCCGCCGAACGCCCGCAGCGTCTCGGCGACGAGGCGCTCGCAGTCGGCCGCGCGCGTCACGTCGGCGCGGACGAACACGGCCGTGCCGCCCGCATCGGCGATCGCGGCGATCACCCTGCGCCCGCGCGCCTCGTCGCGGCCGGAAACGACCACCTTCGCGCCCTCCTCGGCAAACAGCCGCGCCGCGGCCTCGCCGAGGCCGGAGGTCGCGCCGGTGACGACGGCGACACGTTCTTTGAGCTTCATGGGCGATAACCCGCCTGGCGAAAGCTTATCGCGCGGACTACTTCGCGCCGGCGACGAGCCTCTGGAACCGCGGGTTCTTGCGCAGCGGATCGAAGTTGGGATCGACCTTCAGCCAGCCGGGCGAGAGAAGGTAAGGAATCTTGAGCAGCGGCCCGAGCTGATCGATTGCCCGCTCGGGCTCGCCGACGAGGATGTCGATGCGCGCGAGCTGGTGCTGGACGGAAGCGCCCGTGTAGGCGTCTTTCGTCACGGGGAGCAGGGCGACGGCACGCTGTCCTTCGCGGATCGCCTCGTCCCGCCGGCCGAGGAACGCGAGTGCGAGGCCGAGGTAGACGTGCCGCTGAGGGTCGTCGGGTGCCGACCGAAGCTGCTCCTCGAGGGCCGCGCGCGCCTCCTCGGCGTACCGGCGCACGCAGGCCGTATCCCCCTTCAACGCGCAAGCCTGAGCGAGACAGAGGCCCCAGCCTCCCCGGTCGTCGTCGAACACGGCCGGCGTCAGGCTCAGGAGGAGTTCCCGCTGTCCCTCGTCGAGGGCCCAGACGAGATCCCAGTACTGCGCGACGAACGCCACGAACGCCGCGGGGTCCACTTCCTTCGGCACGGCCCTGAGGACCGCGCGAGCCGCGGCGAGATTTCCCTCGCCGAGGTAAGTCATCGCCTTGCACTCGATCGAGATCAGGTTGGCGGGCGCGAGGGCGAGCCCCCGATCGAGGGCCTCGCGAGCTTCGGGATAGCGCCGCAGCCAGAGAAGCGCCTCCCCCAGCCGCCTCTGCGCGGCGACGGAGCGCGGGTCCAGGCGCGCCGCCTGCCGCAGGTGCTCCACGGCCGCGTCCCACCGCCCGAGGCTCTGCTCGGTCGCCGCCATCCGCGAGAGGAAATCCGCGTTGGCCGGCGCCACCTGCTGCCCCCGAGCGTACTGCGCCAGCGCACGGACGGGGTCGAGGAGGACCATGCGCTCGTAGTTCCCGAGCGCGAGGTATCCCTCCGGGCGGTTCGGGGCGAGCGTCGTGGACTTCTCCGCGGCCAGCCGCGCGCGCTCGGCCAGCTCGGGCGTGGGTGCGGCGTTGCCGTAGAGCAGGGAGCAGGCCATCGAGACGCGCGCCCATGCCTGCGCGAAGGCGGGATCGAGGGCAACGGCCTGCTCGTAGAAGCCGAGGGCCTTGCGCAGACCGGGAGGATCGGCGATCGCCATACTCTTCGAGGCCGCCTCCCCCTTGAGGAAGGCGTCGTAGGCGGCGAGGCTCTCCGTGGGCTTCTCGGCGAGCCGCTTCTCGTCGCCCGAGCCGAGGGCCACGCCGAGAGCCTCGGCCACCCGGGACGCGATGTCCGACTGCACCTGGAACACGTCGGTCAACGACGCGTCGAACGGCTGCTGCCACTTCACGGCGGGGGGGCCGGCTTCCAGGATCTCGACCAGCTCCGGGATCACGTGGACCCGGCTCGGACCGGCGCCCTTGTCCCATCTCACCGTCGCCGTCAGAAGGTACGTCGCCTCCAGCTCCTGTCCGATCTGTTTCGGCGTCTTGTTCGTCTTCTTGTAGGGCGCCGAGCTGCCGCGCGCGATCACCTGCAGACCCGGAATCGAGGTCAGCTTTCCCCGCACCTCATCCGCGATGCCGTCGGCGAAGTAGTCGTCCTCGGCCACGCCCAGGTTCTCGAACGGCAGCACGGCAACGCGCTTGAGGCCACGCGCGCCGGAGTGCGCGCGACGCAGCAGCAGGCCAGCGGTCACCGCCAGAACGACGAGGACGGCGATGGCGGCAAGGACACGGCGCCTCCCCGCCGCGGCGGCGACGGGCCACGCGCCGCTCGGGACCGCCGTCGAGCCCCCCGCCTCCGCCAGCGCGAAGGCGACGTCCCGGACCGACTGAAAGCGGTTCTCCCGCTCCTTCTCCAGGCAGTGACGCACGGCGTGGTCGAGCGCGACCGGGATTTCCCGCCCGGAACCCGTCAGGTCCGGCGGCTCGTCCCGGATGATCGCGGTCATCGTGTCGATGGCCGTGTCCTTCTTGAAGGCCTTCCTGCCCGAGAGCATCTCGTACAGGATCGCCCCGAGCGAGAAGATGTCCGAGCGATGATCGGCGGGAAGCCCCCGCACCTGCTCGGGCGCCATGTAGCCGACCGTCCCCAGCACCGTCCCGGGCTCCGTGCGCTCTCCCGTCGGGACAGTCGCGTCGTCGCCGGGTGCGGCGGCCTCGATCCGCTTGGCGAGGCCGAAATCCAGGATCTTGAGATGCCCGTCCCGACGGACGAAGAGGTTTTCGGGCTTCAGGTCCCGATGGATGATGCCCTTCTCGTGCGCAGCGGAGAGACCCCGGGCAATCTGGAGGCCGTAGCCCAGAGCCTGCCTGAGAGGAATCGGGCCCGCGTCGAGCTTGGCGCGCAGCGTCTCGCCCTCCAGGAGCTCCATGACCGCGTACGCGGTGCCCTCCTGCGTGCCGAAGTCGTGGATCGCGAGGATGTTCTCGTGCGACAGAGCCGCGACGGCTTTCGCCTCGCGCCCGAACCGTGCCCGGGCGTCGGCGTCCCTCGCGAAGGCGTCGGGCAACACCTTGATCGCGACATCGCGCTCGAGCTTCGCGTCCCGGGCGCGGTAGACCTCGCCCATCCCGCCGGCGCCCAGGGGCTCGACGATCTCGTAGGGGCCGAGGCGGGTGCCGGCCGGGAGAGTCACTTCGTCTGAGCGACCAGCTTCTGGAAACGAGGGTTCTTCCTCAGAGGATCGAAGTTGGGATCGATCTTCAGCCAGCCGGGAGAGAGGAAGTACGGCATCTTCAGCAGCGGCTCGAGCAGGTCGAGCGCCTTCTCCGGTTCGCCGACCAGGATGTAGATGCGCGCGAGCTGGTGCTGAAAGTAAGCGCCGTTGTAGGCGTCCTTCGCGACGGGAACGAGGTCGACGGCTCGCCTTCCCTCCTGGATCGCCTCTTCCCGTCGGCCCGCGTACGCCATCAGGAGGCCGAGCTCCTGGTGCAACGCCGGCTCGTTGGGGGCGGCCTGCAGCTGCTCCTCGAGCGCCGTCCTCCCTGCTTCCGCCCGGCTTCCCGCGGCGGCCGTATCGCCGCTCAACGCAAAGACCTGGGCGAGACACAGCGCCCAGATCCCCTTGTCGTCGTCGAAGGCGCTCGGCATCAGTCGCACGAGAAGCTTCCTCTGTTCCTCGTCGAGAACCCAGACGAGATCGTTGTAAGTGGCGAGGTACGCCACGAGCGCCGTCGGCTCGATCTTCTTCGAATCGGCGGCGAGCGAGGCCCGCGCTCCGGCGAGATCGCCCTCCGCCAGGAACGACATCGCCTTGAACTCGATGAGATCCAGCGCTGTCGGCGCGACCGCCAGTCCCCGGTCGAGAACCTCGCGCGCCTCCGAGTAGTGCCGCAGGTAGAGAAGCGCCACCCCCAGACGCCGCAGCGTCACGACGGAGCGCGGATCGAGGAGCTCGGCCTGCTTGAGTTGCTCCACCGCGGCATCCATGTGGCCCAGGGCCTGTTCGGCGCGAGCCATCCACGTGAGAACCTCCGCGCTCGCGGGAGCGAGGCGCTGTGCCTTGACGTACTCCGGCAGCGCGCGGCTGGCGTCTGCCGCGACCAGCTGCTGGTAGTAGCCGAGCGCGAGATAGCCCTCGTAACGGTTGGGGCGGAGGGCCACGGCCTTCTCCGCCGCCTGCCGCGCGCGCTCGGCCAGCTGGGGGACGGGCGTGCTGTTGGTGTAGATCGCCGAGCTGGCCATGGAGACCCGGGCCCAGGCCTGCGCGAAGCCGGGATCCAGAGCGACGGCCTGCTCGTAGAGCGCGAGCGCCTTGCGCAGGCTGGGCGGATCGCCGACGGCGATTCCCTTGGAGACGTCTTCTCCCTGCAGGAAGGCGTCGTAGGCGGCGAGGTTGTCCGTGGGCTTCTCGGCGAGCCGCTTCTCCTCGCCCGCGCCGAGCGCGCCGCGGAGCGCCTGGGCCACCTTCGACGCGATCTCCGACTGGACCTGGAAGACGTCGGTGAGCGCGGCGTCGAAGGGTTGCTGCCACTTCGAGGCCGGAGCCCCGGACCCGGAGACCTCGACGAGCTCCGGCGTCACGTGCACGCGGCTCGTCCCGCCGCTCTTCTCCCAGCGCACCGTCGCCGTCAGGAGATAGGTCGCGTCCAGCTCCTGCGCGACCTGCTTCGGTGTCTTGGTCGTCTTCTTGTAGGGCGTCGAGCTGCCCCGGGCGATCACCTGGAGGCCCGGCACCGACGTCAGCTTCGCCCGCACTTCGTCGGAGATCCCGTCGGCGAAGTAGTCGTCCTCGGGCGCGCCGAGGTTTTCGAATGGCAGCACCGCGACCCGCTTGACGCCCGCGGCCGCCGTTTCGGTCGGATGCCCGCGCCTCGTGAAGAGGACGCCGGCCGCCGCGAGAACGACCAGGACGGCCCCGCCGATGACCAGAGTCCGGCGCCCGCTCGGCGCGCCGCCGATTCGGACTCCGGTCGCCGCCGGCGCGGCGCCCGACACTTCCGAGAGGTTGAACACGACGTCCCGGGCCGACTGGAACCGCTGATCGCGGTCCTTCTCCAGGCAGTGCCGGACGATGTGGTCGAGCGCCGGGGAGACGTTCCGCCCGAGCTGCGCCAGGTCCGGCGGCTCCTCCTTCAGGACCGCCGCGATCGTCTCGGCTCCCGTCGTCTTCTTGAACGCCTTCCGTCCCGACAGCAGCTCGTAGAGGATCGCCCCGAGCGAGAAAAGATCCGTTCGATGGTCGACGGCTTGGCCCGTGAGCTGCTCGGGCGACATGTAGCCCATCGTTCCCATCACCGTGCCCGGCTCGGTGCGTCCCGAGCCGGTCGGCGCGCTCGTCTGCCCATCCGCGGACTCGGCCTCGACGCGCTTGGCGAGCCCGAAGTCGAGGATCTTGACGTGGCCGTCCTTCGTGACGAACACGTTCTCCGGCTTCAGGTCGCGATGGACGACTCCTCGCTCGTGCGCCGCCGACAGCCCCCTGGCGATCTGAAGCGCCCAGTCCACCGCCTGCCTCGGCGACACGGCCCCGGCGTCGATCTTGCCGCGCAGCGTTTCGCCTTCGAGCAGCTCCGTCACCGCGTAGGCGGTCCCATCCTGACTTCCGAAGTCGTAGATCGCGAGGATGTTCGGATGCGACAGCGACGCCACCGACTTCGCCTCGCGCTCGAACCGAGCCAGCGAGTCCGGATCGTTCGCGACCGTCTGCGGGAGCACCTTGACCGCGACGTCGCGGTCGAGCTTCCGATCCCGCGCGCGGTAGACCTCGCCCATGCCTCCGGCGCCGAGCGGCGCGAGGACCTCGTAGGAGCCGAGACGAGTTCCGGGTGTCAGCGGCAAGCGCGATTTACTCGCGCGGATTGTAGACCGAGCGGCCGGGCCGGGTGACCCAGGGAACGATCAGGGACCGTACAGCTGGAGCCCGAACGTCTTGACGAGGAACACGGCCATCTGGCCGCGCGTGTTCGGATTGCCGGGACAGTAGTTCCCGCCGCCGCATCCTCCGGTCACGTTTTCGTTCTCGAGCTCCTCGATCCAGTCGGCAAACAGGGACGGGCAGGGAACGTCGAGGAAACCGCCGTGACAAGTCGGCGGCACGTAGTCCGAACCGTGCTCCGACTTCAGCAGGAACACGGCCATTTGCGCGCGCGTGACCGGATTGTTCGGACAGTAGTTGCCGCCGCCGCAGCCGCCGGTGATCCCCTCGTGGTACAGCTCCTCGATCCACGCCCCGAAAGGAAGCCCGCAGTCGACGTCGGGGAAAATTCCCGTGCACGGCGGCGGCACGTACTGCGAGCCGTGCTTCGCCTTCAGCAGGAAGACCGCCATCTGCCCGCGGTTCACCGCGGTCGTCGAGCAGTAGTTGGAACCGCCGCACCCGCCCGTGATGCCGTTGTGGAAGATGTTCTCGATGAACGGATAGAAGTTCAGGGAGGTCGGCACGTCGGCGAAGCTCGCGCCCACGTGGAGGGTCCACGTCTTGACGAAGCCGTCGGAGAGGGTCTCGGTGAACGTCGCGTCCCAGTGCGGCGCGGGGCGGGCGCCGGAGACCGTCATCAGGTAGCAGTCACCGGTCGCACCAAAGCAGTCGGTCAGGGAGCCGACGCCGACGACGCCGTAGTTCGCGGTGGCGTCGTTGATCGTGTACGTCGGACCGGCCGGGCCCGTCAGGTTCGACGCCGTCCCCGACAGGCTCTCGGACGAAGTGTGGACGTTCGTCCACCAGGGAGCGACCTGCACGGTCTCGCCCGCCTCGAGCAACCCGTTGTGGTCCGAGCTGCTGCCGGTCACCGTCCGCGCATCGACCGACGCCAGTGAGGCCGCCCCGCTCTCGGCGCGGCGGGCGAACACGCCGTAGGCGGAGCCGTCCTGGCTGTCGTTCGCCCAGCCGACGACGAAGTTCCCGCCGCCCGTGTACGCGACGCTCGGATGCGCGTTGTTGTTGGACGTGTCGGTCTTGACGTCGAACTCAGAGCCCGCGAGGAAGCCGCTGCCGTCGAATCGCTGCCCGGAGATGCTGTTCTCGTTTCTCCAGACGACGATGAAGTTTCCCGAGGCGTCCATCGCCACGTTTGGCCAGCTGTTCTGGAAGAAATTGGTGTAGACGTTGACCTGAAACTGGCCGCCCTGCGGGTTCCCGGCGCCGTTGAAGCGCGCGGCATAGATGTTCGAGTCGAGCGACTGCCAGGCGACGACGAAATCTCCCGCCGCGTTCATCGCGACGCTCGGCCGGGAACCGTCGGCGTCGCTGAGCACCACCTCGCCCCCCTGCGCGACCCCGGAGCTGTTGAACCGTTGCATCGCGACGCCCTGATAGCCGCTCGAGGTGCCGGGACCCTGCACCATTCCATCCCAGGCGATGACGAAGTCGCCGGACGCGTCCATGCCGACGCTGGGGTTGCTCTGCAACCCCGTCGTGTACGTGTTGACCTGGATTTCGCCGCCCTGTTTGCCGCCGCCGCTGTCGAAGCGCTGGGCGACGATGCCGTAACTCGATCCGTCCTGCGCGCTCTCCCACGCCACCGCGAAGTTGCCGCCCGAGTCCATCGCGACGCTCGGCGCGTACTGGCTGCCGGTCGTGTACGTGTTCACCTGGAACTCGCCGCCTTGCGCGACGCCGGAGTCATTGAACAGCTGGCCGAACACGCCCTGCGCGGAACCGTCCTGGTTGAGGCTCTGCCAGACCACGACGAAGGCGCCCGCCGGATTCATCGCGACGCTCGGGCGCTGCTGGAAGCCCGTCGTGTACGTGTTGACCAGGAACTCGCCGCCCGCCGGCGCCCCGGTCGAGTCGTAGCGCTGCGCGAAGATCCCCGACCCGGAACCGTCCTGGTTGCTGCTGCTTTCCCAGACCACGACGAAGTTGCCGTTCGCATCGCCGGCGACCTTCGGGAAGTACTGCTCGAGCGACGTGTACGTGTTGACTTGAAACTCGGGCGCGAAGGAGGGCGCCTGCGCGAGGAGCGTGATTGCCGAGAAGCAACCGAGCGTCGTCAGGAGTGCGAGGTGCCGGCGCGACATGCGTCCCCCGTGTTGCGCGGCATCATAACTGCGAGATGTCGAATATCCGACCCGTGATCGCGCTTCTTCGCGCACCGAAAAGTAAACGGAGGCTAAACGACGTCACGCACAACGGCCTCGACGACAACACGATCGTCGCGTACGGCCGGCGAACCGATCACCCTCGCCGAATTCGCCACGAGCAAGGAGATCGGCGGCCGGAACTTCAGCGTGTATCTCGACGGCCACGATCAGCCGGACATTCTCCTGGGGACGGGACCGTCGAAGCGGCACGAGGTTTTCCAGTTCACCGGCACCTCTCAGCGGCACGCATCGAACGGGGCGGCTGCGCGGGAATCCCGCGTCGCCGGCCGCCTCTGGTTCCCTGGAAGGGATAGAGGCGGCCGGCGCGCCCGAGGTCGACCGAGAGACCGGCACTCAGAAGGTCAGCGTCAGGTAGAGCCGCGGGCCGTAATAGCTGTATTTGAACTGGACGTAGGTGTTCGCGTCTTCCCGCTTCAGGCTGAACCTCTGGTAGTCGAACCCCGCGCTGAGCCCGAAGTTCTTTGTCATGAACCAGTCCACGTGCGCCTCCGCGTCGAACACGGAGCCGGTATAGGGAGACACGGGCGCGAAGATGCCGTTGAAGATGATCCCCGCGGAGAGCCCCTGCCCGATCTGCTGGTCGAACTTCAGGCCGAGCAGCGGCACCGGGAGCTCCTCCTTCGCCGTCTTCGTCACCGTCTGTCCCACGATGGGGCCGTCCGGCCCGACGACGCCCGCCGACGCCTGGAGGTCGGCCTTGAGCACCACGTACGACGCCCCGAGGGAGAGGCCGAGCTGCGTGTGCTCGTTCTTGATGAAGTCGTAGCGAAAGTCCAGATACGGAAGGTCCGAGCTCGTGCTGGCCGAGACCGAGGCGCCCGCCGTGTAGACCACGTCGCCGACGGGGACGTTGATCAGGGTGGACCTGGTCGTGCTCCGGCGGAAACCCGTGTAGCCGAAGTCCAGGAAGAAGCGGCCGAGAAAGTTCCAGTAGCCGCGGGCCACGAAGCCGGGGGCCGAGCTCTTCAGCAGGCCCAGATTCTCCATGTCGACGCCGGGACCGATCGGGCCTCCGGGGGTCAGGTTCTCCTGGAAGGTCACCGTCGTGTTGAACCAGGCGTACTCGCCGCCGACGAAGAGGCGGAAGTTGTTGGGCACGTCGCCCGGGAACGTGTCCGACGACTCGGCGGACGCCATCCGCGTGGCGAGCATCAGGCCGGCGGCCACCAGCAGCGCCGACCACGTTCTTCTCATTCTCCGATTCGAGCGCATCTCTTCCCCTTTCGGTCACCGGGTCAAAGTCTTTGGACCGAGTTTCCCGCGCCGGCCCCATCTGCGGAGCGCCGACGTGCCCGGCGCCGTCCGAAGAAGATCACAACCCGCGGATCGCCGCAGCGAGGCGGAGTCGATCCGGTTCATGTCGTGTTTAGAGTGGGCGGCCGAAGCCGAAGGGCTCGATTCCCGTGGCGGGATGATGGCGTACGGCACGGTGGGGCGGGGTCTCAGCGGGCGACGGCCGATCGGGGCGGCGGCAGGACCGACTTCAGGTCGGCGAGAAACTCCGCCATGATCTCCGCGAGAGCCTCGTTCCAGGCGGCGGCCACGGCCGCGGCCGTGCGCTGCGCGACCGGCCGCCGTCCTGTATAGGTCTTCAGCAGCAGCTCGCGGACGGGCGACGACGGGCCGGCCGGGGCGAGCACCCGGAAGTGGACGACGAGGACGGCCGTGGACGGGCTCGAGTCCGTGAAGTCGGCGGCGATCTCCGAGAGCGCGGGCTCGATCTCCGCGTCCACGGGCACTCCCTCGCCGGCGGCGACGACGTCGCGGACGAAGTCCGCGTTGCGCAGGTAGCCCCGGATCGCGGAGGTCAGCAGCCACGCCGGAGGCGCGGCGAATCCGGCGTACGGGTCCCGCTGGATCTCGTGCTCGCCGACCCGGTACACGAACTCGGAGCCCGAGTACGCGGGATTGGCCTCGGCCGGCCTCAGCGTGAGAACGCGGGTGGCGCCGGGCGCCGGCGTCGTCCGCGGCGCCGGCGGGTCGAGCGTGAAGGCCTCGGGCGCGCGCGGCAGCTTCGACGCGCAGGCGCCCGTCAAGAGTGTCGCGGTGAGGGCGAGGGCGACCCCGACGGCGTGGCGGGACACGGTCTCTTTCGCGTTCACTTCTTCTTCTCCTCGAGCGCGGGCGAAAGCGCCGGCGCGCCGCCGAACAGGAAGCCCGACGGATAGCGCTTCAACTCGTCCAAGGCCTGGTTGAGGCTGCGCGCGGCGTCGCGCGTGCCCGCGAGCGTCTCGTTGAGCGCCCGGACGTCGACGCCCGAGAGCTTGTCGATCAGGACCGAGAGCTTGGCGTCGAGATCGGTCAGCAGCCGGTCCGCGTCGGTCCCGACCGCCCCGAGCTTCATGGTTTTCAGGTCGGCGCGGGCGTCCTGGGCGAGCCCCTGGATCTCGCGCACCGCGGCCCCCGCGTCCGTGATCGCGCCGTTGGCGTTGCGCGACAGCCCCTTGACGTCGAGCTCGCCGAGATGCTTCAGCGCGCCGTCGGCGGTGTCGAGGACCTTCGTGAGGCTGTGCGAGATGCCGCCGATGTCGAGCTTCTCGAGATTCGACAGCGTCCGGTCCACCGACGCGAGCAGGCGCCCGAGCTCGCTCGGGGCCGCTGGCACGTAGAGGTACTTCGGCTTCCACGACACCTGGAGCGGCGGATACTTCACCGGGTCCATGTTCTGGAGGGCGATGATGCTCGAGCCGGTGATCCCGTTGGTCTGGATCACCGCGCGCATCCCCTCGTCGATGACCTTCTGGAACTCCTTCTTCCAGTCCCCTCGCCACTGCACGGGCGCGATCCGCTGCTTGACCTGGCAGCGCACCACCACGCAGGCCGGACTGCCGACACGGTAGAGGTTCCAGCTGAACCCGATCTGGGTGACCTTGCCGACGTCGACGCCGCGCAGCGTCACGACCGAGCCGACGGCCAGGCCCTCGGCGTCCCCGATCGTGTAGGTCTCGAAGTCGTACGTGGGCTGAAACGCGCTTCGGATCCCGAAGACGAAGAGACCGGCGATGACGATCGCCACGCCGATGGTGACGAACACGCCGATCCGGAACGCACTGGCTTTTTCGCTCATGAAGACGCCTTCTCCTCTCCCCCCGCCGGCGGCTCCGCCTGCCGCAGGAAGAACTGACGCACGTAGGGATTCTCGGAATGGTCGCGCAGGTCGGCGGGACTGCCCTCGGCGATCATGGTCTTCGTCCGGGCGTCGAGCATCACGCAGCGGTCCGCGATGGCGTAGATCGACTGCAGCTCGTGCGTGACGACGACGAAGGTGATGCCGAGACCCTTCGACAGCTCCCGGATGGTGCGGTCGAGTCCCGCGGAGGTGATCGGATCGAGGCCCGCCGACGGCTCGTCGAGGAACAGGATGCCGGGGTCGAGCGCCATCGCCCTCGCGATGCCGGCGCGCTTCTGCATGCCGCCCGACAGCGCCGACGGCTTCTGCGCGGCGGCGCCCAGGAGCCCGACCTGGTTCAGCTTCGCCGAGGCGATGAGCGCCTTCTCTCCCCCGCCGAGGTCGGTGAACTCGTCGAGGGGCAGGCACACGTTCTCGAGGACTGTCATCGAGCCGAACAGGGCGCCGCTCTGGTACATGACGCCGAACTTGCGCAGGAGGCGCAGCCGGTCCTCGCCCTCCGCCGTGACGATGTCCTCGCCGTCGAAGAGGATCCGCCGGGCGGCGGGCCTGTAGAGGCCGATCATGTTCTTCATCAGCGAGCTCTTGCCGCAGCCCGAGCCGCCCAGGATGACGAACACCTCGCCCCGCCGCACCTCGAACGACACGTCCCTCTGGACGACCTTGTCGCCGTAGGCGATCGTCACCTTTTCGACCGCGATGACGACGGGCGCGGCGCTCATACGTGCAGCACGTAGGTCAGGATGCTGTACACCGCGTCCACGACGATGATCATGAGGATGCCGGCCACGACGGCGCGCGTGGTCGAGTCGCCGACGGCGTTCGGCCCCTCCTTCGTCTGCATCCCGCGCAGGCAGCCGAGCCCCGCGATGATCGCGCCGAAGACGAACGACTTCGAGACGCCGACGATCACGTCCCAGATGCCGAGCGCGCCGACGAGCTGGGTCCAGATCTGGCCGAACCCGAAACCCATCGTGAGCATGACGATGATCCCGCCGAGGACCCCCCAGACCATCGAGTAGGCCGCGAGAACCGGCATCAGCAGCGTCCCGGCGAGGACGCGCTGGATGACGAGGAACCGGAGCGGATCCAGCCCCATCGTCTCGAGGGCGTTCAGCTCCTCGTTGACCTTCATCGTCCCGATCTCGGCGGCGAACGCCGAGCCCGAGCGGCCGGCGAAGATGATGGCCGTGAAGATCGGCGAGAACTCGCGGATCATCACGAGCCCGATCATGTTGGCGATGAAGATCTGGGCGCCGAACATCTCGAGCGGCTGCGCGGCCTCGAACGCGATGACGAGGCCCATCAGGACGCTGATCAGCGAGACGATCGGCAGCGCGTTGACGCCGGCCTTCTCGAAGACGACCGCGACCTCGCGCCAGCGCATCGCGCGCGGCCGGCGCAGCACCGCGGCGAAACCCTGCACGACGCCGCCGAGGAAGACGAGCTGGGCGCGGAGGTCGGCGAACATGGACTGCGCCGCGGCGCCAACCTGGGCGAAGAAGGCGCGCGGGGGCGGGCCCTCCTGGACCGCCGCGAGGGCCTCTCCGGAGGGGAACGCCGCCAGCAGCGTCTGGTACTCCGGACGCAAGCCCTGGATCCTGGCCTTCACGCCGGGAACGATGCGGCCCTGCGCGAGCTCGTAGAGCAGCGACATGCCCGACATGTCGCCCCGCTCGATGCCGCTGCCGTCCACCTCCAGGGAAGACACGCCGGCGGAGGCAAGCTGCGCCTCGACCGCCTGCCGTGCGGCCGCCGTCGAGGAGACGTCGAGCGGCCCGGCGAGCGTTAGCACGGCGCGCGCGCCGGGGCGCCGCTCGAGCGCGACGCGCGTCGCCGCGGTCGCGCTCATGGCGTCCGGATCCCCGGGAGGCGTCGCAGGCGCTTATCCATAACCTCCGTCGCTCCATGGCGTGTGGTCGCCGAGAACTTCGCTCGGTGGCACGGTATCCACGGGCGCGGCCGGCAAGCTACTGTCAGTAGTGACAGCCTCAGGCCGGTTTTCGCATCGCCTTGACCAGCGCGTCCGCGCCCACTCCCCAGCTGCCGACACAGCTCGTCACCTGGTACACGCTCGCGTCGATCAGGTGGACGCGTTCGCGCGCAAAGATGTGGACGGAGCCTTGAGATGGGCTGGGGACCGAGGGCACGAAGACGACGTAACGCCCGTCCGCCAGCTCCTCCACCACGATGGCCGGGACGAGACCCGCGTCCAGCTCGGCCAGGGCGGCCCTGAGCGGTTTGTTTCCGGTCTTCTCCAGGACGCTCTTCTCGAAGCCGCGCAGGAACCCGAAGGCCGAAGAACGTCCGGCCAGCCAGTCCGTGACCGACGTGTACCCCTTCCGCACGACCGGGAGTTGCAGGATCAGGCCGGCGACGATCGACAGCAGAACCAGCGCCAGCAGGGCCCACAGAGCGGGGACCCGCGTCCCGAAGGGCAGCGCCGCCGCGAACGGTTCCATGAAGGTACGAATCGACGCATCGAGCTTCTGGAGTGCGATCAGGATCAAGACGGCGGGAAGAACGACGAACAATCCGCCGAGGACCGTGCGCCGGAGAAATCCCTTCATGACGGTCTCCCGGCCGCCGCCGGCCTCAGTGGATCCACTGGAGCCGCCAGAGGAAGATGTTCGTCCGACCGCGCACGCCGTAACGCTCGAGGTCGACGTTGCCGTAGCCGAACCCGAGCTTCCAGCGCGCCGTGGCGTACCAGTTCACGCCGCCGTACCACTCGTTCATCGCGCCGCCCTGGATCGCGCCGCTGTTCAGGTTGACGCGGCCGTAGCGCGCGAAGACCTCCAGCGCCCCGAGGTAGTGCCCCTGGACGGGCGGGCGCCGCGCGTAGCCGACCTCGCGGTCGTAGGGACGCGGGATGCCGGTGAAGGTCCAGGTCGCGATGCCGTAGTACCCGTAGAACGACGGATTGCCGAGCCGGTCCGACGGGACCCACGACTTCACGTACTCGGCCAACACCTGGAGCGGCCCGTCCGCGTAGAGCCCCTCGAATCCCATGTTCCAGCTGTGGTCGGCGATGAACGTGCCGGTGTCCACGTAGCTCGTGGCCTGGAAGGACTGCGGCGCCCCGCGATAGCGCAGCGCGTCGTCGTCGCCCTGGTGATAGCGGCCGGAGACCCCCAGGTGGAGGTAGTGCGTTCCGTCGCGGTCGTCGATGGGCAGGAAGGTGAGCCGTCCCGCGAAGTCGTTGCCGCTGTTGGTGAACGCCTGCCCGTTGGTCCAGAAGTCGTTGAACCAGCCGAGGGTCCAGGTGCCGTGCTCGTCGAGGAACGTGTTGGACAGCGAGACGCCGACGTTGCGCGTCGTGAAGAACGGCGACAGGAAGCGCTCGTCCTGCTGAAGGTTCGCCGCGTCGCCCACGACCTCGTAGACGAAGGATTCCTTCTGCTTGCCGAACTTGAGCTGGAAGAGAGGGCCGACCTTCGTGGCCACCCAGAGATCGGTGACGCTCCAGATCGGATCTCCCGCCTGCCGCTCGAACCCGTTGTACTCGACGGCGGCGAGATAGGTCCACTTGACGAAGAGCTGGAACCATCCGTGACCCATCAGGCGAAAGTCCCGGAGGGCGAAGCCGGTGTTCTGCTCGCCCACCTGGGCGACGCTCGCCGGGTTCTGCTGGAAGAGCGTGTAGTCGCCGATGAAGGCGAGGCCCCAGTCGATGGTGAAGTACTTCGCCTTGATGTTCTGGGCCTCGAGGAAGTTGTCGGGAAAGTCGGGGAACCAGTAGCCGTTCGGGTGCGGCGGCGGCGGAACGTAATCGGCCGGCATCTGGCGCTCGACGGACTGGGCCGCGGCGCTCCCGACGGCGAGGAGGAGCAGCAGGATTCCGCAGGCGGCGCGAACGCACGCCGCAGCGCCGCGAGGCGGAGGACCCGTGGCTGTCGAAATCATTCGGGGGACTCCTCCGTGCGCGCCGGCAACTGCTCGTCCGGTCCCCGAGGGGGAAGGGTGGCAGGCAGACGGGACGCGACCGCGTACCGCCTGCCTCCCTTTTCAGCTCACGTCAGTTCCCGCTGCCCGGCCTCAGTGAATCTGGGCCGCTGAAGCCGCCTTCTGCGCCAGCTCCGCCTTCAGCGCGTCGAGGTTGAAGCTCGCGCCCTTCTGCATCGGCGGGTAGTCGATGGCCGTCTTGGCCAGCTTCGCGACTTCCTGCTGCACGAACACGAAGCGCCAGAACTCGTACTTGAACCAATCCCAGTACTGCATCGAACCCTTCGCCGCGCCGTCGCTCGCCCAGCCCGTGCGCTCGAACGGATCCAGGCGCAGGTTGGTCAGGATGGGCATGTCCGGATGGGTCTTGTCGCCCACCCAGCCTTCGGGCTGCTGAATGAAGCGGTACTTGAAGTCGTCGATGCGGACCGCTCCCAGGGTGCTTTCCCCGAAGTAATAGATCTCGTGACGCGCCGACGGACCCTTGCCCGTGATCGCGTCCATCTGGTCGTAGCCGTCGAGGTGGTTCCTGTAGGTGCGGTCGCCGACCTTCAGGCCCTTGAGCAGCTGGTCTTTGATCTGCGCGTTGCCGGCGGCATCGAGAAAGGTGGGCATCCAGTCCAACCCCGAGAAGATGCCGTTCTGAATGGTGTTCGCCGGGACGTGGCCGGGCCAGCGGATGATCGCGGGCGTCCGGAAGCCACCCTCCATGACCGTTCCCTTGGCCATGGCGAACGGCGTCTGTCCCCCGTCGGGCCAGGTGAACTGCTCGGGACCGTTGTCGCTGGTGAACAGGACGATCGTGTTGTCATCGAGACCGTTGTCCTTGAGATACTGCATCACCGCGCCGACGATGTCGTCGAGCTGCGCCATGCCGGCTTCCTGTTCCGTCCAGCCGTTCTTCGAGTTGCGCATCGCCTCGTACTTCGGCGACAGGTGCGTCACGACGTGCATGCGCGTGGGATTGAGCCACAGGAAGAACGGCTTGTTGGCGGCCTTCGCCTTGTTCATGAAGGTGATCGAGTCGGCGAGGAACGCGTCGTCCACCGTCTCCATGTTGTACTTGATGCCGGGCATCGGGTGCGGCGGCATCGGCCCCTCGTCCTGGATCTTCTGCTTGCCGACCCGGCCCCACCGCTTGTCCACCGTCGGGTCGTCCGTCTCGGTCGCCCAGGAACGGACGATGTTGCGCGGCCCGACCACGTTCAGCAGGTCCTGGGGATACGCCGGATGAAACGGGTCTTCCATCGCGTCCAGGTGGTACAGATAGCCGAAGAACTCGTCGAACCCGTGCACCGTCGGCAGGAACTCGTTGAGATCGCCGAGGTGGTTCTTGCCGAACTGG
>DATJPZ010000027.1:0-2005 GCA_035506175.1 Thermoanaerobaculia bacterium | reverse complement strand
CAGGTGCGACCCGTCGAAGCGCCGCGGCACGAGGTTGTTGAAGCGCTCGTTGTAGATCTTCGCAAGGGCGTCGGCCCTCCCGGCGTCGGTCCAGATCCAGGCCTCGAAGGCCTGCTTGATCTTGGCGACCTTGTCCTTCGCCGCCTCGGTGTCGGCGGCGTTGAGGACGCGCTTCTCGACGCCGTCCTCGACAAAGGTGTCGTAGATCTGCGGCAGGGTGGAGTTGAGCGCGTCCGAGACGAGTTCGCCGGCATGACGGCGGAGCGTGCCCCAGTCCGTGGTCGAGGCGGGGTTTCTGAGGAAAGCGTTGACCTCGATCGTCCATGAGGCGATCTCGACCGTGTGAAAGACGCGTGTCGTGACGCCGAGGATCTCTTCGCAGAACCCGGCGACGACATCGGCCGGAATCCAGGGCGCGCCGAGCCGGGCCGTGATCTCCGAGGGTTTCAGGTCCTCAGGCGAAGCCTCCTTGAGCGCCTCGACGTTGCGTTCAAATCGCGGATCCTCGAACGCGGCGTCGATGGCGATCTCGAGCTTCTTGCGGACCGGCCCGGAGAGATAGGCGTCGGCGGTCCGCCAGGTCTCCAGACCGGCGCGCCAGGCCTGCGGGTCGAGGAATATGCGGTTTCCGAGCTCCGCGATCGCCGCCTCGCGCGTGACGCCGAGAAGCTCGGCGACGCGGTCGAGATCGACCACTCCGGTCTCGTGCAGCGCGACCGCGAGCGCGTCGGCGGCGCACGCGACCTCGGGCGTAACGGGCGGATGGAGCACCCGCTCGGTGAAGATCGGGCCTTGCCGGGCGACGCCGGTCTCGGCGTCGTAGTCCTCGATCGAGGCGACGAGCCAGACGTCGGGATCGTCGAGGAAGGGCTGGAGGTTCGGCCGGCGGACGGTCTCGCGGACCTCCCCGTCGGGTCCTGTCGTCTCGCTGATCGTCGTCAGGTTGATCGGGCCGAACTCCCGCTTGAAATGCGCATAAGCCGCGCGCAGCCGGACCTGCGCGCCGCCCCAGGGGAGATCAGCCTCCTGGGCCCGTAGGACGTTACGAATGGCGTCGCGAATCTGAACGAGGCCCCGGATTATGCGCGCATGTCTCGCGGGTATGCCGTCCGACCCCTTGCCGTTGCGGATCGGAACGGCGACCGGGGCGCCGTCGATAATTTGGGCGAGCTTGTCTTTGACGACGAGGTAGCTGCCCTCCTTGATCGTCGCGCCCTCGGCGGCGGTTCCGACGCGGATGGTCTCGTCGGCGAGCGTCTCGCGCTCGAGCCTCGCCAAGGTTGGAGCCGCATAGATGTCGGCGGGAAGCGTGTGGAACGCGGCGAGCAGCTCCTGAAACAGGGCGTCCGGTTCGGAGCGGTGAGGCAGGCAAGTGTAGGTCGGGCCATAGGCGCTCGAGGTCCGCGCGTGCTTCCCAAGAACCATGTCCGGACGCTCGACGAAATGGCGGTTGATCGAAATCGCCTCCTCCCCGTCTTGCGACGGCAGAACTTCGGCGAGGTCGATCCAGTCGGCGGGCTTCGCGGGCTCATCCGGGCCGCGCTTCCGGAAGAACAGGATGTCGACGACGACGTCGGTTCCGGCCGCCGCGCGCATGGCGCCTTCGGGCATGCGGACCGCGCCGACGAGATCGGCCATGGAGGCGAGAAACATGCGGGCCGTCGGATCGGCCTTGTCCATGGTCCAACGGCTCGTGACGAAGGCCGCGAGTCCGCCCGGCCGTAGCCGCTCGATCGACCGCGCGATGAAATAATCGTGGAGCGACAGGCTGAGCCGGCCGGCGGGATCGTCGGCGCGGACGGTGCGGCTGCTGAACGGCGGGTTGCCGATGACGAGGTCGTAGGTCTCGGCGATGCGCGCCTTGGTGAAGTCCTCGGCGCGGATGCGCGCGTTCGGATGGAGGAGTTTTGCAATCCGCGCCGTGATCGGGTCCATTTCGACGCCGGTCAGCGTCGTCTCGGCCTCCAGGGTTTCCGGCATGAGGGCGAAGAAGAGACCGGTCCCG